>JADFYE010000040.1 GCA_015233195.1 Candidatus Omnitrophota bacterium
GGCGGGTTTTATAATGAAGCGCCGTTTGGCGGGTATAAACAAAGCGGATTCGGTCGGGAATTGGGCATGGAAGGGTTGTACGAATACACACAGACCAAACATATTTGTATTGATAAAACCCCAGGTGGAACTCCGTTAGTTTCAGGGTGGTTTTGACTGAATAGTTGGAAAACAAGGTTTTTATTTATTTTAACTATTATTATTCGATTTTTTAAAAAAACGTTTCATTAAAAATTTTACAATCTGTATTTAGTACGCGAAGCGTTTCAATAACTACATACTAAGTACTAACTACTACGCACTAAAAAGGAATTAGCATATGAAAGTTTTATTTATCACTCCCCCAATGGGTTCATGGGCTACGCATGGTGAACATCGCGCGCCTAATCAATATTATGCTCAGGTTGCCGCATATTTGCGTCAGGAGAAAGTAGCAGACGTTGAAGTTTTGGACGCTAAAGCCTTAGGATTATCTTATGACGAGATGATGTCGCGTATCAAAAATATAAAACCTGATTTGTGTGTTATGGGCGATCTGCTACATTCTACCGGCGGGTTATCCGTTATTTGGCATTTCCAGGAAACTGCTAAGAAGATCAAAGAAGTTTTGCCTGCGACTAAAATTGTTACCGGCGCTTTATGGTTTTCCGCCTACAGTGTTGAAACTTTAGAAACCAATCCGGCTATTGATTTTGTGGCTATGGGTGAAGGCGAGATGACGATCACGGATCTGGTTAAAGCATTGAAAAATGCGAATCCGGATTTTGCGTCGATCCCCGGGTTAGTATCCCGCGATAAAAATGGTAAAGTCCAAATGGGGCCGCATCGTTCTTTGATCCCGGATTTGAACGTATTACCAATGCCGGCGTATGATTTGTTTCCCATGGAAAAATATGTAGGGCATACTTATTGGAAACCGTTCGCAGAATTATTAACTTCTCGGGGTTGTCCAGGTGCGTGTACATTCTGCTATCAATGGAGTTTGTATGATAAACGTAATAGTAAACAGGATTATATCTCGTGGCGTGGCAAGTCTCATGAAACTATTCTGGCTGAAATGGATCTGTTAGAAAAAAAATATGGTGTGACTGTGGTCGTTATTCAAGACGATGCTTTTAATGTCGATAAAGAAACAGTTAAAAAATTCTGCGAGATGAAGATTGCGCGTGGCAATAAGATCAAATGGGTGTGTTTAGGTCGGGCGGATAATTGGTTGGAGGAGATTGATATCATGCCTTTAATGCATGAAGCTGGTCTATTCATGGGTTTGGTTGGTATTGAAGTTGAAAGCGATGAACAGTTGAAAAAAGCGGGTAAAGGGGTAACTTTACAGCAGATTAAAGATACAGTTAATGCGTTACGTAATGCGAATATCGCGACAGTTGGAACTGTCTTGATCGGGTTAGAAGACGATACGGAAGCGATCATTAAAAAACGTTTTGATGAGCTCGTCCAGGATAAATTTCATACAACGGCCTTTTTTCCAATGGTGTTACATTAAGCATCATCGAATTTGCCCCAGATAAAAATGCCAGCCGGCGTGCAGACATATTTAAAGTTTCAAGACCAGTAGTTACTAAAATTTTTACATGAGGCAGTAAATAAAATCTGGCCGATGATAAAGCATGCACTATTTCATCAACTGTAGGTGCAAGATGTTTAGCTAAAGGAGTATTTGGATGCGGTAAAAACGGCCCCATACTCAACATTTCAACATTCAGCTCCCCTGCTAATTCTATATCACGACTTATATCAGCATAAGTCTGCCCAGGCAAACCGATTAAAGATCCAGTAATTATCAAATATCCCAATTCATTCGCAGTTTTCAGATCTTTTAATCTATCTTCAAACTTTGACCCAGGATGCAGCTTAGAATACAACTCAGAATTTGAAGTTTCAAACCGTAACAACAACCCCCTAGCGCCAGCATCATATAAACGTTTTAATCCTTCACTACCAACCTCACCGAAACTAATAAATATCAACACCCCAAAACGTTTTTTAATTTCAGCCACAATATCAATTAACTCATCGATAGAGCGGCCGCAATCCTCACCACTTTGTAATACCAAAGCTTTAAACCCATAAACCTCAACCGCAACCTTAACTGACTCCAATATCTCGTCTTTAGACATCCGATATCTAATTAAACTTGTATTCAATGCCGAAATCCCACAATAATGACAAACCTGGTCACACTCATTGCCAATTTCGATTATCCCATGCACGCAGCAAGAATTACCGTGATACTGATGTCTCAAATGATGTGCCGCGTTTTTAATAAACTCACGTTCACCAGCATCTTTCGCAGATAATAAATATTCCAACTCCTCTCGCAATATCCTTCCACCTGCAGCAACTTTATCATACATGTCCCGGACTTTTGTATATTTCGATCCAGCCCAAGGCATTTGTTTTACGCTAGCATCGTCAATATCTTTTAACTCAAAAAAAAGATCTTTCCATGTCTCTAGAGTTGTTTCAGCCTCTTTCTGGCTTACCCGAGTTATAACAAAACCACCTTGTGCATATACATAATCGCCCACGTTTAGTCCAGTTAACTCATTAATAGCTTTCTTCTCTTCGCCAAAATAATCAACCAAAGCGAATTTACCTTCAAATGCTTTAACTTTTCCAGGAATAGCGTAACACATTTAAAACTCCAGAATTATTATACGATTTCACTTATAAAAAATTCTTTTCCAGACGGGAGTAGTGTGCCGAGCTTACGGCACTGAGGACACTGAAGATCAGAACCTTTTTTAGGGTATTGAATATTACATATCTTGCATTCAAGCAAAGCAGGCGTAAATTTAACTTCCAAAACAGTATTAGATAACACAGTATCTGCTATCATTTGTTCCCAATATAATCTTATACATCCTTCATCAAAACCTAATAATTCTCCGACGAGCAAAACTGCCTTAGTCGGATTTTTAATATTTTTATCTTTTACCGTAGCTAAAGCTTCAGCTACTACTTTTTGAACTTGATGAACTTCATGCATGAAAAGCATCCTTATAAGGTTTTTCAGAACAAGCAGCATATTTAACATCTAACACTAAACATTTTTTAGGACAAATCTCAACACAAGCATTACAAGATACACACCGTAACCGATCGATCTCCCAACCTTTTTGTTCTTTAGTTACTACAATCGCTGCAGTCGGACATTTACGTTGACATAAACCACAAAAAATACATTTATCAATCTCGATTAAAACTTTACCTCGAGTACCAACAAAATATTTTTTTTCAACAAAAGGATATCTTTCAGTAACTGGACGACTGAAAAGATTGCTTAACACTGATTTCGCCATTACTAATAATTTCATTTCTTACCCCTAATCAATATTTATATCTCAAATCAATTTTTTTAATATCTTTTACTTTAACCTTTAACCTTTGGCCTTTATCCTGCGTTAGCGCTCCGCACAGCTGATACATGGGTCTATAGTCAATACTAATATTGGAACATCTGCCAACTGACATCCTTTAAGAATTTCCAACAACGGCGTAATATTCGCGAATGTCGGAGTTCTAACTCTTAATCTTTGCAAAAATTTAGTGCCATTTGCTTTTGCATAATAAATAACTTCACCGCGCGGTTGTTCAGAACGCGCAAAAAATTCTCCAGTAGGAAAACCGGTAACCTTAGCTTCAATTACGCCTTCTTTCATCTGCTGTACGCATTTTTCAATAATATCTATCGATTGCGCCAACTCACGGATACGAACTTTACACCGAGCATAACAATCCCCATCCGTCTCAACTATAGGCGTAAAACCGATCTTACCATAAGCAGCATAGCCCATCATACGGATATCCATTGATACCCCACTAGCTCTGAGCATTGGACCGACTGCGCCTAATGCTTTCGCATTTTCAGTAGTTAAAATTCCTACGCCCTGTGTACGATGTTTTACTGTGGTGTCATCTAAAAATACCATACCTAGATCATTAATCTTATTTTGATAAACTCGTAATTTTTTAACTATCTCATCTAATTTAGCCGGTGTAATATCACGACGTACGCCGCCTACTTTAGCTGAACCAAAAATAACTCGTCCGCCAGTAGTCTCTTCTATTATATCGAGAATATATTCGCGAATTTTCCACGATTCCATAAAAAGACTTTCAAAACCAAACCCGTCGGCAGTAAGACCTAACCAAAGTAAATGACTATGAATACGTGAAAGTTCTGACCAGATAGTACGCAAATATTGCGCGCGTTCAGGCACTTCAATTTTCATTAATTCTTCTACAGCCATACAATAAGTAAGACCATGAATAAAACTGCAAATACCACAAATGCGTTCAGCCACATATGTATATTCTTGAAAATCCTTTTTCTCGACTAATTTTTCTAAACCGCGATGAATAAAACCAATCGATGGTATTGCTTCAACCACTTTCTCATCTTCCAACACCAAATCTAAATGTATCGGCTCAGGAAGTACTGGATGCTGAGGACCAAAAGGAATGATCGTGCGTTTACTCATGGCTCGTCTCCTTTGGTTTCTCTTCTTGATTAAATGCGTGTTTAATCCCAGTCCGATAAAAATCACCTTTATAATCCACAGCTATATTCTCCACTTTTACACCAAACAAATCATGAATTTCATTTTCATAAAGAAAGGCGCTTAAATATACGCCGCTGATACTTGGCACCGGAGTAACAGTATCTTTCAGCACAATTTTAAAACTTTGATAAACATAATCTTTATCAAAAGAATATTGCAATTCTAAACATTCAGGTAGTTTAGTGCAACAGATCTGTACCAATCGCCAGCCTTCATATTTTACTTCACGAACTTTGGCCAAAAGGCTATCCAAAGTTATCTCAACTATAGTTTGTTGTGTCATTTTTTCACCTCTTCAACCATGCTTGCCGCCTTTTTTTTCTCTAAAATTCCCAATGCTTTTACAACACCATCAATAAGCGCTTCTGGTCTTATTGGACACGATGGAACATAAACATCAACTGGAACCACTTTATCTGCCCCACCTAAAACATTATAGCATTCCCTGAAAACTCCACCTGAAGTCGCGCATATGCCAACTGCGATCACCACTTTAGGATTCGGCATTTGATTATAAATATTTTGTACTACCGGCTTATTCTGCTCATTTATAGACCCAGTCAATAAAAGAATATCTGCATGTTTTGGGTTACCCGTATTAATTACCCCAAAACGTTCCACGTCATACCTTGGCATCAAAGACGCCAAAACTTCGATATCACAGCCATTACAGCTTGATCCATCATAATGAATTATCCACGGTGATTTTGATAAAACAC
Organism: Candidatus Omnitrophota bacterium; assembly: GCA_015233195.1. GTDB lineage: Bacteria > Omnitrophota > Gorgyraeia > Zapsychrales > Zapsychraceae > JADFYE01. The sequence continues at coordinate 5,303 of JADFYE010000040.1, forward strand.
TCATATTAACCCCTTATCATAAGATAAA
>JADFYE010000041.1 GCA_015233195.1 Candidatus Omnitrophota bacterium
CTGTGGAAGAATCAAAAACTATCCACACTGAATTAAAAGTTGTGGAAGGTATGCAATTCGACCAAGGTTATTTATCTCCATATTTCTCGACTGATATGGAAAAAATGACTTGCGAAATGGAAGATCCATATATTTTGATCTATGAGAAAAAAATCTCTAATATTAAAGACATGCTTCCGCTTTTAGAAAAAGTCGCTAAATCAGGTCGTTCTTTATTGATCATTGCTGAAGACGTCGAAGGCGAAGCTTTAGCTACTTTGGTCGTGAATAATATGCGTAAAACTTTATCTTGCGTAGCAGTTAAAGCTCCGGGATACGGTGATCGCCGTAAGGCAATGCTTGAAGATATCGCGGCAGTAACCGGCGGTAAAGCTATTACTGAAGAATTAGGTATTAAGTTAGAAAGTATTGATGAAACATATTTAGGCAGTGCGAAAAAAGTGCAGGTTGATAAAGATAACACCACTATCGTCGAGGGTCATGGCGAAGCATCAGCTATTAAAGGTCGCATCAAACAGATCACTGCTCAAATTGAAGCAACTGATTCTTCTTATGATAAAGAAAAATTAGTGGAACGTCGTGCTAAGTTAGCCGGCGGGGTTGCAATTATTAATATCGGCGCTGCTACTGAAACTGAAATGAAAGAAAAGAAAGCTCGCGTAGAAGACGCTTTGCATGCTACTCGCGCGGCATTAGAAGAAGGTATTGTTCCTGGAGGCGGTGTGGCATTATTACGTACTTTAGGAGTTTTTGATACTTTGAAATTAGAAGGCGATGAAAAAACCGGCGCTGAAATTGTAAAACGCGCGATTGAAGAGCCGATCCGTCAATTAGCCAAGAATGCTGGTATTGAAGGTTCAGTTATTGTCGATAAATTAAAGACTGAAAAAGGTAATATCGGTTATGATATGAGTAAAGATGTATACGCTGATATGCTTGAATCAGGAATTATTGATCCAACTAAAGTAACCCGTACAGCATTGCAGAATGCGGCGTCTATTGCAGCATTGCTTTTAACCACTGAAGCTTTAATTGCTGACCTGCCTGAAAAAGATAAGGGCGGTATGCCAGGTGGTATGCCGGGTGGGATGGGCGGCATGGGTGGCATGGGCGGAATGATGTAATTTAAAATTGTTGAAAAGCGCCAATCTACGGTGTTATTTCTTCAGTTGTTTGTGCGGCGTACACCGATAGCACGCCTCCGCACAACTTTAGAAATGCCTTGTAGCTTGGCGCTTTTGAACAATTTTCGTAATAAATAATTTTTACGCCTGCGGGTTTTTTGTTTTTAGATTTTTTACCTCTTAACTCTTACCTCTCGACCTCTTTATTGGTTTTTATTGATTCATATGTTATATTTTAATTCCTATGATTAAGATTAATAACTTCATTTTGGCAAAGATGATTAAGTTATTTGTGTTAACGGCTTTTGGGCTTAACACAATAGCTGGTTTTTGTCCTGCTTATGGACAAACTGTTTCTGCATTGCCTGCTTCTGGAGTAATGTTGTCGCCCACACCTAACTACACTCCGCTTTTGATTAAAGGTATAAAAATTTTTCCTGCTGATCCTTTACGGTTTGATATCATTTTTGATACTGGCGAAGCCAGTATAAAAAATGACCCTGAGCGACGGTTAGGAGCCGAAGGGTTTCAATTTAAACAAGATTCGAAACGTTTGATCAGTTATTTTTTAGCAGCTTTAACTATTCCTGAAAATGATTTATGGGTGAATTTGTCGCCTAAGGAAAAAAATCGTATTATTCCTAAAGCTTTTGGTAAGACTGAAATGGGGCGGGATTTATTATCACAAGATTATATTTTGAAACAATTGACAGCGTCTTTAATGAGTCCGGACAGCGAATGGGGAAAGAAATTTTGGGATGAGATATATTCAAAAATATATAAAAAGGGTAAAGGTAGCGTAGGGGCACGATACTTCGTGCCCGAAGATATATCATCTAATATTTTAAGTAAAGTTTGGATCGTGCCGGAATCTGCAGAAGTTGTAGTTGATAAAGATACAGCGTGGATACAAACAGCAAAATTAAAAGTAATGACTGAAATGGAGTATTTAGCTGGTGGTAATCCCGTAAAATCGCTGCGCGATCATGGGACTTCGGGTTCTCAGACACTTATCAAAACTATTATCATTCCTGAACTTGAACGTGAAGTTAACGAGGGTTCGCATTTTATCCAGCTGCGGCAGATTTATCATAGTTTGATTTTAGCTAAATGGTATAAGGGCAGAGGCTTGCTTAAATATTATATAGATCAAAATAAAATCGTAGGGATCGATATTGCTGATAAAAACGAAAAGCAAAAAATATATCAAAAATATTTGGAGGCTTTTAATAAGGGTTTATTTAATTTCATAAGAGAAGAATATGATCCGCAGACTCAACAAGTTATTCCTCGTAAATATTTTTCCGGCGGGGCAATCATGAAGTTTGCCGCAGGCTCTTATAGTGAAAAGCCTAGAACAGATGCTACTTCGTTATCCAAAGTCGGGTCGCTAGTTAAGGAACAAATTAGTCTTAATCCGGAAAATATAGACAATGATTCTGCTATGGTATCTGAAGGTTATGTTTCATTACGGAGAACTATAGTGGAACATAATGTAGAGCAATTTAGGTCAGAAGAATTTTTTTATATGTTAAATAAAGATGAAAGTGAAAGAGAAGACGGAATTATTGCGGGTTACACAGATAGAGATGGCAAGATTATTTCTTGGCTGCCGGATAAGCGTATAAAGGAACGGATAGGTTTTGGAGATTGTTTTGAGTTTCATGTTAAGATTCATTATTTAAAAAATGGAAAAGGTTTTGCAAAAATTGGCGAGCCCATATTTGACGGAGGAAATAGACCAAGACTATGGGCGGGTAGAAATTTGTTGTTATCAATAGCTGAAACAAATCGGTCTTTAGTTAAGAAAGGTATTAACGAAGAATTTGAAACGATCATAACTGATCCGAATCATTTTGAGAAAAGCTTTAGTTTGTATTTTGCTTTTTTGAATTATTTACGGGGCAGAGGAGGAAATGCTCATGAAATTGAAAAAGCCTATGTAGTATTTGATCCAGATACTTTGAAGACTTTTGGTCCTTTTAAGGATATTGAGGGAGCAAAAAAATATATGAAAGTAAATAGGCGGTTATTTGAATTGCATATTGATGATAAAGATACAATAGCTTTTCCTATAGAGATTAATGAAACTGGAAGTACGGTTATGGAAAAGGATCCTCCGCTATTATTGTTAGGTGCTATACGGCAATACAATTTAGGGATTAAACGTATATTTGATGCTTTTGATACTTTTGTGAAAGATCGGAATCCTATTACTTGGAATGATATGTTTATGGCTAAATACGAAGAATTGATGTCAAATGACTTTGAAAAATTTATAAAGTTGGAATCTTCAAAAAATCAAAGGAAGTCTTTTATAACAATATTTTTATGGGTTGATGAAACCGGAAAGATTTTATCTTTCAATAATTTGGCGACGAAAGCTTTACCTAATCCTGTTTTAGGAATTCGACAGATAAAAGTAAAAGTTAAAATTATAGATGATGGCAGGGAAACTCGTAGGTATCGCGTAGTTAAAGGCGAGTTGGATGATTTTAAAGGGAAACAAGCGGTGCTCGAAGCTCTTAAAAAAGCTAGTAAGTTTTATTATTATAATTTACGTAAAAACGCAGCATTGCTTCCGGCTGAAGAGAAATTTATTAAGGCTATGATTATGTCTATGGCTGAGCGAAGAAAGAATCCCGAGGCAGGATTAAAGATGCCAAAGACGAGGGAGGTATTAAATGCTCAGGAAATTGAAGAATATTGGGATGCCTGGTATGACTATTTAGAAGCTTTAAAAAAATATTCCCAGGATACGTCATTATATTATCGGGTATATAATGATTTGATCCGAGCTACACGTTCAAAAACTGATTCTGATTCTTCCAATAAACCCTGGAATACGATTAGGTCTCTCCGGGTAAAATATGCTTTAGAAAAGCTACATGAAGAATCTAAGATTGAACGGTTGGAATTTATAATGCAGCAAGGCACTGCTGATTTAGAGGAAGATGCTGAGAAACTGATAAAAGAAAATATTGCTTTAATATCAAAAGCCGGAAATATTGAAAGAGAACTTGTTAGAAATATAGGGGCTTCTGTTCCAACTTTAGGATATGGAGTCATATCTAGTGAAGGAGAAATTGTTAGTTTTGAGTTTGTAAGTGCTGGTGCAAAGGCGCTTGTTTTTAGAAAATTAAAAGACGGATATTATGAATTTGATGTGCGTTATAAAGTTTATGATAATGGAAATATAGAATTGATTGGGAGAGTATTTGCTCCGGAAAAAAATTCTTTTATAGCGCAAAGCATATTGGAAGATTCTTTGATGTGGATAGAAGGTGAGTTACATGGTTTTGGTGCATGGAATATAAATGATGAAAGCGTTGACGAGGCGGAAGAAGAGCCAGCACAGTTTGAAGAATCTGAGCCTTGGTCTATTGAAAGTGAAAGGGATGAAGAATATCAGGGGATAGGAGCAGAAGCGATATTTGACAGCGAGGTTCAAAAGTTGCTTAATTTTGTTCAAGACAATGTAATTGGTGAAGGTCAGATCATGGTCAGAGTTAGGAAAACGGATGGATTTATTGTTGAGGATGGAATTGAACGCTGGTTTCAAGCAGGAGAAGGTGAAGATTATTTACTGGATACTTTATCGTTTGTTTTAAATGTAGATGGTCGAGGTTTCTTAGCTTTAAATTTGGGTTTAACCAGTAAATTATATGAGCCTTCGCGCAAAATCGAGAGTTCTAAAAATTTAGATTTGATTATCAGTCAATATAATAATCGTTTGAGTAATATATTTGGCATGGACCAAGAAGAAAAGGATGATGCCATGTATTCTGCGGTTGCACAAAATAAAAAAAGAAAAGTAGGAGGCGTTGATCTTTCTTTGCCTTCAATAAAATTAAAAGAAAAAAGCAGTATTATAAATTCAAATTTATCTCTTGATACTGCTAATGTTCCTCAAGTGGATATTTTTGGTTTTACTTTTTCAATAATTAAAATCATATCAGTTGAAACTCCAAATAAAATTTTTGAATAATAGAGACTGATATTTTTTTGTGGTAATATATCAACCATGAACAATGAACGTAGATTTGTGCGGATTCTGGTTTTAGCAGTTGGGTTAATATTATTTGCAGGATGGTTTGTAGTTGATTGGGTTGGTTTAAAAGAAAAGTCGGTTCAGCGTTCGAAGATATTGAGTTTGTCACAGCATACGGTTGCGACCAT
>JADFYE010000042.1 GCA_015233195.1 Candidatus Omnitrophota bacterium
TTTCCTGCGCGCTTGGTTCTCGTCCATATTCCTGAACAAATAAACGTGATATACGAACAATCTTGTTTATAGTTTCAGTCATGTGGACTGGAATACGAATAGTTCGATCCCGTTGCTTTCCCGCGAGAATGAGATTAATCTGGCTAAACGTATTGAAGAGGCTGAGATCGGTTTTGCCGAAGCGCTTTTCAAAACGGTTTATGCCCGTGATGCTGCAACTGAATGTATTGGTAAGATTGTTAATGGCGAAGTAAATCCTGAAGATATGATCAAGGATGAGCTGGAACGTCGCAGTAATTTAGTTCCGGATCTTAAACGTATTAAGCAGGCGGTAATGAAGGTCAAGCCGGCTACGAATAAATCGGCTGAGTTATTAGCACAATTCAAGTTGACCGCGACATTTAATGAGAAAGTTGTCGACGGAATATTGGATTTAGTCCGGCGAATTGAAAAACTTGAAAAATTAGTTAAGGCTAAAAAAGATCCAGTTCATAAAAAAGAATTAGCTGAATTACAGAAAAAATTAGGTCAGGATGTTGAGGTTATTAAAGAACAACTTCGAATTATAAAACTGCGCCAGTCAAAGTTTAATAAAGCAAAAAAATTGTTAGTTGAAGCTAACTTACGTTTAGTGGTTAGTATTGCTAAAAAATATATCAATCGCGGTTTGTCATTCTTGGATTTGATCCAGGAAGGCAACATGGGGTTGATCCGAGCGGTAGAAAAGTTTGAGTATAAACGCGGTTATAAATTCTCGACGTATGCTACTTGGTGGATACGTCAGGCAATTACCCGTTCAATCGCTGATCAGGCTCGAACTATTCGTATTCCAGTCCACATGACTGAAACTATAAACAAGATTGTTCGTATATCACGTTTATTTGTTCAGGAATATGGACGAGAACCAAGCGCGCAGGAAATTGCTAAACAAATGCGCATGCCGGTTATAAAAGTAAAAGAGATTCTGAAAATTTCTCAGGTACCGATTTCTTTGCAAACACCGATTGGTGATGAGGGTGATACGCATTTTGGTGATTTCATCGAGGATAAAAAAGCGGTATCTCCGGCAATGGCAACATTGCAGTCAATGTTAAAAGATGAGATCGGTTCAGTTTTACAGACTTTGGATGACCGCGAACGCAAAATATTAGAATTGCGTTTTGGTATACATGATGGAACTACCCGTACGTTAGAAGAGGTAGGTATGGAGTTTAACGTTACCAGGGAACGTGTACGACAAATCGAATCCAAGGCTTTAAAAAAGCTGAGACATCCAACTCGTTCTCGTCGGATCAAACAGTTTTTAGATATGACTGAGAATGACGAAGACACGATATAAATAAAATTAAAACGGCTTGTTAGTAATATGACAAGCCGTTTTAATTTAAGAGGTAAAAGGTTTTCCCCTCTCCGACCTCTGGGGAGAGGGCAGGGTGAGGGGATTGGTTTTTAAATAATATTTTAGATTTTTTGAGTGTTTGTTTTTTTAAAAAATAACCCCTCATCCTAACCTTCTCCCCAGAGGCCGGAGAAGGGATAAAAAATTTATTTTCTCTGGTTCTAATTTTAAATTTGGGGTATATAATGCGTTGTTAGGATGTAAATGTCTCTAAAGAAACTGTAAACAGGGAATTTTATGAAGAAAGGTTTTTTAGTTTTTGCTTTTTGTCTTATGGCTTCTGCAGTATTTGCTAATACCATAAAACTTAAATCTGGTAAGGTAGTTGAGGGAACAATCGTTGAGCAAGAAGGTGATTTTGTTAGAGTTGATAATGGTAGCGGAGTTAAAATTACATATTATGTGGATGAAATAGATACTATAGACGGCAAGATGATTTTAAGTAAGAAAAATGAGCAGCCTACTCAAGCGACCGCGATTGCTGATGAAAAAGATAAAGTTGCTTTTGAGAAGATTATTGATTCGTTTATTGCAAATAATACTCTTGGGGGTTCAAAAGATTGGGAAAATTTAATAAAAAAGGATGTGCAAGGGTTTGGTGATTTTGCCCAAAAGTTTCCTTCGAGTCATTTTGCTAATGATGCGCAATTTTTATCATTTTATTTAAGCGTAGATTTTGTTGCTGGATCAAAAGAAAAACGAATGGAGATGCTGAAAAAAGTTAAAGAATTTGTTTTAAGTCATTCAGATTGGCAATTGAGTGATTGGACTCGTGAAAAATTTAGGGCTATACATTATTTGTCTGCGGCATTTCTGATGCCGAATAATTGTTTGGGGGTGTTTATTGAGGCACAAGAAAGTCTTCAAAACCAGGATTTTTTGAAAGCGTGTGAAAAATTTTCTTTTTTAAAAGATAATTTAGATTTTTCAAAAGATATAGATGGGGTTTTAGTGTATGAGGTTTACGGTTCTCTATCGCATTTTTATCGAAAGTTAAATAAATCGGATGAGGCTGATAGTATTTTGAAGGAGGGATTAAAAAGATTTCCTCAAAATGAAAGACTTGTGAACGTTGCGGACAATATTATTAAACAAAATAAATTGCCCAAAGATTATTTTACAAAACCGTAATATTAAAATTTACGAGTTTTATTTGATATCACTGAGGTTTTTTCATGTACATAAAGTTGCTTTACATATTATTGTGTGGTTTATTTTTTTGCTCAATGGCAAATGCCCAGGAATTCCAATTCAATGAAGGGACTGCTTCTGCTTGCAATTTAGCTATGGATCAGATTTATGATCACATTGTTAAAATGAAGAAAATATACAAAGAATTGAGTAATTTTGAGCAAATGGTTCCAGTAAAGAATAAGTATGGGGTTAAAACTTTTGATTATAAGTATGAAGATTTTGATTCACGTCGTCCTTTAAAATACCAATTAGGAGTTGAAGTTATAAAATCTATTGATAAAAGTTCATTTAGCGGTAAGGAAGGGTATTTTCAGAGGGAACTTCCGCTTTTAGGGGTTAAATTAGCGGGTTTTGTAGATGCTGGAGGTCGACAACGTTTTTTTGATCTGGAACAATATATTGAAGATTTTGGTAAAGCGCTTTGGAATATACAACAGGATTATTTGCCTTATAAATTGATGTTGAAACCGGAAAAAGAAATATATGCAATCGGCGAAGATATTTCATTTAAAGTTACGCTTAAAAACACAGGTCGGCAGATTTTGAAATTTAAGGATTTAAATGAGAATACAGTTTTCTTTTTATACGGAGGAAAACCTTGGGGCATAAAACGAACTAATGAAAGCGCGAAAGACATTGCAGATTTTTATTTAAAGCCTGGAGAGATCCGGACTACAATTTTTAAAGGCGACGCGTTCAATATGCCTAAAGATGTGGAGATCGAATGCACCTATGCCTTGCCGTATAAAGGCGTGCGTCCGTCGGGAATTCTAAAGGTAAAAGTAATTAGAGAATAATTTAAGAACGAAAGGCTTATATGAGTTTTGAAATTAATAGCGTTATTATAGGCGGGAATTTGGCAAAAGATGTGGCTTTGAAAACAATTCCTTCAGGTCAAAAAGTTGCTTCAATGGTTGTTGCTAGTAATCGTACTTACATGGTAAACGGAGAGCAAAAAAAAGAAGTGCTTTTTATGGATATAGATGTTTGGGGAGTGCAGGCAGAGAATTGTAATAAATATTTAAAAAAAGGCAGTCCGGTTGTGTGCACCGGCAGATTACGTCAAGAGCAATGGCAAACTGATGCTGGCGAAAAACGCAGTCGGATAAAGGTTGTGGCAACAAATGTTCAGTTTCTTTCTTCACCTAAAAGTGGGGCTGGTGTGGCTGCTGAATCAGCAAAAGAGCCGGATGGTTTTACGCCGGATACAAATTGGGAAACACCGTAAGTTTTAATTTATTCTTGTGTTTTGATATAAATGAAGATTAGGTTTATGAACATATATTCGTAATATATTGTAATTAAAGCGTTTATGGCTTATAAATAAATTTAATTCCTGCCTAAAATCTATTGAAAGATAAATAACCCTGTGGTATGCTAAAAACCTTATATTTGTTATAAATAGTATTTATATATTGGGGCCCATAGCTCAGGTGGTTAGAGCAGGTGACTCATAATCACTTGGTCCGGGGTTCGAGTCCCTGTGGGCCCATTTTATTTTCCCGTAGGGAAAATAAAATAGAGCAATTGAACAATCGAAAATAGAAAATATATAAAAACCAATTGCGGTCTATTGTCGATTTTCTATTCTTGAATAAACTGTGATTAAAGAGGGCGCATAGCTCAGTTGGTTAG
>JADFYE010000043.1 GCA_015233195.1 Candidatus Omnitrophota bacterium
TTCGCCGATATCCGCTTTATTTCCTAAACTAACTAACGCGGATAAACCAATTTTTTCTTTCGCATTCCAGCCCATAAGCGCTATAGCTAAAGCACCGCTTTGAGAAATAAACGCGATCTTACCCGGCAACACATCACTCGGTCCGAAACTCGCGTTCAATTTGCTCGGCATATACAAAAGACCGAGTATATTCGGTCCTATAAATGCAATATTATTTTCATCAGCGATCTTTTTGATCAGGTCTTCGTCAGCGTGGTTACCAACCTCGCCAAAACCCGACGTGATGATCGCGACAGTTTTAACGCCTTTTTTAGCGCATTCCTGCATACAAGCGATAACGCCTTTTGCCGGAATTGTAATAACTGCTAAATCAATAGCGCCTGGAACATCCGTTAAACTTTTATACGCTTTTTTACCAAGAATTTCCGGGTCATTAGGATTAATCGGATAAACTGTGCCTTGATAACCGCCTACAATAACGTTGTTTAGAATTTGATAACCGATCTTGGCAGGATTTGCTGAAGCTCCTACAATTGCAACGCTTTTAGGATTGAAAAAACCTTCCAGATTTTTTGATTTGCAAGAACATTCACACCCAGACATAAGAAACTCCCTTTATATAGAAATTTATAAATTATATGTTTAAAAAAGATGAGTCATTGTAACGCTAAAGGAAGAAACAGACAAGATTTTTCTATCCTCTGCGTACCCTGCGAGCTGAAGAAGGGTATCTGCCACCACCGCCGCTGCGTCCTCCGCGTTGAAAACTACCGCTGCGCCGCCTAAACGAGGTTGTTCCAGAAGAAGATAACTTTTCAGTAGGAATTTCCGGATGGTCTGATAAAGATATCGAAGTTTTAATAAGTTTCTCAATATTTCTAACATCACTGCCTTGCTCAGGCGTAGCAATAGATATAGCATGTCCTTCCTGCCCAGCACGTCCGGTACGTCCAATCCGATGAACATAATTTTCCGGATCTTCTGGCAGATCATAATTAATTACCAGCTCTATACCTTTTACATCAATGCCGCGGGCAGCAATATCAGTAGCAACCAAAATCCGGTAACGTCCGGATTTAAACCCGTCCAAAGCTTCAGTACGCTGTCTCAAACTACGGTCAGAATGAATCTCTGCAGCAGAATGGTTTGATTTTTTCAAAAACTGACGGACTTTACCAGCGCCCATTTTAGTACGGGTAAATAATAAAACTGCTCCGGAATATTGTTCCAAAATTTTTAACAATAAACGGTCTTTTAAATCTCTTTTAACCACAAACATTTCCTGTGAAATATTTTCAGCAGCAGTACCTGACGGTACAATTTCAGTTCTTACTGGCAAATGCATATGAGTTTGAACCATAGCAATGATCTTGGAAGGCATAGTAGCGGAAAATAACATGGTCTGACGATCTTTAGGAACAGTTTTTAAAACCTGCTCGATCTGCGGAGCAAAACCCATATCCAACATCCGGTCAGCCTCGTCTAAAACTACAACACAAGCATCATCTAAACGCACTCTTTTCTGCATCATGTGGTCTAACAAACGTCCAGGAGTAGCAATTATAACCCTAGGATTACGGCGAAGATTAGCCATCTGCGGTCCCATTGGCGCGCCGCCTATAAGCACACAAGTCTTCATGTTCAACGCAGGTGCGAATTTAATAAACACTTCGTTTACCTGTCCTGCCAATTCGCGGGTCGGAACCAATACTAAACCTTTGCCTTTTTTTTGCGCCAAACGCTGCAGCATAGGAATACAAAATGCCAAAGTTTTCCCAGTTCCAGTCTGTGCTATGCCAATAATATCCTTTCCTTCAATACCTATAGGAATAGCTTTTCTTTGTATCGGCGTAGGAATTTTAAATCCCAATTTATCAATCTTCTCGACCAGAATCGGCGCGATATTAAGCCCATAAAAATTTTCTTGTGTAGTCATAAAACCTTTCTTAAAAAATTAGGGATAATCCCCTATGCTTAGGGACTATCCCTAATAATTAGTATAACTTTAACACCCTGTACCTTAAAAAGCAAAATCTATTTTAACCAGCTCCGCAGATGCGTCATCTGCGGAGCTGGTTTTATAAACCTAATAATGGTAATACGCTTTCTAACGAAGTTACTTCCGTTATAACCGCTTTAAACCCAGTAAAATTATTAGACTGCATTTCTTGTAACATTGCTGCATCTAAATTAAATTGGATTTTAGGCGCGCTGCCATCCACCCGATTAAACCCTAACTGCGACATATCAATACCACCAACGTCGGATTTGTTTACTTCAAAATTTCCGCCATGTTTCATCGCCTGATCTGCATTTCCAACAATCAACGGAACCCAGCTTGTATCAGGGATTAAAATATCCTCTCTAGTTAAACGCCCGCCTTGCTTAGTATAAATCACCAGTTTATGAATATTTTTCCCTCGTTGTTCAGTCAATTCACGATTAATAATCGGTATCAATAATTTTCCGCCATCTGCGATTTGATCTATTATTTCTTGAGGAACGCTTTCAAATGGGGCGCCTGCTGAAACCACTACCATATCATATGGTCCATCCTGAGGATGCCCTAAAACTCCCTCTTCCGCTTGCAAAATTTGTACATTATTTATACCCAAAGATTTAATTGTTCTTTGCGAACGTTCTGTTAATTGCGGCACCAGTTCAACCCCAACAACTTCTTTTACAAAATGTGACATTAAAGCTGCTAACCATCCGCTGCCTGAACCAATTTCTAAGACCCTTTTACCTTTTGCATACAAATAGACTTCTTCAAGAAAAAATGCAACCATGCTTGGTTGAGAATTCGACTGTCCATAACCAATCGGCAATGGTCTATCTTCAGAATAAATAACAGACAATGGAATAACAGGGCTTACAAAAAATTGTCGAGGAGTCTTCAAAAAAGCAGCTAATATCTCCTGAAATACCTTTAATATTTCCGTTTGCCCAGCCAACTCCGGATTTGAATAACCTCTTGCTTGACTAATAAAATTTACAAAATGACTAATCAACCCTTCTGCTTCAGATCCTAAATTACGAAACGCCTCAGCCGACCACTCTTGAGTTAAAATTTCATCATCTGTAGGCATCGCCTGATCTTTATCCCTTACAACTTCTTCAAGGCTGTATTGTTCTTCTTCAACAACTTTCCCAAATGATCGTTTGGCAGGCTGATATTTAAATTTAAAAGATTCCCCCCGCGAATTAATATCCAGTGCTTGAGCAATTAAAGAATAAACATAAAAATCCACTGCGTTTTCCTGGTTACTTGTTGCCTTAACTTGTTCTTCCAACACTGCCAGAACATAACTTAAAGTATCCTGCCCTTTAAAAGTAAGGATGGTGTCTGCCGCAAATTTTCTTAATACAAAATCACTATCACTATTCATTAAATCCATTAAAGGTTTTATGCAATCCGGGTTGCGATAACCAAACAATTTTTCAATAGCTTGTTGACGAGCCATACCCGAAGAACTTCTTAAAGCAGGAATAAATCCTTTATTAACCATAGCCTCATATGAAACCCCTAATTGATTCAAAACTTTATAAGCAGCATAACGAACATCCTCATCCTTATGTCCCAATAATGGAAAAATCAATTCACTATTACTATTATCTTTTCCGCTAATAATGTTAATAGCTTTTATAATTTTGTTTGCCGGATATTTACTCGGATCTTTAATTATCTGCATTGCTTCTTTATCCGTAATCCACATATCAAAAAACATAGCACGATCTGTTTCAAAATCTTTTAGTTTTGCAAGCGTTGCTTTTACTAACGCCAGCTCCTGAGCATGCAAAGCAGTTCTTTCAGCATCTTCCATGCCGCGCCGATCTTCTTCTCTCTG
>JADFYE010000044.1 GCA_015233195.1 Candidatus Omnitrophota bacterium
GGATTACTCCTGCAGGAGATAATACTGATTATCCAAAAGGGGTCAGCGTGCAGAATGTGCCGGATATGCCTGATCCTGGTCCTGGTTCACAGACCTTTTTTTATTCTAATCAGCAAAGCGCTAGGTTGATGTTTTATCATGACCATGCTTATGGTATTACCCGCCTAAATGTTTATGCAGGCGAGGCATCTGGTTATTTATTGACCGACGCTGTAGAACAAGATTTGATTACCCGCGGGATACTTCCTGATCTGGGAACTCCGTTAATTATTCAGGATAAAACTTTCGTTGATCCGTCGACAGTTCTTACGACTGATCCTACTTGGCCGTTCGCATTAGATCTGACTAAGTCGAATTTATTTTATCCGCATGTTTATATGCCGAATCAGAATCCAAATGATTTAGCAGGCGTGAATGCTATGGGTCGTTGGGATTATGGTCCATGGTTTTGGCCTCCTTGGCCAGTTACAAATCAACCGATCACATTGCCCGACGGAACTTTGGTTCCGAATCTTCCGGATCTGTCCATGACCATGGAAGCTTATCATGATACACCGTTGGTTAATGGAACAGCTTATCCATATATGAATGTGGATCCTAAAGCGTACCGGTTCCGGATATTGAACGCGGCTAATGACCGGATGTGGAATTTACAGTTGTATGTTGCTGATCCAACTGCTTCCACAGAAGTAAAGATGGTTCCTGCTGTTACAGGCACCGCAGCATTTCCTGTAGCATGGACAGCCCAAACTACGGGTCAACCCGGAGATATATTAGATGGAAGAATGGGAGGAGTTCCAGATCCGGCTTTAATCGGTCCGTCTATGATTCAGATCGGTACTGAAGGCGGATTCTTACCTACACCGGTTGTGTTCTCTAATATTCCGATAGGATTTGATAAAGATCCGAAGAGTATCACAATTGGAAATGTTAAAGAGCATAATTTATTTATTGGACCTGCTGAACGAGCAGATGTGGTTATTGATTTTTCGCAATTTGCCGGCAAGACGATCATTCTTTATAATGACGCGCCAGCCGCTGTTCCTGCTGCTGATAGTCGTTTAGATTATTATACTGGTCAATTGGATCAGACGGTGGTTGGTGGTACTAAAACTACTTTGCCTGGGTATGGTCCTAATACCAGAACCATTATGCAATTTAGAGTATCTAATGCAACACCAGCTCCGTTTAATTTAACCGCGTTAAATGCGGAATTTACTTCAACAGCGACAAAGCAAGGGGTATTTGCTCGCGGGCAGGATCCGATTATAGTACCGCAAGCGCCATATAATAGTGCTTACAACGCAACTTTCCCTGCAGGCACTACTGCTTATGCACGAATACAAAATACGTCGCTGACTTTCACTCCAATTGGGGCAGCTGCTCCAGTGACGCTGAATTTCCAACCGAAAGCTATTCAGGAATTATTTGAGAATACTTACGGAAGGATGGCAGCTTATCTTGGGGTTGAATTACCATTTACTAATGGTTTGAATCAGACGACAATTGATTTTGGTTACATTGATCCAGCTACTGAGATCATTAAGGATACTCCTAATACTAGCGCGACTCCTATAGGGTCATTGAATGATGGAACCCAGATCTGGAAGATCACGCATAACGGGGTTGATACTCATCCTATCCATTTCCATTTGTTCAACGTCCAGTTGATCAACCGCGTGGATTGGGCTGGAGTTGTAAAACCACCTGAACCAAATGAGTTAGGTTGGAAAGAAACAATTCGTATGAATCCTTTGGAAGACGCAATTGTGGCTTTCCGGGCTAGTGCTCCTAAGCTAGCATTCGGAGTTCCGGACAGTATCAGACCATTGGATCCGACTATGCCGATTGGTTCTACTACGGGATTCCGTAATGTAGATGCTAACGGTAATGCTGTTACTACAACTAATCAGTTGTTCAACTTTGGTTGGGAGTATGTATGGCATTGTCATATCTTGAGTCATGAAGAAATGGATATGATGCGTCCGATGGTGTTTAATGTAGGACGTCAATTACCGATAGCACCGATTTTAAGTGCTGCTGGAAAATCAGGAACACCGATTAATCTAACCTGGATAGACGGTACACCGGCAAGTGCTCCTGCGACTTTAGGGAATCCGGCAAATGAAATCGGGTTTAGGATTGAAAGGGCAGTTGGAACTGGTGCTTTTGTTACGATTGGTACTGCGCTCGCTAACTCGACGACGTTTAATGATACTACTACCAGCGCAAGCAATACATATCAATATCGTGTAATTGCTTTTAACGTGGCAGGTGATTCGCTGTCGAATACTGTAACCGTAACACCGCCGGTTGCTCTTACTCCTACAGCTCCGAGTAATTTGACTGCAGTTGTTATATCTGGAACACAAATTAATTTGAGCTGGCTTGATAATTCAAATAATGAGACGAGTTTTGCCATATGGCGTGCTGTTAATGGAGGAGCAGCAAGCTTGATTGGTTCAATCACTCGTACCTCAAGCCAAACTACGTCTACTGGAGGTACAGTAACTTACAATAATACTAAAGGAATAGCAGCAGGTAACACATATACATTTTATGTTACAGCTGTTAATGCGGCAGGTGCGTCGCTTCCTTCTAATACAGTTATCGCGGTCGTACCAACAGTACCTACAGCTCCGAGTAATGCGGCTGGGGTAGCAGTTCGAAATGGTGGTCAGGACCGGGTTACTTTAACCTGGAAGGATAACTCGAATAATGAAGTAGATTTCGAGGTCCAGAGAGCGAATAATGTTAACTTCAATAATACGACTTCGTATACTGTTACAGCAAATACGACTTCGTTTGTTCAGAACGCTGCGCGAAATAGTACATTCTATTATCGTGTGCGCGCTAGAAACGTGGCAGGTAATTCAGGGTGGGCAGTTGCGCCAGTAGTCAACACCCCGTAAGCTGCTATTGTTGATGTATGTTTTGGGGAGGGAGAAATCCCTCCCCTTATATTGATTTTTATAAGTAGAAAAAAGTAAATAAAAAGAAGAACTTACCAATATTCCCGCTTTATAAATCGATTAAAATACATTTAAAATAATTGAGAAATAAATTATGCAGGAGTTGACTATAAAAATTTGCGGTGAAGCCGGACAAGGTATGCAGACTATTGGCATGGCTTTGTGTAAGTTATATAAGAAATCCGGTTATCATGTTTTTGCTAATCAAGACTATATGTCCCGGATTAGAGGTGGAAATAATTGAGGAAGTTCATCAATATGCATTTTGCGTATAATTTTTCCACATTTAATTAATCGCGGATCATTCTCCATTGCCCATATTGGTCCGGTATATTTTTCTGCGTCTATTTTCATCGTTCGT
>JADFYE010000045.1:0-2425 GCA_015233195.1 Candidatus Omnitrophota bacterium
AATATCCACAGCTTTTACTTTCATGCCTAAAGCCTTAGCCAAAAATACCACTTCTTTACCAATTTTACCTGCTCCAAGAACTATAGCTTTTTTATCTAAACATTCCCTCCCAGTCAGACCATCTCTGTAGAATTCAACAAACTGATTTAATTGTTGTTTGGCTTTTCTTAATAAACCCAGCATCATCCAAATTGTTTGTTCCGCTACAGTACGCGAACAATACTCTTCTAAATATCCCAAATGACCGTTAAAGCCGGTTTCTTTTTGATATTTGATTAAATGGTCAAACCCTTGGCTGCGGGTTAAAATTGCTTTTAAATTCAACGCCCATGCTGCAGGTATTTTAGATTGAGTTCTGATACTTATAAATTGAGCTGGGGGATTTTTATCTTTGCTTTGTTGTATAGTCTGATCAGTAAATTGGACAACCCAATTAGCAGGTAAAAATTTACGAATCTGTTTTTTTTCTTCTTCAAACGCTTCGTAAAATTTTATCTTCATTTTTCCTCACAAAAAAGCCTTTTGCTGCAAGCGCAACAAAAGGCTCTTTATATAAGTGACCCCAGCGGGATTTGAACCCGCGCTGCAAGCTTGAAAAGCTTGTGTCCTGACCAGGCTAGACGATGGGGTCATATTTTTAGTGCGCTTATTATATGAATTCCTGATTTTTGGTCAAGTAATATTTTTATAGCACCCCAAATTTATTCTTCTGCTGTTACTTCCGGCTCTTCTGTTTCTACTTCTGCCTCAGCCGCGCCTTCTTGTCCATTCTCTTCATCTTTATTTACCACTATCGCTACTGACACTACTTCGTCACCAGCATCCAAATTAATCAACCTTACGCCTTGGGCGCTACGTCCGGTCTGGCGTACTTCATTCGGAGGGCATCTTACTATCATTCCCTGTTTAGTAACAGTCATGATCTCGCTGTCTGGCAATACAGCCAAAGCGTCGATAACATGTCCGTTCTTTTCTGTAACCTTAACATTAATAATTCCTTTTCCTCCTCGAGATTGCGTTCGATATTCTTCAAAATCCGAGCGCTTAGCATAACCTTTAGCTGTTACAGATAATAAACTGCTTCCGGTCCGGCTAACATCTGGCGGAAAAACCAACATACTAACCACTAAATCGTTTTTAGCTAAAGAAATTCCCCTTACCCCTCGAGTAGCTCGACCCATATCCCGGATCTGCTTTTCATTAAAACGTAACGACTTTCCGCTTTTAGTAGCTAACAATACGTCACATTTTCCATTACTTAGGGAGGTTCCAATCAACGCGTCCCCTTTATCCAGATTAATTCCTATAATTCCGCCTTTACGCGGATTACTGAATTCGGATAATTTGGTTTTCTTAACGGTACCCATTGAAGTCGCCATAACTATAGATTGCTCGTCTGTAAATTCACGTACTGCCAAAATTGACGCAATCTTTTCGTCATTATCTACAGACAACAAATTAACAATGTTCTTGCCTTTGGCTGCACGGGAAGCAATTGGTATCTCATAAACCTTAAGCCACCGCACTACGCCTTTATTCGAGAATATCAATAAATAATCTTTCGATGACGCCACAAAAACTTGGGTCACAAAATCTTCTTCTTTCGTAGCCATAGCAGCCACACCTTTGCCGCCGCGTTTTTGCTTACGATAAGCAGATACTGCTAAGCGCTTGATATAGCCGTCATTGGTAATGGTTATAGCCATATCCTCTTCAGCAATAAGATCTTCAACCTCGATATCTTCTGCTTTGCCTGCTATTTCAGTACGCCGAGGATCGGCATATTTACTTTTAATCTCTGCTAATTCATTTTTAATTATTCCGTCCACTTTTTTAGACGAAAGCAAAATTGCCCGATATTCTTCAATTGCTTTTAATAATTCTTTATATTCGTTATCTATTTTGTCTTGCTCTAAAGCAGTTAGCCTTTGCAGCTGCATTTCCAAAATCGCCTGGGCTTGCAGCTCGGTCAAATCAAACCCTTTCATCAAATTTTCTTTAGCAGCAACTGTGCTCTTGGACTCCCGGATAGTTTTAATTATCTGGGTAATATGGTCGATCGCGATCTTCAATCCTTCTAAAATGTGTGCTCTTTTAAGCGCGCGATCCAGATCAAATTCAGTGCGTTTACGAATAACTTCTCGTCTATGATCAATAAAATACACAATCAGCTGTTTCAGATTTAGTACTTTGGGGCTGTTGTTGACCAAAGCCAAATTAATCACGCCAAAAGTAACTTCCATTTGACTGTGTTTATATAAATAATTTAAAATTATTTGCGGTTGAACATCTCTTCTTAATTCTATAACCATCCGGATACCATCTTTATCCGACTCATCTCTAATATCAGTAATCCCGTCGATCTTTTTATTTTGGACCATCTCAGCAATCGCGCTGATTAAGTTAGCCTTATTTACCTGATACG
>JADFYE010000045.1:2561-3058 GCA_015233195.1 Candidatus Omnitrophota bacterium
TCGGAAAATCTGGTCCTTTTACAATCTTTAACAACTCTTTAATATCCGCTTCTGGATTTTCAATTATATGGAAAGTCGCGTCAACGATCTCTCCCAAATTATGCGGAGGCATATTCGTAGCCATACCAACTGCGATACCGCTTGAACCATTGATCAACAAATTAGGTAAAGCCGCAGGTAAAATGGTTGGTTCTTTTAAAGTAGCGTCGAAGTTCGGAGCAAAACTAACAGTTTCTTTATCTATATCTTTTAACAACTCATTGCTTATCGCAGCCATTCTCGCCTCAGTATAACGCATCGCTGCAGCCGAATCACCGTCAATAGAACCAAAGTTACCCTGTCCATCCACCAATGGATACCTTAAAGAAAAATCCTGGACCATACGAACTAAAGTGTCATAAACTGCAGTATCTCCGTGTGGATGATATTTACCCAAAACCTCACCGACGATACGAGCGCATTTTTTATATGGTTTACTATGTTCCAGACTCAAGTCT
>JADFYE010000046.1 GCA_015233195.1 Candidatus Omnitrophota bacterium
ATCGAGGTCTCTCATAACGGGTCATTTTAAAGCAAAACAAAATAGCAAACAAGGTAAAAAATGTTTTAAAAAATTATGTAGTGGAACAACGGGATGACTCGCCTCTGGCTCGTGACCCCCAACGGATCAACCTTGCTCAAAATTTTGTTAGCAAGGATACAAAATTTCTGGAATTGTCTGTTGAAATTTTGTTTCAGACCCGACCACGCCTACGGTGTGGTTACGGCGTCCGAACGTGGGGCATTAAATAAAAAGGACTGCCATATGGCAGTCCTTTTTATATAATAGCCCCAACGGGATTCGGACCCGTGTCTGAAGACTGAGAATCTTCCGTCCTAACCAGGCTAGACGATGGGGCCTAATAGACGTCTCTAAATTTTCACCATAATAACATATATTATTTTTCCGTCAACATTAATGTTGACACTGTATCCTGCTATCTATAAAATTAAATTAATATAACTACTTTTCATTGATGCAAAATCTGGGGGATTTTCGTGTCATATCAAATCGGGATCGGATTTAACCAAGATACTCATATTGAAATGGCTGCCCGCAAGGCTGCTGTTGAATCTCGCCGAGGATTAATGGGCACCCGCCCAGTTATAACCATTGTTTTTTCTACTGTTCAATATCCACCGGAAATTACTTTACCTATCATCCGCCAAAGTTTTATGGAATCAAAAATTATCGGCTGCTCTACCGCCGGTATAATTTTACCGCACTCAATATCCACCCGGGGCATCGGGGTCCTCTCTATTCATCATCCAGAAATGACTGTGGGCATAAGCCAATTGTCGTCTATAGATTCATACCAAGATCTTTCAAAAGCTGGATCTATTCTTGCTCAACAAACCTTACAAAACTTTAACAGTCCGCAACGAGATTTTTTTCTATGTTTTACTCCAGGTATGATCGAAAACCTGTCGCTTTTCCTAACTGGATTGCGCACTATATTCGGAAACATTTTTCCAATGGTAGGAGCAGGAAGCTGCGATGATTTCCATTTTAATAAAACTTTCCAAATCTATGAAGATGAGGTGCTTAACAACAGCGCAATCGGTCTGCTTTTTGGATGTCCAAACTTAGCTGTAGGCATAGGCAGCGCTCATGGCTGGCGTCCGATTGGCAAACCCCGTTACATTACTAAAGCTATCGGAAATGTCATATACACGATTGATAAAAAACCGGCTGCCGCATTATACGAAGAATTCTTTGATCAAAAAATGGGTGATCTGCGGAATGACCCAATCGGGAAAATGATGATCTTATACCCCTTAGGTCTGTTATCCGAAGAAACCGGTGAATATTTGCTCCGGAATCCTGTTGACATTCTATATGATGGTAGTATCGTATGTCAGGGAGAGGTTTCTCCAGGCGCTGAAGTGCATATAATGATCGGCAACAAAGAATCTTGCAAATCAGCTTTTGAAATCGCAGCCAATCAAGCAATCAGCGGACTACTGGGAAAAGCTCCGCGCCTAGTCCTGATTATTGAATCTATGAGCCGTTTAAAACTTTTTGGTCATTCTGCTCATCAAGAACATGAAGGGCTGCATAAAATATTCGGAACAGATATACCGATAATCGGATTTTATTCAAACGGTGAGTTTTGTCCGTCGGGAACATCCGATGGAATGAAACGTACCCACCTGCAAAACGGCAGTGTGGTCATATGCGCAATCGGATAAAATTATGGGATTAGCAACCTCTATTCTACTAATAATTTTGGGTGTTCTGGTAATAGTTGCCGCGATACTTTTCGCTATATTAATGAGTAAATCCGAAAAACTAGAAGCAACCTCCTCTGACCTGACTAATCTTAAAAACGCGTTTGAAAGTTTAGACAAAGAAGCGAAAGAGATACTTAAAACCGACCGCAAGATCAATGAAGCGCAAGAAGAACTTGACCGCAGGTTAAATGGTTTGGAATCTTTGCAAAAAACTTCCCGCTTAATCAGCACCACCCTCGACGAAAATGAGATTTTTCACCGCTTACAGCATTCGCTGGCAACCAGTATGAGCTACGAAAAAAAGCTTGTCTTTCTTTATGATGACGACCATAATTTACAATCCCGCCTAAACGTGGGAATTCAATCTGAAGATGTTTATTTTATTCTATCTGATATAAATAAAAATCCTGACTTGATTAAAACTTTTCAGGAAGGACATGCTTTTTCTTCTGCTACAGCACCGATGCAAAAACAAGAATTAATCAAACACATCTTCACTGTTGAATATTTTGTAATCGCACCGATCCTTAACCAAAACGGATTGATCGGTATAATATTTTTTGGCAACCAATCCAATGCCGCGACTATCACCCAAGCCGACGAAGAAGTGGTTTCTATTTTAGCCAGTCAAATCGGACAAGCTATCGGAAATGCCCGGCTTTTCGAGGAGGTTTTTAAATCCACGCAAATACTCGAATCAAAAGTTCAAGACCGGACCATAAAACTCGAACAAGTTTTAAAAGAAGTCCGCGAAATAAGCCATAAAAAATCCGATTTCGTTTCTGCTGTATCGCACGAGCTGCGGACCCCTCTAACGTCTATAAAAGGCTATGCTGAAATCTTAATGACCGGAAAGCTCGGCGAAATTCCAGAGTCAGTCAAAAGCCGGCTTGAAAAAATCAATATCCATTCCGATAATCTGGTTAAACTTATAAATAATCTTTTAGACATTGCCCGTATTGAATCCGGTAAAGCAGAAATGTTATTCACTAAAAATGACCTACCGCGCATCATTGAAGAAGTACGGGATATGCTGACCCCGCAAATGAAAGCCAAAGATATCGACTGGTATACAGAGATCGACGATAGAATCCCTGGTCTTATGTTAGATAAAAACCAAATTGAACGCGTCCTAATCAACCTGCTCAGTAACTCTATAAAATTCACTCCTGAACACGGTAACATAACTGTCCGCGCAAAATATGATAATACCCGGCAAGTCATAGATACTGAAATCGTCGATACCGGTATAGGCATAAACGAGGACGACATAAAAAAGTTGTTCACAGAATTCTACCGTATTGATA
>JADFYE010000047.1 GCA_015233195.1 Candidatus Omnitrophota bacterium
GTGATTCATGTGCCCTCGATAATTTTAAGTTATAGCGCGTTTGGTATATCTTTTGCAGTTAGCGTTTATTACATTTTTGCGGATCTAAATAAAAAAACTGTTAGTCATCTGGAAAAATTTAATAGTGGACTTATTCTGGTCGGAACAATATTGTTGGGATTTGGGATTGTAACTGGTTCGATCTGGGCGCATACAGCGTGGGGGAATTATTGGAGTTGGGATCCTAAAGAAACGTGGGCGTTGGTTACGTTTATTATTTACGGCGTTGCAGTATTGCTGAGAAAAGTTTTTAAAATAAAACCGTTTTGGGAAGCTGTTGTTTCAGTCTGTGGATTTTTAGCCATGCTGTTTACATTTTTTGGCGTGAGTTTATTGTTGGCAAGTCATCATGCGTATAAATAATAGGTTAAAGGTAAAAGGTAAAAGGGGAAAGGTTAAAGGCAACACAGAAAAGATGGTGTTAAAGATATAAAATACCAAAAACGAATAGTATTTGATATAGGACAGTGTATACGAAAACAAAAATAAAAATGTTATTTAAAAATGTATGTGTTTATAGTTATTAAAAATATCGATTTTAATTTTTTGCAATTGATTTTTATCGTTTGGTTTTTGTAGTTAACATTTTGGTTTTTTGCTGTTAGCCTTTGACCTTTAACCTTTTGCCTTTTACCTAATATTAGGATAATAAAATATGCAATTAGTTTTAATAGGCACTAGTCATAAAAAAGCGCCACTCGCCATGCGGGAAAAATTTAGTTTTTGCGGCGAGAAACTTGAGCAATATTATGCTCAGTTTAAAGCTTATCCTGAGGTGAGCGAAGTATTTCTTTTATCTACTTGCAATCGAGTTGAACTTTATGCAGTAGGACCAGATCCTTTAATTGTGGCAGAACGGCTTAAAGCATTTTTAAATGAAGTTCATGGTATACATTCAGCAGCTTGGGACGAGCATTTTTATACGAGAATAGATAAGGAAGCTTTGGCACATCTTTTAAGAGTTGCGAGTGGTTTAGATTCTATGGTGATTGGAGAATCAGAGATCATCGGTCAAATTAGAAAAGCTTATGACTTAGCTTGCGCTGCCGGCGCGATCGGTACATATCTGCATAAAGCAATTCAAGATTGTCTTCAGATTGGGAAAAAAGTAAGAAGTTTAACTGGTATTTCTCGTGGAGTAACTTCACTTTCAGGTGTGGTCGTGGAACTGGTTAAAAAACAATCTGGACTTAAAGATAAAAAAGTTTTGGTTATTGGCGCAGGAAAGATTGGCGCGATGACAGTTGTTAAATTGGCGGACTTGCCTATTGGTGAAATTATAGTTATTAATCGTGATATGGCTCGTGCAGCAGAATTGGAAAATATTTCTAATGTACGGGTTGCGGATATTCAAACGCTTCAAAATGAAATTTTATACGCGGACATTGTTATTGCCGCGACCGCTGCAGCTGAATATCTTTTAGACCGCGCTTTGATTGAACAATTATTTTTAACCAGAAAAAATAATTTACTTTTGGTTGATCTGGGCGTTCCCCGCAATATTGAAGAGACTACTCGTAATATCCCCGGAGTCTGCCTTTATAACATTGATGATTTAGCTCCGATAGTTGATGAAACAATCCGTAACCGGACTCTGGAAGCTGAAAAAGCTGAAGAAATTATTCAAAGCAAATTAGCATTGATGTAATAAATCTATGCGGAAAATTATTTTTGGTATACGAAAAAGTGTTTTAGCTCGTAAGCAATTAGATGAGTTCATCACCTATCTGGTAAAGAATAAAATAATTTTTGACTATTCGATAAAAACTATTCAAACCGCAGGTGATAAAGATCAAAAATCGCCGGTTGCGCAAATGGGTCAGGGGATCTTTACCAAAGAGATTGAACGCGCGATTTTAAATAATGAGATTGATTGTGCTGTGCATAGTTTGAAAGATATGCCAGTCAAAACTGAAAAAGGAACTGTGCTGACGTTTTGCGGTGCTAGGGAAGACGTGCGGGATTGTCTGGTCGTGCGGAAAGGTATTTCTGCAAATGACTTGAAAGGTTTACGGATTGGTACAGGCAGTCCACGGCGAAATGCATTTTTAAAAGAACTGGAACCAACAGTTAAAATATTGCAGATCCGGGGGAATGTTGATACTCGTTTGCGTAAATTGGATCAAGGCGAATATGACGGTATTGTTTTGGCAGCTTGCGGTTAAAACGTTTAGGTTATGAGGATAGGATCAGCCGTTATTTTGATCCAGAAACATTTGTTCCTGCTGCAGGGCAGGGTGTGGTATGTAGTCAGACCAGAGATAATGATACAGAATTGAATGCTGTACTTAAGACGGGTGTTTCGTCTATAACCGAGCAAGTTGTATTTGCGGAAAGAAAAGTTTTGGAAGCTTTAGAAGTCGGGTGTCAAACTCCGTTCGGTGTGTATGCGCGTTTTGAAGAGGATACTTTTATTATAAGTGCTAAGTTGTTTGTTGAGATAGACCAAACTTTTATATCCGAACGCCGCACTGCAAATAAAGTAGATTATTTAAAAGCGACGGAAGAATTAATTTGTAGTATGAAGAGTAAAATTTATGATTAAACAAAACAAATTCGGAAAAGTATATTTGGTTGGTGCGGGACCAGGAGATATTGGTCTCATCACTGCTAAGGCGATAGCTTGCGTTCAGGCTGCAGATATTATTTTGTACGATAAGC
>JADFYE010000048.1 GCA_015233195.1 Candidatus Omnitrophota bacterium
TATTTATACGGCACGAATA
Organism: Candidatus Omnitrophota bacterium; assembly: GCA_015233195.1. GTDB lineage: Bacteria > Omnitrophota > Gorgyraeia > Zapsychrales > Zapsychraceae > JADFYE01. The sequence goes on from JADFYE010000048.1 coordinate 20, forward strand.
AACAATTTTTAGAATATTTTGGTTTACGGTCTTTGCAGGATCTTCCGCGTTTGGAAGAATTTCCAGCATTGTTAGAGAGGGCGGAAGCCAGACAAGATCAATTAGATTTGGAAATGGAAACTCCGGTACAAAATAATATTGAAAGCAATGTTCAAAAGGATGAAATCAATGAATCTGACCGAACTTAGACAAAAGATTGATAAGTTGGACCAGAAATTAGTAGAACTTTTGAATGCCCGAGCTGAAATTAGTAAAGCGGTTGGCAAGTACAAGACTGCTAATAATCAGCCGATTTATTCTCCGGAGCGGGAGCGTGCGGTTTATGAGCGTATCAGTAAATTAAATAAAGGTCCTTTATCTGAAGAAGCATTTAAAGCGGTTTACCGCGAAATAATGTCCGGGTCTTTGGCTTTGGAGAAAAAGCTTAAGATTGCGTATTTCGGCAATGAAGGTTCATTTACGCATTTAGCTGCAAATAAAAAATTTGGTTCAATGGTGGAGTATGCCCCGTACGCCAGCATATTCGAAGTGTTCACTGCAGTTGAGCACGAGGAATGTGATTATGGGGTAGTGCCGATCGAAAATTCCGTCGAGGGAGCAGTAACACATACGTTTGATCTATTGGCTGATTCAGATTTAAAGATCTGCAGCCAAACTTTACTTAAGATCTCACAGAATTTATTTTCTAAAGCGGATAATATTAAATTGATTACAAAAGTTTATACGCATTCGCAAGTATTTGGTCAGTGTCGGAATTGGTTATATAAAAATTTAGGGCATGCTCAGCAGATAACTATGGGTTCAACGACTGAGGCAGCGCAATACGCGTTAAAAGATAAACATGCCGCCGTTATAGGCTCACAGTTTCTGGGCGAGTTATATAATTTAAAAGCACTTCGCAGTAATATTCAGGACATCGCGCATAATACGACCAGGTTTTTGGTTATAGCTAATCAAGATGCGCCTGCGACTGGACGTGACCGCACGTCGATATTATTTTCGATTAAAGATAAGGTCGGAGCTTTGCATGATATGTTGACGCCATTTTCTAAGAATAAGATCAATTTGACTAAAATTGAATCCCGTCCGTCGAAACGTAAGGCTTGGGAATATTTATTTTTTGTGGATTTCGTCGGACATAGGGAAGATGCGAGCGTAAAAAAAGCTTTAACGCAATTGCAAGGTATGTGTAACTATTTGAAAATTTTAGGTTCTTATCCAGCATAAAAAAGTAATTTATTCGTAGGGGCACGATATTTCGTGCCCAAACAGGAGTATAAAAATGAAAAGCCAAGCTAAGCAGACTATTTTTAAAGTTCAACCTTATATTCCAGGTCGTCCGATCGAGGATGTGAAGCGGGAATTAGGTTTAAAAGATGTGGTTAAATTAGCGTCGAATGAGAATCCGTATCCGTCATCGCCTAAAGTAATAAAAGCTATTTCTGTTGCAGCTAAGTCGATAAATCGTTATCCAGACGGCGGATGCTATGCTTTACGTCAAGAATTAGCCAAACAACTTAAAGTGAAACCTGAACAGTTGATATTTGGTAATGGATCCGACGAAGTTATTGTGATGGCAGTGCGCGCTTTTGTCAGCCCCGGTGATGAAGTGGTTTTAGCTAAACCTTCATTCTTGGTTTATGAAATTGCTTCATGTATTGAGGGGGCAACATTAAAAGCTATCCCGTTACTTCCTGATTTTAAGTATGACCTTAAAGCCATGAAAGCTGCAGTCACTGATAAAACTAAAATAATTTTTTTGGGAAATCCTGATAATCCGTCAGGACAGTATTTGACAAAAGATGAATTAACTTGGTTTTTGGATGGGTTGCGTAAAGATATTTTGATTTTTATCGACGAGGCTTATTATGAATATGTCAATGCGAAAGATTATCCGGATACATTGCAACTTTTGAAAACTTATCCGAATATTTTTGTCGCGCGAACTTTTTCAAAAATGTATGGGTTAGCTGGATTGCGGGTCGGTTATGGAATTGGCGCTTCTGAATTAGTTGATATTATCGGACGAGTTAGAGAACCTTTTAATATAAATTCTATTGCGCAGGAAGCAGCTTTAGCGTGTTTAAAAGATAAAGCGTATTACAAAAGTATTGCTTTAAAAATTAATCAACAGCGTAAATATTTGTATTCAAATCTTTCTGCAATGGGATTGGAATTTGTTAAAAGTTATACCAATTTTGTTTTAATTAAAGTTGCACAAGGCGGGAAAGCAGTTAGCCAGGCTTTACTTAAAAAAGGTGTTATTGTCCGTGATATGAGTGTGTGGGGTAAGACGGAATATTTCAGATTAAGTATAGGTGCATTCGATCTCCACATCTTTAGGCATATTGAACGCGTCGCCTTTAAAAATTGTAGTCCGGATCTCTCCAGGCTTTAAATAAAAATCTGCAATGTCTTTCGCGCTTTCATTAGTTCGTTTT
>JADFYE010000049.1:0-1843 GCA_015233195.1 Candidatus Omnitrophota bacterium
GGACGCGATTCAAAAACAGCGTCAGGGAATATTGGATCTTAAAATCCGGCAGAGGGAAGCGAAAACTCAGGAAGAGCGGAATGAATTAGGAATAGAGATCGATAACGCGAATACGGAATTAAAAAAAACCAAGCAGAATTTTTTGGACACTATTTTACCTGAAGCGTTCGCGATCGTGCGGGAGGCAGGTAAACGGGTTTTAAAAATGCGGCATTTTGATGTGCAGATGGTCGGTGGTATTGTCCTTCATAAAGGAAACATCGCGGAAATGACCACAGGGGAAGGGAAAACTTTGGTCGCGACTCTTCCGGCGTATCTTAACGGAATTACGGGTGAAGGAGTTCATGTGGTTACGGTGAACGATTATTTGGCCCACCGCGACAGGGATTGGATGGGGCCTTTGCATGAGTATCTGGGTCTGACAGTCGGTGTTATTCAGCATGATATGGATCCGCAGGAACGTCAGCAGGAATATGGATGTGATATCACGTATGGGACGAACAATGAGTTCGGGTTTGCTTATTTGCGCGACAATATGGTTATCTTTAAAAGTGAAATGGTCCAGCGCGGGTTTTATTACGCGATTGTTGACGAGGTGGACAGCATTTTGGTGGATGAGGCGAGGACACCTTTGATCATTTCCGGACCCGTGGAAGAAGCCACAGATATTTATTACAGGGCGGATAAGATCGCACGTCAGCTGAAAGGCCGGCATTTGACGGAAAATGATATTATTGACGCGAAAGCGCGCGGAGAAACATTGCAGGATTTGTCGCAAGGGTATGATTACACGGCGGATGAAAAAAACAAATCCATTTCTTTAACAGAAGCGGGCGAAGAAAAAATAAAAACCCAACAAATAACCGATTCCGGATTAAAATTATGTAATTATTTATCAAAAAAATGAATTCGAAATATCTGTGAGGGATTCGTAGGGACAGGTTTCTAACCTGTCCGTTCCAAAGCAAAAACAATTATTTTTATCGGGAGGGTTGGAAACCCTCCCCTACGAACAACCCCATTTTTGTGTTTTTGCCTTGCGAAACAAGTATAAATATAAACATATCGTTTATTGGATTAAGAATTTTACGATATATATGAAGGCGGGGTAGCTCAGTTGGTAGAGCATACGGTTCATACCCGTAGTGTCGACAGTTCGATCCTGTCCCCCGCTATGATTTATGAAAAGGACCTGTAATTTTTACAGGTCCTTTTTTGGTATATATCATCCTGCGTCCTTTAAAAGTGTCAAATGGTGAGCAACGTCGAACCACAAACGATGTATATGCGTCGAAGGATCACTTTGGTTATTTTTCGTGTAGTCACATAATCCAAATCTTTGCCTGCGACAAAATTAAAATCATCCAAGTTATCCGGATCTTCTGGAATGGCAATCGACCGTTTACATTTATCCACCATTAAAAATGTTTCGAACATGTTCCGCATGCCGTCCTGCATTAATTGCCCCATGGAATGAAGATCCGTCGAGAATATCAATGACGCAGGAAACAACCCTTTGCCGTCTTTGCCTTCGCTCTCCCCATAAAGCTGTTTCCACCACTCGCACACATACTGCATATTGTCATAGAATGACGATAACACTTCGATTGTTTTGCCTTTTTGAAAAAGAACATACCTGCACGCCGCGTATTGATACGCGATGTTCTTATGAAGATCTGTCACCGCAAATTCTTTTTCTGCGGCTTTCGCGCCTGCCACTAATTGACGGACATCCACACCCGCGATCGCGAGCGGCACAAGCCCGACAGGCGTCAACACAGAAAACCGGCCACCCACATCATCAGGGATCACATAAGACGCATAGCCGTTCTTATCCGCGATC
>JADFYE010000049.1:1888-2389 GCA_015233195.1 Candidatus Omnitrophota bacterium
CCGGTCCTTCCACTGACCAACGCCCTAATTTTCTTACATAAATTTTTTCACAATCAGCAAAGGTCATGGCGGCTCTGTTGGTTTCCCGGATTTAGAAATCACCACAACAGTGACGCGTTTATCTTTCAACTCGTCCAACAGATTCGCCACATAATCCGCGCAAATATTTTGCCCGATATAATGCACGGGAATCTTAGCTCCGTCACGCAAAAACTCAATGGCGGCCCGGATTCCCAAATACGATCCACCGATACCGATCGAAATCAGACAGTCTGAATTTTCCCGCACTTTTTTTCCAAGCTCTTCCAGCTCTTTGATAAAACGGTCAGGAATGCTTGAGGGAAGGTTGACCCATCCCACATAATCATTGCCCAATCCTGTTTTATTATGAAGATCCTTATGCGCTTTTTGAATTTGCGGAACCAGGCGTTCGATCTCTTTCTGGTCTACAAATCCTTTTAAATTATCTTTATTCAAACTCAAACCCATATAATTGCTCCT
>JADFYE010000004.1 GCA_015233195.1 Candidatus Omnitrophota bacterium
CCGGCGAAGAATTTGCGTTTTTGTGGGTAACAGATTTTCCGATGTTTAAATTCAATACTGAAGAAAATCGTTGGGAAAGTGAACATCATCCTTTCACGTCTTGCAATGACGCGGATATGGAATTTTTAAAAAATGGCGAGTATGGTAAAGCCTATTCCCGAGCGTATGATTTGGTTTTAAATGGTAATGAAATCGGTAGTGGTTCGATCCGTATTCATAACCAGGATATGCAGAAAAAAATATTTGAAATTATTGGTATAGATGAGAAACAAGCTTCAGAACGGTTTGGATTTTTGTTAAAAGCGTTTCAATATGGCGCTCCGCCGCATGCTGGGGTAGCTTACGGTATTGACCGGCTGGTCTCTATTTTGACCGGAGCTGAATCTATCCGGGATACTATCGCGTTTCCGAAAACTCAAAAAGGAAGTTGTCCGCTTTCTGATGCTCCGTCAACGGTAGATCAGAAACAATTACAGGAACTAGCTATAATGACTATTAAAAAAGGAGATAAAGATGCGTAACCTATTTATTAAGGGGACAGGGGTAGCGCTTTGCGCTTTATTTTTAAGTGCTTGCTCTGCTACAAAAGGAGTTGAAGTTAGAGCTTTCATTGACGATCGGGAACGGGTTGACCAGAGTTTAACTGACGGTAACAGCGGTTATCTTTTAGGTTCAGCGTCAGCTGCGGAATTAAATAAAGAACGTGAAAAAACCCGCAAGGTATTTGTAATGGAAGTTACAAAACCGGCTAAAGGCGTAGACCAGAAATTTTATGAATATGATTATCAGACGGTTAAAGGTCAGCCTGCAGGAGCACAAAATACGGAACCAGTTAAACCGGAAACGCCAGTGGTAGTAAATGAAGAACCAAAATTGAATCTTCCAAATTTTGATGAAATGCAGCCGGTTTCAAAATCGAAAAAAGAAGAACCGATAGTTGCTCAGTCTATGGGCGACGGAACTTATACTGAATATGTGGTAGAGAAAGATGATACTTTGCAGAAGATCGCCATGAAATTTTATCAGTCAAATAAAAAGTGGTACAAGATCTATCAATTTAATAAAGATACTATCAAGAATCCGGATCGTTTAAAAGCTGGTTTAAAAATAAAGATTCCTAATTTATAAATTGGAGAGTTATGGAACGTAATCTGATTTTTGAAAGCAATTATGATCTTCAGACCATATTTGGTAAATATGATAAGAATTTGATTTTGATTGAAAAAGAATTAAATATAAAAATTTCTCGTCATAACGATGGTCTTAAAATGATGGGTGAAGAGAAGCAAGTAGAAAAAGCCTGTCAATTTTTTGAATATCTTTTTGGCATAGTTAAGAGCGGGGTTGGTATAAAGACCCGGGATATTGCTTATGCTTTAAGAATGGTTAAAGCTGAAGAAGTAGTTGATTTTAAAAAGTTGGCAAAAGGTCAGATCGACGTTTCGGTTAAAGGTTCTTTGGTCATGCCAAAGACTAAAGGTCAGTTTGAATATGTTGAGGCTATTAAACAAAATGATATTGTATTCGGGATGGGACCAGCAGGTACTGGTAAAACGTATTTAGCTATGGCTATGGCAGTTAATGCTTTTAAAAAAGGTTTGGTGCGCAGGATAGTTTTGACCCGCCCGGCAATCGAAGCTGGTGAAAGTTTAGGTTTTTTACCCGGGGATATGGTCGAAAAAGTTTCTCCATATTTGCGACCGTTGTATGACGCTCTTTATGACATGATGGAAGGCAGTAAAGTTGAAGAGCTTACTGAACAAGGTATTATTGAAGTTGCGCCTTTGGCGTTTATGCGTGGACGCACATTAAATGATGCTTTTGTAATTTTGGATGAAGCCCAGAATAGTACTTCATATCAGATGAAAATGTTTTTAACTCGTTTGGGTTTTGATTCAAAGACTGTTATTACCGGCGATCCTACTCAGAGTGATCTTCCAAAGGGGATACCGAATGGTTTATCAGACGCTGAAAAAGTTTTAAAAGGTATTGAGGGTATCAAGTTCGTGCATTTGACAGGAGAAGACGTGGTCAGACATGAATTGGTGCAGAAGATCATCGAGGCGTATGAACATGATCATAGTCGAGAATAAAAAATCCAAAGGTATTTTTTCTGGTTACATAATTGGGCTGGTTTTTTTTGCTCTGTTTATCTTTTTTTGTTATAAGATAGATTTTCCATTATCTATTCCTTTGTTGTTTTTCGTCGTCGGTATTTATCTGAATTATTTTCATAAGGCTACTGTAAAGTTATTTTTAAATTTAGGTCTGCTTTTAGTAATTTTGATGTTTGTTACGGATTCAGTACTGCATTATACTGACCTTTCAGGTTATTTTGTTCCCGTCGCTGGTTTTTCCATGTTATCAATATTGTTATTTAATGATATCCAATTGACGTTTTTGCTTACGTTGTTAAGCAGTGTTACTGCTAGTCTTATACTAGGCGGTGATTTTAATATGATGGTTATTTTTCTAGTCGGTGGTTTGACTGGCGCTACCGTAGTTAAAGACGCGCGTAATCGGGATCATTTGATAGGCGCAGGTATTATGGTAAGCGCGGTAAGCGCGGTGAGTTTGTTTATTGTAGGGGACGGATCCCATCAATTTTTAAAAAGTGATTTTTTGGTAAATAAATTATATCCTTTGGTAGCGAATGGTTTTATTTCAGCAGCTTTGGTAGCTGCCACTCTTAAAATATTTGAAACCCTGTTTGGGGTGCTTACTAATTATAGTTTATCTGAACTTTCCGACTCAAATCAGCCGCTTTTAAAACGTTTGATTATGGAGGCGCCTGGTACTTATCAACATTGTTTAGTGGTTGGTAATTTGGCTGAAGCAGCATCAGAAGAAATAGGCGCTAATCCTTTATTGGCTAGGGTGGGAGCTTATTATCATGACATAGGCAAGATAGTAAAGGCGGATTATTTCGCCGAAAATCAATTTAAGACTCCAGAAAATAAACATGATGGAATAGAACCTACCATGAGCAGGTTAGTAATTTTGAATCATGTTAAAGAAGGGGAAGAGCTGGCGCGGAAATATAAATTAAATCTTCGTCTCATGGATTTTATAAGTGAGCATCATGGCACAAGTTTAGTTCACTTTTTTTATCAAAGGGCTTTGGAAACTGCTGAAAGTGGTGAAGTAGTAAAAGAAACAGATTTCCGTTATCCTGGTCCTAAACCGCAAAGTCCTGAAACCGCAATATGCATGTTGGCTGATTCAGTCGAGGGTGCAATACGTTCAGTAGAAGATCCTACTCCAGCGCGGATTGAAGAAACTGTAAAAAAAGTCGTGAATAATAAATTTATAGACGGACAATTAGATGAATGCACGTTAACGCTGCAACAGATAGATAAAATATCTAAAACTTTTACGCGGATATTATCCGCAATGCATCACGCTCGGGTAAAATATCCGGAAAAGAAAATAGACGATAGAAGATAGAAGGTGGTCCCCTCTCCAGCCTCTGGCGTTAAGTCCCCGAAGGGGAGGAGAGGGTTAGGGTGAGGGGAAATGAAAAAACATTGGTTAATAATATTTTGGAAATTCACGTAACAAATCTACAAACTCGTTTTAAAATATCTTCTTCTTCGATTATCTCTACGGTTAAACACATTCTAAAATACAATAAAGTATCCAACGCGCGACTTAACTTTGTCTTTGTCACTGGTCGGAAAATGCGGGTTTTAAATAGCCGATATAAAGACCATCATTACACTACGGATGTTTTGGCGTTTGATCTGCGCTCGGAAAAAGAAAAAGGATTGCGAGGAGAAATAATTATATCTACGGACGAGGCATTTAAAAATGCTAGGATATATAAAACTTCAGTTGAACACGAATTAAATTTGTATATGGCGCACGGTATTTTGCATTTATTGGGATATGATGATCATGGTTTTCAGGATATTAAAAAAATTAGGGATATGGAACAGAAAATAATTGAATCTTTATGATTATTTCTACCGACGGTATAGTTTTGCGTACTTTTGATTATCGCGAGACGAGTAAGATCGCGACATTTTTCACGCGTGATCAGGGCAAGATATCAGGCGTGATGAAGGGAATACGTAAAGATCCGCGTAAGTTTGGCAGCAGCGTGGATCGTTTTTCAGTAAATGGTTTGGTTTATTATGAGTACCGCAACAGTAATCTGCATCTTATAAGTCAATGTGATCTCAAACAATATTTTTTTAAACTTAGGGAAGTGTATCGCAAGAATGTCGCAGCGAATTACAGTCTTGAATTAGTGGACGTTATTATGCCGGTTGAGTCGCCTAATAAAGAAATCTATGATTTGATGCTGGATTATTTTAATACTTTAGAGGTTTCGGATGATATCGATAAATTAGTTCATGCGTTTCAGATTAAAGTTTTGTTGCATTCTGGTTTTCGACCGCATATTGATTCATGTGTTAAATGCGGTAAAAAAGTTGGGGGTAAGGTCAGGTTTAGTATGAGGCTGGGTGGTTTAATTTGTGAACGATGTCCTACGAGAGAAACTTCTTTTGTAATAGTATCACGAGGAGCGATTGCATCTATGTTGTTTATTGAATCGCATAAATGGGATCAATGTATTAAATTGAAATTACATAAAAATATACAGCAGGAACTAAAATTCATACTTAATAATTTTTTAGTTTATCATTTGGAAAAACGAATCCGTTCATTGAAATTTTTAATGGCAAAAGGAGCATTATGAAATTTTGGTATTTAGTTATGCGCGGTATTTTAATCAATGATAAAAAACAAGTTTTAATGCTGCAGCGTTCAGCTAAAAGCCGAACCTTTCCTTTATTATGGGAATTTCCTGGAGGTAAAGTTAATCCAGGGGAACATTTTATTGAGGGGTTAAAGCGTGAATTTCGTGAAGAAACCGGATTATTAGTCGAGCCTGAACGTATTATGGGTGCGAATGACAAAGATTTTGGCGATTGTACTATGGCTTATATGTTTGTACGGGTTACCGGAGAAATTCGCGAGGTAATTATTACTTCAGAACATGAACAGTTTATCTGGGCGGATAAAGATTCTTTGTCAAAATTGCAAGTTTCAGAACCGTTAGTAGATTTTTTACCTGAAGTTTTGAGTTTGCTATAATTTTTTTAGGGCAGATATTTTTTAATTATTTCGAGCAGTTTTTCAAGGTCGTAGGGTTTTTCGATAAAATCATTCGCGCCTAAATTACGGCACTTTTTTTCCACGCCTACAGATACATTAGCAGTTGATATTATGATAGGTAGTTTGGTGTTTTCGATGAATTTACGGATGTTTTCAAGGACAAAAAATCCTCCACCGCAGGGAAGCCCCAAGTCCAGAATAAGCAGTGCAGTACTTTCCTTACACGCATTTTGGGTAGCGAAAAGCGCGTCTCGCGCAATCACTACTGAATAGCCATGTCCGACCAGGAATGTTTTTAATGCGTCTACAAATTCACGGTCATCGTCGACCACTAAGATATTTTTGGGATTTTTATTTTCCACGAGCCTTACTCCTTAGGTAATAATATAGTAAAACAATTAGGGCTTCCAGCTTTACTTTCAGCCCAGATTTTTCCGTTATGCAATTCCACGATATCTTTAGCTATGGATAGACCCAGCCCGTGACCTTCAACTGATTTATTCAGGCGTTCAAATTTATCAAAAATTTTTTCAATATATTCTTCAGGGATAAATTCTCCGGTATTCAAAAATTCAATTTTAACCAAAGATTCTGCACTAGATATTTTTACATTAACTTTACCGTTGGGTAAGGTGTGTTTTATTGAATTATTAAGAAGGTTATTTAACGCGCGGATAATTTTCCCTTTATCTGCTTTCATAACTACCTGGTTAGGCGGTAATTCAATAGTTAAATTAATATTTTTTTTAGCAGTCTCACCTGCGAGTTCTCGAATTTGTCCGTAAACCAGTCCGCAAATATCAAAAGAACTGATTTTAATTTCAGCCATTCCTGCTTCGATCATATAAATATCAATAAGCTCCATGATCATGGTGTTCATCCGATTTGCGACATCTTTACATACATTTATTGCTTCATCTTGTTCTTTAGTAAGGGTTCCTAAAAATCCGGCTTTTAAATTTGATATATTCGCTTTGATAGTTACTAACGGACTTTTTAAGTCGTGGGCAAGCGCCATTGCAAAAGTTGATTTGAGTTCATCTGCTTTTTTTGCTTTTGCTGCGTAACGGATAGTTTTGTTGATAATATTTTTCATAACACCATACGCGACTACATATCCCAGGATCAGGATTATTCCAGCAAAAAATAGGGTGAATCCAATATTATTAAAAGATTTCTCACAAAATATATAAATCAAAGTGAGTATTGGAATTACGCTGATAAGAATAAAAGCAAAATTCAGCCGTCGGTAGGGATTTTCGTTTAATTCATTAAATAAGAGTTTTAATTCGTTGGTAGTTTTCATTATAAATTTGGTATTTTTATAATGATAATTTTAGCCACAGTGTAAGTCAATGGGTATTATGAAAAATGATAGATTTGGGTAATTGCCCTAAGGTCTTAGTTGCAAAATGAAATTAAGTGGGTTAAACTCTTTTTTAAATTAATTTTATAAATGATATAGCAAAAGGTTAGGTATGAAAGCAAAGCGGATTTTAATTATTGATGATGATAGAACCAGTGTTGCGGCAACGCAAGGGGCATTAATCAAAGAGGGTTTTGAAGTCATATATGCTTACGATGGCATGCAGGGCTTAGATCTCATAAATCAATATGATGTTGATCTTATTATTTTGGATATTGTTATGCCGGTAATGGATGGGGTAGATTTTTTTAAAGAGATGAAAAAATCGATACGCACATCCGGGATTCCGGTTATTGTAATTACAGAAAGTAAAGTTGTTGAGGATTCTTTTAGGGTTTTAGGGGTAAATGATTTTTTAAGTAAGCCGCTTGAGGTTAGCACAATATTGTTTAAAGTCGAAAGGGCTTTAACTTTAAAGGGTTCCCGGTTTAGTTTGGATAAAATTTTAGTTACAGGCAGTAATCGAGCTGCGATTACTGAAATGGAAGAGATTTTAAAGGATAAGAATTATACAGTATGGTTAACAGAAGATAGCGCTGATATTATTTCTAAGGCGCTGGTAATGGTTCCTACGCTTGCAATAATTGATACTATGCAAAAAGATATATCATCAGATCAAATAATTAAAGCGCTTAGATCATTTTCCAAGTTAGCACGCATGAAGATCGCTATTTATAATTGTTTTAAACCTGAGATGGTAGGGGATCAGGTGTTGGTAAGCCAATTGTTTGAAGCCAAAGATAAATGTTTGAGTTGTGGAGCTGACGGATATATTGGAACTTATAATAAATTTTCATTTATGGATGAAATAGAAAAATTTTTAGCGCAAGGTGTTATTTCTTCACAAAAAAGTGATAATTCAGACCCTTTTTCCCCAAAAGGGTAAGCGTAGCATTTTATAGTATTGATATGGCATACTTTAATATCTAAAAAATAATAAAGTATGCGAAAATATTACTCCAAAATTTTATCGTTTTTTTTAATATTTATATTTATTGCTAATACAATAAATATTGTACCAGTAGTCTCTGCACAAACTGTTCTGCCAGGTTTTTCATCTAATCAAACTTATTGTCCGTTGTTATTAAAAGGTTTGCTTCTTGACCGAAATGATCCTTTAAAAACTGAGTTTATTGTTGATACTGGAACTACCAAATTAAAGCCTGAGGATGTGGAACCCCAATCTAAAGTTTTAATGGAATATTTTATTACCAGTTTAACTTTTTCCTCTAAAGATCTTTGGGTTAATTTGTCCCCTAAGGAACCAAATCGTATTATTCCGTTAGAATTAGCTAAGACTCATATGGGGCAAGATATGTTGGAACAAGATTTATATCTTAAGAAAATGACTTCGGGTTTACTTGATCCTGAAAGTGATTCTGGAAGGAAATTTTGGGATAAGATTTATAAAATTGCTTATGCTAAATACGATAAAACTGAAATCCCGGTCGATATTTTGAGTAAGGTTTGGATCGTGCCAGATTATGCACAGATTAACGAGCAAGGTGGTCGGGTGTTTGTTACGGAGGCTAAACTAAAGGTAATGACTGAAGTCGATGACCGATCGCCTATTGTATCTTCGATTTTGAAAGAAATTATTATTCCCAAAATCGAAGCAGAAGTTAATGAAAGCAAAGATTTTGTAAAGGTGCGTCAAATTTACTATTCGTTCATTCTTGCCAATTGGTATAAAAAACTTTTAAACAATACCATCCTCGGAAAACAATATTTCGACCAGCGGAAAGTTAATGGGGTTGATACAGCTTCTGATGACAAAGAAAAAATTTATAAAAATTATTTAGATTTATTTAAAGGGTCAAACATTATCCGGGAAGAGTATGATCCCAACACTCAGGAGCTAGTTGCAAAAAAATATACTACCGGAGGATTGATATTTGAAGATTTGGCTATGAAAGCAGATTCGAAGTCAAAAATTTCAGTTGTAGGCGAAGCAGTGAGGGTAAAGGGTGGGATGGTTAGAGCGATAGAAAAATCTCGAAAATCTGCTTTTGCAGAATTGTTATCAGCTAAAGGGTTTGAATTTACAGAAACAATGCTTAACTGGTTTAATGAGAAACACGGGTTAATATACCAAACAAATAATTCTGATAATGGAAAAGCGAGGGTTATTATGCCGCGGTTTATGGATGCGGTATTTTCCATGGCAAAAAAACATCCAGGAACAAAAATTGTATTTTTAAGAGGATGGTCTGATTCTATTTATAGTATGGCAAAAGCAATGGCGGAATCAAATCCTGAATTAGCTGATCCCAAAAGTATTTTTAGGGCATGGGCTACGATTAGTAATCGCAATCAAGTATTTTATAATACTGTCCAAGGCGCATATTTTTTAAAATATCTGCATGATATTGGTGTTCTTACTGAGGATACAAAAGAACTTTTATTGGTCGATACTGACACCATGCTTGATGGTATAAGCACAGATCATTTAATTTATCTTACTTTGTTTAATGCTAAGGTAATAGCTAAAGCAAATGAATTATTTAATTTAAACTTAAAGGTATTTAATTCTAGCAATGATGGACCGTGGGTCGAGATGTTATATATGAAGGTTGGTAATGATCCGCATTTTACTGATTATGGTGTTGATGTTAAAGATTATAAAAAACGGATGCGGGTTTTTACTTATGATGAAGTTGCGCCAAGTGATCGGTTAAAAACAGATATTAGCGGCAGATTTTTTATCATTGATACTTTTATTAAGATCGAAAATATTACAGGAGAAATGACAGCGCAGGGGCAGATTTATACAGCTCCGTATGGTAAATCAGCTGATTCAACCAGTGAACAGCTTCGTCTTGAATATTTAGCTGAGATTGCAGGATTGCTCTGCGGCACACTTGATTATATGGATACCAATGGGTTTGAAGACCAAGAAGTAGAACAAAGATTATTTAGAGTTTTTGGGCAGTATTTAGATTGGGTTAAAGGTAAAGGACCTTTGGTAAAAGATGAATTCGGGATATTTCCTGACACAGAACAGAATTTACCTGGGGATAATAAATCTAATGATAAAGCAATGTTGTCTTTGGTTATAGAACGCAAATTTGTTAGAGAGCATTGGAATTGGTTTAAGAACATGTTTACTGAGTATAGCAAAGATGAAATTTTAAGCGCGCAAGGGAAGAAACTTTTAACTTTAGATCTGAACAATCTTAGTGAGCGGCAAGTATTTTCGCTTTATCGGTTAATGAGTTATTTTAGAAATATACCTAATATGTCGAAGCAGGAGATTATTGAGAAATTTCCGCAAGCTTATTTTAGAGATATGGACGGCAGGATAAAAAAATTAAGGCAAATCGAATTAGAAATGGTGTCAGGTTGTCCTAATTTATGTTTATTCTGCCCTTTTCAACACGGGGCTAAGCTTAAATCCATGCCATTTCCTTTGCTAATTATGGCGGTACGTAAAGGAATTAAGATTAAATCAAGCGTTTTTAATTATGAACCTTTGTATTATGAGGATCCGTCCGGCGCGCTATTTGCTGACGTAATGAAGTTAACTGATTTAGACGGTATAATTACCCATGGGGTTGTGGAGGGTTACGAAGATTTAGCAGTAAGAAATTTAGAGCGTATAAATTTTTATGCTAAAACTTTAAATAAATTTTATGTTAATTTGTCAGTTCATCCTATGGATGTAGATCTATTGCGACTTAAAAAACAGCATGCTTCAGTTGCTGAAATAGAAGAATACTATTTTAATAAATTTAAAATTATTATAGAAAAATTAAGAAATAGATGCGAGGTAATTAGTGTTGGCATGTTAGAACCGCATGAAGAATTGTCAAGTATATATCCGGAGTGGTTGGCTATAAATGAAAAAATATTAAAACGAATCGAAATATTTGCTCAGGATCAGGGACAGCCGAAGCTGGTTGTGACGCATAATCCGAAGATGGTTTTGTCCTCGAAATATTATAATAATATTTTGGATCCTTACACTAAAAGAACTTTTTCGGTTCAAGGTCGTAATTCTCATCGAGGATTCCTACCTAGATTTGTTATGTCTGCAAAAGGAAAAATAGAAGTAGTGATGGGTCCAAAATATATATTTGCTAAAGATTTGCCTAAAAATTTATCTTCAAATTTAAAGGCTAATATTTTATCTCATTTATGGAGTTATAATGATGACCAGTTTTCGTATTATGCAATTGTTAAATTTTGGAATAAAGATTTTTTAAAACAATGGCATCAGTGGTTTTATTTGTATCATAATTCAACATTTGAAGGCAGACCATTTGATCAAAATTTATCTGAGTTACAAGAAAAATTATGGCAGATGTTGATTGAATATGGTTTGCCGTTTTATTTACCGCTGGATAGGTTGTGGGACGATAAAGGCGAATTAAAGCAAATTGTACCAACAGTTAAGAGAGTGTTTGTATTAGAGGCTTTAAAACCTGTAAATGATCCAGCACAATTAGTACAAGAACAGCGTGCGTTTGTGGTCGAGAATTTAGCGTGGATCAGAGATACAGTTTTTAAAGAATATGAAAAGATCGGGATTTTGAGTGAGGAGGGGAAAAGGGTTTTAACTCTTTCAGAAAGCGTATTGTCGGATGCAGAGGTAACGGAAATGCATCAATTAATCACATATTTCAAAAATATTCCGGATATGACTGGACAGGAGGTAATGGATCAGTTCCCGCAGAAATATTTTTTACAAATAGACGAGAAATTTTGGGACTATATAAATAGAAATCCCGTATTGTTCATTGATGGGTGTCCGAATATGTGTTTGTTCTGCGCGATTCAAAGATTTACAAATAATCCTGTTTCAATGCCATATCCTTTAGCAGTTATGTTGGCTAAATTGAAACGAAGTGACTTTAATTCGATTGAGTTTGAAGCGCTTTATTATAATGATCCATCCGGAGCAGGAATCGGGGACATTTATAAATTGATGGATCTTAGCGGAATGATCATTCATGACTATCAGGGAGTGGATAAAGAATTAGCCGCAAGAAATATTAGGAGTTTCATGAAATGGTTCCCGAAAGGAAATATTACTATATCAATGCACCCTGCGGATGTACGTTTATTGACCATGATCAAACACAAAACAGCCTGGAACGATATTGTGGACTATTATTTCAACCGCTTAAAAGATCTATTGGGTATTTTAAAAGTGTTTGAGGGTGGCATTTATATTGCGCAAAGAGTTTTACCTAGGAATATTGAGTTTAGATACAGGGACTTATGGAATAATATTTTATTTGCTATCATTCAAATGCTTCCGGATTCAGAAGAATATAAAAGCTTTCCCAAGATTTTCATCTTAGATAGGGGTGAAATTTCGATTTTATCACCTAGAATGGTTTCGTTCATAGAAAAAGAAAATAAAATACAGGCAAAAAAATTTTATATAGATGGAAAAAACTTTATCAGAAATAATTTTACAGAGGCGCATAGATCTAATTTTTTTATTGTATCTCCCAATGCACAACTTTGGGCTCGCTTTGATCCAAATCATGTTTATATCGAAGAACTGGAGAGCACTGGACTTCAATTGATGGGGAGGGATTTTCAAGTAATTTTAAACGTTATGGGAAATGAAAAATTTTATATTGAGTTTTTTAAAGCCGCAGTAGAGACTGAGGCATTTCCAGAATATGCACATATATTGAAGAGATTAATCCAGCTGATGGGCTACGTTGATACTTTATCAGATGAAGAATCAAAAGAGGTGTTTAACTTTTTACGTAAAAAGAAAATTCCGGTTCCAGTTCACAGCTCTCTTTCTGTTTTTCAACATGAGAAACAAGGCAAAAAACCGGTTATTTATCCTAAATATAAAATAGTTAAATTGGGGACGTTGTTGAAAAGCGAGGATTCAGCGCAATTATCCCCAATACAGTCCCAATCACCCGGAGGTATTCGTTTTGATGAAACACAAATGAAAGTTGAGAATACGGGAGAGGGGATTGATTTTAGGGGAGAGTGGGAAAGACAGTTTGATGATAAAGTAATACAAGGATTTATGCCGGTGGTTTATTCGACGTCGTTAATAAAGGACCTGTCTGCAGTGTGGAATCAATAATTTATTTTGTATGTACCTGATTAATAATATCCTGCGCTAAAGTTTTGCCTATGGCTTTGATAGATGCTAATTCGTTTACAGAAAGATATTTTAGGTCGGCGATTGATTTTATGCCGTGACCGAACATGGCGCGGGCTCTCACTCGTCCTACTCCTCGTAATTTAATGATATCTAATAATTCTTCTTTAATACCGTAATGGATTCTATTTTTTAAATTTTCGAGTTGAAAGGTGAAATTTTTCAGGTGTTCCAGATGCGCGATAGATTGCGCGGCGTATAAAAGGCGTTGAGCAGCTTCTACCAGACGGTAAATGTCTCCAGGTCCCATATCAAAAAATTCGCAGATGTAATCTTCTTTTTCTTCTTCAATCCAATGGGTTAAAAGCCAGGTTGCTTTCATGGTGCCTAAATAATAAAAGAAATCTTCCAGGTCAGGCCAGTTTGACGGAGTTAGTATAAAATCTTTTTGGAATTGAGAGATGAACATGTTCAAATCTTCGGCGATTTTTTTTCCTACATTCTGGGTCAAAGGACCATCCGGGCAGCAGCATAAAGCGTGGAGCATGCCAATGCTGGAAATAGTGTCGTCGGGTTTCAGTTTTTTTAAAGCACTGCGTAAAGTAATGGCAGAGAATGGGTCAATATATAAACGGCTGGTCAGCGCGCCTAATGGGGTTGCAAAGTATCGTTTACCGCTAACTTGGATAAAGCCTTCTTTGGTTAAGAACGCGAAAATGTTTTCGATCTTATCTAATAAAGCTTTAGTTGGGTTTTGATGATACAAGAACGTATGAGATATGAATTCAAACATGCCTTGAATGTCGTATATATATCCGCCCGCAATCGATGCTAGTATATGAGTGCGCAGAGCAGATTCTTCATTTAGTTTAGAGGTTATAGGCTCGGTTTGTCCTTCGACAAAGCGTTCCATTAAAGTCGATGCTTCGGAATGGGATTTGGCTACTATTACAGCTTCGCCAAAATCATCGTATTGCGGTCGTCCAGCTCGTCCAGCGCATTGTTTGTATTCAGATACTGGAATAAAAGCTGAGCCTAAGCCTAATTCAAAACGTTTTACGTCGCGGATTATAGCTCGTTGTGCGGGCAAGTTAACGCCGGCTGCCAGAGTAGGCGTACAGCTTATAACTTTGATAATATTATTTTTAAAGTTATTCTCGACCAGCTCGCGTTGATTAGGTTTTAGTCCGGCGTGGTGAAAAGCTGAGCCGTGAATAACTGCATCTGCTAATTTTTGACATAATTTGGTTGATTCAGCTTTGTTTCCAATAATCTTTTCACTCAGGTGTTTTAATAATTCCCGCTCCTCATGTGATATATGTTTGGAAACGTGAGAAGATATTTCTCGGGCTACAGCTTGGGCTGATCGTCTCGAATTTACAAATATTAAAACTTGTCCGCCTCTGCGTAAAGTATCAACTGTAATTTTGCTGACATCATCGTCGCCAGTGTTGTCAATTACCCGCGTGCCGTGATCTTTAAATTGGATTTCTTCGTGAAAATAAACGCCTTCTTTTAAGGGGACTGGACGCCAATTACTTGATACTAATTCAGCATTTAGCCATTTTGCCATATCTTTAGCATTGCTGACAGTTGCGCTTAAACCTAAAAATTGGATCTTGGGATTTAATTGACGGATGCGGGCAGTTAAGATTTCTAAAGTGGGTCCGCGGCTGCCGTCATTTATAAAATGGATCTCGTCTATAACTACCACGCCCAAGCAGTCGATCAGCCAGGTAGCTTTTGAGCGTAAAAGCGAATCCACTTTTTCCGCGGTTGCGATTATGATGTCAGCGTTTTTTATATCTCCTTCAGATGAATCATGGTCGCCTACAGCAATACCTACTGAAATTCCAAGCGGCGTAAAACGTTTTTTGAAATCATTATATTTTTCACTGGCTAAAGCTTTTAAAGGCGCGATATAAAGTCCCCGACCTTTTTTAAGTAGCAAAGAGCGCAGCATGCATAATTCAGCCATTAAAGTTTTACCTGCTGCAGTAGGTACTGAGACTAGCATATTTTTACGGTCTAAAAGTCCTTTTTTAATACATTCAGCCTGCGGCGGATAAAGATCCACAATGCCGGTTTGCTCGAACATAGCAATGTGTTCAGGGGGGAAATCATATTTTTGCAATACTTCGTAGAGTTTCATAGGCTAACTTTTTAACATAAACTTAGCTTTTGGGATAGCAAAATTAATTAGATTAAAAGAATTTTGTAGTTTAGAATCCGATGTTATAATTATCGCGTTGCATATATGCGAATTTTTTTAGGGAATAGTTTATGAAGAGTGTGTCGATTTTTCATTTCATTGGTGATTTGGTACGCGAGAAAAATATTTCGTGTATTTTGATTGGCGGTTTTGCGGTGAATTATTATAAGGTTTCCAGACAAACTGCAGATGTGGATTTTCTTATAACGTCCGAAGATTTTGAGAAGATAGAGGATTCATTAATAAAAAACGGCTATGAAAAAGTTTTGAAGCAGGAAGCTTTTGTACAGTTTAAGAGTATTAAATCTTCCATGATGGATGTTGATTTTATGCTTGTTGATCGGGATACTTTCACTCAATTCATGAAAGATGCAAATGAATTCAATATAGTTGGAGAAACTTTCAAGCTGCCGTCACTTTATCATTTAATCGCTTTAAAATTGCACTCAATAAAATATAATTTTAAAAACCGATTAGTTAAGGATTTACCGGATATTATCAATTTGATACGAATTAACAATATTGATATTGCTGAAAATAAATTTAAAACTATGTGTCTTAAATACGGAACCAATGAAATTTATAATCGGATATTAGAGGTAGTAAAATGAAAGAAATTAAATTGCCGATAATTATGGATAAGACTGCACCGGAGAAAATTCTTTCAATGGATGAGTATCTGGAATTTGTCGAGTTTAATTTAACCCATAATTTTGATAAAGATGCTTACGCTAAATGGAAAACGCTCATGGCTGTTAATGTTCCATTTAAATTTAATGAGCTTGCCTGATGAAACTTGTCATTCAAAGAGTTAAACAATCTAAAGTCGTGGTTGACGGAAAAACTGTCGGTGAGATCGGTTTTGGCGCGCTTATTTTTTTAGGTGTGACTAAAGGAGATACACAAGCGCAAGCAGATTTTCTGATCAATAAAGTAGCGCAATTACGGATGTTCGAGGATAAAAACGGCAAAATGAATTGTTCCGGTGCTGAAGTTGGCGCGCAATTTTTGGTAGTATCCCAATTTACTTTGTATGGTGATTGTAAAAAAGGCAGACGACCGTCATTCGATGATGCTGCGCCTCCAGAATTAGCAGAACAGTTATATGAATACTTTGTTACCCAGCTTCGGTTGCAAGGCTTTAAAGTTGAGGTCGGCAAATTCCGCGCTATGATGGATGTGCATTTGATAAATGATGGACCGGTTACTTTTATATTGGAGAGTTAAATGATATTTATTCCTGATTCTATATTTCCCAAAAATAATGAAGGCAAGTCTATTTGTCCCAAATGCAAAAAGGTTATTGAGGCATGCGACTGCCCGTCTTATGACCCTACCAAACCAAAACTCGACCAATATTCTCCTATCGTTAAATTAGATAAGTCTGGTCGTAGTGGTAAAGTTGTGACTGTGATCAGCGGTTTGCCTAAAGACGAAGCTTACCTGAAAGATTTAGCTAAAACTTTAAAAATAAAAACCGGCAGCGGCGGAACTTTTTACGTGACTGCTGAGGGTGGAGTGGTTGAGATACAAGGAAATCATCTAAAAAATATTTTAGTAAATACCCTCCCACTCTGTGGGGAGGGGTAGGGGAGGGGGCATATTAAACTAATAGACACTCACGCGCATTTGGACCAGCTTGCTGATTGTGAAGCAGCATTAAAACGTGCTGCTGACTCTGGTGTTGAAGCTGTAGTCGCAGTTAGTGAAGGATTAGCCCATTCAAAACGCAATTTAGAGATCTGCCGTTCAATCACTTTCCCAAAAATTTATTTAGCGTGTGGTATTCACCCGTCTGAAGCGCATAAAGAAGATTTAAATGCTGTAAAAGAGTTTATAAAAATCAATCGCGCGGAAATAACTGCTATAGGTGAGATCGGTTTGGATTTTTGGTATCGCTGGGCGCGAAAAGATGAAGATATAAAAAATAAACAGCGTCTTGTGTTCCGGGCACTTTTGTCAGAAGCGTTGAAATATGATCTACCTGTGTCGATTCATTCCCGGGGCGCGTGGGAAGAATGTTTTAAGATCACCGAAGAAATGGGTATTAAACGCGCGGTATTTCATTGGTATAGCGGACCTATAGAAATTTTAGATAAGATTTTAGCGCAGGGATATTTGGTTTCAGTTACGCCCAGTTTGGCTTATAGTCCAGAAGCGCAGTTGGTGGCTAAACAAACTCCGACGGGAAAAATTTTGATCGAAACGGATACGCCGGTATTTTATCGTATGGGGGATAACAAGGATTCTGGATTTTCTGCTGAGCCCAAGGATGTGTATAAAACTTTAGAGTTA
The DNA here is from genome assembly GCA_015233195.1 of Candidatus Omnitrophota bacterium. Lineage (GTDB taxonomy): Bacteria > Omnitrophota > Gorgyraeia > Zapsychrales > Zapsychraceae > JADFYE01. The sequence continues at coordinate 17,140 of JADFYE010000004.1, forward strand.
TATTGTAGTCTTAAGAATTGTGATATAGAATCAACATCAGATGTTTTAAATAAAAATGTTACAAATTTTTTTAGATTAGGAGAATAAAATGGCTGACCAGAAAAAGTATAAGCCAGTATGGCTTTTAGGCGTGATAATAATTGTAGTAGCGGTTGCAGCTTTTTTGGTAAACAGTTTTATTGTCTCGCAAAAACGTAGTGCTGAAGATTTTTTACCTTCCAAAGTTCTTATTTATGTTAAAGCTTCTAATATCAAAAAAAATCTTGAATCATTATTCAGTCTTAATTTATGGTCGCAATTTTCAAGAATCAATTTTAATATGGTAGCTGCAAAATTGGCTAAACCTGGTCAGAAAAATGAATTTAAAGGGAGTTTAACAGACTGGGAAGCTGTAGTTGATAATGAAGTGTTCAAAAAGTTTTTAAGCCAGGAAGCGGTTTTGGCTGTGTATCCGATTAATTTGGATACTACGGCATTAGCTGAAGTTAATAAGCTTGGGATGGAAGAAGGCATACGGCAGATAATGTCTAATATTTATCTTGTAACAAAAGTAACATCAGACGTTCAATTTTTAGAATTGTTCTCCGGATTTTTGAATGACAAGAATGTTCAGGGTGTGACTATTGAACATTCGAGTTATCGAGGAGCAGCTATTCATACTATTGTAGTACCGGATAAAGGGATTAGATTATGTTTTGTGCGTTTTGGCAAATGGGTGGCTTTGGGTTTTTCTGAAGATGCTTTGAAAAAATTAGTGGATGTTTCTAAAGGCTCTAAATCATCTTTGGCATCTGACCGGTCTTTTATTCGTCATCTGGCTAATGCTGGTAAAAAATCTGATTTAGATGTTTTTGTTAACGTTGAAATTCTGGTCGGTATGGCTAAGGATTATATATCTAGTTTTGGGGCGAAACAGTCTGCCTCAGCATTAAAATATTTTGACGGTTATCGTTCTTTTGCTTTAGCTGGTTTTTGGGGTGATCCAAATGAACTTAATGGGCGGTGGTCTTTTGATCGGGGATCTTTATCGCCTGATATGCAGCCATTTTTTGAAAAAAGTGGTTCAAAACCAAATAATACACTGGCTTTTGTTCCTGAAGATGTTTTGGCTTATCATTGGGATGGATATTTTAGTGCAGAGAAATTATGGGATTATTTTAAAAAGTCTGAACAACTATCGCCTAGTGCTGGTAATTTTTCACAGACTGCGATAGCTTCGCAGATGGTAAAAGGCAGTTTAGGTCTAGATCTGGAGACGCAGATTATACCTGCAATAGGTGATGAATGGGGTGGGTATTGGAGTGGAATAGAAATGGTTAATTATATGCAACAAAAAATCCCCATGCCGAAATTTTTATTTTTTCTTAAAATGAAACAAAAAGAAATTTTTGAGCAAATGTTGGCAAAATTTCCTTTGCCTACCAAAAAGGAAGAATACGAAGGCTATACTATAAATTCTTTACAATTACCTATGGGCGCAGAGATTCAGCCGGCTTATTGTTACAAAGATGATTATTTTTTATTATCTTTGCATGCAAGCGTTATAAAGCAGACTTTGGAATTAGCAAAAAGCGGACAGGGATTAAAGAATTCTGAAGAGTTCAAAACTTTGGATAAAGGTTTGACCAGTATGGGCAGAAGTTTTGATTATTTTGGTATGGAAAGATTGTTTAAAGTTGCTAAAGAATTGGTAGGCTATGGTAATGATTTTATAACCAGGACATCAGAACAGCGTGCAGCTTTTAAAAAGGGCGCACAAAATCGTTTGGAAGATTACAATTCTAAATTAACTATGAATCAAACTGATTTGTCAGACGCTGAGGCTCAGCTTAAAGCTTTGAAAGAAGAAGTTAAGCAGGCAGATAAGGCTGATACCAAAATAGATTTAACTGAAAAATATAAAAATGAAGACGATTTACAGAAAAAGATTAGTTCGATAAAAATGGAAATCAGCGGGCTAAAGGACAAGGTCAAGACAGCTGAAGAAACTATAAAGAATATGCGACCTGATACTACGCCGCCTTTAACCGAACGCAATTTTTATTTGGATAATTTGATTTATCCTCTATTAAACGCGTTGACTAATATTAAAAATATGGCTATCGGCGCAAGCATTGATGATGATAATTGTTGGTGGCGAGTGTTTTACCAAGTGCAATAAAAAAGGATATATATGAAAAAATTGCCGGTGTGTTTGCTTTTGTTGGCGTGCTGTTTATTTTTGAACGGATGTTCGCTGCTTCAAGTGCCGCTTTCATTATTAAAATTGCCATTAGACTTGGCTAAAACTGCTTTTAATATTGCGATGGCTGCACCCAAACCCCCTCCTTGGGTATTTTTTTAGTTATACTATTTTTTTATATTAGACTTTCTTATTCTTTTCTTTTAGAATACACAGACTATGTTTGAAATTTTGAATAAACAAATCCTTGCTGAAGATGTTAAGCGGGTAGATATATATGCTCCTCAAATTGCCCGCAAAGTCCGTCCTGGTCAGTTCGTCAGTATATGTCCTGAAGAAGGTGATGAACGTATCCCGCTCACTGTGGTTGAAACAGATGAGGGACGGAGTACTATCGCTTTGATATTTCAGGAAAAAGGCGATACTACTGGAAAACTAGGAAGTTTGCCGATTCATGAATCAGTATTTTCTATTTTAGGACCATTAGGTCAGCCTGCAAAAATTGAAAAATGTGGTCTGGTCGTGTGTATTGCGACTGGAGTCGGGTCAGCGCAAATGCTTCCCATTGCTCGCGCGTACCGTAAAGAGGGCAATAAGATTATTGGTATTATAGGTGCAAAGACTAAATTAGAATTAATGCTGGAAGCGCAAATGCGGATTGTCAGTAATAAAATATTTATTACTACTAATGACGGTTCGTATGAACGCCGCGGCGTTGTAACTGATGTTTTAAAAGAAATAATTGCTAAAGAAAAAGTTGGTCTAATATATGCGATCGGCGCTATTGATATGATGCAGGAGGTTGTCGCAATTGCTAAACAAAAGAATATTCCGGCTAAAGTTCAGCTTAATCCGGTTATGGTCGATTGTATGGGAATGTGCGGAGCTTGCAGAGTAAAGATCGCCGGAGAATTGATATTAGCCTGTACTGATGGTCCAGAATTTGACGGGCATAAAGTAGATTTTGAAGATTTTAAAGTTCGTATGAACGCTTTGAAGGAGTCAGACAAATGCCGCAGCCACAAGTTGCAGCACAACAAGCCGACCGAAGGGTCCACAATTTTAACGAAGTTTCTCTCGGTTTTTCGCGGAAAATAGCGGTTGAAGAAGCTCGCCGATGTATTCAGTGCAAATCGCCCCAATGCGTGAGCGGTTGTCCGATTGGCATAGATATACCGGGTTTTGTACGTAATTTACGCGATGGTAATCTGAATGAAGCTTATCAGGTAATCAAACAGTCGAATCCTTTTCCAGCAATTTGCGGGCGGATCTGTTCCGCTCAATGTGAAGGTGCTTGTATTTTAAAGGATAAAGACGGAGCGATTGCTATCCGAGCTTTAGAACGTTTTACTGCTGATTTTGGAAAAACTAAAACTATTAAAAATAAACCACTAGATAAGAGTTCCAAAAAGGTTGCAATAATTGGGTCTGGTCCTACAGGATTATCTGCAGCGTTTGTTTTAACAAAAAAAGGTTATGCTGTTACAGTATTTGAATCTTTTGATAGAGCCGGTGGAGTGCTCAGGTATGGGGTACCGGAATTTAGAATACCAAAGAAAATTCTCGACGGAGAAATAAATGACATTAAAGCTTTAGATGTTAAATTTGAAATGAATTGTTTAGTCGGTAAGACCGTTACTTTAGAAGAATTATTGAATCAACAAGGTTTTGCGGCTGTGCTTTTAGCAACTGGTGCAGCAGTGCCGAGATTTTTGGATATCCCAGGGGTTAATTTAGGCGGGGTTTATTATGGTGAAGAATTTTTGATGCGGGTTAATTTAATGAAGAGCGGCATTTTTTCACGATATATTCCGAATTTTGTTATTGGTTCTAAAATCTTGGTCGTGGGGTCAGGAAATACTGCTTTAGATTGTGCCAGATCCGCAGTACGTTTAGGTAGGGAAGTAAAATTGATATTCAAGGCTACTGAAGAAGATATGCGGGTCCGTCCTTCAGAGCGCGAATATGCTAAAGAAGAGGGCATAAAATTCGAGCCTATGTCCAGACCAGTTGAAATTATTGCTGGAGAGGATAATTTTGTGAAAGCAGTAAAATGCGTGCGTATGGATTACGCGGAATTGGATAAGAAAGGCAATTGGACTCTCGACGAGGTTCCTGGCTCAGAATTCGAAATTGAAGCAGATACTCTGATAATTGCGATTGGTCATAAACCAAATGCTTTATTAGCAAAAATGTCGCCGGCTTTAGATGTGGGTGAGGACGGTACTATTGAAGTGGATGAAGATGGTTTGACTTCTATTGACAGGGTTTATGCTGCGGGTAACGTGGTTAGCAATGCAAGGCAAGTTATAGATGCGATTGCGTCGGGGATGGTGGTTGCGGAGAGTATGGCGGAAAGGATTTAAAAATGCGAAAGACTGTTAAAGATATTTTGGATCTGAAGAATAAGCGGAAGATTTCTATGCTTACTGCTTATGATTATCCTTTTGCCCGGATGGCGGATGAAGCGGGGATTGATGTAGTTCTGGTAGGAGATTCTTTAGCGAATGTGGTTTTGGGATTGAATACGACCACGGAAGTTGGTATGCCAGAAATGCTGCACCATGCTAAAGCTGTAGGTCGAGCAGTAAAGCATTCCATGGTTGCTGTAGATATGCCTTATGATTCAGTTAGACAAGGAATAGACGCTGCTGTAAAATACGCTGAACAATTTATGAATGATGCCAAATGCGACGCTGTAAAGATCGAATGGTTTGATGGCTGTTTGGATATTATACGAGCTGTGGCATCAAATAATATTCCGGTTATCGGACATGTAGGATTAACACCGCAAACTGCTGAGCAATTAGGCGGATTTAAAGTGCAAGGTAAAGACGCTGATTCGGCTAAACGTATAATTGACCAAGCGTCGGATATGGAATACGCAGGATGTTTTGGCGTGGTTTTAGAATGCGTCCCTGCTCCATTAGCCAAAATTATAACGACCAGATTAAAAATACCGACGATTGGTATCGGAGCTGGAATTGATTGTGACGGTCAAGTTTTAGTAGTGCATGATATTTTAGGATTGTTTTCTGGATTTCGTCCAAAGTTTGTGAAACAATACGCGAATTGTTCAGAGATAATAGTAAAAGCTATAGCGCAATATAAAGAAGAAGTTGAAAAAGCGCAATTCCCTTCCGAGGAATATTGTTATAAAATGGATGAAAGTGAATTAAAGAAGTTATGAAACAATGTCCGTTTTGTAAAGAAATGATTCAGGACGAAGCAATAAAATGCAGATTTTGCTCTGAATTTCTTGAGCCAGTATCCGGCTTGCCTCCGTCTGAAAAGAAAATACCCTGGTATTTTCGGACGAATAGTTTGATTGTTTCTTTGCTGGCAATCGGTCCTTTTATGCTGCCTTTAGTTTGGTTTAATCCGTATTATAGTATGCGTAAGAAAATAACTTGGACTATTGTGGCTGTAGTTTTTACAATGTTGTTGACCTGGGTAATGGCAGCAAGTTTTAAGAGTATTATGGAGTATTACAAACCGCTTTTAAATTTATAAAAATAGCAGCACATGAAAGGAAAAAGTATGAAAAGTTTAACTCTATTATTAACAGGCTTAATTTTAACTGGTTTTGTATCATTGTCTTTTGCTGCTGATAAAGTTGAAAAAGGCAAAAAAGTACAGTTCAATTATGTCTTGAAAGTTGATGGTAAAGTGGTCGAAGAATCAAAGCAGCCGCTAACATTTACCGTCGGTGGGAACATGATCATACCTGGTTTGGAAAATAAAATGATGGGTATGAAAGTTGGGGATAAGAAAGAAATCGTAGTTGCGCCTAAAGATGCTTACGGTGAAATCGACCCTAAAATGGTTAGAGAAGTAGCTAAGACTCAATTTCCTAAAGATTTTGCAGGCAAGCCAGGCATGATGATCGAGTTGAAAGCGAAAGGTCAGACTAATGGAGTAGTCGGTATAATTAAAGAGATCAAAGATGCAGTTATTTTAGTTGATTTTAATCATCCTTTAGCCGGAAAAACTTTAAATTTTAATGTTGAGGTAGTAAAGGTTGACTAATTATTATTTTTTTAGAAGTTAATATGGTTGTTAATTCATGCCTAAAGTTTTAGAATCGGAACAGCATAATTTCCGTTATATTTACGGTCCAGTGTATTCGTGGAGATTGGGAATGTCCCTCGGGATAGACCCGATCTCCACCGCTCATAAGGTGTGCAATTTTGACTGCACATACTGTCAATTAGGCGCAGGTAACGGTACAGAAAATAAGCGCAGGGTATTTGTGCCTTCCGAGGATATAATCCGAGAAGTAAATGCTTTGCCTGAGGGTGTAAAGGTAGATTATTATACTTTTTCAGGACGGGGCGAGCCTACTTTAGCCAAGAATTTAGGCGAGATGATAAGCTTGATCAAGCGGGACCAGGCAAAGAAAGTGGCAGTCATAACCAACTCTACTTTATTAGGCTGGCTCGACGTGCAAGCAGACTTGATGCGTGCGGATTTTATTTTGGCAAAAATGGACGCTTTCGACGATAAAAGTTTTAAGAAAATCAACCGTCCGGATCCTTCTATAAATTACGTCGACTTGATTGAGGGTATTAAAAATTTCCGTAGGGGATTTAAAAATAAATTTGCTTTGCAGATTATGTTCTCGTCGGAAAATCAGGAGCAGGCGGAAATTATCGCGCGAGCCGCTCGGGATATAGCTCCTGACGAGATACAAATTAATACACCTTTACGTCCGTCGGATATACATCCATTGGACGAAAGGGCTATGGCAGAGATTAAAAAAACATTTAAAGATCTTCCGGTGGTAATGGTTTATGACGTTGAAAAACGTGATTTTTTACCTTTTGATGAACAAAATACTGTTCTAAGACATGGTAAGTTTAAGGGAAAATAGGTTAAAACTAGTTACTTCTAAAGTAGATAAAAAATACAATATATTGGGCTAAAAAGAGCTTGACACACAATATATGGTGTGTATAATGCAGTCAGGTGAAAACAAAGTGAAATTATCCGGGGGGTTTACATATAGAAGGAGGCGGGGGAATGGAGTCTATTAATATTTTTAAAACTATTGTAAAGCGTAATAATGTTCAGGTTCCTTTTGATTCGAAGAAAATTAACAGTGCGTTGGTTAAGGCGGGAAAAGCGAGCGGGGAATTTAATGAAGATGTAGCGCAAAAATTGACTTTCCGAGTTATAAATATCGCCCAGCAGATGTTTGGTGAACGGATTCCTACCGTCGAAGAAATTCAAGATATAGTCGAAGAAGTTTTGCTTACTTCTCCTTATAGAAAGACGGCTAAAGCTTATATTATTTATCGCGACCAACACGCGCATATCCGCGAAATTACTTCTCGTAGTAACGTAGATCTGGTAGATCAATATCTTTCTAAAAGTGATTGGCAAGTAAATGAAAATAGTAATATGGCATTTTCTTTGCAAGGGTTGAATCAATATTTGTCGTCGGAATTAAGTAAAGTTTATTGGTTGAACAAGATTTATCCGCCCCGGATTAAAGTCGCCCATCATAATGGTGATTTTCATATCCATGATTTGGGTTTGATCAGCGTCTATTGCGTAGGCTGGGATCTTCACGATCTTTTATCTAGCGGGTTCAAAGGCGCTGCTGGTAAAATGGAATCATCAGCTGCAAAACATTTCCGCAGTGCTTTAGGTCAGATAGTTAATTTCTTTTATACTTTACAAGGTGAGGCTGCTGGCGCCCAGGCTTTTTCAAATTTTGATACATTATTGGCTCCATTTATTCATTATGATGGCTTGGGTTATAAAGAAGTTAAACAAGCGTTGCAGGAATTTGTTTTTAATATTAATGTTCCGACCAGAGTTGGTTTTCAAACTCCGTTCACTAATATAACTATGGACTTGCATTGTCCAAAGCATTTTGCTGACCAATTTGTAGTTATTGGCGGTGAAATGAAGGATAAGGTTTATAAAGAGTTTCAAACCGAAATGGATATGCTTAATAAAGCGTTCTTGGAAGTTATGATGGAAGGGGATGCAAAAGGACGCGTATTCACTTTCCCGATCCCGACTTATAACATTACTCAGGATTTTGATTGGAGTAATCCTAATATGAATACTTTATGGGAAGTTACAGCCCGTTATGGTATTCCATATTTTTCAAATTTCGTTAATTCAGACATGGACCCTGAAGATGCGCGCAGTATGTGTTGTCGTTTGCGTTTGGATAACCGGCAGTTACGGAGTCGAGGCGGTGGTTTGTTCGGAGCTTCGCCTTTAACTGGTTCAATTGGGGTAGTAACTTTGAATATGCCGCGTTTAGCATATCTTTCCGGAAAAGACGAGGCTGCATTTTTTAAATTAATTGAAGAAAAAATGGAGATCGCTAAAGAAAGTTTGGAGATTAAACGCAAGATATTAGAACAATTTACCGACGGTAATCTTTATCCATATATGAAATTTTATCTGCGCAATATTAAAAAACGCACTGGGCAATATTGGAAGAATCATTTCTCCACTATTGGTTTGATTGGTATGAATGAAGCTTGTATGAACATGATCGGTCAAGGTATTGCTAGTCCTGAAGGAAAGCTTTTTGCGGAGCGCACTTTGGAATTCATGAGAGAAAAGATCATGAAAATTCAGGATGAAACTGACAGTATTTATAATTTGGAAGCTACCCCTGCAGAAGGTGTATGTTATCGTTTGGCTAAGATTGATAAAGAAAATTTTACTGATATGCCTTGTTTCAAAAATAATTATACAGATGATCCGTTTTATACGAATTCAACGCATTTACCAGTAGATCATTCAGATGATATTTTTGAAGTGTTAGACCATCAAGATTCATTACAGACCAAATATACCGGCGGAACAGTTCTGCATGGGTTTGTTGGCGAGAAAATCACAGATCCGATAGCGTTACGTGAACTTATAAAAACCGTATGTCATAAATATCATTTACCTTATTTTACTATTACTCCGACTTTTAGTGTTTGTCCGACTTGCGGTTATATTGCTGGAGAGCATAAAGTATGCAGCAAGTGTGAAAGTCAATGCGAAGTTTATTCACGAGTAGTGGGATATTTACGTCCGGTAGAACAGTGGAACAAAGGTAAACAGGAAGAATTTACACGGCGTAAAACGTACGCTCTTAGCAAAGTGATGGGTGCGGTTAAAGAGCAGGATGCAAAACCGTCAACTGAAACCGAAGCGTGTAAAGTATAAAAACGTTAGAAGTTAGAGTAAAGTAAAATGCGTAGGGGCACGATACATCGTGCCCGATAAAATTGTCAAATATTTTAAATGAAAATTGGCGGGTTAATTAAGTTTTCTTTGATAGATTTTCCTGGCAAGATTGCTGCAGTAATTTTTGTGCAAGGATGTAACTTTCGGTGTCCGTATTGCCATAATCCGGAGCTGGTCGATCCTAAAAGTTATTCTGCTCTTATTCATGAAGAAGAAGTTCTTGATTTTCTCAACAAGCGGCGAGGGCAGCTTGGGGGAGTTGTTATTACGGGAGGGGAACCAACTTTGCAGTTGGATCTCCTCCCGTTTTCTTTGAATGTCAAAAATATGGGCTATGCCCTCAAGCTTGACACGAATGGCAGCAGACCCGAGGTTATCCAAGCTTTGATCGACCAGAATGTGCTTGATTATATCGCGATGGATATAAAGGCTCCTTTTGTTAAATATTTTGATGTGGCAGGGGTAGATAATTTTGCGGATAATGTAAAACAAAGCATAGAGATAATTAAAGATTCAGCTTTGGATTATGAGTTTCGAACAACTTTTATTCCGGGATTGATGACCGAAAATGATATTGTCGAAATAGCTGAAATGATAAAAGGCGCAAAAAGATATAAATTACAGCTTTTTAATGTTGATAAAAAGAACATTTTAGATGATAATTTACGAGGAAACGCGCCTTCACAAGAAGAGATTAAACAGTTTGAAATAATAAAAAAGAAGTATGAAAAAGACTTTAAATGAATTTTATAAAGGGTTTTGGATTGAAGAGCCGTTCGGGAATAACGCGTTTTCTTATGACCAGCGGATCAATAAAAAGATATTTGTACCGGATTTTATAAACGGCAGTCTCAAGGATGTTAAATTGGGAGAGCAGGCGGTTTTTAGCGAGATCGCAGACGGTAAAGAAAAGAATTGCGCGGGTCTAAAACATTTTGTGCATTGGCGTTTGGGCAGGAAAGATATTTTTATTTTTGATAATCATAATCACGCGTTTTTTATTTGGCTGTGGGGGCAGGCTAACGGTAAGATCGACGGCATAGACCCTTTAGTCCATATTGACCAGCATTTAGATACCAGAGATCCGGAAATTATTTTTGACCAGAATTTGGATCAAATAGACCTGCAAGCGGCTTGGAATTATACAAATAAGGTTTTAAATGTTGGGAATTTTGTTAAACCCGCTATTGATTTGGGTTTGTTCAGTGACGTGATCATGGTTAATAAAAAAGAATCATTTTCTGAGCCGGTTTGGCCGGGCAGATGTTTACTTGATTTAGACTTGGATATTTTCGCTCCGGATATGGATTATATACCGGAGAACACCAAAATCCGGGTTATAAAAAGGTATATTGAAGACAGTGATTTTATCACTGTTGCTACCAGCCCTTATTTTATCGACCAGAATTTAGCTTTGGAGAAGTTGCGGGTAATATTTAAGGATATTCAGGTTGACTTTGGAATGTAAAAAAAATTATGAATAAATCACATATAATTTATAAATTGTTAGAAGAGCGGATATTGGTTCTCGACGGTGCAATGGGAACTATGATCCAGCGCTATGGTCTTACGGAAGAAGATTATCGGGGGGAGGATTTTAAATCACATCTGATAAACCTTAAAGGCAATAATGATCTTTTGTCTTTGACCCGTCCGAATATCATTCAGGAAATACATGAAGAATATTTGGAGGCTGGCGCGGATATAATTGAGACCAATACATTTAACGCTAACGCGATCAGTATGGCTGATTATGATATGACGAGTTTGGTATATCGTTTGAATAAAGCGTCAGCGAGTATCGCTAAAAAGGCTGCTGAAAAATTTACTAAATTAAATCCGAACAAACCTCGCTTTGTTGCAGGATCTATTGGACCGACCAATCGTACTGCTTCGATCTCGCCTGATGTAAAAGATCCAGGATTTAGGGCAGTTGATTTTGATAAGCTGGTCGATGCATATACTGAACAAATTTTAGGGCTGGTAGACGGAGGAGCTGATCTTTTACTTATTGAAACTGTATTTGATACTTTGAATTGCAAAGCAGCATTGTTTGCGGCTCAATCGTTTTGTGAAAATACGGGAAAGAATATTCCGTTAATGGTGTCAGGCACTATCACTGATGCCAGCGGACGTACTTTGTCTGGTCAGACCGCAGAGGCTTTTTATATTTCAGTCAAACACGCCGGGCTTTTAAGTATTGGTTTTAATTGTGCTCTGGGTGCTAAAGATATGCGTCCGCATATTGAAACCTTATCCAATATGGCAGCATGTTTTGTCAGCGCTTATCCAAACGCTGGTCTGCCGAATGCTTTTGGCGGTTATGATGAAACACCTGAAATGATGGCTGAATACATTAAAGATTTTGCCAAAAACGGATTGGTTAATATTGTTGGAGGCTGTTGCGGAACGTCACCTGACCATATCCGGGCTTTTGCTGCAGCAGTTCAAGGCGTAGTTCCTCGACGTATTCCATCTTTACCAGTTCACAGTATGTTCAGTGGCTTGGAACCTTTGATTTTAACTAAAGAAACTAATTTTGTGAATGTGGGAGAGCGGACTAATGTGGCTGGTTCAAAAAAATTCTTGAAGCTGATTAATGAGAAAAAATATGAAGAAGCTTTGTCAATTGCTCGTCAGCAAGTAGACGCTGGTGCTCAAATCATTGACATTAATATGGACGAAGGCTTGTTAGATGCAAGAGCTGAAATGGTGAAATTTTTAAATTTAGTGGTGTCTGAGCCGGATATCAGCCGAGTGCCGATAATGATAGATTCTTCGAATTGGGAAGTTATCGAGGCTGGGTTAAAATGCGTGCAAGGTAAATGTATCGTGAATTCGATCAGTTTGAAAGAAGGCGATGAGAAATTTATTGAACGCGCGGCTCTGATAAAAAAATATGGTGCAGCTGCTGTAGTCATGGCGTTTGATGAAAAAGGGCAGGCGGATACTTACACCCGTAAAGTCGAGATCTGTACCCGCGCTTATCGGACTTTGGTAGATAAAGTTGGTTTTCCTCCGGAAGATATTATTTTTGATCCTAATATTTTCGCGGTAGCTACTGGCATGGACGAGCATAATAATTACGCTTTGGATTATATTAACGCGACCAGAAAGATTAAAGAGACTTTACCGCATTGTTTGATCAGCGGCGGGGTAAGTAATGTTTCATTTTCTTTCCGGGGCAATGATCAGGTACGTGAAGCAATGCATTCCGCGTTCCTGTATCATGCGATAAAAGCTGGAATGGATATGGGTATAGTTAATGCCGGGATGATAGCAGTTTATGATGATATTCCTAAAGATTTATTAGAAAAGGTCGAAGATGTTTTGCTTAACCGCAGACCTGATGCTACTGAAATTTTGATAAATTACGCGCAAAATATTCAACAGGGGGAGAAAAAAGCTGAAGTACAGCAGGAATGGCGTCATGTATCAGTTGAGGAACGTTTAAAACATGCTTTGATAAAAGGTATAACGGATTTTATTGAGGTAGATGTGGACGAGGCACGTAAAAAATACCGCAGGTCATTGGATATTATTGAAGGTCCGCTTATGAATGGTATGAACGCGGTAGGCGAGATGTTTGGGCAAGGAAAAATGTTCTTACCCCAAGTTGTAAAAACCGCGAGGGTTATGAAAAAGGCAGTTGAATATTTACAGCCATTTATCGAGGAAGAAAGCAAAGGCGAAGGCGCAAAAAAAGCTGGTAAGATTTTAATGGCTACGGTTAAAGGCGATGTCCATGATATAGGAAAAAATATCGTCGGGGTAGTTTTGGCATGCAATAATTTTGAAATTATTGATCTGGGTGTAATGGTATCAGCAGAACAAATAATTGACACTGCTGTAAAAGAAAACGCCGATATTATAGGCTTAAGCGGGTTAATAACTCCGTCGCTGGATGAGATGGTTCATGTGGCGAAAGAAATGCAGCGGAGAGGACTTAACATTCCGATTGTTTTAGGCGGTGCCACCACTTCGGTAAAACATACTGCAGTCAAGATAGCACCTGAATATAAAGGGGTTGTAATACATACTAAAGACGCGTCGCGCTGTGTTACGGTTTGTCAGCAATTAATGAATGATAAGCTTCGGGGGGAGTTACTTAAATCTGTTCATGCTGAATACGATAAAATAAAAAAGGAAATGACTGCGGAACCGGATAGTAAAACTTTGCTTTCGATCGAAGAGGCGCGGGCAAAAGCGGTTAAGCTAGATTTTTCGTCGATAAAAAAACCTAAAATCATAGGGGTCAAAGTTTATTCAGATAATAATCTTACAGAATTACGGGAATATATTGATTGGACTTTTTTCTTTATTGAATGGGGTTTGAAGAATAAGTATCCGGATATTTTAAAAGATAAAGAAAAAGGTGCTGAAGCTAAGAAATTATATGATGATGCCCAGGTAATGTTGGATAAGATAATAAAAGAACAGGTTTTTCAAGTCAGTGGAGTGATTGGAATTTTTGCAGCTAACTCTATAGGCGATGATATTGAAATTTATAAAGATGAGACCAGGAAAGAGGTTTGGTATAAATTGCATACCATACGTCAGCAGCGTTTGCTCGAGGGTCAAAAGTTTTCATATGCTTTAGCTGATTTTATTGCGCCGAAAAAATCACGACTTAATGATTGGCTGGGTTGCTTTGCTGCTACTTGTGGTAAGGGTGTTGATGGGTTATGCGCTAAATATAAAAAGCAGGGCGATGATTATTCTTCGATTATGGTTAAAATATTGGCGAATCGTTTTGCTGAAGCTTTAGCTGAAAAATTGCATGAACAAGTCAGGAAAAAAATATGGGGTTATGCTTCGAATGAGAATTTGAGTAAGAGTGAACTTTTGGTAGGAAAATATCAAGGTATACGTCCAGCTCCAGGCTATCCAACTTGCCCTAATCATGAAGATAAACGTATAATTTTTGATCTATTAGACGCTACTAAGCATACGGGTATTAAATTAACTGAAACAGCTATGATGGTGCCTGAAGCATCAGTATGCGGGTTTTATTTCGCACATCCAGAATCAAAATATTTTTCAATTTAATTATGCACTTAAATGGAACGTGGACTGATTTTTTGGTGGTTTTCTTCTCAGGAGTGATCGTTAGTTTCACTCCTTGTGTTTATCCTATTTTACCAGTCACAGTTAGTTATATTTCAGGCATTAATACTGAAGGCAGTAAAATAACCGGTTTATTTCTTTCTTTGTTTTATGTCTTAGGCATAGCGTTGACTTATTGCAGTTTAGCGGTAGTAGCGGCATTGACCGGCCAAATCTTTGGTCAGTGGCAAAATCAGCCTGGCATCTATTTCTTGGTCGGTATTTTGTTGTTGTTTTTTGGAGTAGTAATGTTGGATTGGATACGTTTGCCGTTTTTTCAAATAACTTTTCATCATAAGATCAATAAAAAACATGTATGGGCAGTAATTGTATTCGGAGTGGTAGCTGGCTTGATGGTTGGACCGTGTACTTCTCCGGTGTTAGGCTCACTTTTGGTTTACGCAGGGTCTAAAAAAAATATTTTACATGCAGTTATTTTGATGTTTGTATTTTCGTATGGAGTGGGGTTTTCTTTAATATTAGCCGGAACTTTTAGCGGGTTGTTGGAACACTTACCCAAAGCGGGTAAGTGGATGGAATGGATAAAACGGCTAGGCGCAGTTATTATTATCGCCGCAGGTATTTTTTATATTTTAAAAAGTTTAAGAATGATCGGATAATTTTTTATGTTATTTAACTCGTATGAATTTATTTTTGTTTTTCTACCTATCACTTTGAGTATTTTCTTTTTGCTTGGCAGGTTTGGATATGTCCAGTGGGCAATGGGATGGCTTTTGATAGCGTCTTTAATTTTTTATAGCTGGTGGAACCCTGCTTATTTTTGGCTGATCGCGATCTTGATCATTCTTAATTATCTGGTCGGGAATTATTTAAGGAAATTATATCCGCATTCGCAGTTTAGACGTAAATTATGGCTGATCCTGGGTGTGGTCGGGAATTTGTCAGTGCTGGGATATTATAAATACGCTAATTTTTTTATTGATAATGTTAATTGGATGATGGACGCTGGATTCCCGAATTATAAGATTATCCTGCCTTTGGGAATCTCGTTTTTTACATTCCAGAAGATCGCGTACCTGGTTGATTCTTATCAGGGTGAAACCAAAAAATACGCGTTCTTGCATTACGCGCTGTTTGTGACTTTTTATCCGCAGTTGATCGCTGGACCGATCACGCATTATAAAGAACTGCTGGAACAGTTTGAAGATAAGAATGTTTTCCGTTACAACGCTCAAAAATTTGCTTTAGGCATTACTGTATTTACAATTGGTTTGTTTAAAAAAGTCATGATCGCGGATTATTTGTCCCCGTATGCTGCTTCAGTATTCGGAGCAGCGCATACTGGTCAAGCTCTTAATTTTTTAAGCGCCTGGATCGGGGTTTTATGTTATACGTTTCAGATCTATTTTGATTTTTCCGGTTATTCGGATATGGCTATCGGCTTAGCGCAAATGGTAGGGATAAAACTTCCGATCAATTTTAATTCCCCGTATAAATCAGTTGATATTATTGATTTTTGGCGCAGATGGCACATTACGTTGTCGAGGTTTTTGCGGGACTATTTATATATTCCTTTAGGCGGAAACCGAAAAGGGGAGATAAGACGATACGTTAATTTATTTTTAGTTATGGTTATAGGCGGCGCTTGGCACGGCGCGAATTGGACGTTTGTAATCTGGGGAACATGTCATGGAATATATTTGATCATAAATCATTTTTGGAGAAATTTTACCGAACGGATGGGTTGGGTCACTGGTCGAGCGCAAATATGGATGGGACGAGTTCTAACCTTTTTTTGTGTTGTATTAGCGTGGGTATTTTTCAGAGCGGATAATATTAAAGACGCGGCAATAATTTTTAAGGGCATGTTTGGCTTATCTGCGAGTTCAAATTTTTCTCTTTCTTTAAAACCTAATTTGCTGGTGCCATTAATAACGGCATTTTTAGCTTCTTGGTTTTTACCCAACACTTTGGAATTTATGCGTAATTATGACGCAGCTTTGAATTTTGATATAAAAAAGATCCGTATTCCTAAATGTTTATCGTGGTTATCCTGGGAGCCCAGACTGATATGGAGCGTTTTATTCGGGGTAGTATTTTTAGTTTGTATTTTTAATATGATGAAGGTGAGCGCCTTCCTATACTTTCAGTTTTAAATATGAATGTAAAACAATATAACAAAATATTTTTTATTATCGTTGGTATTGGACTTGCCATAGTCATCAGTATCAATATTTTTTTTGATATTTATCGCCTGGTGGGTATTTCCAACTGGAACCGAAAATATATCAGCGCGAATTTCCGTTATTTAAAAGAGGATTATCTGAAAACTCATCATCAGGATTTTGATGCGTATATTATGGGATCATCGCGGGCGAATTTTTATAATGCTCGTTTAGCCAGCGAATTGCTGGGGTATAAATATTATAGTTTTGCTACTTCTGCCGAGCATGTTGACCGGATCTATGAAAAATTGATCTGGATGAAAAAGCAGGGTTTTCAGATTAAACAAGTGATCTTGCCTTTAGACTATGATTTTATGTTTCTAACCGATGACCTCCCTCCAGACGCGATTGATACAAAAGAACACCCGGATGTTTCTGGTGAAAGTTGGTTCAGTTTTTATCCTCCGATATTTTTGAAATTCGATTTTAATAATTGGCGAAAGACTATAAGGGATAACTTTAACAAAAAGAAAGATCTAGGATATAAATTCGATGTTAGTACTGGTCATTGGTATTATATCGACCGGGACGCGCAAATCGCGCGCAGTCATGAAAAGTATATTAAAGAAAAATTAGACCAGAAACTTCCGTATGTCAAAGGAGTGGGAGACCGGACCAGAGTCAACTTGGACCGTTTGCGGAAGGTGATCGGGTTTTTAAAAGATGAAAAGATTGCGTATATCGTTATCATCAATCCATATTACAGCTGGACATTCCAGACTTTTGACCTCGAGGCTTATAAAAAATGGTTTAGTAATGTGGTGAAGATAACTGGCGGCGTTTGGAATTTTTCCGGACTCAATACTGTAACCCAAAACAAATATTTATATTATGATCCTTCGCATTTTGTCTGGTCAGTAGGAGATCAAGTTCTGCGCCGTATAGCAGAGGGTACTGCGGTAAAACCGCGGTCTTACAATAGTTTCGGCGATTGGGTGGACGGATCAGATGTTGAATCATATGTTAGAACCCATTTTAGCCAGCTTCCTTTTTAAACATGAACGTAAAAAAATATAATAAGATTTTTATCACCATTATCTTGCTTGGTTTGATGCTGGTGATCTGCATTAATACGATATTTGATATTTATCGGATGATCGGATTATCAAACTGGAACCGTAAATTCGTCAACGCGAATTATCGATATGTAAAAGCAAAATATCTTAAGCAGCACCATGATTTTGACGCTTATATTATGGGAACTTCCAGGTCTAATACTTATAACAGCCGTTTGGCGAGTCAATTGCTGGGGCATAATTATTATAGTTTTTCAGTTTCTTTAGAAAATATTGAGCGGATTTATGAAAAATTAGTTTGGATGAAAAAACAAAAGTTTGCGGTTAAGCAAGTTATATTGTGTTTGGACTATGATCTAATGTTTTTAGGTGATGATCTTCCCCCGGATGCTATTGATATGAAAGAGCATCCTGAGGTTTCTGGAGAAGGGTGGTTCAGTTTTTATCCCTCGATATTTTTAAAGTTTGATTTTATTAATTGGCGGAAAGTTGTACGCGAAAATTTTTTAAAAAAGAAGCCGCCGGCATATCAATTCGATGTTAAGAGCGGGCATTGGTATTATTTGGAGGCTGAAGCTGAGATTGCTAAGGATCATGAAAAATATGCTAAAGATCGGGTAGAAAATAATTTTTCAGGCGTGGTTAAAGGTTTTGGTGACCGTACCAGAGTCAACTTAGACCGGTTCCGTGAAGTGATCAAGTTTTTAAAAAATGAAAAAATCGAGTATATCGTTGTTATAAATCCCTATTACATTAGTATGTTTCAGAAGTTTGATCGTGAGGCTTATAAGAAGTGGCTCAAAGATGTTGTAAATATTTCCGGAGGAGTTTGGAATTTTTCTGGATTCAATAAAGTAACCCAAAATAAATATTTATACTATGATACTTCGCATTTTATGTGGTCAGTAGGGGATCAGGTTTTGCGACGGATAGCAGAAGGGTCTGAAAAACAACTGGCTCCGGATGCTTTTGGTGATTGGGTCGATGAAGCGCACGTTGAGCAATATATACGGGATCATTTTTAGGACGTGCGTTTTATTAGTATAGGTTATATAATTAATTTCAATTCAGATAAAAATTTTAAAAGGATTAGGTATGCATAAGCGTTATGTTTTGTTGCTGGTATTTTTATTTACTTTTTTTACGTTTAGCCAAAATGTTTTTGCTCAATTTTTTCCTTTTGATGAATCTTCAGTTACTGGACAAAAAGCTAAAAATTTTTCTGTGCCGACAATGAGCGGATCTACTTTGACAGTTAATGAAACTTTATTTAAAAATAAGACTACACTTATGTTTTTTTGGGCTACCTGGTGTCCGCATTGTAGAGAGGCGCTGCAGGATCTTAAAGGCAGGTTAGCTGAACTTAAGGATAAAAAAGTCCAAGTGATTTTGATTGATCTTGGAGAAGATGCTGGAAAAGTAAAACAATATTTAGGTAATGTTAAAGTTGATGTTGATTCAGGGCTTGACCTGGATAATTCTGTGGCTGAACAATATGGTGTGGTTGGAATTCCTACGTTTGTGCTGGTAGACGCAACTGGGACTATAAAATCAGTTGAACACGCGTTACCGGAAATTTAGTTTTTCCACAATATCTTTTGTAGGATTAATTTTGTTGAGTGTGTAGAGGTGGATGCCAGGTGCGTTGTTTTTTAGCAAGTCTTTACATTGTTCTACCGCGTATTTTATCCCTGCTTGCAAAGTTGCTTCAGCATCGTCTTTGATTGGTTCGAAAATATCTTTTACTTTCTGTGGTATATGAATCTTATCTTTGGTGCAGAATTTGACTAGGCTTTCATAATTGGTTATTGGTAATATTCCAGGAATAACTTTAGCTTTAACTCCAGTTTTTTTAAGTCTTTCAATATAAGCAAAATAATCCGGGTTGTCTAAGAATAATTGGGTGATCACAAAATCTGCTCCATTATCAAATTTTAATTTTAAAAATTCAGCGTCTTTTTCCAAAGAAGGAGAGCGGGGATGTCCTTCAGGGAATCCGGCAACTCCAACACCAAAATATTCTCCCCAGTTTTTTTGGATAAATGCGCAGAGATCCTTAGCAAAATAAAAGTTTTCCGCACCAGGCTGCCAATCCGGCTGGTCAATTGGGTTGTCTCCTCGTAAAGCCAGGATATTTTTTATTCCGCGATTTTTAATGTCATTGATAATAGTACGGATTTGTTCTTGAGTGTTAAGGACGCAGGTTAAATGAGCTAAAGCCGGCACATTATGTTTGTCCTGTATCATTTGAGATATATCCAGAGTTTTATCGCGATTTCCACCGCCAGCACCATAAGTGCAGGAAATAAAATCCGGATTGAGTTTTACTAATTCCGCGATCGTAGCTTTTAGGTTTTCAAAACCTTGTTCAGTTTTAGGCGGAAAAAACTCAAAAGATAGAGAAGGTTTTTTTGTATTAAGTATTTCAATGATTTTTTTCATTGTCAGTATAATATATATAATTTCTTATTTCGCAAATAAATTATTTCATAAAAGCAAAATTGTGTTTGTATTAAGTTTACAGATGTGATAAAACAAATACTGTCATAAAAATAAAGGAGAGTTATATGGTCGTATATGGATTATTAATATTAGGTTTTTTAACGCGCTTATTAGTACATGTGCCGAATTTTTCTCCAGTAATTGCTATAGCGCTTTTTAGTGGAATGTATTTGGATAAAAAATACGCAGTATGGATGCCGGTGGCTTTGATGATTGTTACAGATCTTATATTAGGCTGGCATAATACGATATGGTTTACTTGGGGCAGTGTGGCTTTGATCGCTTGGATGAATTTTTATTTTCGGGGACGTAAGAGTATAGGTAATGTGATCATAAGCAGTTTGTTATCAGCCACGTTATTTTTTGTAGTAACGAATTTAGGTGTATGGTTAATGTCAGGTTGGTATACAAAAGATCTAAGCGGCTTGGTTGATTGTTATTTAATGGGAGTGCCTTTTTTCCGCTGGTCATTGATCAGCACAGTTATTTACGCTGTAATATTATATAAAGTGTGTGAAATTAATTTTAAATTAGTTAAAGCATAAATTTTATTGTTCTTTAAATATATCATTTTGTTAGGGAAATTGGGTGAAAATCCCAAACAGTCCCGCTGCTGTAATAAATAGGGACAGACGCTATTTTTTGTTGAAAAAATAGCGTCTGTCCCTGTTTATAAGTCAGAACGCCTGATAAAATGTAAAGTTGTCCCTCTAAAGTCCGCGCGAGACGTCTTTATTGGAAAATATATTTTATAAATAGATTCTCATTGAACTTTCTCGATGAGAATTTTTTTTTGGAAGGAAAAAATCATAATGAATAAATTATTTATGTTGGGGTTTTTAAGTTTGGGGTTGTTAGTACAAAATGTGAATGCCAGTGAGGAGCATTTGGAGCCGATAGTGGTTACAGCTACCCGGATTGGTCAAAGTGATTATAAGTTGGCGAGTAATGTTACGGTTATTGATCAATTTGATATTGAGCATTCTACCGCGAAAACTATTCCGCAGATCTTAGAACAAGTTCCAGGTATTTATGTTTATGACAAGAATTCTGCTAAGACTTCAACTATTGATATGCGGGGGTTTGGCGATACCG
The DNA here is from genome assembly GCA_015233195.1 of Candidatus Omnitrophota bacterium. Classification (GTDB taxonomy): domain Bacteria; phylum Omnitrophota; class Gorgyraeia; order Zapsychrales; family Zapsychraceae; genus JADFYE01. The sequence continues at coordinate 38,436 of JADFYE010000004.1, forward strand.
CTACCCGCAATGTGCTGGTCTTAGTTAATGATCGCAAGATTAATGAGATTGATATGTCAGGTCCGGATCTTTTGCAAGTTCCTTTAGAGGCAGTAGAACGTATTGAGATAGTTCGAGGAGCAGGCAGTGTGTTGTATGGGGATAATGCTGTAGGCGGGGTTATAAATATTATAACTAAAAAAGGTAAAGGTAAAATGTCAGGTCAGGCTGGAACATATTATGGAAGTTATGATAAAAAAGGCGGGCATGTGCAATTGTCAGGGGCAGAGAAAGGGCTGTCATATTTTTTAAGTTCTAAATATGCGGACGACCGGGGGTATAGAACTAACAGCGACGTGTTAAGCGCGGATTGGAATACTCGCTTAGGATATGATTGGAATGATAAGATCGACGTGGATTTTGAATATGGTTTGCATAAAGATAATTATCAGCTTCCCGGCGGATTAGACGAGAATGAGTTAGCAGCTTTGGGACGCCGTGGTTCTGCTAATATTGGCGACCAGGCTGATACCAGAGATGAATTTTATCATACAACATTTAATATTAATCCTTGGCCTAAAGAGATTAATGGCGGTAAGGTCGCGTTAGATTATATTTATCGGGATAAACATGTATATGATACTTTTTCTGGAAGCTGGAATACGGATCGTGACATTACCAGTAATGGTATATTGGGTAAATATATGTTTGATTCACAAGTATTTGATCATCAAGTTGATTGGGTAACAGGCTTTGATTATTACACTAATCAAAGCGTTATCGTCGGCAGTGGCAGTAATACGGATAATTTGGTTATTTCAAAAGATGAAATTGGGATTTATGGTTCAGGAGAATTTGAAATTTTAAGTCATTGGTTTGCAAATGGCGGAACACGCTATCAAAGAGCGTATTACACTTTTAATCAGCGTAATGGTTCATCGGATACAGAGCGTAAAGCTAATCAATGGGTTTCTATGGGCGGGACTCGTTATGAATATGCTCAGGGTTCTAATGTGCATCTTAATGTACAACAGACTTTTCGTTTTTTGACTACTGATGAATGGTATAGTTCGTGGAGTGGATTAGATACTACGCTGAGCCAGCAAATAGGTATTCAGTATGAGGCAGGGATAAAACATAATTATCATGATTGGATCGAAGTTGATTTAACTCCGTATTGTATGGAAAATAAAAATGAAATATTTTATGATCCTAATTTTGGCTTTTGGGGAGCTAACCGGAATTATGATAAGACCAGAAGAATTGGAATTGAAACTGGTTTGAGTTTTGATTTATTGCGATTTTCTGATTTGTCTTGGCTGACTAAATGGCAATTTAAAGTTAATCATACTTATCAGATTCCTGAGTTAGTTACTGGAGTTTATAATGGCAAAGATATTCCTTTGGTACCACGTCAACAAGCAAATGCCGGGTTTTATTTTTCTTTATGGGATAAAGTTGATATTTCTTTATTAGGTCAGTTTGTTGGGGATAGATATATTATAAATGATCTGGCAAATGTGATGCCAAAAGCTAAACCTTATTTTGTTTTAGGCAGCAAAATTTCTTATAAACCAGTGCAATTCTGCGAGTTTTATCTTTCCTTGAATAATATGACAGACGCAAATTACTCACCGTATCAGGTCAAAAAAACTAGCAATACCCGAGATTATTTTCCGGCTGAAGAGTTTAACTTTTTGGCAGGAATGGATTTGAAATTTTAATAAAGAGGTAGATAGAGTAGATTAATGGGTCGACTTTTTGTCGGCCCTTTTTACTTATTTTTTTATTGACCAGCGTACATTTATCATTATAATAATGACAATTGTTCAAATTTTGAACGATTATTAAAATGTAAATGGAATATTTAATTTTTTATGTTTATTAATTATATTATTTAGCAATAGGGATTATATGGTAAATACAGTAAAAGATTCTTTGGATGAAAGAGATTTTGAATTAATCAATATTGTAGGAAGTGGTGAGGGCACTAATCAGCGTATATTAGCTGAAAAAATGGGGCTCTCTTTGGGATTGATCAATCTTTTGGTCCGCAGGTTAGTTACAAAAGGGTTTTTGCGTATCCGGCAATTGAATAAAACCAAAGTTGAATATATGTTGACGCCTAAAGGATTTACGCAAAAAGTAAATAAATCAGTTAGTTATGCAGTAAAAACTATAAAATCTATAGGAATTATCCGTTTGGAATTAAGACATATTATTGAAGAGTTTCAAGCGCAAAAAAAATCAAAGTTTTTAATTTTAGGGGAAACGGATTTGGTATTTCTGGTCGAAGCGACATTTCAGGAATATTACACAGCAGCTTATATTTTGACAAAAATATCGGAGATTCCGAGTGAATTAAATGATGTTATTTTATTGATTTGTTGTGAAGGATATGAGGGTGGCGCATGTCCGGTTGGTGCAGTGAATTTAGTAGAACGAATATCATCAAAAATGGTTTTTTAGATATGAAGAACGAAATTAAATATGTTGGGGTTGTTCAAGTTACTAATTGGTCGAACATGTTTCCTGAAAAGTGTTTGCAGGAACTTAATGACGGGTCGGTACTGGAATTTTTGATACAGCAATTAAAGAAGGCTGATTTTTTGGATGAGATTATTATCGCGACTACGCAGGAGCATTTTGATGATTCGATCGCAAAATTGGCAAAATCACGGGGTATTAATTTTTACCGGGGCGATAAGCGTGATATTATTTCTCGTATTTATCATGCGGTCGAAGCTTATTCTCCGTCGGGTGTTGTGCATGTGTTAGGTAATAGTCCTTTGATCGATATTGAAAAAATGCGTGAACTGGTTGAGGTTCATCGTAAAGCAAAATATGATTTTTGCTACAACGAACATGCTAAAGGGATTATTTACGGGATGGGATGTTCGGTATTTTCTTTTGATGTTTTGCGGCGATTGTATGAGAATCAGGATCTCACGTTGCTGCAAAGGGAAACGGGTTCGTTTTATATTCGTCAGAATCCGGAAAAATTTAGGATATATTCTCAAAAATCACGTTTTAATCGTCCACAATATCGGGTTTGTGTTGATGAACCGCGTGATATTGAATTGATCAAGTCCATTATACGCGCTGTACCGGATATTAATAATGAAAGTGTTGGTCGTTTTCTGGATGAGAATTTATTGTTGACGGAATATCAGCATCAAATTCGTCTATCCGAAGCTGGGGTTGAAAAAATATTTTTGTTCCCTGAAAAAATTAAGACCTATCAATTATCGGATTTTGACGTGACCTACCCTCTGGTTCTGGAATTGTCATTCACCAACCGTTGTAATTTTTCATGCGTGTGGTGCTCAGACCGTGATTTGCGGGCTAAATTGGGCGGTGAGTTGTCGGTTGACGCTTATGAACGTCTTTTGGATGATGTTAGTAAAGGCGGAACAAAATCGATAGTGGTAGAAGGCGGCGGAGAGCCAACGCTGCATCCATATTTTAATGACATGGTTCGTATGACTGTAAAAAAAGGATTGGATATTGGGTTAATTACAAATGGATCAACTTTGATTGACCCTGAAATTGTGAATTTATTTAAATGGATCCGGATATCTCTAGATGCGGCAACCGCGGAGCAGCACGCTAAATTCAAAAAAGTTAAAATGTTTGAAAAGATAATGCAGAATATCCATTCGATCGGAGAACATAAAAAAGAAACGGTTTTAGGGATTGGATATGTAGTGACTAAACATAATGTGGATAATCTGGAAGACCTGATTTTGAGATTGAAAATGTATAATGTCGATTATATTCAGTTTAGACCGGTTATTGATCATCCGGATTTATCTTCGGGTATTGACCTTTCTTATTTATCCAAGTACGCGATGCCAAATTTCAGGGTTGATATTTATGCAATGAGCGCCAACGTGAAAATAGGGAATGATCACCGGAAATGTAAGGCGCATAGTTTGAGTACTGTGGTTACAGCTGACGGCGGTGTGTATTTGTGCGGTCGGTTGAATATTTATGACTGGTGTAAACCGATCGGTAATATTAATCAAGATTCTTTTCATGATATGTGGTTGGGTGAAGAACGGAAAAGGCAGAATGAGGAAGTACTAGACCCGGAATTTTGCTTTAAAAATTGTCCGACTTGCCGTATGACAAAATATAATATTTTGTTGGATCAAATGGAACATATTAAAACCAAAACTTTTATTTAGGAGGCTTATGCGATTTACAATCGGCTTTGATCTAGATGACAAGAAAAAAGTTTTTGAGTGCTGGGATGAGATCATCACAACGCATAAATGGAGCGAAGGAAAATATACGGAACAATTCGAGGAGAAATGGAGTAGATATCACAATTTGGATTCTGTTTCTTTCGTGAATTGGACTGGCGCGGCGTTGGCTGTCATTGAATTTTTTAAGTTAAAAGGGGAAGTTATTCTGTGCCCGTCGAATACATTTATGGCTACGCCATTATGTATTATTAATGGCGGGGCGAAAGTAGAATTTGTGGATTGTAATCGGGATGATTTGTGTATGGATGTGGTTGATCTGAAGAAAAAAATTGAAAAGTTTAAACCAAAAGCGGTGTGTGTGGTGCATATTGGCGGGCATATTGCGTTTCAGATTAAAGAGATCGCAAAATTGTGTAAGGAAAAAAATATTGTCCTTATTGAAGATTGCGCGCATACGCATGGCGCGTCGTGGGATGGGGTTCGGGCAGGCGCGTATGGAGATGTGGGATTGTATTCATTTTATGCTACGAAAACTATTTCAACCGGTGAAGGCGGGATGCTGGTAACAAAAAACAAAGCTTTAGTTGAGTTTGCCCGTAAATTTCGTAACTATGGAAAATTTGATTATGTGGTGCAGGGCATTAACGCGCGTATGAGCGAATTTACTGCAGCGCTCGGATGTGTCCAGATTGACCGCTTGGACGATATTATCCGTTGGAAAAATGAATACGCGAAAAAGCATTTGGACCCTAAATATCCAAAACGTATGATCTTTCCGAAGGGAATGATATCTGGTCTATATAAGTATATAGTTTTTGATCCGATCGAGAAATCTACGGGAAAAGTATACGATCAGCCGTGTCATCATTTTATTAAGCGGGATTATCCATTGCCGAATACAGATTGGGTAGCGCAAAATCATTGGTGCGTGCCACTTTATTATAAAGGCGAAGAACTTTAGAGAGGTGAATTATGAAAAAGATCCTGGTGCTAGCTCCGCATATGGACGATGAAACGCTTGGATGCGGCGGTGTGATTGTGAAGCATGTTAAATCTGGAGACGAAGTTAAAACGTGTTTTGTGGCGCATCGAATTTACGACCATAAATTCGATGAAACAAAAAATCAAAAGGAAGAAGCGTGCGCATTAGCAGCTCAAAAAATATTAGGCTATCAAAAAATTAGTTTTCTTCGACTGAATGATGAACGGCTTGACGCGTGTGTTCAGGAAGTGCTGGTCCCGTTGGAAAAAGAAATTATAGATTATAAACCGGATGTAGTTTATGGACCTTTTTGGCAGGATAATAATCAGGACCATAGGGCAGTGTTTGAGGCGATGCGCGTGGCACTTCGTCCGGCTGGAGCGTCATTTGTAAAAGAGTGGCTGGTTTATGAAGTTCCTTCATCGACTGAACAATCTCCGGCTGTTCCTGGACGAGTGTTTCAGCCGAATTATTATGTGGATATTACTTCAGGAGTAGAAACAAAGTTAGCTGCAATGGGTTGTTATCAAACTGAAAAACGGGTGTATCCACATCCGCGTTCCGAAGAGGCAATCAAAATATTAGCCCAATATCGAGGGATTCAGATCGGATTTAATTATGCGGAAGGGTTTATCAGATTAAGGAGTAAATGGTCATGATTTTAGGCATTATTCCGGCACGAGGCGGCAGTAAAGGGATCCCGCGAAAAAATATTAAACCTATTGCGGGCAAACCTTTGATCGCGTGGACGATCGAGGCAGCTGCAAAATCAAAACTGATGGATAGGTTTGTGGTATCAACAGAGGATGATGAGATTGCAGCTGTAGCGCGGCAATATGGGGCAGAGGTCGTGAAGCGTCCGCTTGCGTTGGCAGGCGATGATGCTTCTACAGTGGATGTCCTAAAAAATGTGGCTGAGCAGATTCCCTGTGATACTGTGGTTTTACTTCAGGTGACATCGCCGATACGTAAGGATAACTTGATTGATGAGTGCATCAAAGAATTTCAGCAAAAAGGATTTGATTCATTAGCCACAGGGTTTATATGTAAATACGTTGAGTATGGAAAAAATACGCTGCGCAGGCAGGATATCAAAGGATTTTTTTACGATGATGGTAATGTGTCTGTGGCAAAAGCATCATTCATAAAACAAGGCGATCGATTTGGAAACAAATTAGGGTATAAAGTGATTTCTCGTCCTGAAAATATTGATATTGATGATGAGTTTGATATGTGGATGGCGGAAAAAATTTTATTGGAAAAAAAGTATTAAACGCTTGAGGGCAGATGATTGTCGCTATACAACAACCGGAACATTTACCTTGGATCGGGTTCTTCAACAAAATGACCAAGGTGGATCTTTATATTTATCTGGATAATGTTCAGTTCAAAAAACGTTATTTTGAAAATCGGAATAAGATCATAGCCTATAATGATGAAGGTTGGGACTGGATTACAGTTCCGGTTAATACTAAAGGGAAATTTACCCAAAAGATTAATGAGGTTTTGATCGATCAAGAAGAAGAGTGGTCAGATAAATATTTGAACAGGATCAAAAGCGCGTATGGGAAAAAACTATTTTTTCGGGAATTTTTTCCAGTTATCGAAAGTATTATTCAGAAAAAAGAATCAAAATTGGTTGACTTGAATATTGCACTCATTGAAGCAGTGAGAGATTATTTAGATATAAGTACTCCAACAAAATTTGCATCTGAAATTCTTGAAGGAAAAGGGAGTGATCTAATTTTGGATTTGTCCGTAGCTTCCAAAGCGGATGTATATGTGTCTGGACCAGATGGACGGAATTATTTAGAACTGGATAAGTTTAAAGATGTGGGGATCCAGGTTGAGTATCACGACTATGTTCATCCTGAATATGACCAGCATACCCAGCCGTTTATTTCACATATGTCGGTCATAGATTTGATTTTTAATTATGGGAAAAAATCTATTGATATTATTCGAGGATAAATAATATGGGGCACCATACAATAATTATTGCTGAAGTCGGTGAATGCTGGAATGGGGATGTTGATCAGGCTAAACAACTGATCGAATCAGCTGCTCAGGCTGGGTGCGATTATGTTAAATTTCAGACATTAGACCGGGAGACAGTAAAAGATGATGATCCGGAACGGGATTGGTTTCTCAAGGTTGCTTTAAATGAAGACCATATCAGAATTTTTATCGACCATGCCCGGAAAAACAACATTAAACCGTTATTTACTCCTGCGAATTTACAAAAGATCAAAATGTTGAAAGAAAAGTTTCACCAGACAGAAGTGAAGATCGCGAGTTCGGTTTCTTTTGACCAAGATGTTATTGATTATGCGGCTGGACACTTTCAGAAAATATTTGTTTCTTCAGGGATGAATTCCGAGAAAGACGTAAAGCATTTGATTAAGGCACTGCACAAGCCTAAAAATGAACTTTATATTTTTCATTGTGTTTCCGAGTATCCTACTGGACCGCTCTTAGACAAAGAGGGTTTGAAAGCTTTATCGGAAGAGAATGTTCAGTTAAAAAATATGGCATGGTTAAAAAAGGCGTTCCCTCGTCATCATATCGGTTATTCTGATCATACGGTCGGCACATTAGCATCTGTATGCGCGGTAGCTGCAGGTGCGGAAATGATTGAAAAACATATTACATTGGATCGCGAGAAACCGATACGTTTGTATAACACAAAGACCGGATATTTGGGCACAGATCATGTGTTGTCTTTGGAACCAAAAGAATTGGTTGAGTTTGTAAGTCAGATACGTAAGGTCGAGAAAATTATGGGTCAAGAAGGGTGGTATCGCAGCGAGGGAGAAAATTTATTGAAGAATTTTTTGGTAGGGAGGTTTTAATTGCGTAAATTTTGTTTCCGAGTGGATGGCGGGAGTATTTATTCAGTTGCTACCGGGCATATAACCCGTTGTTTAAAGACTGCCCGATATTTGAAGGCGCGGGGAGAGCAGGATTTTGTTTTTTTTATGAGGGATTATCCGGAAGGTATCCGTCTGGTGGAACCGGAATTTAAAGTTATACGGCTGCCTAAAGATATCCCTATTGAGGATGAGATCCAGTTAATGGGACCTGAGTTTAACAAAAATACATTCTTTTTTTGCGATATAAGAAATCTGACGCAGAAATATATTGATGCCGTGCGTAGCGCGTGTAGAAAATTTATTTTATTTGATGATCTCAGCGTGAAAAATTTACAGCCAGATATTTTGATTAATCCTACACCTTTTAGTTACTTAAATTATAATACGAAGGTTTGTGTGCATACGAAATTGCTGCTGGGTGAAGAATATTTTTTTGTGAGCGATCATTTGGTGAAACAGGCGCGTAAAAGGGATTTTTCTAAAGATCATTTTAATATTCTGGCGTCTTTTGGCGGAGCTGATCCTTGCAATATTACGGAATATTTTTTAAATGAGATTGTGCCATTGTTAACGCCGCATACAGTCACAGTGGTTCTGGGACCTGCGTATAAACTGGCGGCAGAAGTACAAGTAAAATACGCGTCGTTGAAAAATGTAAAATTTGTGGTTGGACCTAAAAACTTGGATGATCTGTTTTTAAGTAATGATATTGCGTTTGTATGCGGCGGCGACACTTGCATTGAATCTTGCTGCAGTGGGGCAGCCACATTTGTGATCTCCTCAATTAGTTATGAAAAACAATGCGCTGAAATTTTGAGCGCCCGGAATATGGTGGTATTTGCTACGGACATAGAGGATATCAAGGCTGGTCGGGTTAATAAGAAATTTATGGATTTAATCAAAAAATCAGAACCAAGATTAAAAGCAATATCGGATCAAGGTATGGTTCTAGTCGACGGATCCGGACTAAAAAAAATATATGATGCTTTAATGGAAGGAGAAATAAATGTCGCAAAATGAAACAGAGTATGTCCGTATTAATAAAGACCAATTTTCCATGGATACACCGGAGCGCGAACGAAAATGGGAAGAAACCAAGCGTGATTTCAAAGCGTATTGCGTGAATCGATATCAATGGTTCAATTATCCGAAATGGCAGTACATTAATGATTTTCCTTTGCATGTGGATTTTGAGGCGTCATTCCGCTGTAATTTAAAATGCCCAATGTGTTTTCGACCGCATATCCGCCGGAAGGACTGGAATGATATGGATTTTAATTTGTTTAAAAAAGGCATTGATGAGTGCGCGGCTAATAATTTGTATTCCATCCGTTTGAATTGGCGAGGCGAGCCTACGGTTAATCCCCATTTGATTGAAATGGTAGCTTATGCTAAACAAAAGGGAATCAAAGATGTTTCTTTCATCACCAATGGAAAATTAATCGACCGGAAATACGCGGCTGAATTGGTGAAAGCAGGTCTGGACTATATTACTTATTCTATTGACAGTATGTATGCTAAATATGAAGAACTGCGTTTTCCAATTAAATTCGACGAGATCACCCGTAATGTCCGGGATATGCATGATCTTCGGGAAACTATTGGGAACGGTTTTCCGAGGATTAAAATACAGGCGATCTGGTCTTTTATGAAAGATCAGTCACAGGAATTCTACAATTATTTTAAAGATATCACGGATCTCATCGCGTTCAACACCTATGATGACTATACTCTTACGTTCATGCCTCAAAATCCGGCATTGATCTGTCAGTATTTATGGCAGCGGATTAATATTACCTGGAGCGGAGAAGCGCCGATGTGTATTTCGGATTGGGATCTTGCAACCAGCGTGGGAGATTTGCGTAATGAATCTATTAAAGAGATGTGGCATGGTAAAAAAATGAATGAATACCGCAAGATGCATAGCAGCGGGAAACGTTTGGATTTAGATTGTTGTAAGCGGTGTCATCGTCTAGCCGTGCCTAATGTTGGTAATAAGCCAGCAGGAAAAGATATTGAACAGGTTGGATCACCAGCTAACCCGGTTATGAACGCGGAATAATAGCGAAATATAAAATGAAAATATTACTCGTCGCTCTTCAGAATGCAGGATCACGACCAGGATACAGCGGATTATTTTTTCCGTTTGGGCTGGCTTATGTGTCCGCTGTTTTAAAGAGAGATGGGATTGGGTACGATTATATTGATCTGCACACAGAACAGATCCTGCAAGGCGGGAATGTTGATGCTTGGGAACAAATAAGCCGGTTTCCTCTGGAATCTTATGATGCGGTTTGTTTTGGCGGAACATTTATGAATTTTGTGGTATTGAAAGATTTATCTCAAAAGATCCTGCAGAAAAATGACCGTATATTCCAAATTGCAGGTGGCAATATGGCGACTATGATTGCGGATGTCATATTAAAAGAGACAGCGATTGATTGTGTCTGTCTGCATGAAGGGGAAGAAACGATCGCGGAATTGATCAGGGCTGTGCAGACCTCACAAAACTGGAAGGATGTTAAAGGGATAAAATTTTTGGATGAAAATAAGACGGTGAAACAATCGTTACTTCGGGAAAAGATTAAGGATTTGGATCAGGTGCCTTTTCCTGACAGAGAAAGCTGGTCTTTTAATATTATCCGCAAAGCATTCCCGTTTGGATCCCCGGGGCGTTATTGCGCGATTGTATTTGCCAGCCGCGGTTGTCCGTTCTCGTGTGTATTTTGCAGTCCAGGATCCGGACGTACGGTGCGCGCCAGATCGCCTAAAAATATTATTGAAGAATTGAAATACTTGAAAGAAAAATGGAATGTCAGGTATGTGCGGTTTTTTGATGAAGTATTTATTGCGAATAAATCGACGATCAAAGAATTTTGTCGTCTGTTAAAAGCGGAACAATTAAATATATTCTGGTGGTGTCAGACGCAAATAAAATTAGTGGATCGGGATTTGTTAGAGGTTATGCGAGATGCTGGATGTATCGAGATCGCGTATGGAATCGAATCAGGATGCAATGATATTTTGCAAGAAATGCGTAAAGGTATCACCAAAGAAATGGCGAAAGAGGCGATCGAAATGACTTATGCTGTGGGCATACGACCTTCGCTTAATTTGATTGCAGGTACTCCTTCTGAAACATATGCGACGCTGGATGAGACAAAGGAATTTATTAAGTCTTTGAATTATATTAATTGGGTTCAGATCCCGACGATAGATTTCATTGTGCCTTTACCTAACACGGAGCTTTTTGATATTGCGGTTGAGAAAGGGATTATAAAAGACACGAACAAATATTTAACAGAGGATTTGTATACATTCGACAAATATCGGGTGGCTCATAATTTGACACAAATGCCTTCTGACGGTTTTTACGCGAAAATACAGGAATGTAATAAAGCCATTGCTGAAGATCATTATAAAAAACATCCGGTAAAGAGGATTGCTGCTTTCTTAGGGACTGATCATTTGCGCTGGGAGTTGATGCTTAAGTGGTTTGATTTTAAACAGATTAAGCCTTTGTTTGAGGCGATTTTGTGGGCGACGATAGGGAAACGAAAAAATAAATGTGGGTTATTGGTGGCTCGAAAAATATATGCTCGGGCATAATTATGAAATTAAAAGGAGAAAGGATTGTATGGCAGAACAAAAACAAAAAACTTATTGGAAGTCATTTTTAGGAATTCCCATTTATAAAATTGATTGGCATTGGAAACGATTCCTTTATAAGACATTTGGTTTTACATTCGATAAATTGAAAAGTCAGGAAGTATATTGGAATACCCGTGGGGTTAGTTATTATTCTGAGTTTTTTGATTCTGAATATTATAAGTATGAAATATTTTTTCAGGACTTATTGATTAAAGAATTAAAGAATTTGAATTTTTCAAGTTTTTTTGAGGCGGGTTGTGGTTTTGGCTGGAATGTCAAACGGGTTAAGAAAGAATTCTCTGCTGTAAGAATCGGCGGATTGGATTTCAGCGCTCCGCAATTGGAAAACAGTAAAAAATATCTTCCGGAAATTGAAATGCCGTTTAAAGTCGGGGACGCGTGCGCTATGCCTTTTGAAGATGACGCGTTTGATGTTGGATTTACGATGGGTGTTTTTATGAATATCCACGCGAGTAAGATTGATAAGGCAATTGACGAGATGTGCCGGGTAGCGAAAAAATATGTGGTCCATATCGAATGGGATCAGAATAATACGACACCAGTTTTAAGGGAAAAGCGTATTTTTAAAACCAATATTGTGTCGCATGATTATAAAAAATTGTATGAGGCTAGAGGGAAAAAAGTTTTAAAGTTTTTGACGTATAAAGATTTTACCCAGGATTTTGCGAAAAGATTCCCTACTACCAAGGTTGGCACTTGGGAGCAATTTGAGGGACCTGAAAAATATACCGTAACTATTGTTGAAATTTAAAAAATATTATTTTAATTAATCGAAAGGAGTTTTTGTATGTCAATGTTGAATCCAACCCAGTTTGATAACGATACGTTCTTGAGAAAGTTCATGCTTTTTCATAGACGGTCGCAGGGAAAGTTGTTTGCGTATTTGCGGAATCGTTTGTATTGGCATTATTTATGTAAACTCGGGATTAAACCTAAATTTCCCCCGCATTTAGATATTGAGCCAACGCCGTTTTGTAATATGAAGTGTCCGATGTGTTTTCAACAGCATATGGATATTCCAAAAGATGGTTATATGGATTTTAATTTATATAAAAAGGTGGTGGATGAATGTGCTGCTAATAATTTGTATTCCATACGTTTATGCCATCGCGGAGAGCCATTGATCCATGAAAAAATTGTTGAGATGGTCCGTTATGCCAAGCAAAAAGGCATTAAAGAGGTGTTTACTTTAACCAACGGACTAAAACTTGATGAAAAAATGATTAAAGATTTGATGGACGCAGGTATTGATTGGATTCAAGTTTCTATCGATGGGATGGGGGATTATTACAATAAGATTCGCTATCCTCAAACTTTTGACCAAGTGTTTGAAAAGATAAAAATGATGCATCGTATTCGTGAGGAAAGAAAAGCGTTGCGTCCAATTATTTGGATTCAATCGATTTGGTCTTCTGTTAAACATAATCCGCAAGAGTTTATTGATAAATTTAAACCATACGTCGATAAAATTGCTTTTCACGTTGATTTTGATTATGAACATCGTTTCAAACCGGATCCTAATTTTATCTGCTATAGACTTTGGCACCGGATGATGATTATGGCGGATGGTTCAGTTCCAATGTGTAATTCTGATTTTTTAAAGGAAGAGTTGGTTGGAAATGTGAAAACGCAATCAGTAAAAGAAATTTGGAATAATGCGAAGTATGAAAAAATCCGTCAGATTCACCGAGCAAAACGACGTTTTGAAATACCGCTTTGCAAAAAATGCAATTGGGGTAATTTGAAAGAAACGCGGGTTATTGATGTAAATGGAAAAAAAGAAACGATTCAAGTAAATGTACCTCAGGATGCATACAAGGAAGAATTAAAAGATATTACTTTGTAATCAATCGGGTATTTTTTTATGAAAGTATTATTTTTAGGGAATGATGGGAATTTGGTTCAAGTCATTTCACGTATGAAAAATACCGTGATTGTCGGTATTGTTGCCGATGAAGTGAACTTGCAAGAGCGGAAGATTTTTGGCTCTTCCGCTCTTTTTGCAAAACATAAAAAGATTCCCTTTGTTTCACAGGAATATTTTCATAAGCATTATAACCGGTTGATATTGAGACAATGGAAAGATGTGGATGTTATTTTTTCGCAAGGTTATCATTATCGGATTCTGCCGGAATTGCTCAGTAACGCGCGGATAAAGATCGTGAATTTTCATCAATCATTATTGCCGGATTATCGCGGACGCCATCCTTTGAATTGGGTTATCGTGAATGGGGAAAAGAAGACCGGCATCACATTTCATTATGTGAATGAAGGATTTGATGAGGGTACGATTATTGTACAAAAGCCGATTACGGTTTCGCTCTCGGATGATGTTATATCTTTGTATCGGAAAACGATTCGAGCTGCGGAAAAAATTTTACCGGACGTATTTAAAAAAATTGCGGATCCGGATTTTATACCACGAAAACAAAATTTATCCGCAGGACGTTATTTTCCTGTAAGGAAGCCGGAAGACGGGCGGATTAATCCTGAAGATTCAGTGGCTGTTGTGAAAAACAAAATACGGGCGTTAATTTATCCGTATCCAGGTGCTTTTTTTGAATATGAGGTGAAAAAAATTGTAGTTGATCAAATTAAACGTATCAACATAAAACGCAGAGACGGTAATCAGAATTTTATTTATAAAAATAATGGAAAATTTTATTTAAAGTTGTCAGATGCAGTTGTTGTGGTTCAAAAGATTAGAAAGCAAAAAGTTTATTTTAAGAGAACTGAGTAAGTATGGAATATTATTTGGCGACTACTGGATTATCGGAGTATTGGGATCTTGAGTCTAAAAAGATTTTTTTGATATCTCCGTGGTGCGCGCGTTATAAAAAAAATGCAGATTTGTTGTTGTCATATGAGCACTCGTATATTTCTTCACCATGGGAAAGTCCTTTGGCTAAGAAAGAAGCGGGGGAATACTGTTGTCAGGTATATGACCGGGTGTTATTAAAATTAACAGATGTTATGAATAAAATACATGGTGTATCTTTTTCTGAACAGTATTGGCGGATCCTTTTAGGTCCTTGGTTAATAATGTTTATTGAAATGTTTTATGACCGTTATGGGCGTATCAAAAAGGCGTTTTTGGAAAACGAACAATTATATTCAAATGTTTTACCGGAGGATCAATGTCGTTTGCGGATAAAAGATTTTTATCATTTTAAACAGATATTTTTGTATAAAAATTATAAACATTATGCGAATTTGATTTTGAGCAGTTTAATTATTCGGAAATTTTTTTCTTCTCATATGCGGGAGAAGCCATATGCGATGCAAGCTCCTGATTGGGATTGGGGTGTCAGGGAATCACATAGCGTAGTGTATAAAATATGGAAAAATATTTTTGGAAAGAAAAATGTTAAAGGGGTTTTTTGCGACACATATTTTTTTGGAAGGAAAGATAAAGCGGTTTTAAGCAGTTTGTTGGGAATAAATAAATTGGATTGGATTGAATTTAATGACCTGCCGGTAGAAAATTTGAGTAAAGAAACGCGTGAAGATATGCGTTCGATGATTAAGTTGGATGATCCTAGGGATGTTTTTGAAGGGTTTATTTTTGAGGAAATTGGACAATGGATGCCCATGTGTTATTTAGAAAATTATGTTGCATATCGTAAAAACGCGTTGGATGGATGTAGGTTAGAGCATATAAAAGTTATTGGATCTTCAGTAGGATGGGCGCCTAATGAGTTTCTAAAATTTTTAGCGGCTGAGGGTACAGATAAAAAGATTCCTTTAGTAGAATTTCAGCATGGAGGTGGATTTGGTGATTTTCTTTTTTCGTCAGTAGAGAAAATATCTTTTGAAAAGGATATATTTTACTCGTGGGGCTGGCATTCTAAAAATGGAAAAACTAAAGTTCTACCGAATCCGCATTTATCTAAAAATGTCGGGGTTTATGATCCAACGGGCGCAGAGGAAGATATTCTTTTTATTGGAACAAATTTTACGATATTTTCATTTCGTTTTTTGAATTGGCCTTTTCCTGAAGATATGGATTCGTATTTTAATTCTAAAAAAGAATTTATCATGCATTTAAATGATTCGTTGCAGAAAAAAATTCTTTATAGGGGATATCCAGTTTCTCAGAGGGATGAAAATGGGATAGATGAATACGGGATGGATGAATTTAGTATTGTTAAAGGATTTTTTCCTAATATCCGGTTTTTAGAAGGACCAGGTCTGCTCAAAAAAATGAAACAGGTTAAGCTGGTAGTTATTGATCATTGTTCTACGTCTTTGTATGAAGCTTTGGTCATGAATGTTCCGTGCGTTTTTTATTGGGATCACAATGTTTATGTTTTAAAAGCGGAAACTGATCAGTATTTTCAAATGTTGCGTGACGCTGGGATTTTGCATCAGAGCGCTGAACATGCAGCTGAACATATAAATAAAATATGGGAAGATGTACCAGGCTGGTGGAGAAGGTCAGATGTGCAGGCTGCGCGGGAAAAAGTTTGCGCTCGCTATGCGTATGCAAAAAAAGATTGGATGAAGGATTGGGTTGATGAATTCAAGCGACTGTTAACGAGTTAGGGAAATGAAAAAGAAAACGTATTTTATCTGGGATCGTGATAAATGGCATTATCTGGCTATGTTTTTTTGGGCTTGGTTAAGACGGGAACAACTGGTTCTGGTCGAGCATGAAACACCTGGGCAGGTTTTGAGAATTGTGGAACAATTTAAGTTCCTGAAAAAATATTTAGCGGAAAATGTCTCGCGGTTAGAAGGTTTTGTAGGCAATACCAAGGGATTATATTATCAGGTGACAGAAGAAGCGGTACGATTGACTGAAATTTTTTATAGCCGGGAATTTAAAAATGATTTTTTATCGTTACGGTACCGTTCATTTTATAAAAGCGATAAGATTGACGCGTATTTGAAAAAAAGTATTTCTGATCAAATGTTTTCATTATTGATGGGGTTTCATGCTTGCAGATTACGCGGGATTAATGATGGTAAGGTTGCGGTTTCTTCTTCGATGATTTCAAAAGAAGTTGCGGCGTATTTTAAGAGGGAATATAAGTTTGATCCGGATTTGAAATTTATTAAACATCACGTGTCATTTTTCCGGTTTGTTGGGTATGGTTTTTGGATGTGTAAAGAGATTTTCCGCCGTGGATTTGTTTATAGAAAGAGGCTAAAACATTATTATGCGGTTCGTCCGGCAACATTCGGTTTATCCCGGAGGATATTACGGGATGATTTTTTGGTAGACGGGAAAAACATAAAAAAAACTGATATTTTATTCGTGGGGCATAATTTAGAGGATAAAATGAGACAAAATGCTTTTCAGTCAGAGAAGGAACATGGTTACGATTGTCTCGATTTGGAACAGATCCCTTTGAATTTGTATAGACCGCGATGGATGGCGCATGTGTTTTTACCGATTTTATTATTGGGAAACACATTAAGATCTCGGGGGAATTTAGGTTTTTCTTGTTTTTTGAGTTTTCATTCAGAAGCGTTGGTCGCGGAAATTCTTATAAATTTTTGCAGGTTTGATTTTTTTATATCAGACCGTGAATGGGGAGATGTCGCGCGTACAGTTATATTTAACCGCTATGGGGCCAGGACGGTTCTGGTTCAGTGGAGTGATCAAACGTCTTACAAAATACTAACGCATCAATTTCCTGCACATAATATTTTTTTATTGTGGGGTGATGAGCATAAGATGCAAATGGATCATTCTTATGTGGATGAAGTTTTTAGCGTGGGGTGTATTTATAAAACCGAGAGGGCTGTACCGGTTAGCGCGCAAGAATTGACGAGAAAATATAATAATTTTGACGTGAACAAGAAGACGGTGATGTTTTTTGATACTTCTTTCGGAGCGTATGAACAATATACGCCGGTATTTTATTTGGAGTATCTATCGTTGGTCAGTAAATTTTGCGTTGGTCATCCGGGTTTGAATGTGATTTTAAAAGCAAAGAATGTGAGCGGTGATCAGGAATTGTTTTGCGGAACCGAGATATCACAATATCGGACACAGATGGAGCAGTTAAAAATGTTTTCAAATTTTATATTTATGGAAAGCCGGGATTTTGATTTCGAGGATCTGCTGTTATTTCCTGAGGTAGCCGTTAGTATGGGTATGAACAGTCCATCTACGATTTTTTTGATCTGCGGCGGGAATGGTTTGTATTATGATTCAACCGGCAATGACCGTCATCCTTTCAGCCGGAAGTACCAGGATCAGATCGTGTTTTCAGCAAAAGAAAAACTTTTTTCCCAAATTGATAATATATTGGCAGGCAGGGTATCTTGTGCTGATATCGTGCAAGAAAAAGATTTGGAAGGGTACGATGCGTTTCGGGATAACAGCGCTAATGAGCGTATCCGTCAATATTTGTTAACAAAAAAAGGGGCAGCATGGAATTAAAATCAAAAAAAGTTTTGGTTACGGGCGCGTGCGGTTTTATCGGCAGTCATTTGGTCGAGGAATTGATCGATCAGGGATGTAATGTGACTGCGTTTGTATTTTATAATGCGTTTAATTCTTGGGGATGGCTGGATTCGCTGGATGAACGCTATAAAAAAAGCATGAAAATTTTTGCAGGTGATGTACGCGATCCTAATGGCGTGCGTACTGCCATGAAAGATCAGGATTTTGTATTTCATTTGGCTGCATTGATTGGGATTCCTTTTTCATATCATTCGCCGGATTCTTATGTGGATACAAATGTTAAGGGAACATTGAATGTGCTGCAAGCTGCACGGGATTTGAAAACTAAACGAGTATTGGTTACGTCTACTTCGGAAGTTTACGGAACAGCGCAATATGTGCCCATTACGGAACAGCATCCGCGCCAGCCTCAATCACCTTATTCAGCGACCAAGATTGCGGCTGATGCATTGGCAGAGTCTTTTATTCGAAGTTTTGATCTTCCAGTCACGATTGTCCGACCGTTTAATACATTTGGTCCGAGGCAGTCGTTACGTGCGGTTATACCAATCATCATTGGGCAGATTTTATCAGGTCAGAAAACAATTCATATGGGGTCATTGCATCCTACCCGCGATTTTGTTTATGTGAAAGACACAGTTAAAGGTTTTGTGCGTATTTGTTCTTCCGATAAGACCATTGGTGAGGATATTAATATTGCGACAAATTCAGAAATATCGATTGGTGACCTTGCGCGTTCCATTGCAGTCCAATTAAAAAAATCAGTTGAGATTGTTCAAGACGATGAGAGGATCAGACCAAAAGAAAGTGAAGTCGAACGTTTGTGCGGAGATAATGAGAAGCTTCGGAAGTTGACTGGCTGGGTGCCGGAAATTTCTTTTGAGGTCGGGTTGAAAAAAACTATTGAGTGGTTTTTAGCCAATGAAGGATCCATTCGTTCAAAAGCAGGGATTTATAATATTTAATATGATCTTATTAGACGCTCCTAATTTGGGAAGTTTGGAAAAAGAATACGCGGGTAAAGCCATTGATGCCGGGTTTATATCGACGTTTGGTCCGTTTGTGCCTGAATTTGAGAAGAAGTTTGCTGCTTTTATCGGGGCGGATGCAGCCGTATCATTACAGAGTGGAACAGCCGCGTTACATATGGCTTTGCATCAATTAGGGATTGGACCAGGTGATGAAGTTATTATTCCTGCTTTGACGTTTGTGGGATCTGTCAATCCAGTGATGTATACCGGCGCTGTTCCTGTTTTCGTCGATGTTGAGGAGTCAACATGGTGTCTGGATCCTGCAGCAGTTGAACGGGCAATAACTTCTAAAACCAAGGCGATAATTGCAGTTCATTTGTATGGGAATGTTTGCGCTATGACAGCTTTGATGAATATTGCAAAGCGGCATAATATTCATGTGATTGAAGACGCGACGGAAAGTTTGGGAGCTGTTTATAACGGGAAAGCAACCGGTTTATATGGAACATTCGGATGTTTTAGTTTTAACGGAAATAAATTGATTACAACCGGCGGCGGAGGGATGTTGGTCTCATCGGATTCAGATCGACTTGAACCTGTTCGTAGGCTTATTAATCAGGGCAAGGATAAGACTCGGGAAGGATTTTTTTCAGATGTTGGGTTTAATTATAGGATGACAAATCTTGAAGCGTCCGTGGGATTAGCGCAGATGCAGAGGATTGATGATTTTTTAAGACAAAAACGCAAGTATCATGTGATTTATCGAGAAGAATTAAGTAATTTTAAACGGGTGATATTCCCTCAAGAGCCTGAGGGTGGATCAGGTTCCTGGTGGTTAACACCGGTTCGGATTATGGGTGAGAATATGGATATATTGCGTCAACGATTGGTGGACCTCGGCGTGCAAACTCGGAGGGTGTTCCGTCCTTTGACGGATTTTCCGCCATTTGCACCTTTTAGTTCTGCTGAGTATAAGAATGCACGTTTGATTTATGAGCAGGGGTTATGTTTACCAGGTTCAACCTTGAATTCTAAAGAGGATATCAGGGAAGCTTGCCGAATTATTAAGAACGAGTTGAGTTGATAAGGAAGGGTTTATGGGAATAACAAATTTCAGAGATTTAGTTTTGCGGTCTGATGCGACGGTCAAGTCAGCAATGAAGCAAATGAGTGATGCGGGAGAAAAAAATTTATACGTAGAGAATTTATCCGGAAAGATATTAGGCTCAATTTCAGACGGAGACATCCGGCGGTGGGTTTTAAAAGGAGGTAAGTTGTCGGATCAGATTCAAAAAGTTTTTAATAAGAATTTTATTCGGGTGTCTTCAAGTTACAGCCTGGAAAATGTGAAGCAATTAATGCTAAGTCACCGGATCAGTTCGATTCCGGTTATTAATCAAAAGCAGAAATTAGAAAATGTTTTGTTGTGGGATGAAATTTTTAAAGGGACGCAGGAACCGAAATATAAGTCGTTACGAGTTCCGGTTGTGATTATGGCAGGTGGGAAAGGTACGAGATTGGATCCATTTACAAGAGTCATTCCAAAACCTTTGATCCCGGTAGGAGATAAAACGATTATTGAAACTATTATTTCTAAATTTTGTAATCAGGGCGCGCAGGAGTTTTATATTTCAATCAATCATAAGTCGCGCATGATTAAAGCGTTTTTCGAAGAAGTTGAACGGGATTATGATGTTCATTTTATTGAAGAAACTAAGCCATTAGGGACGATCGGAGCAGCCAGGCAGATCATATCAAAGGTAAAATCCGATGTTTTTGTGACGAATTGCGATGTAATTATAGACGCGAATTATTATGAAGTATGGGAATACCATAAGGCTCAGAAAAATAGTATTACGATTGTTGGGTCTTTTCGTCATTTTACGATCCCTTACGGGGTGTGTTACATGGAGAATGGCGGGCAATTATCGCGGATGGAAGAAAAACCCGAATTTGATTTTATTGTAAATACGGGTTTTTATGTGGTGGATAAAAAAAGTTTACGGTTGATTCCTTCGGAAAAAAATTTTGATATGACGGATTTGATAAGGGCAGTTCAAGAAAATAATGGACGGATCGGTATTTTTCCAATTGACGCAAAATCTTGGACGGATATTGGTCAATGGGATGAATATCGCAGGGTATTGGAGTTGTTTGGAAAAGGTTCATGAAAGAGAGCAAAATATGAGAACAATTAGAGAGATGATGGATTTAAAAGGTCGCAGTGCTTTAGTGGTTGGAGGGGCAGGGCATATTGGTCAAGCAGTATGTGAAACAATTCTGGAATTGGGCGGTCAGGTTGTGATCGCGGATCAGGATATTGAGAAGGGAAAAAATATTTGTGCAGATTTGAATAAGCGTGATTATCAAAGAAAATGTTTTTTTGAGGCTTGCGATATTAGTGATGAATTTAAAACGCGTGCTATTGTTCATGCTGCGCATAAGATCATGGGTGGATTAGATATTATGGTACATACCGCCGCATTTGTTGGAACAACGCAATATCCGGGATGGGCTGAAGATTTGGATAAACAGACGGTTGAAGCATGGGATGCAGCTTTACGTGTCAATTTAACTTCCGCATTTATTTTAATTCAGGAAGCCCGTGCGTTTTTGATGCAGTCTCTTTCGCCATCAGTCATATTAGTTTCGTCGATTTATGGCGTGGTTGCTCCGGATATGGGATTGTATAAAGATACAGATATGAAACATCCATTGGCGTATGGTGC
This sequence comes from Candidatus Omnitrophota bacterium, assembly GCA_015233195.1. Taxonomy (GTDB): domain Bacteria; phylum Omnitrophota; class Gorgyraeia; order Zapsychrales; family Zapsychraceae; genus JADFYE01. The sequence continues at coordinate 60,271 of JADFYE010000004.1, forward strand.
GTCTAAAGCTGGATTGATTCATTTGGCAAAATATTTTTCAACTGTGCTTGCGCCCAAGATCCGGGTGAATTGTATCACTCCCGGCGGGGTATGGCGCAATCAGGATGAACGTTTTCATGAACGATATAAAGCCAAAACACCTTTGGGTCGTATGGCAACAGAAGAAGATCTTAAGGGAGCGGTGGCTTTTTTAGTTGGTGAGTCTTCGAATTATGTAACGGGGCATAACCTTGTGGTTGATGGTGGATGGACTAGTTGGTGAAAGGTTGAGAATATGTGGGATCAAGTTTGGGATGAAATATTTACGGCTAATGAATGGGGAAAATATCCTCCTGAAGAGTTGATCAGATTTGTTGCCCGGAATTATTATCAAGCTCAAGATAGAAGCCAGGTCAAGTTTTTGGAAGTAGGATCAGGCACAGGTGCTAATTTATGGTATTTAGCCAGAGAAGGATTTTCTGTTACAGGTATTGACGGCAGTTCTGTAGCTTGTCAGCGTGCTCAAGAACGGCTTTCTATGGAACATCTTACAGGTGAGTTTGTGACAGGAGATATTGTTAAGCTCCCTTTTCAGGACAGGATTTTTGATTGCGTGATTGATCAGGAATGTATTTATGCTAATACCTACGCGGATAGCAAAAAGATCATTAAAGAAATATTTAGGGTTTTGAAACCAGGCGGACGGTTTTTTATGAAAACATTCATGGTGGGTACGACCGGCGGGCTCAGGCTTAATTGCGGCTTGATTCGTCTTACGTCTGAGCAGGAAATTCCAGATCTATGCGATGGTTTTATTATTGAAAGTATTGATTATTCGCTTCGTTCAGAAAAGAACCGAGCCTATGAGATAAAAGAATTGATTGTGATTGGTAGAAAACCGGAATAACACATGATACAAAATTTTTTATTTGATTCGGAACATCAACAGGATTGGCAGGCATTTTTTAACGCGTTGCCGTCAGGATACAGGGATGTGTATTTTTCACCAGAATATTTATCTATTTATGAAAGTCCTTCGCGTGAGAAAAAATGCTTTGTGCATAAAGATGGAGAAAAATTTTTTTATTATCCGTTTCTGGCGCAAAAAGTTCCGTTTTTGTCCGGATATAGGGATATGGTAACTCCATATGGGTATGGCGGACCGCTGGAGATAGGCGAGGATGATGATTTTTTAATAGAGGCTTGGTCTGCTTTGAGAGATTGGCAAATACAAGAAAAAATTATTGCTGAATTAATTATTTGCCATCCTTTGCTGCCAGTTTTGGATGCGCTGCAGGTAGGATATGATGGCTGCATTTTGAAAATGTGTCAGACGGTATGGGTGGATTTGAAAAATTTTCAAGTCGAAGAGCGTCAGGAACAGTATACGCACGCAAATCGAAAAAATATTAATAAAGCGCTTAGGGCGGGATTTGATGTGTCCATTGATCGGGGAAAGTTTGATTCTAAAGATATGGTGCGTTTATATAATGCTACTATGGATGAGAATCAGGCGAAATCATTTTATTATTTTAACGACGATTATTTTTCGCAATTAAATCATGTTCTTGGGGAACACGCGGCGCTGGCAGTGTGCCGGTATCAAGGACAGGTGGTATCTGCGATGGCGGTATTATTAGGTGATGTGTTCGCTCATTGTCATTTATTGGGAACGGATAAAGCGTTTCGATCGTCCGGGTGCAATAATTTGCTTCATCATCAGCTTATTTTATGGGCGAAAGAGCAGGGGTTTTCAAAATTACATATCGGCGGAGGTCGGACCAATGATCCGAATGACCCCTTGTTAAAATTCAAAGAGAATTTTTCTGCGGATAAAGCGGATCTTTTTGTGGGTGAACGGATTCTTGCTCCGAAGATTTATCAAGAGGTGTGCAGTTTATGGGAACAATCTGGTGCGGATCAAACTTATTCAAAACGACTTTTAAAATATCAATATGGACATGAACATCACAAAAAGATCCTGTAAGAAGGATCAATGTTATTGGGATTGGCGTTTTTTTCTTTCTGCCCGGGAAGGATTCGGAAAAATATTGTCTCTTTCTTCTATGAAAGGCAAAACAATCTTGATGCCGGCATATATCGGGTACAGTACCCGAGAGGGTTCGGGTGTTATGGATCCAGTCAAGACCGCAGATGTGCCGTTTGAATTTTATCATCTTGACGCAGGTCTGAGGATTGATACTGTGCATTTAAAGCAATTGATCGTGCGTCATGCTGGGCAGATCCTGCTTTTAATTCATTATTTTGGGTTTGTAGATCCACAGTATACTGAGATCATGGCTTTTGCCCGTCAGAACGGGATGGTTATTATTGAGGATTTTGCGCACGCGTTGTTTACTTTTTTAAAGTCGGATATCCGGGAATTTGATTTTGCGTTTTTTTCTATTCATAAAATGCTGCCATTTGAGAACGGCGGTATGATCCTGTCGCGAAAAGGGATAGACGCGCCCTCTGGATCTGAGGATTTGAAGCGGGAATTTCCATTATTTGATTTTGATTATGAGGCGATTATACGAAAGCGGGTCATGAATTACGACACGATTAAAAATTTCTTAGACGCGAGTGATATTAAAGACCGGATTATGATTTTACGACCGGAATTAGGACAAACTGTTCCACAGACCTTTCCTATTTTGACAGCGGATCGGATCGTGAGGGATCGTTTGTATTTCGGATTGAATGAACAAGGTTTTGGCGCGGTAAGTTTATATCATACATTGATCGCGGAGATTGGTATGGAATTTAAAACGGAACGGTCTATATCCGATCGGATTTTGAATCTTCCGGTTCATCAGGATTGCAGCGAAGAACAGTTGATCCTCATGATGCAGGTGTTGAGAAAATTGATCAAGGAGCAGGTATGAAAACATCGCGGGTGTTGATCATCGCTGAAGCGGGCGTAAATCATAACGGCGACGTTGTCTTGGCAAAAAAACTCATCGACGCGGCAGTTGAATCCGGTGCGGATATGGTGAAATTCCAGACGTTTCAGACGGAATTAAATATCAGTAAAAATGCGCCGAAGGCAGCGTATCAGATTTTTCAGGAGAATACCGAGTCCCAGTACGATATGATAAAAAAATTGGAATTATCGCAGAATGATTTTAAGGATTTATTCGAATACGCGAAGGAAAAATCAATTCAATTTTGTTCAACTCCTGATGATCTTGCCAGCGTGGATTTTTTAGATAGTATCGGGCTCGCTGTGTTTAAGATCGGGTCAGGTGAAATCACGAATTTACCGTTATTGCGCAGAGTTGGATCTAAAAAAAAGAATGTCATTTTATCAACCGGGCTTTCGACGATGGATGAAGTGCGGACTGCGTTAGACATTCTGATTAATGCTGGAACGGATAAAAATAATATTTGTCTGCTACATTGCACGTCAGAATATCCGGCGCCGTTGTCGAGCGTGAATTTAAAGGCCATGGTAGCGATGCGTGAGACCTTGGGGGTGCGGGTCGGATATTCGGATCATACGCTCGGTTGCGAAGCGGCTGTGGTTGCTGTGGCTTTGGGAGCCGAAGTTATTGAGAAACATTTAACGCTTGACCGTACCATGAAAGGACCGGATCATCAGGCTTCTTGCGAACCGCAGGAGTTAAAAGAGTTGGTACGGGTGGTTCGGGGTGTTGAAGAATGCCTGGGGTCTGGTGTCAAGCAGGCGGCTAATGTTGAATTAAAAAATATCGCAGTGATCCGCAGGAGTATTGTCGCGGCGCGACCGATCCGCAAAGGACAGATTATCAGCGAGCAGGATATTTTGGCGAAAAGACCTGGAACAGGATTATCGCCGATGGTTTGGGATACGGTTGTGGGGACAAAAGCAGTCAAAGATTTTAATACAGACGAATTTATTGTGAAGGAATTATGATATGATCCGAAAAAAAGTTTGTGTGGTCACAGGGTCCAGGGCGGAATATGGCGTGATTTATCATATTTTACGTGCGATTGTGGCAAGCCCGTCTTTGGAAATGCAGTTGGTAGTTACGGGGACACATTTATGTCGCGAGTATGGTTATACGATTGATGAGATCCGTAAGGATGGGTTTATAGTTACGGATACTGTGGATATAGATGTAGGCTCGGATGATTTGGCTAGTATCGCAAAGTCGATCGGGTTAGGGGTAATAGGATTCGCGGATTGTTTTCGTCGTTTGGCACCGGATATCATTTTATTGACGGGAGACCGATATGAAATGCTGGCGGTTGCATCAGCTGCCATGGCTTTGAATTGTCCGATCGCGCATATATCAGGAGGAGAATTGACATATGGTGTTATCGATGAACAAATTCGTCACGCGATTACGAAAATGAGTCATTTGCATTTGGTTGCCGGTCCGGATAATGCCAGACGGGTGAAACAGATGGGTGAAGAAGATTGGCGGGTGCATGTGGTCGGGGGACCGTGGGTTGAGAATGAAAAAAAACTTCAGCGTTTGTCGCGGCAGGAGATCGACGGATTACTAGGGTTTTCATTCCGTTCACCCAGTATTATGGTGACGTATCACCCGGAAACATCGAATATTCCTCATTTAAGCGAATATCTTGACTGTGTATTTGGGGCGCTGGAACAGATAGACGCGGATATGATTTTTACATATCCCAACGCGGATGCCGGCGGACAGCAGATCATCAAGCGGATCGATCAGTTTGTTAAGACGCATGACCGGGCTAGGTCGTACCAATCGTTAGGACGGCTCTTATATCACAATGTGCTGGGGCATGTAGACCTTATGTTCGGAAATTCATCCAGCGGTATGGTGGAGTCGCAATATTATAAGTTGCCGGTTATCAATATTGGTGATCGTCAGAAAGGTCGGACTGTGACAGCGAATATTCTGAGCGTTGGTTATGATGTCAAAGAGATCACGGATGCAGTGCGAAAAGGTCTTAGTGATGAATTTCGAAAAGGATTGGCGCAAATGGTTAATCCTTATCAAAAAGATAATGCTTCTGAAGCTGTTGTTCAGATCTTGGAAACTGCCCCGGCGAAGCAAAAACTTTTGTATAAACAATTTGTAGAAATAAATTCATGACGCCGAGAACGATCAAAAAGATTATGCTCATTATGCCGCCATTGACGCGACCTGTGGAATTTTCCGCTAAAGTAGCTCGGGTGAGTCCATTTTTTCCATTAGGAATGGCGTATATTGCTGCAGTTCTGGAACAAACGGGAAAATATGAATTGAAAATCTTGGATGCGGTTTTAGAGGGTAATTTTTCAGATGGGGTTCTTTCATCAGATGGAAAAATGATCCGTTACGGATTAACCGATGAACAAATTTTGGAATATATTCGGGCGTTCAAACCGGATCTGGTTGGAGTGGCAGGATTATTCTCAGGTATGCAGGAAGATATGGGTCATGTGTGTCAGCTCGTGAAACAGGTTAATCCTGCGACGTATACGACTGTGGGTGGTACTCATGCGGGAAATATGGCAGAAGAAATTTTGCACCTGTATCCATTTGTAGATTGCGTCATTATTGGCGAGGCGGAAGAAACGTATCTGCAGTTATTGAATTATTTACAGGGGATGGGACCCAAAGAGGCATTGGACGGGTTAGCATTCCGTCAGGGAACTGAGATGATCATGATCCCGAAGACACGATATATTCAAAATCTGGATACCATTCCATTCCCCGCGTATCACTTGTTTGATCTAAGTAAATATTTCGCGGTTTCGGATTCGCATGGGTTTTTCCGTCATCGTCCGTATATGCAGATGGTCACATCCCGGGGATGTCCGTGTAAATGCGCGTTTTGCGCGCTCGGTCCGCATTGGGGAGCTAAACAGCGTTTGCGCAGCGCCAAAAACGTTTTGGATGAGATGGAGTATTTAATTAAGACGTATGGGATAAAGGAAGTTCATTTTGAAGATGATAATTTGACTGCGGATAAACAACGCGCGATTGATATCTGCAATGGGATGATCGAGAGGAAATTCAATATTGTGTGGCACGCGCCGAGCGGTATTGCGGTTTATTCGCTGGACGATGAGATCATTGAAAAAATGGCTGAGGCTGGTTGTTACAGCATTACATTGGCTATTGAAAGCGGCAGTCCGCGCGTATTGCATAAACTCATGCGTAAACCTGTGAACTTGGATAAAGTGCCAGGCTTGGTCCGGAAGATCCGTTCTGTTGGAATGGATGTGCGCGGATTTTTTATTTTAGGATATCCTGAAGAAACGCGTGCGGAAATTCAGGCTACGGTTGATTTCGCGAAAAAGATTGAACTGGATTGGGCGTATTTCTCAATTTTTTCTCCATTACCCAAAACCCATGCTTATAAAATCTGTATTGAAAAAGGATACATTAAAGACGGGGATTTTGACCCGGTTCGCAGTTTTCATCGCAGTATTGTTAAGACTCCAGAATTTGATCCCGCGTATTTGCATGAGGTGCGGGAACAGGCGATCATTGATACGTGTTTTAAATATAACCCCAACTTGCTGAAGTATGATGTGAACAAAGCGATCGAGAATTTTGAGTCAGTTGTCCGAAGATATCCGCATTTTGATTTTGCGAATTTTTATTTGGGTGAAGCCTATTTACGGAAAAATGATTTGGTTTCAGCACGTGCGGCTTACAAAAATACTTTGAAAGCCAATCCGCGGCATGAAGAGGCACAACAACGGCTAAAGGAGTTGGGCGATGAATAATGAATTGCGGAGCCCGGAGAATATTCTGGTTATGGGTTATGGTTCGATTGGTAAACGGCATGTGGGGAATCTTTTAACTTTGGGATATCATCCGATGGTTTTGACTCGGCATCCTGACAATAATCCCCGTGTTAAGTTTTTATCAGATCCTGATCAAATTGTTGATGTGTCGCATGCGGTAATCTGTTCTCCGACAGCAAGCCATGCGCAAGATATTGATATTCTGAGCGCGAGGGGAATAAAGAATTTTTTAGTTGAGAAGCCGATTGAAAAAGATTTAAGTTCGGCAGAACAAATCTGCACGATGGCAAAGGACCTTTCATTACGGATATCCGTAGCTTATAATATGCGCTTTTTTCGGTGTTTTGATGTGGCCCGTGATTTTATTCAGGAAAATAAAAATGATATCAGATTAGTTCGAATGGGCGGTGGACAATATTTACCGGATTGGCGACCGCAGCAGGATTATCGCCAGTCATATAGTAGTCACAAGGATCAGGGTGGAGGAGTTGCTCTTGACCTATCGCATGAAATTGATTATATGCTGTGGCTTTTTGGTTTGCCCGTTAAATGGCGTGTGCTGAAATCTAAGATCAGCAGGTTGGAAATCGATTCTGATGACATTTTCAGCAGCGCGTATCTTTATCCGTCTTTTATGGTCGAGATTGAATTGGATTATATACGGCGCAGGCGCATGCGATTTTTGAGCGTGATTTGCGAGAGCGGTAAATCACTTTACTGTGATTTTATAAATAAAAACATTTTAATCGAATCATTAGACGCTGATCCTATTATATTGGAGGATGAAGTTCTTTTTGATGTCCAACAGGTTTATTTGGATGAAATGAAGGAGTTTTTATCGGTATCTCCGGTCACTAATCCGAAATTAGCGGCGTTATCAGAAGCCATAACAGTTATGAAATTATTAGAGGAGCAGTAATGTATAAAGGAAAAAAAATTATTGCGATTATCCCGGCGCGGGGAGGCTCAAAAGGTCTTCCTCAAAAAAATATTCTGCCAGTCGCTGGTAAACCTTTGATTGCGTATTCTATAGAGCAAGCTTTAGCGTGTCCATATATTGACCAGGTGCTCGTATCAACCGATTCAGCAGAGATCGGTGATATTGCGAAAAAATATGGAGCAGAAGTGCCATTTTTACGTCCAGCTCATCTGGCTTTGGATAAAAGCTCAACCATGGATGTACTTTTGCACGCGGTCACATTTTTGGAGGAACACGGGGAAAAATTTGAGGTGATGGTTCTTTTGCACGTAACTGCGCCGTTAAGGTCAGTTGATGATATCAGCAATTCAATCTCAATGCTGGTGGACGGTGATTATGATGATGTGTTTTCCGTATCAGACGCGCATCGAAGCCCGTATTTTAATATGGTGGAGAAAAAAGATCACTTTTACGCGCCCGTTATATCTACGGATTTTGTTTCACGTCAGCAGACTCCGCAGGTTTATGATCTTAACGCGTCTATTTATGTTTGGTGGGTTGAGGTATTTAAAAGATCGCCTAAAGTCTATTTACCGAAGAGCGGAGTGTATGTTATGCCCAAAGAACGGTCGGTTGATGTTGATGATGCTTTTGATTTTTTTATGGTGCAATGTTTGATGGATCACAAAAATCATGAGGGTAACCATGGTGAGTGAAGCCAATAAAATACAATATAAATTTTTGTTTAAGAATATCTCGTGGCTGTTCTTGGGACGGATATTCGCGAAATTTATTTCTTTGTTGGTTTTGCCAATTGTGACGCGGTATATGTCGCCTGAGTCGTATGGTATTGTGGATTTATTTTTGGTAGAGGCTGCATTGCTTGGGGAATTATTCAGTTTGAGTTTTACGGGATTCGCGGCGCGTATTATTTACAAATATGATCGTACTAATCATGAATTATGCAGGCAGTATATAGGTGTGATTTTATTCTATATCTTGATATTATCGACGATAGGATTATGTATTGCGTTGCCATTTGCGCAAAAGATTAATACCCTGATTATCGGACCGGTTCCGATGCCTAATCCGTATATAACAAGTTTTCCAATTATCTATGCGTTTTTCATGAGTTTTTTCACATTTACCACTAATGGTTTTATCAGCCTTCAACAGAATAAGAAATTATTTTTATGTGAATTCGCGGAATTTTTGCTGATTCTTCCTGCGCAGCTGGTCGGGCTGGTTTGGTTTAAATTCACGTGGGTTGAGGTCGTGACTCTGCAATTGATCGGAAAGATTATTGTGACTGTGTTTTCATTGTGGTTAATGCGTAAGGATATCGGATTTTCTGTAAAGCGCTTGAGAATATTCAAGAAAGCTTTTTGGTACAGCATTCCGTTTGTTCCTTTGAATTTCAGCTCTTGGATACAGGAACAGACTGGTAAGATTTTTCTTGGTCATTTTGGGGCGATCTCCAGCGTTGGGGTTTATTCTGTCGGTAATAAATTGAGCACCGGATTCCAATTGTTTTCCAGACCGGTTATGACTTCTTTGAAACCTGAGATCTCAAAACGCTTGGATCAAAATAATGTGAATGTTCAAAAAGACATTAAAGATTTTTTTGGATTGTTTTTTACCGGTTCGTTATTTTTGATTTTTATTATTGCGGTATTCAGTCCTGAATTGGTCGCGTTTTTTGCTGATTCGAGATATGCCTCTGCCAGCCATGTTATTCCTTTCATGGTTTTGGCGTTAATGTTTAATGAATTAACCGGAGTGTTCCAACTAAAATTTATTTATAAAAATTTGACTGTATATTTTCCCATTATCACATTTACTACCGCGGTCATAACCGTTATTCTTAATTACTTTTTAATTGCCCGGTTTAAAATCGTCGGTGTTGCCATGTCAGCTTTAATCGTAAGTTTTTTGACATTTTTTATGACTTATGTATTATCGCAAAGACTGCATCGCACATATTACGCGTTGCGGGAAAATTTTGGTTTTTTAATTTTGGGAGCGGGATTATTCGCTTTGCAGTATTTCGTGGGTTTTTGTCAACATTGGGTGGTTAAGCTTATATTGATCATGGTGTACACGGTGATTCTTTACAGGGATTTATTAAAAACGAATGGACGATTCGCGGAGATAAAGAAGATGGTATCTCAAAAACTCGGGTTTAATATTTAAGGGATATGTAAATTAAAATTTATTTAGTCAAGGGGCTTATATCATGTTATTTAATTCGTTTCAGTTTGCTATATTTTTTTTAATTGTTACAGCTTTATATTTTAAACTCCCACATAAATATCGCTGGGCGCTGCTTTTATCGGCGAGCTGCGGGTTTTATATGGCGTTTATTCCGGTTTATATTTTTATTCTGTTCACCACGATCATTGTGGATTATTGGGCTGGGATGCAAATTGAAAGAACACAGGGAGCTGCGCGTAAATACTGGCTGATTTTTAGTTTGGTAGTAACCTGTGCGATTTTGTTTGTTTTTAAATATTTTAATTTTTTTAATTCTAATCTGGCTGCAGTAGCGAATTTTTTTGACTGGAATTATTCATTAGAGAATTTGCGATTAATCCTTCCGATCGGGCTTTCGTTTCATACGTTCCAAAGTATGAGCTATGTTATTGAAGTTTATCGCGGTAATCAGAAAGCGGAAAAGAATTTCGGGATTTATTCGCTGTATGTCATGTTCTATCCACAATTGGTTGCTGGACCGATTGAACGACCGCAAAATCTTCTTCACCAATTTTATGAGGAGCATACGTTTGATTTTAATCGAGTTGTTGGTGGATTACGGCTTATGGTTTGGGGTTTATTTAAAAAGATTGTAGTAGCGGATCGGTTGGCTGTGATCGTTAACCAAGTTTATAATAATCCTCATGAATATACCGGTATCCCGGTCATTCTCGCGACTGTGGCATTTGCTTTCCAGATATACTGTGACTTTTCTGGTTATTCGGAAATTGCGATTGGTGCCGCTCAAGTGATGGGGTTCCGCTTGATGCAGAACTTTAATCGTCCGTACAGTTCACGTTCGGTAGCTGAATTCTGGAAACGGTGGCATATTTCATTATCTTCGTGGTTTAGGGATTATTTTTATATTTCACTGGGAGGTAACAGGGTGTCAAAACCGCGGTGGTTTTTTAATTTACTGATTACGTTCATGGTCAGTGGATTATGGCATGGGGCGAATTGGACATTTTTGATTTGGGGGATTTTAAACGGATTTTATTTAACCTGCGGGATATGGACTCAGGATATTAGAAAAAAAATTGTTTCCACGATCGGACTGGATCAATTGCCGTATTTGCATAATTTAATTCGGGTAGGTTGTACGTTTGCATTGATCTGTTTTTCCTGGATCTTTTTTAGGGCTTCGTCGTTATCGGATGCGGTATGGCTGATTAAGCATATGTTCTCATGGGGTAACGGGTGGGATTGGATATCATTCAGTCAAATTATGATATTGATCTTATGCGCGGCATTGGGGATGGTCAAACGGTCTTATGACCGGATCGCTTCTGGTCTAGCGGTTGATGTTAGGGGTTGGTCGGCGGTGATGAATTATTTGATACCGGCGTTAGCAATAAACTATATGATATTTTTTGGAGTTAGAACACATGCACAATTCATTTATTTCCAATTTTAAAGATAATCGAAAAGATATTAAAGTATTTTTTTTAACGGTTGCCGCAATTTTTGTTGTGATCGTTTTGATCCTGGAGGGATATTTTTATTGGACAGGGGAAACCTTGCCCTATGATCAGGTTATCCAGAGACAGGCGCGTACCGGGGAATATTATGCGCCGAAATATTTTAATGTTTACCGGCAATATAAAATGCTGGGGATTAAGCGGCTCAAGCCGGAAGTGCTGGTGCTGGGTACATCCCGAATGATGCGGTTTGAGAAAAAACATTTCCCGGGAAAGAGATTTTATAATGGCGCGGTCGATGCTGTAACAGCCTGGGGAAGTGAAGGTGTTTTGGATATTCTTCATTCTTTAAAGGATGATGAGCTCCCGCATAAGATAATTTTAGGGATTGATCCGTGGATCTTTAATCCCAATTATGCCCAGAACCGGGAATTTAAGATGTATCAGTTGAAAAAGAAATTCCGGGATGTCGCAATTATTAAGGGTGGGTATTTGTTTTTGAAGTCATTGAAAGAACATATAATGGCTTACGATTTGGTGATCAATGAAACAAAAAAACCTCTGGAGTTTTTGCCTGAGGTTTTTAAAAAAAAGGGAATAGGATTGAATGCGGTTATTTTTCATACTGGGTTTAGTATTGACGGAAATTTTGTATTTCCAGTTACCCGGGAGCGGAATGATTTTACAGATATCCCTCAGACCATGGACGCGTGGCAAAAGAAATTAGCGCATGAAAATTCATTTTTTCCGCCGGCTCATGATGTGGATCAGAATGCGGTTAAATCGTTTGAGGAATTATTGGATTATTGCAAATCCAGGAATGTTGATGTGATTGTTATGGTTGCGCCTTTCCGTCCGGATTATTATGACGCGTTAACCACGCTGGATACTCATAAGGAGTTTTTCCAAAAATTTCGAGAAGTTCTTCCGAAGCTCGTAACAGCGAGAGGATATTTGTTTTTTGATTATGCTTCGCCGTATTCACTAAAATTGGGCAATGATGATTTTGATGATAATATGCATGCTTATACTAAATTCAACGATATTGTAAGTCTTCAAATTGGTAAAGCCGGCTGGTTAAATTGAGAAGAGGTTAAATATGAGAATTTTATTGGTTGCTTATGATAATGATTCGTATATTCATTGGTTTCCGCAAGGATTAGCCTATATTGCTGCAGTTCTGTTGAAGGCGGGACATGACGTGTCAATATATAATCAAGATCTGCATCATTATCCCTCTGAGCATCTATTAGACTACTTGAATGCGAACCGTTTTGACGCTGTGGGTGTCGGTGTTATAGCCGGGTATTATCAATATCGTAAATTATTGGAAATTTCAAGAGCTATTAATGAATCTAAACATCGTCCATATTATTTCCTGGGTGGGCATGGACCAAGTCCGGAACCAGAGTATTTTATGCGCAAAACTTCTGCTGATGCCGTTATTATCGGCGAAGGAGAAGAAACTGTGGTTGAGCTTTTTTCGTTTCTCGAAAGTAAAAAATCTTTATCAGGTGTTAATGGGATTGCATTTAGAAATGGTGATGAGATTGTTATTAATCCGAGAAGACCGTTGATTGAAAATATTGATAGTATCCCTTATCCGGCATATGAATTATTTCCGATGGAGTATTATCGTCTTTTACGGATCCCGCATTGCGGGAATAAATTTGCATTGCCGCTTTTATCCGGACGAGGATGTACGTTTAAATGTAATTTTTGTTATCTCATGGATGAAGGATTTCGTCCTCGCAGTAATGAGTCAATTATTGAAGAAATTAAATTATTGAAAAAAAAATATAATATTAGCTATATTGTGTTTTCAGATGAGTTATTAATGTCATCCAGAGAGCGCACCGAAAGTTTGTGCCGGGATTTTATTAAAGCGAAATTAGGAATCAAATGGGATTGCAATGGTCGTTTAAATTATGCTTTTCTTGATTTGTTGAAATTGATGAAAGAGTCTGGATGCGTGTTTATTAATTATGGTATTGAAGCTATGGATGACCAAATCTTAAAAAATATGAATAAAGCATTAACAACCAAACAGATTATTAATGGTATTGAGGCGACTTTAAAAGCTGGCATCAGCCCAGGATATAATGTGATTTTTGGAAATATTGGCGAGAACAAAGAAACTTTAAAAAAGGGTGTTGATTTTTTGTTGAAGTATGATGATGGCGCTCAGTTGCGGACCATTCGTCCAGTAACCCCTTATCCAGGTTCTCCGCTTTATTATTACGCTATTGAAAAAGGATTGTTAAAAGATTGTCAGGATTTTTATGAAAATAAGCATCTGAATTCAGATTTATTAGCGGTTAATTTTACTAATATGTCCGACGAAGAATTTTATCGCGAGCTTTGTGAAGCAAACAAAATTTTAATTAAAAATTATTTTGATAAAAAGGAAAAGGCTGCGGTACAAGAGGTGGAAGATTTGTATTTTAACAAAAATGTTGGGTTTAGAGGATTTCGGCAAACTTAATGGTAAACAGTGACGCTGGTTGGTTAAATAAGGAAAACGTCAATGACCGTGAAAAAAAATAAACAGGTTTCTATTTTAGATTGTACTATCCGGGATGGCGGATATTTGAATGAATGGGATTTTTCAGAAACCATGGTTAGAGATGTGTATCGCCAAGTTTCCAAATCTGGTGTTGATTATATTGAGTTGGGATTTTTTAATTCAAAAACCTCCAGACCAAGTAATCCTTGGCAATGTGTATCTGAGAAAACATTAAAAAAAATCGTTGAAGGAATACCTGGTGTTCCAATAGCTTTGATGCTGGATTATGGAAAATTTCGGGTGACAGATATTGGACGAGCAAAGGATACTTTAGTCCGGATGTTCCGGATCGCAGTTCACAAGAATGAAGTTAAAAATGCGGCAATGCAAGTAGCAAAGATCAAAGCAAAAGGGTATATGGTTACTTTGCAATTAATGGGTATCAACGGATATTCAGATGAAGATTTTCGGTCGCTGGTACCGGTTTTAAAGGCTGTAGATTTGGATTATTTATATTTTGCTGATAGTTATGGTTCGCTTCTACCGGTTGATCTTCCTCGGATTTTTCAATGGTTGCGTAAGACTGGGCAGAAAATTGGGTATCATCCACATAATAATTTGGAATTAGGATTTGCAAATACGCTGACTGCAATCACGGAAGGTGCCGCGATTGTAGATGCTACTGTATATGGAATGGGACGAGGGGCTGGAAATTTACCGTTAGAAGTTTTGATCATGTATTTGGCTAAAGTTTCAGGAGAACCTCGGTATAATTGTATACCTTTATTGGATTTGATTGATCGTTATTTTTTAACTTTGCATAAAAAATTAGGTTGGGGATATTCTCTTCCGTATATGTTATCTGGAATGTTTGAGTTGCACCCTAACTATGCCACTGCGGTAATTGATCGTCGGGAATTTGATATGGCTGCAGTATCGCGTATTCTTGAATGGGTTAAGAACCAGGATCCTGAAGGATTTGATAAGACCAAACTCGACCGGGTGTTGAAAAAGGGAACTGTATCTGATCATTCCCGTTCGGTCGATGAAAAAGATATCACGTCAGAAACTAACGGTAAACTTGTCCCGTATCTGGACAGGCATAAAGGCAGGGATTTTTTGATATTGTCTAACGGTCCTTCTTTAAAAAAATACCGCAAACAGATTCAGGCATTTATTCGCAAGTATAAGCCGGTTGTTATTGGAGTGAACTTTTTGGACCAGTTATTCATACCTGATTATCATGGGTTTAGTAATAAAAAACGTTTTACGCAGTACGTGGATAAGGTTTCTCCTCGATCCACACTTCTTGTGTCCTCACAATTTGAGCCGGAATTTATAGCGGAATACACAAACCGTAAGTATGAACGCGTATATCATTTGGATCGGATGGATGCTGCAATGGATATTAAGAGCGGGGTAATCACGACCAATGGACGGACAGTCGGATTATTAATGGCTGGTGTTGCAACTGCCATGGGTGCGAAGCGTATTTTTATTGCGGGAATGGATGGATATCATCCGTCCAGGAAAAATGATTTGCCTGAACTGCATTTTTATAAAGAAGCGGAAGAAGCAGCAGATCTAAGTGTACTTGCGGAAAAACACCATAATAATCAGGAGATGATGGATGGGATTAATGATTATTTGACTGCAAAGGGAAAAGAAGGACTTCATATTATTACCCCGACGAGTTATGGCCGTTTTTACACGGATGTAGAGCTTTGGTTAAAAAGTGATCACACTTAGGTGCTTATGGAAGAATGGCAATTTAAAATTGGATCCCACGTTTGGGATGATGTGGATCTGGTGGTTTTTGATAAAGACGGCACGATCATTGATTTTTATTATTATTGGTCTCAAATGGTTGAATTACGAGCAAAACAGATCAGCGATTTGTCTGGATGGAACAGCAAAGAATTAATCGCGGGATTGGTTGACGTGATGGGGATAGATACGACCCATCAGACATTTAAACCCGAAGGTCCGGTCGGACTTTTCCCTCGGACTGTGGTGTGCCAGACCGCTTTTGCATTTGCGAATCAACAGGATCCTCGGGTTTCATTGGATCTTTGCCAAAAAGCTTTTGAGCGCGCAGATGAGATTTCCGCAAAGAATTTGAATGGATTGATTCGTCCAGTGGAGGGTGTTTTAGATTTGATCCGTAAACTGCATGAGAAAAAATTTAGTTTGGCAGTTGCGACTACCGACCGCACAGATCGCGCAGAATTGGCATTGGATATTTTAGGGATCCGGAATTTGTTTAGGGTCGTCGCTGGTTTTGATAAAGCGGAAAAATTAAAACCGCATCCGGATTTATTATTTTTTGTTAATGAGCAAACCGGCTGTTTGCCGGAACAGTCGCTTATGATCGGAGATACGGATATGGATGTTGAAATGGCTAGACGGGCGGATTATGCGGGCGCGGTACGAATTAAAGGTCATGGGGTAATTACTGAGAAGTGGGAACGCATGGCTGTGATTGAAAATATTAATGAGATTCATGTTCTGGCGCGAACTGATCAAAAATTGGGAAAGGGGTAATATGAAAGTCGTTGGTATTATACCAGCACGATTGGAATCATCACGTCTACCGCAAAAAGCGTTAGCTGATATTTGCGGCATCCCGATGGTCGGGCATACTTATTGCCGCGCAAAACTATCTACTGCGTTGAATGAGCTTTATGTGGCTACGGATAGTGAAGCAATAAAAGCTGTGATTGAAAAGGTCGGAGGGAAGGTTATCATGACGAGCCGTGCGCATAAGACTGGTTCGGATAGGATTGCGGAAGCTGCTCGCATGATTGATGCGGATATTATCGTCAATATTCAGGGTGATGAACCGCTTTTGAACCCTGATCATATAGACCAAGCAGTTCAGGCACTGATGCAGGATAAAAATATTCAAGTTTCGATGTTGGTAACGCCTTATACGAAAAAAAATAGTCCATCTGATATTAAAGCGGTATTGGATCTGGAGGATCATATTTTATATTCTTCCCGCGACGATTTACCGAGCAGCGCGCGTTCTGCGGTTGATGTGATGTGGAAAGTGTGTTTCATTGTTCCATTTAGAAAAGAGTTTTTATTGAGGTTTTCCTCCTGGGAACAAACGCCGCTTGAGAAGATTGAATATCAGGAATATTTAAGAATCTTGGAGCATGGGGTTAAGATCAAAGCGGTGCGCGTGGATCACGCGGATATCAGTGTGGATACGCCCGAAGATTTGAATATTGTTAAAGAATTAATGCGCACGGATAAAATTTTTACTCGTTATAGTCAACTATGGATATAAATTATGGATCAACCGGCATTGAAACTTTGGATTTGCTGGGAATATCCGACGAGGGATATTCCTCAGGATGTTAGCATATTAAGTTTTATGCTTCCGAGTGAGGAAATAGAATTTCAAAAACAAAATTCTTCAATTAATTTTATTTTTGGAAGGCAGCGTTCCGTAGGGGTAAAAAAAATAGCGCTTGCTCAATATATTCGTATGGTAGCTAATGCGGGTATTGTCAAAGATAAAAATGACCGGACTTTGCGAGAAGCTTTGAAGAATAAAGATGGGCAGAGTGTTTGGTGGTTTCACAAGGTTACAGAAAAGGATTGTGAGAGCAGTCCGATTTTTGACCAGATCATCCAAATTTTGACCATAAAGGATGTGATCCGAGAATATACATTTAAACAAATTGAATTGTTCGGTTGTCCTTTGGAAATTACTCAAGTTTTGAAATCAAAATTTGCAATCATTGATTATTCTCGTCGTAAAACTAAGGGGAGGGAGTTATTATTAGGCAGAGCGCTGTGGGGAAGGTTTAAATTTTTGTTAAAGACAATTAATGATTGTTTAGCGGTAAAGTCTTTGCGAAAAGTGGAAGGGCAAGCTGCGGATATTTTTATATCCGGATTTTGGGATTGGAGTGTAAAAAAAGATGAATCTGGTCAGATAAATGATCGGTATTTTCGGTCAGTACCTGATTTACTTTTATCAGCTGGAAAAAAAATAGGATGGATAGTTTGGTTGGACCCGAATTATGAATCTGGTCAAGCACATCGTTCGGCTGCATCGGCAGTAAAATCTATTACCCAGGACACTCGTTTTGTTATCGCGCAAAGTTTTTTGAAAATCTTGGATGTATTAGTCGCGTGTTTTAGATTTAGCTATTTTTTTATTTTTATGTCATATCAAAAATTACCGGCTTTTAAAAGTGTTTTTGAATTTGAAGAGATGGATTTCTATCCATTGTTTAAAAATGAATTCCGTATTGAATTTTTAGATCGGAATATTCCTCGTCAGGAATTGATTTATAAATCGCATCAGCGGTTTAGTTCTGAATTTGCGCCTAAAGTTGTTTTAACTTTTTTAGATTTATTTTTATACGCAAGAGCGGTTTATGCGGGAGTTCGTAAAGGCAGTCCAGCTACTAAGTTAATTGATATGCAGCATGCCAGCTGTTCGCGGGAAAAAGTTTTTTATGTTATTGATAGTCAAAAAGAGTTTAATGGCTTGCCGGATGGCTGCTTATTGCCATCGCCGGATAAAGTTTTGGCAATGGGAAACCTTGGTCAGGAGATTTTTTTAGAAAGTGGATTTAAAAGCGAGCAAGTCGTTGTAACTGGTTGCAGTCGATATAATAAATTAATTATTGGTAAAGCGGGTACTGGACATATTTCAGGTATAGGAACATTAAATATTTTAATTGTTTCAAGTATGGATATTGAAAAAGAATTGGTGATGGTTGATTGTGTTAGTGCTGTTACTGCTTTGGATAAAAATTTGATGATTAAACTGAGGTCTCATCCTTTTGCAGATATTAGAAAATATACTGGTTTTGAAAAATATGCTGATAAAATTAAATGTACCCACGGAACAACGTTGGATGAAGATTTAAAATTTGCTGATATTGTAGTTTTTTCATATTCTACGGTTGGAGAAGAGGCTTTCTTGAAAGGAAAAATTGTCTGGCAATGGGTGTCAGAAGGATATAATGGGTCTGTTTTCCGTGATCTTGGTATTATTTCATCATTTTCAGATGTTAATGGTTTGTTAAAATTGATCCAGAGTTATAGAGCGGATCCAATAAAATTTATTCCAAATGAAATAGATCAGAATAAAGTTGCTTGGGAGTGTTTTGGTTTTAAGGATGGACAAAATAATATTGACCAACAGATCACGGATCAGATATTAAAGGAAGTAAAGATATGAGCGCAAATAAAACAATTGTGTTAGTTAATTTCCCGCCGTTTAATCGATTTGATTATATTTATTCCGGCACAATATATCCCGCTACTGGGTTAATGATCATCGGATCTATTTACAAGGAAAAAGGGTTTGAGGTGCAATTAATTGATGGGGCGTTAGATAAAGATTATGAAGAAAGAGTTTTAAAAAGTTTGTCAAATGGGGTTTTGTTTGTTGGATTTTCTTTAATGACGTCACAACTTCGCATGGCGCACGTTTTGGCTAATAAAATTAAAGACCAGTATCCAAATGTTCCTATTGTTTTTGGCGGGATGCATCCGACTTTATATCCTGAACAAGTAGCGAATGAGAAATATGTGGATGTTGTGGTCGTAAATGAAGGAGCAAGGGCTGCGGTTGAATTGTTGGAATATTTTGTTAATAAGAAAGCCTTAAAAGATATCCGCGGGATTGCTTATAGTGATGATAAAGGGCAAGTTCACGTTAATCCTCCTCAAGAATTTGATGATATTGAATCTATTCCTCATTTTGATTTTAGTTTGTTGGATTTACCGCGTTATTTGAACGCGGATAATTATTTGAATCGTGAGCTTGATCTGGCTCCGGGTGAAAAGATCAAATTAATGCCAATATTAACGGGTTTAGGTTGTTGTTATCGGTGTAATTTCTGTGTTAATGTTATTCTCAAACGTAAATACCGACATCGCTCAGCCGAGTCTATTGTCGAGGAGATTAAACGGCTTCAAAAAACTTATGGCGCAAATACTTTTTGGTTTTTAGATGAGGATTTTTTTATTAATCGTGAAAGATTAGAAAAATTGGTGGTACTGGTTAAAAAAGAAAACCTTAAGTTTCTTGCCCGTACTTGGGTAAGAGTTTCATATTTTAGTAATCCTAATTATAAAGATTGTATTGCCAATCTGGAAAGTATTGGAATACGTTCTTTAGCTATGGGAGCTGAAAGTGGTTCGCAGAAGATGCTGGATTTCCTTTGCAAGGGAATTAAAGTTGAAGATATCGTCGCTGCTGTAAAAAGTTTATCGAATACCCGGATAATGCCGCGCTTATCTTTTATGATCGGGCTGGATACTGAGACAAAAGATGATGTAATGAAAACTTATAAGTTATGCGGTAAATTGATGAAAATCAATGAGCGCACTGACATTGCTGGTCCGTATGTCTATCGTTACCATCCTGGATCACCGATGTTTAATTCATTATTAAAAAAACATAATATCACGCTTCCTTCGGCTATTGAAGAATGGGATTCCATGTTAAATGATGATGGGTCTTTAAAGGTCGGCGCACAAAAGTATTGCTGGCCCGGATTTTTGAAATATCAAGAGGCAATGAATACGTATATTATTTTATGTTGTGAAGTTTTCCGTCAGTCTAATTTGCGGAATAAAAAATTGATAAAAATCATGCGCTCTTTTTTTATTTGGAGATTAATGCATTGTGAACATTTATATATAATCGATTATTATTTTTTTAAAATTTTAAAAGGGTTAAGAGTTTTTATCAAAAAAGTTAAAAAGATAAAAATTAAACGGGCATAAATGATAAATAATATTTAAGGAGGATTATGAAAGTTGTTATTTTATGCGGCGGACAAGGCATGAGATTACGAGAAGAAACCGAAACAAAACCCAAGCCGATGGTTGAGATCGGAGGTATGCCGATTTTATGGCATATCATGAAGACGTACGCTACGTATGGTTTTAAAGATTTTATTTTATGTTTGGGTTATAAGGGTGAAGTCATTAAAGAGTATTTTTATAACTATGAATTCCTATCTAATGATTTTACAATCGAGCTTGGATCTAAGAATGTTACGGTTTATCCTCGGCACGAGGAGCAAGGCTGGAAAGTAACTTTGGTTGACACTGGTATTAATGCTATGACTGGCAGCCGGGTTAAGAAGATCGAGAAATTTATTGATGGCGATACTTTTATGCTTACTTATGGTGATGGTGTAATTGATATGGATATTAATCTTTTAAATAAATTTCATAAAGATCATGGGCGGATCGCGACTGTTACTGGTGTTTCTCCGCAATCGCGTTATGGGGAATTGGTTATCAGGAATGATCATGTCGTCTCATTTAGTGAAAAACCTACAGATAATCAGAATCTTATTAGCGGAGGATATTTTGTATTTAATAAAAAAATATTTTCATATTTGTCAGAGCTGGACGAATGTGTTCTGGAAAAAGACGCGCTACAGAAGTTGGCAGCTGATGGTGAGTTAAAAGTACACGCGCACAAAGGATTCTGGCAGTGTATGGATACGTATCGTGATTATGTGTATTTGCAAGAATTGTGGAAAAAAGGGAACGCTTCCTGGAAAAGGTGGGATAAATGAACCAATTGTTCAATGGCGTTTATAAAGGGAAAAAAGTTCTTGTAACTGGAGATACTGGATTTAAAGGATCTTGGCTGAGTTTGTGGCTTTCCGCATTAGGCGCAGAGGTGTTAGGAGCGGCTAAATATTTACCCTCTCAACCGTGTCATTTTGAAGTGGCTTCGTTAGCAGGTTCTATTAATCACGTTGAGACGGATATTCGATATTATTTGGAGCTTAAAAAAATTTTTGATTCATTTCAGCCTGAAATTGTTTTTCATTTGGCTGCTCAGCCTATAGTGACTACTTCTTATGATCAGCCGCAATTAACTTTTGAGACGAATGTCGGCGGGACTATTAATGTCCTGGAGAGTATCCGGCATACTCCAAGCGTCAAAGCAGCTGTCATCATTACTAGTGACAAATGTTATGAGAACAAGGGCTGGGATTGGGGATATCGCGAGACTGATAGTTTAGGAGGATCTGATCCTTACAGCGCGTCAAAAGCTTGCGCGGAGATAGCGTTCTCGTCTTATTTTCGTTCATATTTTCAAAAACCAAATATGACTCAAATCGTCACGGTTCGCGCTGGTAACGTAATCGGCGGCGGTGATTGGGCTGAGAATCGGATAGTTCCGGATTGTGTGCGGGCTTTTAGTCAGAATAAAGAATTGGGAATTCGTAATCCACATGCAACGCGACCATGGCTTTATGTTTTGGAACCGTTAAGCGGATATTTATGGTTGGGGGCATTGTTGTATCCGGGAGCTGAAAATTTAAATGGAGAATCGTTTAATTTTGGACCAGATGTGGAAACAGTTCATTCAGTTGGTGATTTAGTTAAATCCTTATCTGAACATTGGGGTGGTGGAAAATGGCGGGTTGTACCATCGGATAAAAAAGAAGCAGGTCTTTTAAAGTTATCTTTTGACAAAGCGTTAAAACGTATAGATTGGATGCCGGTATTATCATTTCAACAGACCATGGATATGACCTCAAAGTGGTATAAACAGTATTATGCGCAATTATCTAATATGAAAGAATTTTCTTTGTCACAGATATCTCAGTACGTTGGTGAGGCAACTAAAAAACAATTAAGGTGGGCACAATGATAGACGGAGTTATTATAAAAGATTTAAGGATCATTCCTGATGAAAAAGGAGATGTTCGGCATATGTTACGTTGTGATGATCCTTTTTTCACTGAATTTGGTGAAGTATATTTTTCGTTCATAAATCCCGGACAGGTAAAAGGCTGGAAAAAACATTTAAAACAAACGCAATGTTTTGCAGTTCCTATCGGTACAATTAAATTGGTTATTTATGACGATCGTCAGCAGTCTCTGACAAAAGGAAACATCGAAGAGATCGTTGTAGGTGCGGATGCGTATAAGCTGGTTCGTATTCCTCCGGGCTTGTGGTACAGTTTTAGCGCAATGAATAAACAAGTCGCAATGATCACGAATTGTACAGACATCCCGCATGATCCAAATGAAGCGATTCGTAAAGAGTTGAACGATCTTGCAATCCCGTATGTGTGGAAATAAATATGAAAATTCTTATTACAGGCGCGATGGGTTATGTTGGCGGTCGGTTGAGTGAGTATTTACTATCGTTATATTCGAAAGAACAATTATTTTTAGCTACAACCAGAATAGATCCGCCGGTTTGGGCGCAGGGCTTTCCTTTAGTCAGAATGGATCTTACTGATTTTTTGTCGGTTGAACGGGTTATAAAAAATACGCGTCCGGATGTGGTTATTCATTTAGCAGGTTTGTCTCAGTCTGAATGCGAACAAGATCCTGCGTTGGCTGATCGGGTTAATGTTGATGGTACAAAAACATTGGTTCAAATATGCGGTGCAAATGGGGTAAGTAGATTTTTATTCATGTCTACTTTTCAAGTTTACGGACGAGCGTCCGGTGAAATATCAGAAACACAAACGGTTGATCCCAGAAATGAATATGCTCGGACTAAATTACTAGCTGAAACTATGGTACGGGATGGATCGGTCAGGGGTATGGTCCCTATAATTTTCAGGTTATCGAATGGTTTTGGTTATCCGATGGACGCGCGGGTCGCGGAAAGTGTTTTAAAATTAGCAGTGAATTCTTTTTGTCGTCAAATAGTACGGGAACAGAAAATTCATGTTCATTCTGACCAGTATCGTAATTTTATTTCTTTAAATAATGTAGCACGGGCAGTTGAGTTTGTATTAGCGCAAGATCCGAATAATTTTGTTAACCCAGTTTTTAATGTTGGTGGTTTAGCTAATTTTTCGATGGGTGAACTAGCTCGGAAGATCGCATTGGTGTATAAGAATATGTATCAGGATAGGGATATTCCTATAACTGTGAACAAGGATCGCAGCGGCATTGGTATATGGTCGCCATTTATTTATAAGTATGATCGTTTATCGGCTTTAGGATTTACAATAAAGGATGATATGGATCTGGAGATTAAAAAAACAATAATGTTTTTTGAGGAAAACAAATTATGAGCGAGGTTTTGATTTCGGTTGTAATGCCGACTTATAATTTTGGACATTTAATTTCTCGGGCTATTGATTCAGTGATCCAACAGAAATATGGTGGTTGGGAACTGATAATCATTGATAATTTTTCGTCGGATAATACTGAACAGGTTGTATCTGAATATAAAGATCATAGGATCCGCTATCTTAAGTTTGCAAATAATGGAGTTATTGCGGCTTCTCGGAATAAAGGTATTGAACTTGCTTGTGGAAAATTTGTAGCATTTCTTGATTCGGACGATTTATGGTATCCGTCTAAATTGGAAAAAGTTATTTTATATTTCAAGGCGCATCCGGATTGTGATTTTCTTTGTCATGATGAGAATTTGTTGTATGAAGATGGTCATAGTAAAGCTATTAGATATGGTCCTTGGAAAAAGTATAAAGAATTATTATATTGTGGAAATAGTTTTTCAACCTCAGCGGTGGTAGCGAAAAAAAATATATTAACTTTATGTGATTGTTTTTCAACGGATTTGGATGAAGTTGGGGTTGAGGATTATGATCTTTGGTTGAAGATCTCGCGGGTTGGACGAATGGAATTTTTACATGAAGTATTGGGTGCATATTATATCCATGAGGGCGCATTTTCTTCAAAAGTTGAACGGTTGTATAGTCATTTGTTAAATGTTTTGATGCGGCATTATTCTGAAATTGAATCAAAGAGTTGGTTGGATTCTTTAAGAATGAGAATTCGTTTGGCAGAGATCTTGCGGCAAACCGCACGAGATTTACTTAAAAAAGGGGAAAAATCTGCTGCGTTACCATATAGCAAAAAGGCATTACTAACAAATCCGTTTTCATTTAAAGCAATTTATACTTTTTGTTCTGCAATTTTATAATTAAATAAAATTTTGGGGTGAGTGGAATGTTTTTAAATTCTTTATTTTTAAAACAATTTAAAGATTTATTAATTGTCGGGTTGATGGCGGTTCTGGTGATTGGTTTGCTTGAAGGAGGATTACGGATATTCTGGCCGCAACCTTTTAAAACTGTTTATTTCGGTCAGCCTCCAGGTTTGATTGATCCAGATGTAGGCGTGATTCTTCGACCAGGCGCGAAATGGATGATGCAGAAACCGGAATTTAATACAGTATTTGAATTAAGTCCGGAAGGATTCAGGGATAAAGTTGATCATTCCTTGCCAGTACCTTTTGATACTAAGCGGATTTTAATCATTGGGAGTTCTCATACTTTAGGTGCCGGAGTTGAGTATGAGGGTATATGGTCAGTAATTTTTGAGAAATATTTACTTGATAATCATGTAAAGGCTGATGTTATAAAAGCTGGAATGAATGCTTTTGATACAGCATCAAGCGTTCGGTTTGTTGAAAAGTTATTCCCGCGTTATAAGCCTAATTTAGTTATTATTGAACTATCTACTGCGGTGATTATGTCTAATCCGTCTTATTCTGAAACAAAACCTAGTGTTAATGCGGATGGTTTTATAAAAATTGTAAGTGAGGAAAAACATGATCTTTATTTTATTTCAGTGATTAAGCGTTTATTGCGGATTAATGATGTTTTTTTTGCTAATTATAATATGAAAAAAGGATGGGGACCGATTCTGACCGTGGATAGTAGTTCACGTAAACATCAAGTTGAGGTTACTGAACAATGGTTAGCTAGGGCAGCAAAATATTTAAAGTCGCAAGGCACAAAATTAGTGGTAGTAACTATTCCGGAAAATACGCAGATGTTGATTAATGCTCGCAAAATAAAGATCCCCGGAATAGATCCGCAGGTTAATGACCGGGAGCTTGAAAAATTTTGTAAAGAGCAGGGAATTTTTTGGATATCTCCACTTGATTATTTTTCGCAGCAATATCTTTTACAAAAAAAAGAATTGTATTATCGTTTAGATGGGCACATGAACAGTCTAGGACATAAAGCTTTAGCTGAATATGTGTTTCGCAATTTATATTCGACGCTTAATTAAAACATTTGATAAACAAATTGCGGTTTATCATAGGCTGACATGGATAGAACTAAGCTTAATAAAAGTAATTTTAAAGCTAAAGCAAAATGTTTGCTAAATGGAAACTCAGCCAGTTTTGTTCTTATCAAAACAGAGTGATCAAAAAAAGTCTCATATAGAAATCTTAACATACCCCAAACGATAGCTCCAAGTAATAGTACGTTTAGAGTTCCTTGCCAGGATAAAATTTCAAAAAAATGTTGTAGTTGTTGAAAATTAGCAAATAAACAGCTTATACAAATGCTCATATAGCTAAAAGTCAATCCACTCATCAGATTATTGTATAGTTTGTGACTATGCAAAGATTCAAATTGGCGTTTATTCAGTCGGTAGCGTAATAGGACTTCATATAATTTATTTGCGCTTACCCCGCATCCTAATAGTATTCCATAAACCATGGCTGCGGCTGTTGATCCATGCCATATGCCTGCGGCAAAAAATGTGATAAAAAAAGCGATAATTCCATACCAAGGTGTGAATTTAGGATCAGTTGATTTAGACATCATCCATTTCATTAAAGGATTAAAAATATAAATTTTTATCCAAGCTGATAGGGTGATATGCCAACGGTTCCAGAATTCTAGAAGTCCTTTGGATTTAAAAGAATGGTTAAAATTTTCCGGAAACGTAAATCCCGCAAAATGACCTAAACTAATAATAATATCCATATATCCTGAAAAATTGAAATATAGAAAAATAAGGTAGCAGAAGGTGCTAGTTGAGAATGTTATGATTATAGATTGATGGTTGGTAAATGCTGCCAATTGATTTTGATGAAAGTAAAAAAATATCGGGCATAAGACTATGATTTTTATATATCCGTTAATTAGGCGGTTGACGTGGTCAAAAAGTGCTAAATTTAAAAAAATCTCTTTTTTTGAATTGGAGAACTGGGCTTTAAATTCAGGATATAATTGGATCGGTCCAGATATAAAACTTAAAGGACAACAGGTATAGGTAAAAAAATCAGTGAAAGTGAATTTTTTTTCAATTTGTCCTTCTTTAGCGTCTATTAATAAATGGAGGCAACGAAATAAAATATAGGATAAGCCTAAAACTTGGTAAGGTGATTTTATAAATGGTAGAAAAGATAAAAGAGAATATTTTTTTAGATATGCAAAAAACAATACCAAGAAACTGATCATTATAAAAATTAAATTTTTTGAAGGATATTTTAGAATAATTTTTATAAATGCATAGTTAAGTATTAAAAAAAAGAAAAAGTAAATGCTTTGACCTGGAGGGAAAATAAGAAAGATAAAGCACAAGTTAAATATACTTAGACCCCATGATTTCCATACCTTGGCTGGCAATATATAATATCCGCTAATAAACGCTAACATATATAATATGAACTGTTTAGAAGTGAAGTCCATAACTGCAGCATCCCTTTGTATAAATAATTTAATAGATTGATATAATTTTTAACTCTAATATAATATCAGTTAATTTGTTGCGTAAAATAATTAATTAATATTTCATTTTATTGAAAAAAATGTAGGAGTTTTTGTGAATAATAGCATAAAGCTTGATCTATTTGGACCAGACGTTTTTTTTCACCACGTGGGAATCGCAACTTTATGCGGGGACAATATTTGTCCAGAAGCAAAAGTGGTAGAAGAGCCTATTCAAAAGGTTAAAGTTCGTTTTGCTGATATGCATGGGTTAAATGTTGAAATTATTGAACCGCTTACAGAAAAATCTCCTATAAGGAATTTTCTTAAAAAGCATCAGTATTTTTATCATTTATGTTTTATGGTAGAGGATATTGATCGTGCAATTGAACTAGCAGAACAGAAAAATTTTCGTTGTGTTGCTTTGCCAGCGTCTTCCAATGCTTTTAATGGCAAGTCTATTGCATGGGTATATAGTTCTACATATGGTCTAGTTGAATTCGTGAGTCGATAATTAGTAGATGGAGTTTGATAAAAAGTTTTATGGATAAATTTAAAACAATTAAAGAATTAGTTGCTAATAAATCGTATACAGAAGCTTTTGAGCTGTTAAAACAAGCGTTGCATAAAGATGATGATTTTATCGTTCAGCATAAAGCCGCTTTGGTTTGGAAAAATTTTCCTAAACAACATTTAGATTTAAAAAAAATAAAAGTTTCAGTACTTTCTTCTTCAACAACTTCTCATCTCTTGCCGGTTTTGGATGTTTGGTTAGCTAAAAATGGGTTAAATGCTCAGTTGTGGGAATCGGAATTTGATACTTTTGACCAGATGATCATTGATTCCAAGAGTGATTTATATAAATTCAACCCTGAGATTGTTTTTATTTTAATAAATTATAGAGATATTGATCAAGACGTGGAGAATAGGATTGCTCATTTTCAAGGACTTTGGGATTTGCTTCAGCAGCGGTTGGATTGTTTTGTGATTCAAAGTAATGTTGATGTTCCGCTTACCCGAATTATGGGAAACTATGAAGCAGTTTTAAGCAGTAGTAACCAAAATTTGTTGCGGAAATTTAATTCTAGGTTAGGCGAAGCAGTTAAGACGGGTGTTACAGTATTTGATCTTGAATATATTGCAGGCATGTTTGGAAAGAAACAATGGTTTGATAATCGTTATTGGTATCATTCTAAACACGCGTTCAATCTGGAAGCTATTGGGTTAGTGGCTTTCTATTTATCGCGTTTGATCGCAGGGGTAAAAGGATTATCAAAAAAATGTTTAGTTTTGGATTTGGATAATACTTTATGGGGCGGGGTTATTGGGGATGATGGCATTAATGGCATTATTCTAGCTAATGGCGCGGTAGGAGAGGCTTTTGTTGATTTTCAAAAATATATTCGAGGTTTAAAGGAGCGGGGTATCATTCTTACTATTTGCAGTAAAAATGAAGAATTAAACGCTAAAGAACCTTTTTTAAAACATCCTGAAATGATATTGAAGCTGGATGATATAGCAGTATTCAACGCGAATTGGAATAATAAGGCTGATAATATATGTTCTATAGCTGAGACTTTGAATATTGGATTAGATTCAATGGTGTTTATAGATGATAATCCTGCTGAAAGGGAATTGGTTCGATCTATTTTACCTCAGGTTACTGTAGTTGATATGCCAGAGGATCCTGCGGATTATATTCGGGCTTTGGATGAACAGGCATTATTTGAAACTATTGCGTTTTCAGATGAGGATAGAATTCGTAATGATTTTTATCGGGATAATTCAAAACGGCAAGCTTTGCAAAAACAATTCACTGATTTGAATGAATATTTAAAAAGTTTAGAAATGAGTTCGGTAGTAGGTGATTTTGATGAAGTAAATTTAGGTCGGATAGCTCAGCTGATTAATAAAAGCAATCAGTTTAACCTTACAACAAATAGATATACTGAAGTTCAGATTAAATCTATGATGAATGATCCTGCTTATTCAACTAGATTTTTTCGTTTGAAAGATCGTTTAGGGGATAATGGATTAATTTCCGCGGTTATTTTAAAAGATTTTGGTCAGGGAGTATTAGGAATTGATACGTGGGTGATGAGTTGCCGGGTTTTATCCAGAGGAATGGAAGAATTTATTTTTAATGAAATTATTTCTTTAGCTAAGACAAAACAGTATAAATCTATTCAAGGTCAGTACATCCCAACCAAGAAAAACGGGCTAGTAGCTGATCTTTTAAAAAATTTAGGTTTTGTTTTGGAAAGAAATGAAAATGGTGTAACGTGGTGGCATTGCGAGGTAAGTAATGTGGAATTGAAAAAGGTTCATATTAAGAAAGAAAATTATTCTTAGTATATAATTTGAAAGGGTATATTGATGGGTGAAATGCGAGAGTCAATTAAAGCACAGCTTAATAAAGTTTTTCAAAAGGTTTTTGATGATGAAGATATTCAAATAACTGATGCTACTGCGGCTAAGGATATTGATCAGTGGGATTCGTTGATGCATATAACGTTGATTGTATCTATAGAAAAAGAATTTAAGGTTCGTTTTAATACTTCAGAAGTTGGAAAACTCGAGAATGTTGGACAACTAATTAATCTATTATTACAGCGTTTAGGAAAATGAAAGCCAAAACCTTCTTAAATATTTTATACGGTTTAAAGGTTCATGTATTAGCGAGAAGAATTAATTTTCGTAATGCTGTCATTTTGTCATATCACCGTGTTGCGTCTTCAAACACATTTGAAGAATTGTATCCAGGGATGATAGTTACTGCAGATAATTTTAAATTGCAGATGGATTTTCTTAAAAAAAATTATCAAATAATATCTTTGGAGGAGTTGATATCAGCTAAGGATAAAGCTTCTTTTCCGCATAATACTGCAGTTATAACTTTTGATGATGGTTACTATGATAATTATGAATTTGCTTACCCTGTCCTTAATGAATTGAATTTACCTGCTACTATTTTTATTTCAACTGATTTTATTGAAAAAGGGCGGTCTTTTTTCTGGGATGAAGTAGCTTACATGGTTTTTAATACTAAGCGTTCTAATTTTCAGTTACAGTTAGGCAATGAGAGGGTTTCATTTAATTTAGAATTAAAGTCACAGGCTGTCACCCAACTTTGTTTACGAATGAAACAACTCTCACAGATGGAGCAGGAAATAATATTAGATACGCTTAGCGCGTTTTTGGCTGTACCGCGTAACCGCGCAGTATCTAATTTTCTTACGTGGTCGGTAATGAAAGAAATGCAACAGCATAAAATTTCGTTTGGAGCTCACACTCATTCGCATGGCGCTTCCTCAGTTGGAGGTTTTAATGAGATTATGTCAGATATCCTTAAATCAAAAGAGGTATTGGATAATAAGTTATCTCAGAATACAAAAATATTTGCTTATCCGTTTGGGGATAAGACTGATATTGCATTAGATGTAAGCCAGGGTTTAGCTAAATATGGATTTAAATGCGCGGTAACTCTCGAGGCTGGTTTGGTTAAAATACAAGATGATCCTTTTTTATGGAAGAGAGTTGGTATTGGCGGTCATGATGATCGAGTACGGTTTGCTTTGAAAACCAGCGGCGTGTTGCCGTTATTAAGTAAATTTAAGGCAAAAATGCAGGGATGTTAAGGAAGATAATTTATGTATCGTAGGCTTTCAGAAGCGGCTTATTTGCATTGGTTATTTCGTCAACCTGCGGATAATACCACACAACCTTACAAGTTTGCGTATGGTCGTACGGCATTAAAATATGGTTTAAAATGTCTGGGACTTGATAATGCGGTTGGGTCTGCTCAATTTAAAATTTTAATTCCGTCGTTTATTTGTGAAGTTGTGCCGCAGGCTTTGGAGCAGTTAGGAATTAAACCGGTTTTTTATGAAGTAACTCCAAATTTAACTCCGGTATGGAGTCAAGTCGAATCTTTGATTAGTAATGATGTTAAGGGTTTAATGATTGTACATTATTTCGGACATGCTCAAGACATTAATTTTTGTGAAAAATTTTGTAAGAACCACGGGATTTTATTGATTGAAGATAATGCGCATGGATATGGCAGTAAATATAATGGACAAGCTTTAGGCACGTTTGGTGATTTGGGGATAGTTTCGGTTCATAAAACTTATCCATTGTTAAATGGCGCGTACTTATATCTTAAAAATAATTTTTTAAATATACCAAATCTTCCGCTTGAACCATGTAATATATTTTTCAAGCAATTTAAAAAATGGGTAAAACAAATAGTCGGGTTTGTGCCAGTTTTAGAAAAAAATATTCGAAAAAAATATGATTATGCCTCACAAAATGAGTTTCGGGAACCTATGGTTCCGGATTATGTGATGGACAGTGCTACGCATTTATTTATTCAAAATCAAAATTTAGAATTTAATAGTAATATTCGACGAAGAATTTATTACATATGGCAAAAGTGGGCTGAATTACAAAATTTGGTTTCAGTTTGGTCGAATTTAGCTGAAGAAGCAGTACCCATGAATTACGCGGCATGGGTAACCTCGAATGAGCAAAGAAAGAAATGGTTTAAGTGGGGATATGAAAATGGGATTGATATACATTCATGGCCGACTTTACCCAGGGAAGTAATTCAGAGTAATAGCAATGCTTTAAAATATTGGGAAAAATTAATTTGTTTTCCGATACATTCAGGAATGAACCCTGAACAGCTAGAGCGCAAATTAAATAAACTTTCTTTTAAGGAATAATTATTGTGAGATGGGAATTGATAGGGCATGAAACGGCTAGTCGAGAATGGGATAAAAATCTTATTCAACTTAAGGAATATAATGTTTATCAAAGTTTTGGCTGGGCTGAATCAAGAAAATTTTTAGGGTGGACACCTTTGCGGTTGATGGCATTTTCAGATGATAATCAAATAGTAGCGATGTTTCAGGGTTTGGTCCGTAAATATTTTAATGTTTCACTTTTTTTTGCTCAAGGCGCGCCAGCTGGTGATGTAAAAATTTTAGATAAAGATTTTAAAAAGGCTATAAGTAGTTTTTTGGGAGCAAAGCATTGGTTTTGCCGTATATATGCGCATCATCTTTATGAAGAAGATCAAGCTTTGTTTTTAAAAAATAATAATTGGGTTGTTTCAAAATATATCGCTCAAAGCGGTTTGAGCATGATCATGGATCTTTCGAAGAGCAAAGACGAGATTTTTTCAGCTTTTTCAAAAAATTGGCGGCATAACCTTCGCCGGTCTTTAAATGAAAATTTGACAGTTGAAAAGTGGATTGATCCTTCTTTGGATGAAGTACAAAAAGTTTTTGCATCAATGGAAGGAGTTAAGAAGTTAAAATCCATTTTTTCAAATGATGAATTACACGCGATATTCAATTATTTAGGCAAAGATATTATTTTGTATCGTTGTCTGGACGCAAATAATGAGGTGTTTGCGTTACGCGGCTGTGTTATTACTGGAGATAGAGCTGTGGATTTTTTTGCCGCCACATCGGAAACAGGCAGAAAAACCTATGCATCTTATATATTGTTTTGGACTTTGATACAAGATTGTATTGAAAGAAAAATAAAAACCTATGATTTAAATGGAATTGATCCTGCTCAGGGATTAGGAGTTTATAATTTTAAAAAGGGCACTGGAGCGGTTCCTGTAAAATATTTGGGAGCGTGGGATTGTGCTAGTTCAGAAATTATTCGCAGGGTTGTTAATTTTATTTATAACGTCCGAAAACAAATAAGGGGATATTAGTTTTATAAGCTGGGCATAGCGCGGTTAAAATATTTTTTAAAATATGGTAGAAATTAGAACGGAGGAATTGCCGCATGGCGCAGGATCTTCTAGAAAATAATCCTTTGTATGTGGTGGATGTTGGGGCAAGCGGTGGTATCGACCCAAGATGGGCGAAATTTACTTCGTTTTATAAAGGCATTTTATTTGAACCTGATCCTAGAGAATATGAAACGCTAAAAGCAAAAAGTGGAAATAATTTAGTTGTTATAAATTCAGCATTATCAGATTCAGCGGATATGGTAGATTTTAATTTGTGTAGAAAACAGGAGGTATCATCGGTTTATTTACCTAATTTTAATTTCCTAAATAAATTTCCAGAATGCGATAGATTTGAAGTAATTAAAAGTATAAAAATTCAAACTGAAACCTTGGATAATCAACTGCGAAAAAATAGTATCTCAGAAATTGATTTTATTAAAATTGATACTCAAGGCTATGAGTTGCCTATTTTGAAGGGGGGAAGGGAGTGTCTTAATAATGTTATTGGGTTAGAACTAGAAGTGGAATTTGCGTCATTATATAAAAACCAACCTTTATTCAATGAGGTTGATAATTTTATTAGAGAAAAAGGTTTTGAGCTTTTTGATATTAAAAGATGTTATTGGAAAAGAAACCGATGTAAAAATACTGGAAGCCATAAGGGGCAATTGGTATTTGGTGATGCATTATATTTTAAAAGTCCGGAACAAGTGTTATTAATTAAGGGAGTATCACCAGAAAAGATAATTCGTTCGATCTGTGTTTATTTGGTTTATGGTTATTTAGATTTAGCACAAATATTATTTAATTTGGCTAATGAAAAAGGACTATTTACAAAAGAAATACATGATCAGATGGCATTGATCCTTGCTAAGCATGAAAAAATAAATTTTATGCCTAATTTTAAAGGAAAAAATAGAATATGGGGAGTTTTAGAGAAAATGACCCGTATGTTTAGTCATTGCGAGTGGTATTCCGGTACAGATAAGTCAATAGGCAATTGATTTTAAAAACCAATTTTTATTTAAACATATAGTCATGGTTTTATTATGAAAATATTGATCGCGCATAATTATTATTTGGAACCTGGAGGAGAAGACCGGGTATTTTTAGCTGAGGTTGAACTTTTAAGGTCTCATGGGCATGAAGTGCGGACTTATGAAGATAGTAATAAACGCATTTCAAAATTAAGTAAATGGAAAACTGCTTTATCCTTTATTTGGAATAAAGAATCAGCATTGAGATTTGGTCAAGCGTTGGACGAGTTTTCTCCTGAGGTGGTGCATTTTCATAATACTTTTCCTTTAATTTCTCCTTCGGTTTATTATGAATGCAGTAAACGAAAAGTACCTGTAGTGCAAAGTTTGCATAATTCCCGTCTTATATGTCCGGCAGCCAGATTTTTCCGTGATGGAAAATTATGTATGGAGTGCGCAGTTAAGCGGTCTTTTTGGTCTGGGGTAAAATATAAATGTTATCACCAATCAAGGCTACAAACTTTTTTGGTTGGTTTTATGAGTTGGTGGCATAGGCGCAGGGGTACTTGGAATAAGCATATTAATGCGTATATAGTTTTTTCAGAATTTTATAAGCAAATTTTTATAAAATGGGGATTACCAAAAGAAAAAATTTTTGTAAAACCGCATTTTTTGATCAATGATCCTGGTTGCCGTCCAGAAGGAACATTGGGAGAATTTGCTTTATTTGTCGGACGTTTTTCAGCGGATAAAGGTCTGCGGCGTTTATTGAATTCTTGGTTAAGGCTTAAGGATATTCCTTTGATGATTATTGGTGATGGGGAAGACCGTTCTTATGCGGAAGATTTTATTCGTAAACATTCGTTAAAAAATATTAAACTGCTCGGAGCACTTTCAAATGAAGAAGTTATTTCTTACATGAAACGCAGTAAATTTGTAGTAGTACCGTCGGAAGTGGCTGAAACTTTCGGATTGGTGGTTTTAGAGGCTTTTGCCTGCGGGGTACCAGTGGTTGCTGCAAAAGTCGGAGCATTGCCTGAGATGGTCAAAGAACGGGGTAATGGCAGACTTTTTATGCCGAGTAATGGTCAGCAAATGATTGAGATGATATTAGGTATAGTCAGTGATCCACAAAAATTATTGGCGTTAGGTGAACAGGCAAGAAAGACGTTTGAAAACCGGTATTCAAAAGAAAAAAATTATCAGCAATTATTGGAAATTTATATAAAGGTGGGGGGAAAATGATAAAAGTTTTTACTGCAGTCAGAAAGTCTTATGAAACTATTTATCCCTGGTTATTTTTTGCTTATATTTTTTGTTTGATGTCGTTTGGTCGAGCATTTTTGGTCTTGTCTGTTTTTAAGCTATGGGTACCTTTATTTGTTACGGAATTCTTTTTATTAATTTCTTTACCATATATTTTTATAAATCGAAAATTATTAAGTGAACTGCCTTCAGTAATTAAGTGGGTTGTCGGCTTATTTTGGTTACAAGCAATAATTCATTTCATAGTACCAATATCAGAAGGAAATCTTTTTGCTTTAAGAGATATTGTTTTTTGGGGATATCCGCTTTTTTTCTTGTTAGGTTTTATGATGTTTAGAGAACAAAAATATTGGTATAAGTTTTTTATTCTTATTTTAGTTGGAATGACATTTGTAATAATTGAAAGCCGGTTTTTTATGTTAACTCAGCCGATATTTCAAGATTCACGTATGATAATACCGTATTTTAATTCTTTCTTCACCATTATTCGCGGATTTCATCTAACATTTTTTTTGGGATTAGGGATTTCATTTATTACTGGATTTTATTTTTTTGAAAAAAATCGGATATTCCGATTCTTTATGCTTTTCTTATTGTTATTTGGATATTATTTAGTAGTAATAATGTTATGTCGGTCAGCATGGGTTGGTATGTTAGGATGTTTACTTGTTTCCGGAGCTGTTTTGTTAAAGTTTTCGGTACGATTGAATAAATCTTGGTTGATTTTATGTGGTTTATTAATTTTGCTAGTATGCATTTTTGATTTCAATATTGGAGATCCAGGAACTGCAGCATTAAAAGGAAAAATTAGCAGTTTGTCCGAACTTAGTTTACGAACTTTGAATTTAGTTGAAAAACCGGAAAATAAAGGTTTTGTTCAAATAAAAGAAAATAACAAAAAAAGAAATGAAGTTAAATATTCTGAAAAAATTAATGATAACACGAATATTGAAAATGTTGTTTTTGACAAAACTAAATCAGTATCGGTAGCTACTGCTAATTGGCGTTATTTAATCTGGTCTCAAGGTATAGAATTTGGTTTACAATCTCCAATCTGGGGTAAAGGGTTTGGAGTTTATCCTCAATATCATTATTCAGATGGTAGTTTAATGACGGAAATCAAGGGCTTTGGTTTGAACTCTCGCATAATTCCTTCTCATAATTTTTTAATAACCGTATTTTTTAAAATGGGTATTATCGGCTTATTTTTGGTATTGATGTTTTTTGGTTTTATTTTTAATAAAGCCTGGGATTTTATTAAGCAACAGAAAGTTATCGGAGATATTCGGTTTGCTATGGTTTTATCGTTGTCCCTTTGTTTATTATGGTGGGTTCTGATCGGATTATTTAGTGATATGATCGAATCGCCGATTAATGCGGCATTTCTTTGGTTATTATCGGGAATGTTTTTTTCGATACCAATGAAAAATAGGAGCGGTGATGGGATCTAAAATATTAAGAATTATTACAGTATGGATTTTATTTTTTTGTGCTGCAGGTTCTATTACGTATTGGGCTATCGCAAAATATAAAGTTAGTGATGATTTCAGGGCGGTTAAGGATGCTCGTTCATATATTCAAATGAGCTTGGGTAATTATATCGATATTGAGTCGCGTTATACAAAGCGGTTTTTGATGCCTGAAATAGTTGGATTATTAAATAGGAATTTACATGTTACGGAATTTTTGGACAAATATTATGAGAATGTAGAAGAAAAAGTAATCCAATTGAATTTTGGTTTGGTAAATATCTTATTTATTACATTTACAGCTTTTGTATTTTATTTATTTTGTAAAGATTTGGATTTTTCAGAAATGGAAAGTTTATTGGCTGGGTTTTTATTTATTACATCATTTAATGTTGTCACATATTTTACCGTACCTTTAGTAGATTCAGCCGGGTGTTTTTTTGTTATGGCTTGTTTTTATGCTCTTAAACGAAAAAATTGGTTTGGATTGGCGTTGTTTTTCTTATTGGGATTAATGACTAAAGAGTCAACTTTTGTGGTTGTATTAATGGTCATGTTGGATAAAGGTAAAATTGAATG
This sequence comes from Candidatus Omnitrophota bacterium, assembly GCA_015233195.1. Lineage (GTDB taxonomy): Bacteria > Omnitrophota > Gorgyraeia > Zapsychrales > Zapsychraceae > JADFYE01. Next base: position 97,552 of record JADFYE010000004.1, read on the forward strand.
GCGTAAATGGGCAGCTTTGGTTCCGGGTATTGTTGCTTATTTTTTTATCCTTAGTTTTTATGGGGGAGTCAGTAGGGGCGGTGTAAATGTTTTACAAATAATTACACATTTTGATTTATTGCAGGCATCAGTTCAGCAAGGGTTAAGCTCTTTTAGCATATTTACGATTATTGAATGGATTCAAACGTTTTTGTTTATGTGGGTATTATTTATTTATGGTCTTTTAAAATGTCGTATTCCTGAATTTTTAAAATCGCAAGCTTGGTTGATGTTTTTACCATTTATTATGCCGTTCACGGTAGGTGAGTCTAGCGTTGGAAGAGTGTCTTTCTATTTATTTCCAATTGTTATTTGTATTTCGCTATTAGCATTGCGAAAGATTTTAAATACTGAAAGCTTAGAAAATGTTAAATAAAAATAATACTGAGACGTGGAATTTAAATAAAATCGCAGGATTTATATGGTTTTTACCTATATTAGTATTTATTTTTATTATTTTTATAGGTCGGTGGTCGTGGGGGTTAATGGATGACTTTCAATTATTAAATCAGCCGGGTAATATTTTAGAACGTTTTAATTTTTTTATGAAAGGGTATGGTAATTTTGGGGAATTTAAACCAGTGTATGTATTTTATGTGAGTTTTTTTTATCCGTTGTTTGAAAATTTTGTACAATTTTTTTATGTGTTTAAATTAGGATTGGCTGTATTGTCCGTCTGGATATTTGGGCACAGTGCTTACCGTTTGACTAAAAATAAAATAAGTATTTTATTTGTCGGTATAATTACATTTTCTTTCCCATATTTTTACGATACTTTTGTTTATCTTTCCAGTCATGAAATATTAGGGTTAATTTTTACTGGATGCGCGTTTTGGGTGTGGTTAAATTGGATGGATGCGGTTGATAATATAACAGTTTCAACACCAAAAATATGGTTAAATTGGTTGTGGGTAGTGTTTTTTGTTTTTTTGGCTGCTTTTGCAAAAGAAACTTTTTTGGTTTGTGGTATAGCTTTTGCGGGTGCTATGTTTATCTTGGCTTGGTGTTCGCGCTCAAAAAGAACTGGAATTGTATTCTTACAATCTATAATTTTGTTTTTGATATTTTTATCATATGGGTGTTTATTGAAATTTGGGGTGCAGCGGTCTTACACCTCTCATTATCAGTTGAATAATTTTACGACTATTGCGTCTAATTTATCCGCATGGATAAAGAAAGATTTCATTGTTCATATACCATGGTTATTAGTTATGTTTTGTTTTTTTATTTCGAATTTTAATTTTTGGCGTAGTTTTTCAAAACAAATGTTGTCTGGTATAGCGGCGGGGATTTTGTTATACATTTGTTATTTGTTAATATTACTTCCTTGGGTGACTACCAGTTATTATGCTGCTCCGTTAGGTATATTTTTTGCTTTTGTAGTAGCTATGGTTTTGACTGTAATATGGGAAAATATAAGTTTGCCGTTTAAGAAATGTTTGTTGGCTATAATGTTTTTATTAAATGCCACAGTATGCTGGTATGTAATTGGACGGGAAAATCGGTATCAGAATGATACCAGGTTGTTAAAACAATGGTTGATTGCTAATGAGAAAAATTTTCGGCAGGGTAGCGAAATACCGCTTTGGACTAATGCTATGGAAGCTGGAGATGCAATTCCTGGTTTTATAAATTTAGACAATGTTATACAGTTAAGGCATTTTGCTTATTCGTCGAGTTTAGAATCGATTAAAAATAGTTTGCAGGGATATTATTTATATTCACCCAGGTTTGGTAAAATACCTGCTGATAGTTTTGGTCAATTTGAAAAAGTTTTTTCGAGCCGTAATTGGATATTGCTGCGCAAATAATGATCGAGGAGGATGGCATGTTATTTATTGTTATACCGGTTTACAATGAAGAACAAAACATTAAATATTTGATGGATTCTTTACGGCAAAATTTAAAAGACGTGGAATATAAAATAGTGGCAGTTAATGACGGCAGTCAGGATAGTTCTTTAAAATTGTTAGAGGGGTTGCAGACGGCGGATCTAGTTATCATAAGTTCTTTGATAAATATGAATGTTGGAGCGGTATTTTCTGCAGGTATTGATCGGGTATTACAAGAGGCAAATGATAATGATATTTTGATAATCATGGAGGGTGATCAGACCAGTGATGTTAAATTGATCAAACTTTTTGTTGAGGAGATTAATAAAGGGCAGGACATTGTGATTGGGTCTCGACATAAACTCGGCGGCGCATATGTTAATTTCCCTTTTTTGCGGAGAGTATTTAGTTTTGGCGCTAATTGGATGATGCAAAAAATTTTTCCTATAACTGGAGTTAAGGATTATACGATATTTTTCAGGGCATATAGAACAAGAATATTAAATCAAGCAGTTAAGATGTATGGAAAATTTGGTTTGATTCAGTCTAAAGGTTTTGTGGCTAATGCGGAGTTGTTGATAAAGTTATCTTTATTGACTAATAACATCGAGGAACTGCCGTTGGTATATAATTATGGGAAGAAGAAGGGGGCAAGTAAGATCAATGTTTTTAGGACGATAAATGAATATTTTGTTTTAGTAAATTATATGAAACGGATATTTGTAAAAGTTAAAGCGGTTAATAAAATATAGGATATGGTTTTAGGAGAATATAAATGACTTCTTTGGCTGAACACTATGATAAATTGGCTTTGAAAAGAGATGCGTATAAAAGTAAGCATAAGTATTATTATTCGCTTCTTTATAAGCAATATCGGTATTTTATTCCTGACGGTAAAAAAGTTTTAGAAGTTGGATGTTCGACTGGAGATCTTTTAAACGCGGTTAAACCTAGTTTGGGTCTGGGCATTGATATTAGCGCAGAGACTATTAAAATAGCTAAACATAAATATCCGCATTTAATATTTGAAACTGCAGAGGTAGGCACACTTAAATTACGAGAACAATTTGATTTTATTATTTTATCCGGAGTCTTGGGAGAGGTTGAAGATATTCAGAAACTGCTGGAGCAGTTAAAGCCTTTTTGTCATAGAGGTACAAGGATAATAATTGAATATTACAGTTATTATTGGCAATATATTTTGAAATTTGGCGAAATGATGTGGTCGAAGATTCCGCAAAAGATTCAGAACTGGGTAACTGCTGAAGATTTGTTGAATTTTTTTGAGTTAGCAGGTTATGAGCCTATACAGCAGGAAAGAGCGATTTTATTGCCTTTTAATATTTGGGGAATAAGTTATCTGATCAATCGTTTTATAGCAAAACTTCCAATCATAAATACTTTGACTTTAAATCATTTTTTTGTAGTTCGACCAATAATTACTACAAAAGAAGAATTATCAGTCAGCATTTTAGTCCCTTGCCGGAATGAAAAAGGTAATATTGAGTCTGCAGTAACTCGGACACCAGTATTTGGTAAACATCAGGAGTTCATGTTCGTTGAAGGTCATTCAAAGGACGGGACTTACGAGGAAGTGGAAAGGATCATAAAAAAATATCCGAATAAAGATATCAAATTATTCCGCCAGCCCGGCAAAGGAAAAGGAGATGCTGTTCGTTTTGGGTTTAATAAGTCATCAGGTGATGTTTTAATGATCTTAGACGCTGATCTTACGGTTGCGCCTGAAGAATTGCCTAAATTTTATGACGTAATGCGGGATAATCGGGCGGAATTTGTCAATGGATGCAGGCTGGTATATCCTATGGAATCTGAAGCTATGCGTTTTCTGAATTTGTGTGCTAATAAGTTCTTTGGATTATTTTTTTCTTGGTTGTTGGGACAAAGATTCCGCGATACTTTATGCGGTACAAAAGTAATTTCCAAAAAGAATTATGAAGAACTGGCAGCAAATCGTGCATATTTCGGTGATTTTGACCCATTTGGAGATTTTGATTTGATATTCGGAGCTGCAAAAATGAATTTGAAGATTATGGAATTACCGATACGCTATAGAAGTAGGGCGTACGGCACTACTCAGATTCAAAGATTTAGACATGGTCTGCTCTTATTCAAAATGTGTTTTTTTGCGATGCGGAAGATAAAGTTTAGATGAAAAAATTTGATATTTTTTTTAATATTTATTTTTTACTTGTGACTATCGGTTATATTCTATGGAGAATCGTGGTTTTTCTGGCGCGTTAATAGTTCGTCCAGCATATTTGCCAGTAGTTATGTTGCTGATAGGCACAATATGTTTTTGGATAGAACTTTTTTTTATGCCTTCAGAGTATGGGCGAACCACATGGTTGGCATGGTTTTTTTTCTTGATTTATTCTGGATTTTCTTTTATCACGCATCGACAAGGAATAAAGGAAAGTTGGTTTTGGGGAATAGAACAGTTTAAAAATTGTTCGAAATTTGTAAAATATTTTTTTTGGGTGATGATATTTTCCGCTTTGCTAATTTTAGTTGTAGCATTTAAACAAGCGTTGTTACCGCCGCACTTACCTCAAGAATATGATGTTATAAATTATCATTTAACCTTGCCTCGTCAGCATTTGATCCGGCATTCTTTTTCGCACATTTCTTGGTCTGTTGCTGATTTGTATTACGCGCCGTTGGATATAGCTTTAGCTCCATATTGGTTATCAACATTTTTACCAAATAAATTGCCGCAATATATGTTTATTTTTGGCTTGTTAACCGTGGCGGGATCAATAGTTTATAGATCAACTAAAAAGAATTTTGAGGCAATAGTGTTGACGATTGCAGCTTTATTAGGTTCACATGGTTTGTGTATTCAATTTGGTACAGCGATGTTGGATGTGGTGATGTTATATCTGGTTTTAGTTGCTATTGATAGTTTGTTATCTGGGAAGTATATATTTGCGGCGCTGGCATTCACATTTTATTTGTGGTCTAAAACATTTATTCCAATTCAATGTATTGCTGTAGCTTTAATATTTTTGATATTAAAATATTTTTTAGAATGGTTTGGGAAAGTCGAGGTAATCTGGGATAGGGGCGGTAATCTTTCTTGGAAGATTTTGCTTAAGTGGATGACTGGGTTGATGGTATTATCAATATTTATTGGCGGACCTTTTATTTATAAATCAATCTATTATACTGGAACGCCTGCATATCCGTTTTTCACAGGTATGGTGCACAATTCCCATTATCAACAGGACCAAATGAAATGGTTGGGTGTTATTAAAAAAAGTAAAGAACTGCTAAATATAAAAGATATGTATGGTAAAGGTCGAGGCGGGCGAGAGTTTTTTGAACAGTTTTGGGTTTTGGCTGTTCCTGAAAAAGGGGTTAATAATAGATTTGATTATCCTTTAGGTTTGCCGTATTTATTGGCGTTATTGCCATTTTTTTATTTGTTTTATAAACAGATTCAAATAGGTAAGATTGAGGCTGTTTATTTATTTATAATTATATTTTGGGTTATTTGGTGGCTAGGATCACAACAAAGCCGTTTTTTATTTGTGCCTTTAGGTCTGATTTTGATTAGAATTTATTCTTTACCGTTAATGCGGAAGAAGATGGTATTTATTGCATTAACTATCGCTATATTTTTATGTACTTTATCTATTGTTCGAGATAATCGTCGAGATATATTTAAAAGTGGTTTGGAAGTTTTATCACAAAAAGATAGGGAGTTGATGCGCATATCCGCGACACTTGATAAAAGTAAAACGGTAAAACTCGATTTTTTGGAAATTGCGTTTGCAGGTTTTCCCGTAGATGTGGACAAAAAAGATTCTTTATTTGTTTTTAATTCATCTAATTTTTAAATATAACCGCTTTATTTTGTAAAACTAAATTTATCCATTGGTTTATTTTGTTACGACCTAAGTTGAATGTATTTTGATCCCCATTAGCCAGTCCTTGTATTTGTAATTTTAATCCTTCGATGAATAACGTATCATAATAATTACCTAGATCAGGCAAAATTGAATTCATCTCCGACGGCAGTATGCTTTTGATTTGTTTGTTTTGATAATCCAGATATTGATATAAAACTGTAAGGTTTTGTAATTGAGGAGGGGGATTTAATATTTGTGAAGAAATTTCTATTGAGTTTTTTAAAGTATTTATAAGGAACTGTTTTTTAAGTTGGTTGTCAGGATCAGGAAGGTATAAAGATAGCGGATATAAATATTTTACTTTTGAGAAAGTGATATTAGATTTAACGATTTGGGCTTCTCCATTATGGGTGTTGTTGGTTAGAATAGCGTCTGGAATAAAAGTACCTAAGGGATAAATTTTTGGTGAAAGTGGTATTGTTTCAAGATGTTCTATTCTAGGCGAATTTTTTAATAATATTGCAATAGGATATTCCCAGGTTTCTCCGGATAAGCCTAAGCCAAGGTTTCTGATTTTTAGGTTATTTATAGTGTTAGCCATGTCTTGATACGGAAAAGCTAAATCAGGTTTGTTAGAAAAGTATTGATCAATTCTGGCTATTTTAAAAATGTTTTTATTTGTCCCAAGAATTTTTTTTGAACTATTTTTAAAAGTCACTGGCATCGCAAATATAAATGCGAATAGTAGCAAGGTTATTTGTATAATTTTGTGGGTGCGTGAAGTTAGAATTAAAGTTATTAATGGCATGCAAAATAGAAACCAGGGAGTTTGTAGGCGAGAAACCCAGGGTTGCCATTTTAGCAGGTAGGCAAACATTATCCAGGCAGCAAGAATTGAAAATAAATAAAACCAAAAAGTTGGTTTAGGTGCAGAGGTATTTTTTATGAAAGACCAGAAACATACGAATCCAAAAAGTATCAGGGTCATATGGATCGGATTTGGAGCAGTGTCTTCATGTTTAGTGGCAGAAGTCAAAGCAAATTTGTAATCTGCAAATGTGTTTCGATTGTCTACAATTTTTACTCCTATTAGCGAATGAATGGATTGGACCGCATTTTCAATTTGCATATTTAAAGGTTTTATTGAGTAATTAAGATGTAAAGCGGTATTTTTTATGATGTTTGATAAAATTAATTGTGGTTCATGAGATTGATTGACAACTTCTTTGGTGTCGCATTTTCCTGGATCTATAAAATCTTTTCCTAATGTATAATTACGTAAATATAATCCTAAATTAATACTTATGAAGAGCAAGGTTCCAGCTATTAAATAGATAATGGCGTTAAGTTTGTATTTTTTAAATATTGATAATGTATACCAGCCCAGGAATGGACACAAAAAAATTAAAGCGGAACTTTTAGTTAGAGCTGCCAAACCTGCAGCTATCCATATAAATACATGAAATATTCTGGATGAATCGTTTAATTGCCGGATTATAAAATAAATGCAACTTAAGACCAAGAAACCGCATATAAGATCATTTTGAGTGCTGGATGATTGCAGGATTGCCATTGGTATAGTAGCAGTTAATAATGCGCATATTATTTGTTGCAGTCTGGAACCGTAAAGTTCTTTAACTATCAAAGAATTAAGTATTATAGAGCTTATAAACGCTATCCATTGGGGCATATTTGCGAATCTATCTCCGTGGGATAAGATTTGAAAATGTAAAATGATTAATTCAGCAAAAGGCGCGGACCAGAGTTGGCGTGATTCTGGGGTAGGGTAATAAATTAAACTTTTGTTTTGTATCCAATGCATGACTTTAGGCATATGATAAGTCATTGAATCCCAAGTATTTGGAGGAGCTAGGAGCGCTATTATAAGAGTAGGAATGATGATAATGAATATACCGGCTATACTAGATATTTCAAAAAAAGATAAATTTTTAGGTTTTATAAATGTAATTGAGCGTTTGGTTTGTAGAAAAAGATTTAACATAAGTATAAAACTGCATAACCAGAGAAGACTTATGCTAAAATAAGTAATTCCTTTTATAAGGCTAAGAATTTCAGTTGATATCGATAAAAAAAGTCCGCATATCAATATTGCAATTATAAAATTTTCACGCAAGCAGGAGATTTTTCTGGTATTGTATAAAAATAAAAATAAAAGCGCGAAAGTAAGAATGGGAAGAATAATAAGCATATTTATAATTATATTTTAATAAATTGAATTTATTTTTAGATTGTTGTATATTATCAAAAAATTAAACGTTGAGAAAGATATATTATGAAATTAAGCATCTTGATGTCGGTTTATAATGAGGAACGGTGGTTACCGCTTATTATACCTAAAGTATTGGCGCAGAAGGTAGAAGGAATAAATGAGGTTGAATTAATTATCGTAGATGATTGCTCTAAAGATAGTACGGCAAGTATTATAAAATCTTTTGTAGAAAGATATCCTGTAAATATCCGTAACTTTACTAATGAAGTTAATCAGGGCAAAGGTTCTTCCATTAAGACTGCAATTTCAAAAGCCAGCGGGGATATTTGTGTGATCCAAGATGCGGATCTGGAGTATGACCCGTCTGAATACCCGAAGATTTTAGAACCTATAATTCAAGGTCGAGCTGATTGTGTGTTTGGTTCAAGATTTATGGGCAGTGAAGCAAAAAGGGTTTTGTTTTTTTGGCACTCTGTGGGTAATAAATTTTTGACTTTATTGAGCAATATGTTTACGAATTTAAATTTAACTGATATGGAAACCTGTTATAAAGCTTTTAGAACTGATTTATTAAAATCGATTCCTTTAACTTGTCGGCGCTTTGGATTTGAACCTGAAATAACTTCAAAAGTTGCTAAAAGAAGAGCCCGTATTTATGAAGTTGGAATAAGTTATAATGGTCGTACTTATGCTGAAGGGAAAAAGATTAATTGGCTGGATGGAGTTAAAGCTATTTTCTGTATTATATGGTTTGGTTTAACCGTGAAAACACAAAATGATCGAAAAATTTGATTTGTTCGGCGTGAGGGTTTCAATAACTGACTTGGATCGTTCAGCAAAGCAGATTCAAGAGTGGGTTAAAAATAAATATAAAACATATGTTTGTGTGGCTCCAGTTGCTACGATTGTTGACGCGTTTAAAGACGAAACGTATAGAAAGATTGTTAATAACGCGGGTATGGTTACGCCTGACGGTGTGCCTATAGTATGGATGGGTAAAAAATATGGATACACTGATATAAAGCGTACGTGTGGTCCTGATTTGATGAAATTAGTATGTTCTTTTACCGGGTATAAACATTTTTTTTATGGCGGGGATGATCAGCTATTAAAAAATTTAGCTGCTAATTTAAGAATTTTATATTCTGATATAAAGATAGCTGGATCATATGCTCCAGGTAAATTGAGGGTTGGTGAAAAAGAATCCGCGTCTGTTATTGAACAGATCAATGCTTCTGACGCGGATATTTTATGGGTGGGGTTAGGTTCGCCTAAACAAGACATTTGGATGGCGGAGCATAGGGCTGAATTGAATGTTCCAGTAATGGTTGGAGTTGGAGCGGCTTTTGATTTTTTAGCAGGAGTAAAAAAACGTGCGCCGTTATGGATGCAGAAAATCGGATTAGAATGGTTTTATCGTCTATGTTCAGAGCCGAAACGTTTGTGGAAACGATATCTTTGGGGGAATTTAATATTTTCTGGTTTAGTAATTCGAGATGTTTTTAAGTTTAGGAAAAATCAATGAAACGACAAATTGAAAAAGTATTTATAAGTCTGGTATATATCATGTTTGATATAGTATCAGCATGTTTGGCAATATATTTGGCGTGTTGGTTAAGAGCCAATGGTTTGTTTTTTGAAGTGAATTTTTATAATTTATTTTGGGGAGACGTAAATCCTTTCAGATATGTTTTTGCGTTTTGGGTATTTTCAGCGGTTCTTACAAATATTGCCCGGGATTTGCATAAAACTCGGCGGGAGTTGATGCCGGGCGTGGAAATGTTTTATATAGTACAATCAGTTTTGATCTCGTCGATTATGCTGGTGGTTTGTATTTATGTTTTTAAGATAAAAGAATTTCCTCGCGGGGTCTTTTTTATCGGGATGTTTTTAAATTTCATATTTTTTACAGTATGGCGTTTTTTGAAACGTACCATTGTAAATTTTTTAGTAGCTGGCGGTTATAATAATTTTAATGTGGTAATTATAGGCGCAGGAAAAGTTGGTAAGACTTTGTATGAAGAAATTGTTAGAAGACCTGAATTAGGAATTAAAGTAATTGGTTTTTTAGATGATACCAAGACCGAGTCTCCAGTCATTGATGGTCCGCCAATTTTAGGTAAAGTTTCGGATCTCAAAGTAATAGCTCGTCAAGAATTTATAGATAAAATATTTATAACAACTTTTTTAGATAGTAAAATTTTTATTAAGGTAATGGAAGTCGCCAAAGCTCTTAATCTTAATATTAGAGTGGTGCCTTTTGGGTTTGAATATTTATCCCATGAAGTAGAAAAATATAATATAGGAATAATTCCAGTTCTTGAATATTACAATAAGGATTTTTTAAGAAAACAATTTGGTAAGCGTATTTTTGATATAGTATTGGGTGCATTACTTTTAGTTTTGTTCTTGCCGTTATTTATTATTATTAGTTTGATGATAAAGCTGGATAGTCCTGGTCCAATTTTTCATTTTTCTTATCGTTATGGACGAAATGGCTGGAAATTTTTTATGTTTAAATTCCGGAGCATGGTAAAGGATGCTGAAAAAGAATTAATAAAATATAAACATCAGAATGAAGTTGATGGACCTATTTTTAAATTAAAGAATGATCCTAGAATAACTAAGATCGGTAAATTTTTGCGTAAGTATAGTATTGATGAATTGCCGCAATTGATTAATGTGATAAAAGGGGATATGAGTCTGGTCGGACCTCGGCCATTCGTGGTACAGGAAGTAGAAAAACAAGATTTGTTGCAGTTAAAGCGGTTAGAGGTTCGTCCAGGTATGACTGGTTTATGGCAAGTACAGGGTCGGAGCGATCTTTCATTTAATCGACTGCTTAAATGGGATGTTTGGTATATAAATAATTGGTCATTTTGGTTAGATATGAATATTTTGTTAAAAACTATTCCAGTTGTGTTAAAGGGTAGAGGTGCTTATTAATTTGGATAGTTCAATAAAAGATCTTATTATACGGCGGATTGATAGCATTATTCGTTTTTTTATATGTGTTATGGTGGTTTTTTTGCCATTAGGCATAGCAGTAGTTGAGATGTCTATTGGTATATGTATATTTTTATGGTTGGTAAAGCGAATTATATTGTTGTTAAGTTGTTCAGTAAAAAATTCGAGTTGGTTAGTTTGGGTTAAAGGATTTAAGCCGGTTGATACGTCTTTAAATCTTTGGATAAGTTTTTTTCTATTATTATGTTTAGTATCAAGTTTTTTTGGAGTTCAACCATTGGTTTCGCTGCGAAGTTTTTATGGAAAAATTGTTGAATGGTTTGTTGTTTTTTTTATTATTATAGAATTTTTTGATACTAAGGAACGTATTCATCGTATTTTATATGTTTTTATCTTAATAGCGTGTATTCTTTCTTTTGATGGGCTGATTCAGTTTTATTGGTTAAAAAAAGATGTATTAAAAGGAATAGTTCTGACGTCTTCGGGTCAGGTTTCTGCCACGTTTTCCTCAGCTAATAGTTTAGGAATTTTTTTAGCTTTAGCAATTCCGATCAGTATTGTGTTTTTGTTTGAAAGTCTTAATAAAAAAATAATTTGGTTAAATTTGCTTAGTGTAGTATTGATGTTATGGGTTTTTGTTTTAACAGTTTCCAGAGGCGCATGGCTGGCTTTGACATTTTCAGTGATTTTAACTGGTATTACAATACCGGTTTTAACTAGTGGCAGATTAAAATCAAAGAATATTTTTATTGGTTTAGTGGGTCTATTAGTGATTGCCAGTATTTTTGTTTTAGAATCTGATTTTGCGCGAGCGCATTTTTTTCAAGAAAATACGGGTTCTCATAGGATAACTATGTGGGAAGATTCGTTTAAAATGTTAATGGATCGACCAATACTCGGATTTGGTGTAAATACTTTTATGAAAAATTTTCAATTTTTTCGAAGGGATCCATATTATTTTTTAACTTATGCGCATAATTGTTATTTACAAATGTTGGTAGAGATTGGGATCGTAGGGTTTAGTATTTTTGTTGGTATGGTCATAGTTTATTTTAGGCGGTTGTTGCATAATTTGCGCGTATTATTTGATGAAGACAAACAAATGTTTTTGACGGGGATTGGAGTATTTGCTAGTTTGGTAGCGTTTTTTGCGCATAGTTTTGTGGATGTAGATTTTTATAGTCTTCCTTTAGCACGTTTATGGTGGGTTTTGATGGGTATTGGAGTGGCGATTGGTAAGTTGAGTAATAAAACGAAAATAGGGCGCTGTCCCTAAATAAAAGGTTAAATTATGGCAAAACAAAAAAAAGCATTGATAACTGGTATCACTGGACAAGATGGTTCTTATTTAGCTGAACTTTTATTAGCTAAGGGATACGAAGTTTATGGGCTTATACGTAGGGCTAGTTCATTTAATACTGCGCGGATAGATCACTTGTATCAGGATCCTCATGAAAAAGGCGTGAAAATGCGTTTGATTTATGGCGATCTTAATGATGCTAGCTCTTTGAACCAGACTATTAAGACTATGAAGCCGGATGAGATATATAATTTGGGGGCGCAAAGCCATGTCAGGGTTAGTTTTGATATTCCAGAATATACCGGTGAGATAACTGCTTTAGGTACAACGCGTTTGTTGGAAGCCATAAGAGAAACTGGAATAAAAACTAAATTTTATCAGGCGTCCAGTTCAGAAATGTTCGGGGGGACTACTCATAAAGCTCAAAATGAAAAAACTCCGTTTTATCCTCGCAGTCCGTATGCTGCAGCTAAGGTTTATGCGTATTGGATGACAGTAAATTATCGGGAAGCTTATAAAATGTTTGCGTGTAACGGAATATTATTTAATCATGAATCTCCTCGCAGAGGCGAAACTTTTGTTACTCGCAAGATAACTATAGCTTTGGCACGTATAAAACATGGATTGCAAGACGCGCTTTATTTGGGTAATTTGGATTCAAAGCGTGACTGGGGTTTTGCTGGTGATTATGTAGAGGCGATGTGGTTGATGCTCCAGCAGGATAAACCAGAGGATTATGTTATTGCAACTGGTGAAACTCATTCAGTAAAGGAGTTTCTTCAGGAAGCTTTTGAATATGCGGGATTGGATTGGAAAAAATTTGTAAAGATCGATCCTAGGTATTTTCGTCCGACTGAAGTTGATTTTCTTTTGGGGGATGCGGCTAAAGCAAAGAAAAAATTAAAATGGAAACCAAAAGTAAATTTTAAGACGTTGGTTAGAATGATGGTTGATGCGGATATGGAGAAAGTCCAGTTAGAATTGTACGGAACCCGGAAACAGGATAAAAATTTTAATAAGGTGTAGAGATGAACGTATTAATTACCGGCGGGGCAGGGATGGTTGGTTCTCATTCTGCTGAGTATTTTGCTAAGCAGAATAACGGAATGGTGATTGTTTATGATAATTTGATGCGTTCTAAAATTTTCCATTCTGATAAAAAATCTGTTGAATATAATTGGCAGTATTTAAAACAATATCCTAATGTTATATTGCTGCACAAAGATATTCGGGATATTTCGCAATTACGCGCTTGTTTTAAGAAATACCGTCCGGAAATAGTAATTCACACTGCTGGGCAGCCGGGTGTAAAATTTTCTCTGAATGATCCACAGGAAGATTTTTCTATTAATGCTTGGGGTACGTTGAATGTTTTGGAGTGTATGAAAGATTTTTCTCCGCAAGGAGTTTTTATATATTGTTCGACGAATAAGGTTTATGGGGACAATGTAAATGAATTCGAAATTGTTGAGAAAGAAAAACGTTATGATTTCACTTCGATAAAAGGTATTGATGAACAAGTTTCAATCGATCTTACCGGACATACGCCGTATGGAGTATCAAAATTAACTGGGGATTTATATGTTCAGGATTTTGCTCATACTTATGGAATCAAGACTGCGGTGTTTAGAATGAGTTGTATTTATGGGACGAGACAATTTGGGTTTGAGGATCAAGGGTGGGTGGCATGGTTCGCCATTAGGTTTTTACAGAAAAAAGCAATTACGATATTCGGGACTGGGAAACAAGTCAGAGATGTGTTGTGGGTGGGGGATTTGGTAGATGCATATCAGAAATTTATTGATTCAGATTTGAAATTTGGGGTTTTTAATATTGGAGGAGGTTGTGATAATACTTTGTCGCTGCTTGAATTGATTGATATTTTAAAAGATATAACCGGGTATAAGGTTGAATTGAAGTTTGAAGATTGGCGCAGGTTCGACCAGAAAATTTATGTTTCAGATGTTACTAAGGTAAAACAGCAGTTGAATTGGTCGCCGACGTGTGCGCCGAAAGAAGGGGTGCGGCGTATTGTGGAATGGCTAAAGGCTGCAAATATTTAAGGTGCAAAGGTATAAAGGTGATAAAGGTTAATAAAAATATTATTTTTTCTTGTATAGTTTTTGTGGTGGTTTTTCTTGTAGCTGAAATAGGTGTACGAATAAAGCAAGCTTTGGTGGACCATATTCCGTTTACTCGTTCGATTATTGATTTTTATGATCCGCTTTTGGGGTGGTCTGGTAAAAAGCTTTTTGGCGATCTTAAAACTTCTAAGAGTAGAATCATGGTTCTTGGGGATTCGTTTACCCAAGGTAACGGCGTGCCTGAAGAGTTTATGTATTATCAGCCTTTGGCAAGAGCTTTTAATGCAGAGCTTTTTGTTTATGGCGCTTATGGGTTTGGGACGCTTCAAGAATATTTAGTGCTGGATAAATATATCGATGAGGTTAAGCCGGATTTGATTCTTTTGCAGTTTTGTTACAATGATTTCATAAATAATTCTTGGGTATTAGAAGAAAATAGTTTTCAAAATAACAATCTTATGATCAGACCTTATTTGATCGATGGGAAGATCGAATATAGGTATCCACGTTTGTTTGGTCGCTACCGTCTGGAGTTGAGTAAATGGTCGCGCATTGTTTACTTGGCATTTGCTTTTTATGATAGAGTTATGTTTAAAGCAGCATATGAGGGAAAGATTAAGACTTCTGAAGATGAGATCGAAGATAAAGGGTTAGCGTATAAGCCGTTCGCGGATTCTAAAGATATTACTTTAGAGATCCTTAAGCGTTTAAAGACTCGGGCTGGTCAGGTGCCGGTAATTGCTATGCCGGTAATTCTTAAACAGCCATATCTTGAGCAGTCAATTGATGTTTTTGCTAAAGCCGGTATACCATTTATGACAAGCCCTGCTTTTGCACTTCAGGATTTGGCGAATAGGGGAGTGTCAGTTTTTTTTAAGGATAATGTGCATTGGAATGAGAAGGGGAATGAAGTTGCGGGTCTTATTATTTTGCAGGAGGTGGCAAAAATACACCTGAATGTTAATTGATAGTTTTTTTGTTGGCTATTTAAAAGTGAGGCATTGTGTCAAAATTTTGGAAAGATAAAAAAGTAATTGTTACTGGCGGTGCTGGATTTTTGGGGAAAGCAGTGGTTCAGCTTTTACAGGAACGGGAGGCTAAGCAGATTTTAATTCCGCGCAGTAGCGATTTTGATCTGCGCAAGTCAGTGGATATTGTCCGCATGTTGAAAAATTTTAAACCGGATATCATTTTACATTTAGCGGCTGTAGTCGGAGGAATTGGGGCTAATCGGGAGAATCCAGGGAAATTTTTTTATGATAATTTGATGATGGGTGTGGAATTAATGGAGCAAGCTCGTCAATTTGGGATTAAAAAATTTGTTGCAGTTGGAACAATTTGCGCGTATCCAAAATTTGCTAAAGTTCCTTTTAAAGAAGAAGATATATGGAGTGGTTATCCAGAGGAGACGAATGCTCCGTATGGTCTAGCGAAAAAAATGTTATTGGTGCAAGCTCAGGCGTATCGTCAGCAGTATGGGTTTAATGCGATTTATTTATTGCCTGTGAATTTGTATGGTCCGGATGATAATTTTAATCCAAATTCATCGCATGTTATTCCTGCTCTAATAAAAAAATGTTGTGATGCTATTGCTAATGGTGATAAAGAGATTGTGGTTTGGGGGACAGGCAAGGCGACACGAGAATTTTTGTATGTAGATGATGCTGCCCGAGGAATGGTGATGGCAGCGGAAAAATATAATGGTTCTGAACCGGTTAATATAGGTGCTGGATTTGAAATATCTATTAAAGATTTAGTTATGCTGATTGTTAAGCTCACAGGATTTAAAGGCAAAATCGTCTGGGATAAAACTAAACCAGACGGTCAGCCCCGCAGATGTTTGGACGTGTCCCGCGCTAAGAAATACTTTGGTTTCCAGGCTAAAGTATCTTTTGAACAAGGCTTGAAAAAAACGATAGAGTGGTATACTATCCGTTGACAAAAGTTTTGTCTTGTATATAATACAGGCGCTTAATTTTAAATAAATTACTATAGATAAGGTGGTTGCTATGAATAAACTTACAGTAAAAGACTTGAATTTAAAGGGAAAAAAAGTTATTGTCCGCTGCGATTTTAATGTGCCGTTGGACGAAAAATTGAACATTACTGATGATCGCCGGATTACGGAGTCATTACCTACCATAAAATTTATTCTTGAACAAAAACCTGCTAAATTAATTTTGATGAGCCATTTAGGTCGTCCAGAAGGACAGGTTGTTCCTGAAATGAGCTTGAAACCTGTTGCTGCACGTTTGGAAAAATTATTAAATCAAAAAGTTCTTATGCTTGATGACTGCGTGGGTGATAAGGTTAAATCCGCGATAGGTGCCAGCAAGGAAACGGTTGTTCTTCTTGAAAATCTTCGTTTTTATAAAGCAGAGACCAAGAATGATCCTGAATTTTCAAAGAAATTAGCTGATCTGGCAGATGTTTATGTTAATGATGCTTTTGGTACAGCTCACCGCGCTCATGCTTCAACTGAAGGGATTACTCATTATTTGAAATCTGCAGCAGGATTCTTACTTGAAAAAGAAATTAAATATTTAGGGTTGGCAGTTGAGAATCCGGTTCGTCCGTTCGTAGTTATTTTGGGCGGGAAAAAAGTTTCGGATAAAATTATGCTGATTGAAAATTTATTGAGCAAAGCCAATAAGATAATTGTAGGCGGTGGTATGGCATACACTTTTTTGAAAGCGCAAGGTGTGAGTATTGGAAAATCAATTTGTGAAAATGATAAGTTGGATTTAGCTAAAGGGTTGTTGGAAAAAGCTAAAGCAGCTGGAGTTGAGATTGTATTAAGTGAAGATTATCTGGTTGTGCAGGATTTTGGCAAACCTGAAACTAAAAAATATGTTGCGGGAAATATCGACGCTGATTGGGAAGCTATAGATATCGGACCTAAGACTATTGAAAAATTTAAAAAAGTTATTATGTCAGCTAAGACTATTGTTTGGAATGGTCCAATGGGCGTATTTGAAAATGATGCTTATGCTGGCGGCACCAAGGCGATTGCTGAATGTTTAGCTGGATTAAAAGGCGTTTCTACTATTATAGGCGGTGGTGATTCAGCTGCAGCAGTTGCTAAGTTTGGTTTAGAAGATAAAATGACTCACATTTCAACTGGCGGCGGCGCATCTTTGGAATATTTGGAAGGGCAAGTTTTGCCGGGTATTGCAGCGTTAACTGAAAAATCAAGCGGATGTGGTTGTGGATGCTCATGTTCGTAAGCAAATTTTTTAAGTTAAAATCGCAGGTATTTAAGCGGACGTAGATAATTCGAGCGGGCACGGCTCGTACAGTAAAAAGGATAAATTAATGAGAAAAATAATTATTGCTGGGAATTGGAAGTTAAATAAGACGATTAAAGAAGCTGTCGAGCTAGTTAATGGTTTAAAACAAGATTTAGCCCAGACTAAAGAAGTCGATATTGTGGTCTGTCCGGTATATCCAGCTTTATCCGAAGTCAGCAAATTAACTGCTGGTTCAAATATTGGGCTCGGCGCACAAGATTTATATTGGGAAGACGCTGGCGCGTTTACAGGTGAAGTTTCAGCGCCTTTATTAAAAGATGCTGGTTGCCAATATGTGATTATCGGACATTCAGAACGCCGTCAATTTTTTGGTGAAACCGACGCGACTGTTAATAAAAAAATTGGTGCTGCATTAAAACATGGGCTAACTCCGATTGTTTGCGTTGGTGAAGTTTTAGCAGAACGCGAATCAAATAAAACTTTTGATGTTATAAAAACTCAGGTTACAGGCGCTTTTTCAGGATACAGCGCTGAAGACATGAAAAAGATTATTATTGCTTATGAACCGGTTTGGGCGATTGGCACAGGAAAGACTGCGTCTCCTGAACAGGCGCAAGAAGTTCATAAATTTATTCGTGATCTTTTAGTTAAGATGTATGATGTGGGAACAGCACAAACCGTACGTATCCAATATGGCGGAAGTGTTAAATCAGATAACGCGCGTGAATTGATGAGCCAGCCGGATATAGACGGTGCTTTAGTAGGCGGGGCGAGTTTAAAACGCGACCAGTTCGTCGCTCTTGTTCAAAACGCGAATGTAAAAAAGTAAGGCAGGTAAAATATTATGATGGGTTTAGTTATTTTTCTTCATGTTGTTGCTTGTATTTTGATCATTGTGGTGGTTTTGATTCAGGCAGGACGACAAGGTGGATTAGCTGCCGGGTTTTCGCAAGTTGAATCTTTGTTTGGCGCAAAGACCAGCGAATCTTTGGTAAAAGCTACGACGATTTTTTTAACTATTTTTTTGGTCACAAGTTTGACTTTAACGATTTTGTCTTCTAGAAGAGAAAGATCATTATTGTCTAATGGATCAGTAAAAAAAGTTAGAGCAGCACAACCGGTTAAGCCTATAACAACACCAGCTGCGCAGCCTGTAACAACTCCAGTTGTTGATGCAGCTAAATCTGTAGCTCCAAAAAGTACTCAAACGCAAGTAGTAGTTCCGGAACAAAAACCGGTGAAATAATATTTCGTGAGAATGCGAATAAAAAAACTCTTAGATAGGTCTAAATTCTGTCTGGGAGTTTTTTTATTTTTTGGAATATTATTTTGTGTCAATACGGGTTTTGCTGCAGTCCCACAGTATGGTGGACAACTTGTAATGTCAACGACTAGTGATCCAAAGTCTTTTAATGATATTCTTGCCAAAGAAACCTCTACCAGCGACGTAACTGAATTGATATTTGAAGGGCTGACCCGCACCAATGCTTATGATTTAAGTGTTGAGCCGAATTTGGCAGAGAGCTGGTCTGTAAGTGAAGATGGATTGAATTGGATATTTAACCTTCGTAAAGATGTGCTTTGGAATGATGGAAAGCCATTTACTGCGGATGATGTAGTCTTCACTTTTAATGATTTAATATTTAATCCTGACATCCCAAGCTCTTCCCGTGATATTTTTACAATAGACGGAAAAGAATTTAAAGTTGAGAAAGTCGATGAGCACACTATAAAATTTATCCTTCCGACTAAATTTGCGCCGTTCTTACGCAGTATGTCACAAGCCATCCTTCCTAAACATAAATTAGAAAATGCAGTTAAAGAAAAAAAATTTAACTTTACTTGGGGTATTGATACTCCTCCGTCAGAGATCGTAGGTACTGGTCCGTTTTGTTTAAAAGAGTACAAGCCTGGCGAGCGGTTAGTGTTTACGCCGAATCCATATTATTGGAAAAAAGGAAAACAGGGAGAGCTTTTGCCGTATTTAGGCAGGATTATTTATCTTATAGTGCAAAGTACGGATACCATGCTTTTAAAATTTATGGACGGAGAAATTGATTCTGTGGTTTTAAGGGGAACAGATTATCCTTTGTTAAAAGAACGTGAAGCAAAAGGTAATTTTAAGATTTATGATTTGGGCCCGGATACTGGCACGAATTTTTTGGTATTTAATGAGAATACAGGAATAAATTCAAAAACAAGACAACCTTACGTGCCAGCTTACAAAATTAAATGGTTTAGTAATCCTGATTTTCGACGAGCAGTAGCGTATGCAGTTGATAAGAAACGTATTTTAGAAATAGTGCTGAATGGTTTGGGGTATGAACAATATTCAGCAATAAGTCAGACGCGGAAAGATTTTTATAATCCTAACGTTACAAAATATGAGTATGACCTTGATAAGGCGCGGGAATTTTTACATAAAGCGGGTTTTGTGGATAAAGATAGTGATGGAGTGCTTAAAGATACGGAGGGTAATAAATTAGAGTTTACTTTATTGACCAATGCTGGAGCTACTGAACGGATTCAAATGGCTGGGATTATTCGTCGGGATCTTGAAAATTTAGGCATGAAAGTTAATTTTCAGCTGGTTGAGTTTAATACCTTGGTCAGTAAATTGACTGGTACTTATGATTGGGATGCAATTATTTTAGGATTAACCGGCGGCGGATCTGACCCGCATTTTGGAAATAACGTATGGATGTCAAGCGGTCAGTTGCATATGTGGTATCCAGCGCAGAAAACTCCTGCCACAGAGTGGGAAAAAAGGATTGATGAAATATTTATTGCCGGAGTGCAGGAATTAGACGAGAAAAAACGTAAAGTTTTGTACGACGAATATCAGCAAATTGTGTCAGACCAAGTGCCGCTGATATACACTGTGCTTAATTCTAAATTAGTGGCAGTCAGAAATAAATTCGGCAACCTGCATCCGACTGAGTTTGGGGGAGTATTCCATAATTTGGAAGAAATTTATCAAATTAAATAAAAATTATATGACCAAATATATTTTAAAACGTATTTTGATCGCGATACCTTTGTTGCTCGTGATGTCTATGCTGACATTTTTGCTCATGCATATGACACCTGGCAATTTTTTTGATTCGCTCCGTCTTGACCCGCAAATATCCAAAGATACTATTGCCCGGTATGAACAATTATATAAATTAGACAAGCCTTGGTGGTACCAGTATGGGTATTGGCTAAAAAATATCGGACAGCTGCAATTCGGGTATTCGTTTTTTTACAATATTCCAGTAACCCAAGTTTTAGCGCCTCGTCTTTGGAATACTTTTATTTTGGCTTTTTCAAGTCTGTTGTTGACGTGGCTGGTAGCCATACCTTTAGGTATATGGGCTGCAGTTAACCGTGGTAAATGGGTCGATAAAACTTTATCATTCTTATCTTTTTGCGGATTATCTATTCCAAGTTTCTTTTTGGCTTTACTGCTGTTGTATGTTGTTAGCATTATCGGCGGATTGCCTTTGGGTGGGATGCATAGCGCGTCGTATGATCTTATGCCGTGGTGGGGGAAGTTTTTTGATTTACTTAGGCATTTAATAATCCCAACGCTGGTAATTTCAGTAGGGTCTTTAGCTGCAATACAAAGGATCATGCGTGGGAATTTTCTTGAGGTTATGCGGCAGCAATATATTTTGACAGCAAGGGCAAAAGGTCTTCCAGAGACGAGAGTGTTGTATGTTCATGCTTTACGTAATGCTATAAATCCTTTGATAACATTGTTTGGTTATGAATTGTCGGGCTTGTTAAGCGGCGCGGCTTTGACTGAGATTATTTGTAATTGGCCGGGTTTAGGGTCATTGATGTTGACTGCGGTACGGTCGAAAGATATTTATTTGGTTATGGCGAGTATGTTGATGGGCGGGGTTTTGTTAGTATTAGGGAATTTGGTAGCGGATATTTTGTTGGCGTGGTCGGATCCGAGAATTAGGATTAAATAGGTTGAAAAGTCTCCGGTATTACGCGGAACGCTTGTTTAACCCGGCGTGTTAAACTACGCTCGGCGATAATTCTCGCTCTCATACGCTTTTCGCGTATGAACCGTGCCCGCTCGAATTATCAACGTCCGTTTAAATACCAGTGACTTTTCAACTAAAGTTTTCTCCTCTCCGACCTTTGGGGAGAGGGCAGGGGCCGTTCGCGGGAGCTCCCGGCACGCCCTCGGGACATTACGTCCTCGGTTGTGAGGGGTTATAAAATTAGATATATGAAAAATATTACACATAGATCTACAAGTCCTACGGTTGAAGCGTGGCGGAATTTTTTTAAAGCGCGCTGGGCGGTGGTCTGTCTTTTTATTTTGTTGAGTTTTTATGCAGGCGCATTATTTGCTGATTTTATATCGCCATATGCTTATGACAATGAAGACCGTAATTTATCTTACGCTCCTGCGACTAAGATTCACTTTATTTCTAAAGGGATGCCTGCGTGGCCATATATTTATCCGGTATCATTTACTTTTGATCAGGTACATAAGCGGGTTTATGTGGAAGATAAAACGCAAGCCATGCCTTTGAAATTTTTTCATTCAGGTGATGAATATAAGTTTTTAGGATTGTTTAAAACTAAATTGCATTTATTTGGCGTTAAAGAGCCAGCGCGTATTTATTTATTCGGCGGGGATAGCCGGGGACGGGATATGTTCTCACGGATTTTATTTGGCGGTCGTATTTCTTTGACTATTGGTTTGATAGGTGTGGCGATCTCATTTACTTTAGGCTTGCTGGTCGGAGGCATTGCTGGTTATTTTGGCGGACGAGTGGATTCAATTTTGATGAGGGTGTGTGAAATGTTCATGTTAGTGCCGGGTTTTTATTTGATGTTGGCTTTGCGCAGTGCAGTACCGAATAATTTTAATTCATGGCAAATTTATTTTTCGATTGTTGTGATTTTGTCGTTTATAGGGTGGGCGGGCTTAGCTCGGATTATTCGTGGGATGAGTATTTCTTTACGCGAACGCGATTATGTTTTAGCTGCGAAAACTATGGGCTTGTCTGATTTTCAAATAATTGTGCGCCATATTTTACCGCATACAGTTTCATATTCTATCGTCGCAATAATGTTGTCGATCCCTGGATATATTTTAGGTGAAGCTGCATTAAGTTTGATTGGGTTGGGGATCCAGGATCCATTACCGAGTTGGGGAAACATGTTATCTGATGCTATGGCAATAGCTCATGTTCAATTGCATCCGTGGGTGTTGATACCAGGTGTGTTTATTTTTCTTACTGTGATGTGTTTTAATGTGATTGGAGATAGATTAAGGGATTGTCTTGATCCGATGATGCGTGGTGAAAAATGTTAAAAATCGAAAAATTAAATGTTGAGGTTGCTGATCGAGCTTTGATCAAAGATGTAAGTTTTGAAATTGGTCAAGGTCAGATTTCTGCTTTGGTCGGAGGATCAGGTAGCGGTAAGACTACAATTGGTTTATCTATTCTACGCTTATTGAATCCGGCGTTAAGGATAATTAGTGGTAAGGTATTGCTATCTGGACAAGACCTGATGGGCTTATCAGAAAATGAAATGCGTGAGGTTAGGGGAAAAGATATTGGTATGGTTTTTCAAGAGCCATTGAATGCGTTTAATCCACTTTTTACTCTTGGCTTTCAGATCGATGAAGTTTTACGTTTTCATACTCAGTTAAGTAAGGCTGTGAGGGAAAAACGGATTTTAGAATTGTTGGATATGGTCGGGTTACCTGAACCGCGTCGGGTTATAAAAAGCTATCCGCATCAATTAAGCGGAGGAATGCGGCAACGAGCTATGATAGCTCAGGCAATAGCGGTTAGACCAAAACTTTTAATTGCAGATGAGCCCACCAGCAGTTTGGACGTAACATTGCAGGCAACGATAATGGAATTATTTAAGAAGCTCCAGAAGGATTTGGGCTTGACCATGATATTGATCACGCATGATTTGCCTATGGCGCAGCACATGGCGGATGAGTTGGTGGTTTTGTCAGAGGGGAAAGTGGTTGAGCAAGGCGATTGCATGAGTGTGATGAATGCCCCGCAATCGGAATATACGAAAATATTGATGGATTGTATGTGAATTGAGGTAAGAGATAGAGAGGTAAAAAGCAAATTTTAAAAGTGAAAAGCGAAGGTATTTAAGCGGACGTAGATAATTAGAGCGGGCACGGATCCACGCGAAAGCGTGGAGAGCGAGAATTATCTTCGAGCGTAGTTTAATACGCCGGATTAAACAAGCGTTCCGCGTAATGCCGAAGATTTTCATAAAAATTTGCTTAACATACGTATTATGACGCCTATTTTAGAATTAAATAATGTTAAAAAATATTTCGGCTCAGTCAAAGCTGTTGACGGGGTGGATCTGTCTATTGTGCCAGGCGAAAGTTTGAGTATTGTCGGTGAATCCGGATGCGGTAAGACTACTTTAGTCCGTATGATGATCGGACTTTATGCTTGTGATAAAGGCTCAATAATTTTTTACGGTAACAATATAACTTCTGCTGACCGATCAGCGCGTCAGTATTTAAAATCTATGCAAATGGTTTTCCAGGACCCATTCAGCAGCTTAGATCCTCGTTATACTATTCGCCGGGTTTTATATGAACCTATGAGCTTAAAGCCGGAGATGTTTCGATCTGCGTCTGAAAAAGATTTGCGAGTAAAACAATTATTAAAAGCGGTTGGTTTATCAAACGACATGTTGGATCGCTATCCGCACGAATTCAGCGGGGGAGAAAGACAACGTATTGCTATAGCCAGGGCTTTGGTAGTTAATCCAAAGATGCTTATTTTAGATGAGGCTATTTCAGCTTTAGATGTTTTGATCCAAAAACAAATTTTGGATCTGTTAGTAGAGTTACGAAAACAATTTGCGCTTACTTATGTTTTTATTACGCATAATATGCGGGTTGCCCGAAAGATCAGCGATCGAATTGCAGTAATGTATCAGGGAAAAATAGTTGAATTGGGTGAGACTGAGCAGGTTTTTAACGCGCCGAACCATATTTATACTAAACAGTTGATTGACTCTGCTATACAGTATAAGGTAAACTAACCATCCGTAACCCCAGGGGTTACGGATGGTTTAAAATGGGATATCAATGTTCGAAAAAATTTTAAAACAACTTAATTTTTTTATCGGGATAATAGCCCTTGGCATTTTGTTTGGGTTTGTATTCCAAGCTGCTCAGGTCGAGATACGTGATCTTGACCTTTGGCTGCATTGGGGTTTGGGAAAATATATCACCCAGACCGGAATGATTCCGCACGTTGATATGTTGTCTTGGACTATGACTGGTAAGTCGTGGATCGACCATGAATGGTTGTTTCAAGTTGTGATTTACAATATTCAAAATTTGTGGGGGTGGAACGGATTGTTGGTGATGCAGGGGTTGGTAGTATTGGCGATTTTAGGTCTATTATTTTTTATGGCGAATGATAGAAATAAGCAGATAATTGTTATTTTGCTTTTGTATATTGTCGCTACCATAATGGAACAAAGGTTTACGGTTAGACCTGATCTTTTCAGTCTTTTATTTTTTTCTTTATATATTTTTGTGTTAGCTTTACACCTTGATAAAAAATGGGCAATGCCGTTTTTGGTGTTTATTCAGATAATTTGGGTAAATGTTCATGGGTTTTTCTTTTTTGGTCCGTTGTTTGTTTTAATAGGAATATTATCTGAGTTTATTAAACGAAAAGTTAAGTTACCGTGGGAATGGAATTCTATCGGACGGTTGAATGATTCAGAGTATAAAAATTTAAAAATCATGTTTGGGTTAATGGTCTTGGCATGTTTCGTGAATCCATATTTTTGGAGAGGGGCAGGATATCCGGTAGATGTTTTTATTTCAACCTTAACTGGCGCTAACAAAGTGTTTTTTGCTTATATTCAGGAACTTAAAAAACCTTTGATCTGGCGGGATTTGTTTTCATTGGAGCATGAAGGCTCATATAAATTGATGATTTTGTTCTCGGGTATATCATTTATTTTTAACCGCCGTAAGGTGGATATCAGTGCTTTATTTTTATGGTTATTGTTCTTAGGCTTTTCTTTGGGCGCGGTACGGAATCTGCCGTTTTTTGCTGTAGCAGCGTATTTGGTTTTTATAACAAATATTTACGAACTTAAAGCCGCTGATATTGTTCCAGTGACTTTTAAAAAACCTATTTTTATTCCGATTACTGAGATTGCGGTAAAATTATTATTAATGGTGAGTATTTTTAACGCGTTTAATCAGGATATTTTCACCGGATATTATGATTTTGACACTAATAAACGAAAAAGTGAGTATGGTGATGTGTCATTAAGAGAATATCCCAGCCATGCGGTTGATTTTTTGGTTGAGAATAAAATTAAAGGTAAATTTTTTAATGATTTTAATTCCGGCGCGTATTTGATAGGAAGGGCTTGGCCGAATATTAAGGTTTTTATAGACGGAAGAACTGAATTTTATGGCAAGGATTTTTTTGAGAATTATATTAAGGTCTGGCAAAAAGGCGAAAAAGACGCGATCAAAAAATATGTGGAAGATGCCGGGGCTACTGGCGCGTTTTTGAATTCCGCGCGGCAAAATATACCTAAAGAGACGTTGCGTAATTTTTATAATTCTCCAAATTGGAAAGTAATATATTTTGATTGGGATGCTGTGATATTTTTGAGGGATATCGAGGAGAATAAAGCGCTGATTAAACAGTTTGGGATTGATCTGGCTAAGTGGCAGCCTAAAGAAGAAGATATTTATAAATTGCGCACTGAACGGGTCAGACCGTTTCGTAATCAAAATCGGGCGGATATGTTGTTGAATTTAAAATTATATGGTCCGGCTATGGCAGAAGCTAAAGAAGCTATGAAAGTATCGCCCGGATTTTATGAGGCGCATTACACCATCGGTAGAATTTATTTTGAGGAGAAAAAATTTAAAGAAGCTTTTCCATATTTGCGTTTTGCGGCTGCAGTAGAGCCGTCGGATGATGCGGCGCAGTATGACTTTGCGGAATGCTACTATAATTTAAAAATGTATGATCTGGCGCTAAAGCAATATAATGATATCAAAGCATCTTGGCCCAAAGATCTGGTAGCGCGCTATTGGATTGCTAAAGTGTTGGCTAAACAGGAAAAATACGAGGAGGCTTTTAAGGAAATAAGCGCCTTTCACAAGAGTAAACCAAAAGAGGTGCTAAAAGTTTTAGAAGTCGGGGATATTGCGTTTGAGCAGAAAAATATAGAGCAGGCGAAAAAGATTTATGATTTGGTTAAGAATGCAGAAACGGATAAGGCGGAAGTGAAAGCAAGGTTTGAAAAGTTAAAGAGCGGAAAATAAATTTGAAAAAATTATTTATATTAACAATTTTGGCATTGTTTATTACCGGATCTGCGTTTGGCGAATTTGTTAAGAAGCTAAATGTTATTACGACGATATTTCCGCTTTATGATATGGCTAGGGAGGTGGGAGGGGATAAAGTTGAAGTTACGAAATTGTTGCCTGCTGGAGTAGAAGCGCATACTTTTGATCCTAAAGCTAAAGATATTGTTAAGATAAATAATGGTGATGTTTTTGTTTATACGGGGGAATTTATGGAGCCGTGGGCGAAAGATATTTTTCGCGGCGTATCAAATTCGTCCTTGTTAATTGTAGACGCTAGTAAAGGTGTCACATTAATGAAAGGAAATGATCCACATATTTGGCTTGATCTTTCTTATGCTAAGATTATGACTGATAACATTGCAAAGGCTTTCGGTCAGAAGGATCCAGCGAATAAAGATTTTTATATGGCTAATGCTTCAGCATACAAAGCGCGTCTAGCTGATCTTGACCAGAGGTTTACTTCTGATTTAACTTCTTGTAAAATTAAAACAATTGTTTATGCCGGTCATTTTGCATTTGGTTATTTTGCTAAGCGTTATGGGTTAGCACAAGTTTCTCCGTATAAAGGTTTTTCTCCTGACGCTGAACCGTCGCCTAAAAGTGTAGCAGAACTAATTAATACTTTGAAAAGTTCAGGGTCAAAAGTTATTTATTATGAAGAATTGATAGACCCTAAAATCGCTCGTGTGATCTCGGAAGAAACCGGCGTAAAAATGGATTTATTAAATGGCGGGCATAATGTTTCGGATGATGAAATGAAGTCAGGGATAACGTTTTTGTCTATCATGGAAGAGAATTTGAAAAAATTAAGGCAAGGATTGCAATGTCAGTAAGCGCGATCAAAGTTCAGGACTTAACAGTTTTTTATCAAAATTCAGAGGTTTTAAGCGGAGTTTCACTTGAAATTGCTTTGGGCGATTATGTTGGTATCGTCGGACCAAATGGTTCGGGAAAAACTACATTGATAAAATCTATGGTCGGATTGATTGAGCCGGCACAGGGAAATATTGAGATATTAGGCACTGCGCTTGCTGCTTTTACTAAATGGTCAAGTGTTGGTTATCTGCCCCAGAAGAATAATGTAATGGATCCGCGTTTTCCGGCTAACGTATATGAGGTTATAGCTTCAGGAATATTATCTGCAAAACGTTTTCCTAAGATTTTGAACAAACAGGATCAAATGCGAATTGAAAATACTTTGGAAATTTTGAATATTGTTGATCTGCGAGATCATTTGATCGGCAGGCTTTCCGGCGGGCAGCAACAGCGGGTTATGTTAGCGCGCGCTTTAGTTAATCAGCCGTCAATTTTGCTTTTGGATGAGCCGACAGTGGCTTTGGATCCGCATACGCGTGAAAGTTTTTATACGCTTTTGCAAAAACTTAATAAAGAACAGAACATTACAATTCTGTTAGTTTCACATGATCCGGTTACTGTGGGCAATTTCGCGACCAAGTTGTTGTATTTAGATAAGAAAGTAATTTTTTATGGAAAATTTGGGGAATTTTGCAGTGCTAAAAATATGAAAGATTATTTTGGTTTAGAAGCGCAGCATTTAATGTGTCATCAGCATTAACGTCAGAAGATAGACGATAGAAGTAAGAGGGTAAAAAAATAACAAGCAAATTTTTATATGGAAAATTGCAGGTATTTAAGCGAACGTTGATAATTCGAGCGGGCACGGTTCGTATGCTGTAAGCAGACGAGAGCGAGAATTATCGTCGAGCGCAGTTTAATACGCCGGATGAAACAAGCGTTTCGCGTAATGCCGAATATTTTCACAAAAATTTGCGGACGAAAAATTTATATTATTAACTATGGGCGGATATGAATAGTTTCAGTAGTCAGATAATTGACGCGTTACATTATGCTTTTATCCAACGGGCAATATTAGCCGGGGTATTGATCGCTTTATGCTGTTCTTTTTTGGGAATTTTTCTGGTCTTAAGACGATTTTCACTTATTGGCGACGGTCTGGCTCATGTAAGTTTCGCTGCAATAGCTCTTGGACTTTTGCTTAAGCAATCGCCTTTATTGATTTCAGTACCAATCGTTGTGGTGGCTTCATTATTGATATTTCGCATGACTGAAAAGTCAGTTATGTATGGCGATGCTGCAATCGGGCTTTTATCAGCAGTAGGTATTGCAGTAGGCGTGACTCTTGCCAGTATATCCGGCGGATTTAATGTTGATATTTTTAGCTATCTTTTTGGAAATATTTTATCAATCAGCAAAGAAGAAATTGTTTTGACTGTAATTTTGTCTGCAATCGTGATTTTCTCGGTTTTATTTTTTTATCACGACCTTTTTGCGGTAAGTTTTGATAATGATAACGCAAAGGTGATGGGGGTCAAGACTTCGAGAGTAAATTATGTGCTGCTGATGCTCACATCACTTACGGTTGTCTTAGGTATAAAGGTAGTTGGTACAATGTTAGTTTCAAGTTTGATCATATTCCCTGCAGTAAGTGCTTTACAGATCGCCCGAAATTTTAAAGCTGCAATTTTATTTGCATCAATATTAGCGATTTTATCGGTGCTTATAGGCATAGCAGTTTCTTATGTATTTGACCTTCCGGCTGGAGCAACAATTGTTGAAGTAAATTTTACGTTTTTTGTTTTAGCATTTCTCGCCCGTAGATTATTTAAATTATGAAAAATAAATTATTCGCACTTATTGGGTTATTAATTATTTGGTTTGTCGGGTACAGTTTTTTACCGGCATTCTCAAAATTTTTAACTTATGATTTGATGCGTTTATCGCCTGGAACACATTGGGCGTCCTCAGTAGAATTTTTTTTATATGATTATCCTAAAGTTATGCTGTTGCTTGCAATTGTAGTTTTTGGTATAGGGATTATTCGCACCTTTTTTACCGCGCAACGTACTCGTCAGATATTGGCAGGGAAGAATGAATTTGTAGGAAATATCTTAGCAGCTTTATTAGGCGTGGTTACACCATTTTGTTCTTGTTCAGCTGTTCCATTATTTATTGGTTTTGTTACTGCAGGAGTGCCTTTAGGTGTTACGTTCTCATTTCTCATATCAGCTCCTATGATAAATGAAATCGCTTTGGTGCTTTTATTTGGACTTTTTGGGTGGAAGATTGCTTTGATATATTTGTGCACTGGTCTTACAATTGCGGTTGTTTCAGGATGGGTTATTGGTCATCTGCATATGGAAAAATTTGTAGCTGAATGGGTGAAGCATTCAATCGCTGATATTGGAAATGATAAAAAATTAAATTGGTCTGATCGTATTGCTGCTGGATGGTACGCGGTTATTGATATCGTCTCAAAAGTATGGATTTTTGTGATGTTAGGAATAGCGGTTGGGGCTTTTATTCATGGTTTTGTTCCAGAGAATTTTTTGGTGGCTATCATGGGTAAAAAAGCTTGGTGGTCAGTTCCTCTTGCAGTTGTAATTGGAATCCCGCTTTATTCTAATGCTGCAGGAATAATTCCAATAGTGCAAGCTTTACTTGAAAAAGGAGCAGCACTTGGTACAGTTCTGGCATTTATGATGTCTGTTATTGGTTTATCGTTACCGGAAATCATTATTTTGCGCAAAGTTTTAAAACCTAAATTAATTGCAGTGTTTGTAGGCGTAGTTGGTTGCGGAATATTGATCGTTGGGTTTTTATTTAATTTGATATTTTAGGAGATTTTTATGAACGGGAAAAACATTGTCAGTAAATTGTCATTTTTAGATAGGCATTTGACGTTGTGGATATTTTTAGCTATGGCTATTGGTGTAGGTGCTGGATATTTTTGGTCGGGAGTGGCTAAATTTTGGGATCGTTTTCAGGTCGGAACAACTAATATTCCAATTGCGATTGGTCTGATTTTAATGATGTATCCGCCATTGGCAAAAGTCAAATATGAGGAAATAGGCGACGTATTCCGCAATGTTCGGGTGTTGGCTTTATCATTGGTTCAGAATTGGATCATTGGTCCGATTTTAATGTTTTTATTAGCAATTATATTTTTACGTGGATATCCGGAGTATATGGTCGGGTTGATTTTAATTGGTCTTGCTCGCTGCATTGCTATGGTGATCGTATGGAATGAGTTGGCAGAAGGGGATACGGAATATTGCGCAGGACTGGTAGCATTTAATTCGGTTTTTCAGGTTTTATTTTTTTCGGTTTATGCTTGGGTTTTTATTACGATTCTTCCGGCGTGGTTTGGATTAAAGGGAGTAGTAGTTAATGTTACTATAGTCCAAATCGCTAAGAGTGTATTTATTTATCTTGGTATTCCGTTTATTGCGGGGTTTTTAACGCGGTTCATTTTGATAAGAATAAAGACTAAAGAATGGTATGAGAAAAAATTTATTCCATTGATCAGTCCACTGACTTTGATAGCTTTGTTGTTTACTATTTTGGTGATGTTTTCCCTTAAAGGAGAATTTATTGTTCGGATACCTTTAGATGTTATTCGTATAGCAGTTCCGCTGCTTATATATTTTGTAATTATGTTTTTTGTTTCTTTTTACATGAGTAGAAAGGTTGGAGCAGATTATGGTAAAACCGTGTCATTGTCGTTTACTGCTGCTAGTAATAATTTTGAGTTAGCAATTGCAGTTGCGGTTGCAGTGTTTGGGATAAATTCAGGTGTAGCGTTTGCCGCTGTAATAGGTCCGTTGGTAGAAGTGCCGGTTTTGATAGCATTAGTAAATGTGTCTTTGTATTTTCAGAAGAAGTATTTTAAATAAAAAATAGACGTATAATCAAATTCCGGTTATAAAAAAATTACTATTTTTTAAAATCCTAGTGTATAATATCCCCACTGTTTTTACTTTAATTGATATTAATATGGGGAGTAGTTTTGTTACGAGATGTTTTAACTTTTATTTTAGCAGGCGGACGCGGACAGCGGCTTGATCCTTTGACTAGGGATAGGGCTAAGCCAGCGGTTCCTTTCGGCGGGATATATCGTATTATTGATTTTACTCTAAGTAACTGCGTAAATTCAGGCTTACGCCGGGTTCATGTTTTAACCCAATATAAATCTTTTTCACTTCAAAAACATCTTTTAGCTGGTTGGGATGTGGTATCTAGTCAATTGGGTGAGTTTATTGATGTTATTCCTGCTCAACAGCGTATCGGGTCTGATTGGTACCGAGGCACAGCCGACGCAATTTTTCAAAATATTTACACTATTCAAGACGCTAATCCTAAATGGGTCTTGGTCCTTTCCGGTGACCATATTTATAAAATGAATTATGCTGAAATGTTTGAACAACATTTAGCGCAAGAGGCAGATGTTACAGTTGCTTGTTTGACTATGCCTAAAGATACGTCCCGTGATTTTGGAGTAATTGAAGTTGATGGTAAAAATAGAGTAAAAGGTTTTCAGGAAAAACCTGAAAAGCCAAAGCTCATTCCGCATGCCAAAGATAAAATCTATGCTTCAATGGGCGTTTATTTGTTTAATCGGGAAATTTTGGAACGGGAGCTTGAAATTGATTCTACCGATGATGCTTCACAGCATGATTTTGGTCGGGATGTTATTCCAAAAATGATTAAAAGTAAGCACAAAATATTCGCGTATAATTTTGCGGATGAGAAGGGCGCGTCAAAGTACTGGCGCGACATTGGAACTCGGGACGCGTATTATCAAGCTAACATGGATTTATTAAAAGCGGATTCAGAGTTTAATCTTTATGATAAAAATTGGCCGGTCAGAACTTACCATGAACAATATCCGCCGATTAAAATGGTGCGTACAGAATCAGGATCAGGGACAGTTATTAATTCTATGTTATCCGGTGGATGTATTATTGAGGGCGGTTATGTTGATCGTTCTATATTATCTCCAAATGTCAAAATAGGCGATGGGGCTGAAGTACGTAATTCAGTTATTATGGAAGGCGTGGTTATTGAAAAAGGCGCTAAGATCCAAAATGCTATCATAGATAAAGAAGTTCGGGTTCCTGCAGGTTCAAAAGTAGGATATGATGAGGACTCGGATCGGAAGCATTTTGTATTAACAAAATCAGGAATCGTTATTGTGCCCAAGCGAACCCTGATTGAAATATCATAAAAAAATATTTGGTAAAAAAAACATGCTGTGTTAGTATTGGTGCAGTTTGTTACAAATGATGTGAGTTAAAATTTTTATATTTTTACTTTTTATTCTTATTTTTTAACCAGGAGGATGTATGTTGGATTATCTTTTAACTGATGAACAAAAAATGATCCGCGACCTTTGTCGCCAGATTACTGATGAAAAGATCAGACCAGTAGCAGCTAAATATGACGAGTCTCAAGAGTTTCCTTGGGATGTAGTTAAAGTTATGGCTGACGCGGATATTGGTGGCTTATATATTGAACAGAAATACGGCGGAATGGGCGGCGGTATTATGGAATTGGTAATTGCTGCTGAAGAATTTTCAAAAGGCTGCGGCGGTATCGCGCTTTGTTTCGCGGCTACAGCTTTAGGTACGCTTCCTATAATTCTTTTTGGAAATGAAGATCAGAAACAAAAATATTTGCCTGATATCGCATCAGGAAAAAAGATTGCGGCTTTTGGTATTACTGAACCAGCTGCAGGATCTGATGCCAGCGCGATGCAGACTACTGCTGATCTTAAAGGTGATCATTATGTGCTTAATGGAATGCAACATTTTATTACTAATGGTGGCGACGCTGAAACGTACGTGGTTATTGCGATGACTGATAAATCTAAAGGCGCGCGCGGAGCCAGTGCTTTTATTCTTGAAAAAGGCATGAAGGGTTTTACCTTCGGAAAGAAAGAAGACAAAATGGGTATTCGCGCGTCATCTACCCGCGAACTTATTTTTACAGATTGCAAAGTTCCCAAAGAGAATTTATTAGGAAAAGAAGGTATGGGCTTTGTCATTACCATGAAAACTTTTGATAAATCCCGTCCAGGAATCGGCGCGCAAGCAGTAGGTATAGCTCAAGGCGCTTTGGATGAGGCGGTAAAATATGCTCGTCAACGTCATCAATTCGGCAGATCAATTTCTAGTTTCCAAGGCATTCAATTCATGTTAGCGGATATGGCTACTGAAGTTGAAGCTGCCCGCGCTTTAGTTTATTCTTGCGCGCGTATGATTGACAGCGGAGCAAAAGATTATTCTCAATATTCAGCGATGTGTAAATTATTCGCTTCGGAAATGGCTATGAAAGTCACCACTGACGCGGTACAGATCTTCGGCGGATATGGTTATATTAAAGAATATCCAGTCGAGAAATATATGCGTGACGCAAAAATTACTCAGATCTATGAAGGTACAAGTCAAATCCAGAAAAACGTAATTGGGTTGTCATTAATCAAGGAAGCGTTGAAAAAATGAAAATCGTGGTCTGTATAAAACAAGTACCTGATACTACTCAGGTGAAGATTGATCCGCAAACCAATACTTTGGTTCGGGAGGGAGTTCAGTCGATAGTTAATCCATTTGATGTTTACGCGATTGAAGAAGCAGTACGTTTAAAAGAGCGTTTCGGCGGTACAGTGACTGTGATTACCATGGGTCCGCCGCAAGCAGAAAATGTTTTGCGTGAAGCAGTGACAGTCGGCGCTGATGATGCAGTTTTGGTAAGTGATCGCGCTTTTGCCGGGTCTGACACTTTGGCTACAGGTTACACTTTAGCTATGGCTATTAAAAAGCTCGGCAACGTAGATATGATCATTTGCGGAAAACAAGCTTCCGACGGTGATACTGCTCAAGTTGGTCCAGGAATTGCTACTCAACTGGATTTACCTCAAGTTACTTATGTAAATAAGATCGAAGATATTAAAGACGGGCATGCAGTTATGCATCGCATGACTGAAGAGGGTTATGAGGTAGTGCAAACTTCTATGCCTTGTTTAATTACAGTAGTTAAAGAGATTAATGAACCACGTTTGCCGTCGTTAAAAGGTAAGATGAAAGCCAAGTCTGTACAGATAAAATCAATGAAAGCTATTGATTTAGACGTTGAAGACAACCGTTTAGGTTTAACTGGTTCACCGACCTGGGTTAGCAAAATATTTACACCACCGCCTCGTCCTAAGGGAGAGATTTTTGAAGGTGAAGCTAGTGAAACGACTACAAAATTGGTTGGGGTTTTGAAAGATCATTTGAAAGGGTAATCAATGGGAATACAGATATTAAATGATAAATGTACTGGTTGTACGATCTGCGTAAAAGTTTGTCCTTTTGGCGCGATAACTATGTCGAATAAAAAAGCAGTTATCGATTTAGATAAATGTACGCTTTGTGGGGCATGTGTTGATTCATGTAAATTTCATGCTATAGAATTAAAACGTGAAAGCAGTCGAACTCCTAATTTAGAACAATATAAAGGTGTCTGGGTATTTGGTGAGCAGAAAAAAGGTAAAATTCAGTCTGTAGTATTTGAGTTATTAGGTAAGGGTCGGGAATTGGCGGATAAACGTGGAGTTGAATTATCTTGTGTTGTTTTGGGTCATAATATACAAGGTTGTGCCCAAGAATTAATTCATCGCGGCGCGGATAATGTTTATATCGTGGATGCTCCTGAACTCGAGCATTTTGTTGATGAGGCGTACACCAAAGTTTTGGTTAATGTTATCCGTAAATACCGTCCAGAAATTTTCTTATGCGGCGCTACTGTTTTAGGTCGCTCTTTGGTTTCTCGGGTAGCAGTAAAATTGCATACTGGTTTGACTGCTGATTGTACGGGCTTAGACATTGATCCTAAAGAAGGTTATTTGATGCAGACCCGTCCAGCTTTTGGCGGAAACATCATGGCTACTATTTTAAGTAAGAATCATCGTCCACAAATGTCAACTGTCCGGCATAAAGTTTTTAAAGAGGCGATTGAAGATAAATCTCGTAAAGGCAAAGTCATTACTGAAACAGTTGACCGCACTTTATTGACTTCACGGACTAAAATTTTAGATATTGTTGAGGAGGTTTCTGCAACTGTTAATATTGCCGAAGCTGATATTATAGTTTCAGGCGGTCGCGGTATGAGGGGACCGGAAAATTTTGCGATACTCGAGGAGTTAGCTAAAGTTTTAGGTGGAGCAGTTGGTTCATCGCGCGCTGCGGTTGACAGCGGCTGGATGCCTTATTCGCACCAAGTTGGTCAAACTGGAAAAACCGTTTGTCCGAAAGTTTATATTGCTTGCGGTATTTCAGGACAGATTCAGCATTTAGTAGGTATGCAATCGTCCGACACTATTATTGCGATTAATAAAGATCCGGATGCTCCAATATTTACTGTAGCGGATTTTGGGATTGTAGGCGATCTTTTTGAAGTGGTGCCGCTTTTGACCAAAAAGTTTAAAGAAGCGCTTGGAAGATAGCTGTGTAAAATATGTAAAACAATGTTAATTTATTCATCTTTAAAAATACTATTTCTTATTTGACTTCTTACCAAATCTTTCATAAAGTAATATTGTAATTCACACAAATTTATATGGGGGAGCCCGTCGCATGTCTTACCAAGACTTAATGACGATAGAAGAGCTTGCTGATTATTTACGTGTAACTAAGCGGACTGTTTACGACTGGTTAAAGAAAGAAAAAATACCAGCTTTGAAAATAGTTGGTCAGTGGCGTTTTCAAAAAGACAAGATTGATGAATGGTTAGAGGCGGCTTTAGTCGGCGCTAAACCTTAATTTTGAAATGAGGAGATAGTACATGTATTTCAAAAAACTTGAGATATTCGGATTCAAATCATTTGCGGATAAAACAGTTTTAAAATTTGACTCCGGCATCAGCGCTATCGTTGGACCGAATGGATGCGGAAAGAGCAATGTATTTGATTCAATCCGTTGGGTATTGGGCGAGCAGAAAGTAAAAGAGTTGCGCGGATCGTCGATGGAAGATGTTATTTTCAATGGTACGCAGTTTAAGCAATCTTTAGGTTTTGCTGAAGTAAGCGTGACTTTTGATAATAAGAATCGGCATTTATCTCATGAGTCGGAAGAAGTAACTGTTACCCGTCGTTTGTTTCGTTCCGGTGAAAGTGAATATTTGTTGAACCGCACAGTTTGTCGTCTAAAAGATATCCAGGAAATGATGATGGGTACTGGTATCGGTGCGGAATCTTATTCCTTAGTACAGCAGGGCAGGGTGGATTCAGTAGTAAGTGCCCGTCCGGAAGAACGTCGGGCAATTCTCGATGAGGCTGCAGGCATTACTAAATATAAAGTTAAGAAAAAGGAAGCGTTAAGTAAATTAACTGCTGCTGAGAATAATCTTTTACGGGTAAATGATATTGTAATTGAAGTTAAACGTCAGATCGGGTCAATTGAAAGGCAAGCTAACCGCGCGCGTAAATATAAAGAACAATTGGATAAATTGACTTCGTTGGAATTAAAAATGGCGAAGTATGATATTAAAGAATTTGCCCAACAGCGCAAAGATATTGAGCAGGCAGAAGCTGAATTAAAAAATAAAGAAACTGTTTTGTCGTCTGATTTTGAAAGGGTTTCGGAACTTTTAACTAATTTGATCAATAGTTGTGATGAAATTGATTTAGAGATTAATGAATTAAAATCCGATCAGATTCGGCTTAGCGGTCAGATTGAATTGCATCAGAGTCAGATTGATTTTAATGAGGAGCGTTTACAGAATTTAGAGCAAAATGATCAGAGATTGATTGAACAAAAAGAAAAATTGATTGAACGTTGTAAATCGCAGCAGGAAAAAATTGAAGAATTAAAAGTTTCACTGGTATCTACGCAAAAGATCCTGGAAGACAATAAGACCACTTTAAATACCCGTAAGGTTGAGTTAGCTCGTTTAGAGCAGGATATTATCTCGGGCAAGTCGAAGATTAGCGGGCATGAAGATAAGATATTGTTGCTTTCTTCTCAACAGGTACAGGCGCGTAATCGTTTGACAGAATTAATGAAAGAAACGCAAGGTGCTTTGGCGCGTAAAAAACGTCTAGATCTTGAAAAAGAGAAAGTTTTTAGTGAAAAAGCTTTGATTGAGAATAAATTTGGTTTGGTTAATGGTCAGGTGTCGGAAATGCGGTTGACGATTGAGGATTTGGTTAAAGAACGAGATATAAAAGAAGAATTATTGTTGAGTTTGGAAGCGCGGCATGATGAAGTTGAATCTTTGGTAAATGATTTGGAGCGTAAAAAATTATTTTTGATTTCTCAAAAAGAATTTACTGAAAAATTGCATACTCAATATCAGGAGAATCCCGACCCGATTGTGGACGCTGCTTTTATTACCACTTCTACTCCGTTAGACTACCATACTGGCATTATTGGTAAAGTAAAGACTGTGGAAAAAGGGACGGGAATAGATCAAGCAGCCTTAAATAAAATTGTGTGTGAAATAAAATTTATTGAATTAGATCCTCAGCAAATATCCTCCAAGATCGACGAGATATCTAAAAATATTGAGGAGCAGTCTTTAATAAAAGATGATATGAAATTGCAGATGGAGGCAGAACGTGCCGCGTTAAAAAGTTTGTTTGGCATGGTTCATAATAAGGAAAAAATGTTATCGATACTTGAGACTCAGCGTCAAGATGTAGTTAATGAACAAGTAAAATTAACTAGCGAATTGGATCTTTTAGCTTCGGAACTCGATGAAGTTGTTGTTGCTTTGAATGAAGTAAAAATTAGAGAAGAAAAAGGAAATATTGAATTAGAAGCGTTAACTCACGAGATTGAGTGGTGTAAAAATGATATTAAGGATCAGCAGGACTGGATAGCCGAGCGGGCTAGGCAAAAAGAAGAAATGGCTGTTTCAGTCGCGCAGTTAGAGGCTGAGATTCATTCTGAATATGAAAAATTATCTGATCAGAAATCGGATGAGGCGCTGTTCGACGAAACCTTGGACGCGTGGTTAGATGAGATTAAAAAAATTGAAAATGAATTGTCAGGTCAGACTGATAAGAAATTTAATTATGAGGATGAGTCGAGGAGTTTCGAATTAAAAATTGAAGAGTTAAAGCAGGAACAAGAAAATCTTATAGTTTCTTTGAGTGAATCTGAAAGCAAGCACACGGATATGGGAAATCAGATTAATTCTGTCCGGGAAGAAATGAAGTCCATTGAAGAGCAGCTGGATAATGTTAAACAAACCATGCACGCAAAACAAATGGCATCGCAGGAACTTGGTTTTAATGAAAAATCTTTGAAAGATCGTCTCATGCAGATATACAAAATAGATTTTGATCGTTTAATGGATACTATTGCTGGAGGTGATTTATCGGTTAAGGATAATCCGTATCAAAGTGCGACCTATCATGATGCTCAAGAGTGTTTGTTATTATCATATACTGGACCGGATTTGCGTTTATTGATTACCGATGAGGATATCACTGATCTGTCGGCAGTAAGAGAAGAAATTATAAAATTGCGTAAATATTGTGATTCTTTCGGCGCTGTGAATTTAGTGGCGATTGATGAATATGAAGAATTAAAAGGTCGCTATCAGTTTTTGACTAAACAGCAAAGCGATCTTTTAGAAGCGAAATCACAATTAATGGAGACCATTAAGAAGATTAATCGTTCTACCCGTCAAATGTTCATGGATACTTTCATACAGGTTAATGAACAGTTCCGTATTTATTTTAAAATGTTATTTGGCGGCGGTGAAGCGGAACTTATTTTGCTTGATCCGGAAAATGTTTTGGAATCAGGCATTGATATTGTAGCTCGTCCTCCTGGTAAAAAACCGCAAAGTATCTCGTTACTTTCTGGAGGGGAACGGACTTTAGCTGCGATTGCGCTTATTTTCGGGGTCTTTAAAGTCCATCCAAGTCCGTTTTGTGTTTTGGATGAAATTGACGCAGCGCTCGACGAAGCTAATGTTGATCGTTTTTGTATTCTGCTCAAGGAATTCGCTAAAGTCGCGCAATTTATTGTTATTACTCATAACAAAAAGACTATATCAGTTGCGGATATCCTTTATGGCGTTACTATGCCAGAGACGGGAGTATCCCGTATCGTGTCAGTTAAATTAAGTGAAGGTGCGAAACAAGCAGAAGTTCAACCAGAAGTAAAACCTGAGCCGATCGCTGAAGAGGCTGTACCGCCTTCAGAATCAGCTAATGAAGAAGAATTGGTGGGTGTATAATTAAAGGTCAGAAGTTAGAAGTTAGACGATAGACGGAAGAAAAAAAGATAAAAGATATATAGCAAGATAATAAAAACTTTTCGTAGGGGAGGCTTCCCAGCCTGTCCGTAGCAAAGTATTATTTAGAAAATGGATTACAATATGGACAAAAATAGATTGAGTTATGCGGGTAGAAAAGCTTTTACTCTAGGGATATATTATGGTTTCGTATTTAGTTTAGTTGATATTTTTTATTATCATTATCAAGGGAAAATTTTATTAGTAGAGATAGTAGCATGTAACTTCTGTTTATTTTTATTGCTTTCATTTGTTTGGGGATATTTCGAATATCCTTCATTTGCGAAGAAAGAAGAGAAATGGAAATCAAGGGTAGCGCCTAAAGAATTCCGGTGTTTTAAGTGTGAAGCATTAATTACACCAAATGAATCTAAATGTATTAAATGCGGTTGGTCGTGGGATAAAGTAAATTAGTTTTACCAGCTATATAGTTTTTCTTCCGTTGTATTAATAGTTCACACAATTTTTATTTTTGAATTTTGGTTTTGCTGATGTTATATTATTATTCGTTAAGGAGATAATTGATGCCAGAAATTTCACGTTTCTTTGGAATTGTTGTCAGGATGTTTTATGATGACCATAACCCGCCGCATTTTCATGTTGAGTTTGGCGGAAAGAAAGCAAAAATTGATTTTCGTGGTAATATTCTTATTGGTGATTTGGGTTCAAAGACGGCCTTGAAGCTTGTCCGTGAATGGATTGATTTGCATCAGGCAGAATTGGTTGAGGACTGGGAGCTGGTTAGTGCTAATAAAGAGGTCAAAAAAATTCAGCCTTTGGAATGAGGTGTATTATGTGGAAACTTAATGATGTTGTTAATATTCAATATGTTGATGGTTATACATATCGTATTGAATTTGATGATGGAAGATCTGGTGATGTCGATTTTTCTTCTTATTTAAAAAGATTGGGAATTTTTGCTCCGCTTAAAGATAAGAAATTGTTTTGTTCTGCTCGTATTGAGGGTGGTACTATTTCTTGGCCGAACGGTGCAGATGTTGCACCAGAGACATTGTATGAGAAATTAGAGAATTTGTAACAGTCTGCTAATCAGATACGTATGTTTGGTTTTTTCCGCCGAATTTCGCCTTATACATCGCCTTATCAGCAGCGTGGATAAGATCATCATTAGTTTCAGCGTCTTCAGCGAAAGTAGCCAACCCGATACTTACAGTGATAGGACCTCTTCCTTGAGAGGCTACGTCTAAGAACTCATTCATTTCAATTTTACGGCGGATACGTTCTGCAGTTAAATAACCTTGTTCTTTATTAGTGTTAGGGAGAATGACTGCGAATTCTTCTCCTCCATAACGGGATACGCAATCTATTTCCCTGCAGGATTCTTTTAAAAGATTGGCCATTTCACGCAATACTGAATCGCCGATTTGATGCCCGAGCTGGTCATTTAACAATTTAAAATTATCAATATCAATAAGCAGTAAAGTTAAGCAGGATTGCGCGTCTTTATGAAGTTTAATTTCGTGTGAAAGCCGGTTATGGAAAAATCCATGATTCCATAATTTAGTTAAAGAGTCAGTATGGCTACGGTGCATTACTAATTCATAAAGCTGAGAATTCTCAATAGCTAAACCAGCTTGGTTAGCCAGCATGGTGAATATACGCAAATCCTCGTCGTTGATCGGGTTGCGTGTAAATAAATTATCAGCTACAATCAGCCCATTTATTTTATCTTTAGTTTTAAGCGGCATGATTACTAATTCATTCGTCTTAAAATATTTTAGCAATATATCATTTTGATAATTATGCATTTCTGTTTCAGTTATATGGACGGGTTGTCCACTATGGAAGGCTTTATTAAGCAGACTTTGTTCAGCTTCTCCGCCGAGAGGAATGGTTAGGTCGCGCAAATTACGAAGAAATGCGGATTGTTGTATATTGATTGATACTTTCTCAGTGTTTATAAGATCGTCGAGTTTATGCTCGTGGTTAGACATTGATTGCCAAATTTGAT
>JADFYE010000050.1 GCA_015233195.1 Candidatus Omnitrophota bacterium
CTTTAGTTAACGTAGTGATAGTTAAAACTCCGCTCTCGCCTTCTTTAACCGGCTGATTAGTTTTTTCATCTATAATCTCTGGATAAAACACGTCAGAAAATAAATGCAGCCCGCGCTTCAAATGACACTCTTGAGCAACGCCTGGTCCAATAATTTCAGATAAACCATAAATATCAGTCGCTGACATATTCCAGACTTTTTCAATTTCTTGGCGCATATTTTCGCTCCAAGGTTCAGCGCCGAATACCCCGACTTTCCAGCTTCCAGTACGCGGATCAATACCCATTTCTTTTGCTTCTTCAGCCATATATAAAGAATACGACGGAGTACAAGCTAATATCCGCGGTTTAAAATCCTGCATGATCTTTAATTGTCTTTTTGTCTGACCAGATGAACAAGGAATAATAGTAACGCCCATATTCAGCGCGCCATAATGAGCACCCAGCCCGCCTGTAAAAAGTCCATAACCATAAGCAACCTGAATCATATCGCCAGGAACCGCACCCGCGCAAGCCAAAGAGCGCGACATAACTTCCGCCCATAAAGACACATCATCTTTAGAATATCCGACCACAGTCGGGTTGCCGGTAGTACCGCTGGATATATGAATCTCAGCAATTTCGTTAACTGGTTTTGACAATATCCCAAATGGATAACCATCCCTAAGATCATCTTTTAACGTAAACGGGAGCTTGACTATATCATCGATAGATTTAATATCTTTAGGCGATACACCTGC
This sequence comes from Candidatus Omnitrophota bacterium, assembly GCA_015233195.1. Classification (GTDB taxonomy): domain Bacteria; phylum Omnitrophota; class Gorgyraeia; order Zapsychrales; family Zapsychraceae; genus JADFYE01. The sequence goes on from JADFYE010000050.1 coordinate 740, forward strand.
AGCATCCATTTTATTTTTATAAAACTTAGAATTAGTATAAACATACTGCGCCAATTTTTTCAGACGGTCAGATTGAAGATTCTTCAACTCCTCCCGACCCAAACACTCCATTTTTTCATTCCAAATCATAAATTCTTTCTCCTTTACCTCTCTACCTCTTACTTCTTTACCTCTTTTTTATACCCCATCCCATTAAACACTGCGACTAATTCTTTTTTCTCATTGAATATTTTCACAATATAAACCGGAACTTTTGTATCGAATTTAATCTCCTCAGCAATTGCAGTTAAAATTCCTTCAGTAACAGCTTTCATATACGAGATCTGGGCGTTGATAGCGACCACCACATGGACATCTGTTCCTCGGGAATTCGCTGCAGCCGCAAAGGTGTAATCCGCAAGAGTAAACAACGCTCCCCCGTGTACTGTCCCAATTCCGTTTTTATGATGCTGTTCAACTTTCATGGTCGAACGGGCAAATCCGTTTTTACATTCTTCTAATTTTATTCCGCAAAACGGAGCGAAGGTATCATTACGTGGCGCGATGTCTTTCATTTCTTTTCCCTCTTATTTTCAAAAACAAATGAACTATCTTTTATAAATTGACTGATCTTACGGGTTTTATAAAATTTAAAATACGGCGGCATTAAATTGCGCACAAAATTCGGACGTCCACTAAAATCTTCAAATTTAGCTTTAACCAACACTCCGGCGCTAATAGCGATCAACAATATAAAAATAACTGAATACCCTACCCGTTGTTTACGCGACCAATACGTTGCCAAAGCTAAACTTTCAGTTAATAAAAATACCAGCCATCCTCCGATACATACTGTCATAGCTGTCAACATTCCGCCCCAAGTACCTGCTAAAAACACCCAATAACTAACTACCATAAATACCGGCACCGACAATATAAAAGCAAAAAACGTTACTGATAACTGCGCGAAAAAACTAACCTTGCGCCGCACCAGCCACCCAATAAACGTCCAGAATCCTGCCCAAGCTAACATTATAGCTACCGGCACAATATTCGACGCTAATAACTGCACCCATTGAACTTTTACCGGAACTGAAAAATATTGCTGTAACATAAATAACCCATTCACCAAAATAAACAAAATCACCGCAGAATAAGGATTATCCATCCAAGTCAAAAATTTATTAGGCGCTCCCAATAATACAGTTGGAGCAACAGCGTGACTTTCCAAAAAAACTTTTATCTTAGTCCGACCAATAACAAAATAATCGCCTGAACTAAAAACCTGCTTACCGCTGATCTTTACTGTTCCATTTAACAGCGAACCATTTTCGCTTCCAGCGTCTTCAACACTCAAAACACCCTCCGGCTCACGACGCACAATTAAATGCCGTCCTGATACACAAGGATCGCTTATCAGCAAATCATTATCAAACGCCCGTCCGATCCTTATCTCATCTTTATCTAAATGATAATAAAAAGGCTTAGAACGATTTGAATAACTTATCTCAAAAACTATTTTTTCCAATTAATAGACTCCATAAATTTCTTGCTGAACGCCTGTATCTTATCTTTAGTCAACCCCAGGGCTTTTACATCAACTATCAAGCCTTTGGTCTTCTCAGTAACCAAAACTAAACTTAATTCCATATCAAACAAAC
>JADFYE010000005.1 GCA_015233195.1 Candidatus Omnitrophota bacterium
AGGTCGGCTACCCGTCATAAGCCTTGGTGAGCCATTACCTCACCAACTAGCTGATAGGACGCGAGCTCATCCTTAAGTGGCAGGCCTTGCGGTCCCCACCTTTACAAATAGAAGTATGCACTTCCATTTGACCATCGGGTATTACCACCGTTTTCACGATGCTATGCCCGTCTCAAGGGAAAATTACTCACGTGTTACTCACCCGTTTGCCGCTGTGATATATCTCATTTGACCTTGCGGTCTTACTTAATATATCATCGCACGACTTGCATGCCTAATCCACGCCGCCAGCGTTCACTCTGAGCCAGGATCAAACTCTCCAAAATAACTTGGCTTTTAAATCTTAAAACGATTAGGGCTTGAAAAGATAATAATGTCAAAGACCAGAAAAAATAACACGTTGAACTCGCAACGTGAGCTTCAAAGATACCAGACTGATTTAAAATTGTCAAGGGTTTTTTCTAAGAAAATCGAAAAAACTTTTTAAGCAGTTAAACTGATACAACCCCCTGAAGTTTTTCAATTATATGTAATTATATTAAAAAAAGCAAGGGATTTTTTAAAATATTATTTTTATCTAATTCAGAAATGGATAAATTGCGGATTACTTCTATCGACTTTTTAATGTCCTGATTTGCGGGAAAATCGGAACCCCATATAACATGTTCAGCTGCAACAGTTTCCAGCGCAGCTATTATAGCTCCTGCTGATTTGGTGCCACTGGTATCGAAATATAAATTTTTAAAGTACTCTCCTGGCGTTTTCCCTAAATCCTTTACAAAATTACGCTTACGTAACATTAAATAGGTATTATCAAAACGCTCAGCCACCATTGGCAATACACCGCCAAAATGAGAAAAAATAAATTTAACTTCAGGAAATTTTGTAAAAACCCCGCCCATCATCATTTTACCGAGACACATAGTAACATCAAAAACGTACTCCAGCACCGGACTCAACAAAGGATCTTTAACCCGTTCCTCGCCGATAGGATTAATAATTTGCGGATGAATATGAATCAACATATTATTATCACGCGCAAATTCAAATATCGGATAAAAACATTCTTCGTCGAGATACTTCTCGTCGTAGCTCGACGCTAAACTTAAAACGTTTAAACCTAATGTTTTTATACGAGCCAACTCGGAAATAATGTTTTCTTCTGTGTCTATCGGAATGATGCCAGCGCCGATAAAACGATCTGGGTGAGATTTTATAACTGCAGCTAATTGTGAATTATACACATCGCACAAGGGCTTCCAGCCACCCATATTCAAATGCGCATCACTCGTAGGATAAAGTAACAACGCGCGCTCAATACCAACACTGTCCATTAAGGTCAATTGCCGATCAATATCCGACCAATTAACTTTAAAAAAAGCAGTTTTTTCTGCCACTGCAAGCGGCATAAAATGACTGTGCCCGTCGATTATTGTATTCATTATTTTCCCGACAAGTTAAATCATTTTATTTTCGCGTAAAACCTTCTCTACTTCTTCAAGACTCTTTTTTAAATCGGTCAGTAAAGTTATATTAACTGAAACCCCTTTTGCAGTCGGAACCATTTGTTCCGTGCCTTGAGTCATCGTCCAGGTGCGGATGTCTACGAGATCATTACCTTTGAACTCACGTATTCCGACGCGGATTTCCTGAAATTTGTTCTTTTTAAATGTAGCGATGGTTTTATCCATATCGCCCCCTCCTTTTGGGTTGTTACGTTGATTAACCTGTAATCCCCCGAACCCCATCAGATCCCACGCATAGGGATTTTACGGGGCTACCTTATTTATTTAGCTTGTTCCTGCTTAAAATCAATTACCGGCTTTGTCCATGGCGTCTGTTGGTTTATAACGGCCAATTCTAACGGACACGCATTTGATGGAACTGACAACGCAAACATTACCATATCAACTACAGCGTCTGCAGACATCAAACGATCTTTTTGTTCCGACGTAATGTCCTGTAATTTTCCAGTTAAATCAGTATCGACTACACCGGGTAAGATTGACGTGATTTTAATTCCATGATCCCGCATTTCCCAGAATAATCCTTTTAAAAATGCTTTTAGTCCAACCTTAATTGAACTGTAAGTCACAAACCCTCGAGGAACAGGATCAACCAGCGTCGACCCAGAAACCATATTTATAATAGCCCCCTGCTTACGACCGATCATGTCATTTATCGCTAAACGGATCAAACGCACATAACCTAAATAATTTGTCATTACTAATTTTTCGATATCCTCGATCGGCTGTTTTTCAAAAGAATACTGACTTGATACTCCGGCGTTATTTACTAAAATATCCAAATGTCCAAATTGCTTCTTAGCTTCATTATATAAATTTTCCAAATCAGCTAATTTCGCCACGTCGGTAACCACCCCGAAAACTTTTGTTCCAGAAGCAGCTTTCTTTTTTATATCTTCTACTGCTTTATCCAGAGTTTGTTTTTCACGCGCAGCGATCATAACATGCACACCTTGGCTGGCTAATTTTTCCGCCACTTTATATCCAATACCACGGCTCGCGCCTGTAATTATTGCGGTCTTTCCTTTTAAATCCATAAAACCTCCTGCATTATATAGATGAAGATGTAGATAGTTAATATTCTAATTTTAGTCTATTAATAATAAATAGTAATAGTAAGATTAAAACTCCAATCCCGCAAAAAGTCAACCCAAAACTTTTTTCGATAAAAAACCCGCTTAATTGTATACCTATACCCCCGCTAATAAAACGAACAGCTGAATTAAGTGCAGATACTGCAGGTCGGTCATTATCCGGCAGATCAGTCAATACTGTAGACAACCCATTATGACCTATAGTCCACGCCATTGAAAAAATTAGCATAGCAATAAATGTTATTATTAAGGGAAAATGAATACCAATTATTATTATACTAAAACTTAAGGCAATTATTCCTGTTACACATGAAGCCCTCCGAGTTAATCGGTCTGATACAAAACCACCCATTACCTGTCCTAAAAAAGCACTGATAGACATAGCCATAAAAAATAAACTTATAAGCCCTTTAGACGCGCCATAAAATTTGCTTAAATAAACTCCCAACCACGCATTAGCAGCATGATATAAAAAGCTTATCGCGAAAATAAATATAAATACGTCGCGGATCTGAATACCAGATAAGATTTTTAAATAATTTATCTCTGCGGAATGTTTACGTCGTAGAAGGTCAAATTTAATAATGTAATATGATCCGCCTAAGAATATACCAAATATACCCGGAACAAAAAATAAACAACGCCACGGTAGCAAACCTAAACAAATTATTCCCAACATTGAAGCTATAAAACTTGATCCGAAAAATAATCCAACTAGCCGTCCTCTTACATTTTTATCAAATAATTCACCAACCAGCATTAAACCTATAGGTATTACGCTTGCAGCAGCCACGCCCATAAGTATGCGCGCGACCAGCAAGCCTATCAAAGAATTTAAAAATACACAGATCAGCGAAGCAACACCATATAAAAACAAAGTTATGGCGAGTACAGAACGATAAGATATCCATCGAGTTAAAAGTGCGAATATTAAAGCGCTCACCCCGTACGGAATCATATAGAATGGAATTATTTGGGAAGCTTGTACTTCAGTAATCAGGAGATCTTTTTGGATAATCGGAAGCGCGGCAACTAAAGCAGCAACATTAAAGGAGATAACTGCGTTCCCTATGCAACATAACATGAAGATAAACTGTTTCTGTTTATGTAAATCCATGCTTATTTCTGGGTGACTTCGCGCTCAATAATTTCTTTAAATATCAACAAATTTTCTAATGAGTGTTTATTAATAAAACCAGCAATTTGCTCTCCGGAAAATTTTGTGAACGCAGGATCCATTTCAAAATCCTGTATCCAAGTCATCTTAACCCCGTCTTCAACTTCAGTATAAAGCCAAATAATTTTCATGTACTGAAACGGAAACATCGGTTCCCAACGCTGAGCATAAGCAAATTTCTGTTCTTTAAAAAGCCAGCGTTTTGATACCCAGGATTTATTCTCGTCGTCTGTAAGACGAAACGTGATTTCATTGCCGACTTTTGAAACCACTTCTGCTTTTTTATATTCTTCGCCAAAAAGTTCAGTCCAACGAGGGATATCATTCGATATATCAAAAACTCGCGAATAAGGCGCGTTAATGATAATACTGTTTGCGGTGTGAGCCATATATTTCTCCTTTATTTACATTTATCTGACATCAAATCAGTGCCGGTATAATTGAATCTTGAATCAACCACCAAACCTTGATCATTTACCAACACTTCTATATTTTGTTTTACAACATTAGCTCTCGAAGAGAATCCTTTTACTGCATAGACAGTATAAGCATCCTGCATATGCATATCATCCCCAATAGGCAAACGAAATAATTTTTGTAAATCAGCTTTTGTGCTTTGACATGGAGCAATTTTTGCAAAAGTTTCTGAATTGATATTATTACGCCCTAATTGTTTTACACCTGCAATCATACAGCCGGTTAAACTAACACAAACCACTAAACTAAATATCCCAATAACTTTTTTCATATTTAATCCTTTTTATTAATGTCATAATTCATTAAGCAAATTTTAGATTAAAATCTTCGGTATTTCGCGGAACACTTGTTAGCCCCTGCGAGTCTAACTGCGCTCGAAAATAATTTTCGCTCTCACACAATAAAACATGTGCGAGCCATGCCCGCTCAAATTATTTAACGTCCGCTTCAATACCTGCGATTTTAAATTTGCAAAATTTGCGAATTATTTTTTACTCTTAACTCTTACTTCTCTAACTTTATTCCAAAATAGCAACAACTCGCGACCAGCCTGCTCCTGCGTTTTTAACTTTCACTGGTAAACAGGATACTTTAAAGCCGAATGGTTTAGGTATAGCTTTTAAATTTCCCAACCGTTCCATATGACTATACTCGCGTTTACGCCCCATAAAATGACACGGCCATAATAATGACCCATCTCGCGTATCCAAAAATTCCCTAAACATTTCAAAACATGGACGATCTAAACCTATTGTATCAATCCCTAACATTTTTATACCTTGATCTAAAATATACGTGAGTGCCTCGGGCGTCATTCCAACATATTTATTAACATAATCAGGAGTTCCCAAGTCCTTATCACCGTCAGTGCGAAGCAACACAATATCCATTGGTCTCAATGTATAATTAATTTTTTTGAGCGCTTTTATAACTTCGTCTTTTGTAATCAAATTCGGATACCGCAAATGCGAAAAATCTAAAAGCACACCTGGACCATAGCACCATTCCAAAGGCAGATCTTCAATAGTCTTAGACGGTTTACAACCTGATTTACTGCCATAATGAAACGGCGCATCTACATGACTTCCCATATGCACCGAACTATGCACAATTTCCAAAGACAGCATCTCAGCATCCGGGATTTCATTAGGCGCAACCAGCCGCTCGCCTTTATCAAATCGTTCCTGACCATTAGGCTGTTTGCTCATCAAAACCCAATTAAAATGCTCAACACCTTGGCTATGTGTAATCCGATCAATGGTTGCCGCGTGCGTTTCTTTTAATGTGTCGTCGATTGGTAGACTGAGATCAATAATCTTCATCACACGCCTTTGGTTTTTAAAAAAGCGATTATTTCATTGAACGATTGTGTTTTTTTAAACGTATTCGTCGGGATATCCAAATTAAATCCCTTTTTTATCGCAACTGTCAACTCTACCAATTCAGTAGAATCAATACCTAATGATGCGGCTAACTGAGCGTCCGGCTTAATTTCATCCGCTTCAATTTCAAGCGCATCATAAAAAATTTTTTTTAATTTTTCTTCGACCATATTTATTCCTTTCCATTTCTTAATACTAACACCGTATTTAATCCGCCGCGTCCTCGACTTATGACAAGAGCGTTTTTGATTTCTTTATTTACTGCGCCATTCGCGCAATAATTCAGATCGCATCCCGGCGCGAGATTTTTTAAATTTATTGTCGGAGGAACTTGATTGTGTTCCATGGCTAATAAAGTAGTTATTACATCCAACGCACCGCAGGCACCCAGCATGTTTCCATAAATTGATTTTGGCGCTGACATAGGAATTTTTTTAGCATGCTCACCTAATGCTAATTTTATACCCCGGGTTTCTGAAAGATCCCAAAGCGGCAAACCTGCCCCGTCTAAACACACGTAATCAATATCCGAATTTTTCAAACCAGCATCTTCAATTGCTAAAGAAATCGCGCGAGCAAGTTCTTTTCCGTCTTCAGCAGGATTAATACGATCAACACCGTCAGTTGTCGACGCATAACCTGTAACATAACCATAAATATGCGCATTGCGTTTTTCCGCCCGCTCCGGTGATTCCATAATTATAATTCCTGCGCCTTCTGCGATAGCATAACCATCAGCATCTTTATCAAAAGGTTTATACGCTTCATTTGGATTTTGCTCTTGTTTAGTTAACATCCCTGATGTCTGACAACATAACAATGCATAAGGAGTAACAGGCGCTTCCATGCCGCCAGCCACAACAAAATTTACTTTATTATGTTCCAAAGCCCGAGCGCCATAACCAATCGCCATCAATGATCCAGCTCTGTCAGCGACCACAGTTTTTGAATAACCTTTTAATTGATACTTGATCGATATCTGTCCTTGCGGTGCTGCCGGGAACCAAGCTGATGCTGCAAATGGACTTACACCTTCGCGTCCCTCGATATATAAATCACGTAATTCAGTTTCAGCAAACAACCAGCCTCCAATCGCGTTACCCATGAATATTCCGGCACGGTCTAGATCTTCATCGGCTAAATTCAATTGCGCGTCTTTCATAGCTAATTCTGTGCCAACCAGAGCCATATGTGAAAACACGTCGATCTTTTTTAACAAACGCGAAGACACATCACTGTATGCCTCCAACTCATGCACATGACCTGCAACGTGTGATGTATATTTCGAAGCATCAAATCGCGTGATCTTCTCGACTGCTGATCTGCCGTGACTTATATTCGACCAGAACTTACGTTTATCAATCCCACTGGGACTTACAATCCCAATACCTGTAATTGCAACTTTTTCCATCATTTTATCCTTTATATTTTTTATTCATAACGTTTCAAAACCATAGCTGAATGTATCCCTGAAAATCCGCTGCTGGTCTTAAGCATATAATTTACTTTTTTTGCCCGGGCTTTATTTGGTACATAATCAAGATCGCATTCCGGATCAGGGTTTTCATAATTAATTGTCGGCGGCAATATATCACGTTCAAATGTTAAAGCGCCAATAACTAACTCTACCCCATTCGCACCTGCTAACGGATGTCCAATCATCGATTTTAACGAAGTGATCGGAATTTTATACGCATAATCACCAAACACCATTTTATACGCGTTAGTCTCAAACACATCATTTTGCCTAGTCGATGAACCATGCCCGTTGATATAATCAATATCAGTAGGCTTTATACCCGCGTCTTCAAGCGCGAGCTTTATACATCGCGCCTTCGCTTCTCCTTCCGGCGGCAAATCAGTCATATGAAATGCATTATTCGTCGTACCATAGCCAACAATCTCCGCATAAATATGCGCGCCGCGTTTTTTCGCGTGTTCTAATTCCTCAACCACCAAAATACCTGCACCTTCGGATATTACAAATCCATTTCGCTTCGCATCGAATGGTCTGGATGCTTTTTCAGGTTCATCATTCAACGTTGATAAAACATTGACTGTATCAAAACATCCAAATGTCATTGGACAAATCGGAGCCTCAGACGCGCCAGTCACCATAATATCTGCCAACCCGTCTGAAATTGTTTCAAATGAAAAAGCAACCGAATCTGTTCCTGCTGTACAACCAGTTGAAATAGTATTACAAACCCCTTTTAAACCATACTTAGCAGAGATTTCACTCGACGGAGTATTAAACATTGCCGCATCATAAAGATCAGGACGAACAATCGTCGGATCAATAGGATTTTTTCCATTATCCGTGACCATGGCAAATTCTTCTTCCATATATTTTGTACCACAAATCGCGTTTGCCAATGACACGCCCATCCGTCCCAAATCTTCAGATTTTAAATTTAATTTTGAATCTTTAATTGCTTCACCAGCAGCGACCATAGCAAACTGAACATAACGATCCATACGAACCGCTTCTTCTTTGCTCAACCCTAAAGCAATAGGATCAAAATCACGAACCTGCGCTGCGATTTTAGTGTTAAACATCGACATGTCAAATTCAGTTACCTTACGAATAGCAGAAACGCCATTGATCATAGCAGTCCAACATTTTTCTTTACCAATTCCATTCGGCGCCACAACACCAACGCCAGTAATAACAACTCTACGTTTTTTCATCTTAATCTCTTTCCTTACACTAATAATTTTTTAACATCTTCAAAACTAAAAAATTTCTTCGTATGTTCGACTTCATGCACCATTTCAACTACTCTTTCATTCAACACTATCGACCGATGCATTTGCTTACCTAAAAACACCACTTCCCCATTTATAAAATCTATTTCACTCGGCTTACCTCGCATTATGCTTTGCAATATCGATCCATACAATGGCTCTTTACTTAACCCAGTCAACACTTTATTCATAATACCTGCTGCTTGATCTTCAGGCATCGACGTCAAACCATATATACGCTCAACCGGGTAATCAGGCAATGAAGCCAGCTCAATCTTAGCATTTTTAACAATATCCACACCTTCTTTAAGCAATCGAATACTTAATTTACACATATCCAGATCCGCAAAAGTTTCTTGCATGGATTTACCGACCAGCGCGCAAATACAATTATTAAAATTTACAAACAATTTCAAATATTTCATCCCCATAATATGTTCGGATACAACAACAGAAAACGCGTTTTGAAAAATCGCAGCAATTTCCTTTAATTTATCATTCACCGGAACAAACGGACTGCCCAAGATCCAATCACCTTTAAAATTATAAACGATCTCGCCGGGTTTAACGTAAGTGGCGCCAAACATTACAATACTGCTAAACATGCGATCGCGTTCAAAATGCACGCTTAAAATATTATCTGCTTGGACGCCATTTTGAGTGGTCAATACTAAACAATCTTCAAGATACTCGCAATTCTCTGCATAAGCCTGCTCTAGATCCTGGGTTTTAGTAGAGAATATCACCAGATCATATTCTTGATCCAATCGAGCAGCAGCCTTTAATTTAAAATTTTCGTTGCCGTTAATTCCGCTAATAGATAAGCCATTTTTTTTGATTGCAGCAACCTGATCTTCGCGTCCGACCAGAATGACATTCTGACCTGCCTTATGCAAATATGCAGCGACCAATCCACCAATTGCTCCAGCACCTATTACAGCTATTTTCATTTTATTCATGCTTAAATCCCACATCATCCATTAATCGAACCATCATTGAATAAAAACATTTAGGTACTTCAGTTGTGAAAGCTTTAACCACATCACATTCTTCAACACAACCCGAGCCTCGCTGAGCTGCAAGCATAGGAGCTTTCTCGTTTACAATCTGATCAGTAATTCCTCGATGAAACACTGGGATTTTAGCCAACATCTTGTCATATTTTATTTTTACGTCTGAATTCCATTGCATCGTATTTTCTCCTATACAGTGCTCTCGCCCCCTCGGGACGCGTTTTCAAATTTTGAAATATTATTCATAAAATCTTTTACACATAATTTTACCAGGTCATCGTAGGGGCTGCTCATGATACGGAATATCCGCTCTGGACGAGAATAGAATTCACGCATACACCATGAACCTAAACGACCGACTTCTTCGACTGACAAATGATTTGTCGGAATAACTGGATGAAGAAAATCCCAATTACGCAAATTTAGTTTTGAAGGATCAAACCAACCTTTTTCTCTCGACATATTCCACAACGGCGAACCTGGAACGGGCGTAACATAATCCAAAGCCATAATATCCGGATCAATATCATTAGTTACTTCAAAACGTTTTTTAATGATCGCCTCAGTATCATCTTCCAACCCAATCAATACTGTACCCACAGACGCTATATTGGCATTACGCAAAGCAGCGACTGTATCTTTAATCTGCTTTAAAGTTACACCCTTACCTGCTTTTTTCAATTGCTCATCACTTTCAACTTCAATACCTACCAAACCCATAAATAGACCAGCTTCATGCATTAACGGCATAATGTCGATCTCTTCCAACCAGTTATCCGCCCGGCCTAAACACACCCATTTGATCTTATTGCCGCGAGCAATCTTCATCTCACAGAATTTTTTAACTGTTTCTTTATCAACATTAAAAGCATCGTCCTGAATAACTACTACAGTAACGCCATATTTCTTTTCTAAAAGATCCATTTCAGCCAGAATCGTTTCATGCGACTTGCCGCGCCAGGAAATATAATCCTGCTTGCTGTTACGTTTATCATACAAACTCCATTGATAACAAAACGTACAAGCACCCGGGCATCCTCGAGAAGTTAATAATTCAGCAAAAGGCTTCCAATAAGTATGACCAACATATTTATCCATCGGAAACAGATCATAAGCCGGCATTGGTAATACATTTAAATCTGGGATCAAAGAACGATGCGGTCCCATTTGGACTTTTCCATTTTTATCACGAGATACTAACCCTGGAATCGAAGAAAAATCTGGATTTGCATTTTTCAATGCTTTAACTAAATCCGTAATCGTCATCTCACCTTCGCCCATAGCCACAAAATCAATAGCCGGATTGGTTTCTAAAGTTTCAACGCTGTACGCTGAAAACCATAAAGCGCCAGTAACAATTTTAGTCGCAGGCAGAACTTCTTTAATCTTTTTAGCAGTTTCTTGAAAATGCCATATAACAGATAACCCGCCGGTAGAATGCAGCAGATCGCCCATAACACATAAATCAGGTTTAATATTTTTTATACAGCTTATCATCTCATCATAAGACAACCCTAAAGCTTTAGCGTCCAAAACCTCAACTTCAGCCACTTTTTCCTGACGCAAATATGCTGCAACCTGAGCATAATATTGATTAGGCGCACGATGTTCTCCATGCGTAGCCCATGAACCCATTGGAGGAGTTATAAATAGAACTTTCATAGTTTAATCCATTTCTTAAAAAATTTAATGATTGCTGTTACCAAAAATGTAAAAATGGTTTTTGGTTTTTTTAGTCAAAACCAGCCTGAAACTAACGGCGTTCCGCCTGGAGTTTTATCAATACAAATATGTTTGGTCTGAGTATATTCATAGAGACCATCCATCCCTAATTCCCGACCGAACCCGCTTTGTTTATACCCGCCAAATGGCGCTTCATTATAAAACCCGCCGTAAGTGTTAACCCAAACTGTACCGCATTTAATTTGGCGTGCTATTCGCTTAGCTTTTTCCTCATCCTTCGTCCACACACTCGCAGCTAAACCGTACTTAGTATCATTCGCTAATTTAACCGCTTCTTCCTCAGACGAAAAACTTATCACGCATAAAACTGGACCAAAAGCCTCTTCCTGTGCTACAAACATATCATTACGCACATCGCCCAGTATCGTAGGTTCTAAATAAAATCCTTTATCAAAATCCGCGCCAGTCGGAATTTTTCCGCCGCATAAAATCTTAGCGCCTTCACTAACTCCTTTTTGAATAAACTTGTACACGCTGTCCCGATGTTCACATGTGACCAACGGTCCAAAATCAGTCGCATAATCTTCAGCTATTCCGATACGCAATGCTTTAGTCTTCTCCACTAATTTTGCCATGAACACATCATAAATTTTTTCATCCAACAATAAACGCGAACCAGATGTACACATCTGACCTTGATTCATAAAAATCGCAGACATTGCCCCGCCTACAGCCGCATCTATATCAGAATCCGCAAAAACAATATTCGGAGATTTTCCACCTAATTCCAAAGTCATACGTTTAATATTTATCGACGCCATCTGCATCACTTGTCGTCCAGTCTCAGTGCCACCAGTAAAACTAATTTTATCTACCATAGGATTTGAAACCAACTCAGACGCAGTTTGATGGTCCGCACTTGGCACAATATTGATCACACCTTTTGGCAAACCAATTGTCTCGATCAACTCCGCCAAACGCATAACTGACGCGCATGCTTTAGACGATGGTTTAAACACCACCGTATTCCCTGCGATCAAAGCCGGTGCCATTTTCCAGGCAGTCATGATCATAGGATAATTCCAGGGAATAACTGCCGCGATCACACCGATCGGTTCACGCTCGATCAAACTTCTAACCGGTGCCGGAATATCTAATTCTTTAGAACTTAGCCATTTTTCAACGCCTGCAAAAAAATCAAATGTTTCAGCTGCAGTAGGCACATCAATTAAATTAGCATGCTTAATCGTCTTACCCACATCCGCGCATTCCAAACGCGCTAATTCAAAAGCATTATCCCGAATAAGCTGGGAGATCTTTTTCAAATACTCCCCACGCTGCTGGACAGATAACTTTGACCACTCCCCATTATCAAACTGCTCACGGGCACTATTAATCGCAGACTGCATATCAATCAAAGACGCAGAAGCGACTTTAGCAAACACCTCTCCGTTAGAAGGATTGATAGCATCAAACACCTTCCCGTCAGAAGCAGGAGTTAATTGACCATTAAAATATAAATTATATACTTTCATAAAAAGCCCCTCACCCTACTCTTTCCTAAAAGGTTGAAAAAGATTTTAAAAAGTTACAAGCGTTGCGCAAAACACATTAACTTTTTAAAGCCACTATTCAACCGCCACCCTCGTCCAAAGTTCAAACACCCTCGAACACGGCGCATACCATTTAGAAATCTTCGCAAAATCCCCTTTTAAGACCATCTTCTTCTGGGTCGTAGCAACGAACGGATCCAACTCCCTCTTAAACACAGCCCGCCAAACCACCTCAGGAGCTGACGTCATAAATTCCGCGTTAGCGTTATTACCGAGATTAACAATCTTCCCCTTATCAAACGTAAAACTAAAAACTTCGCCAGTCTCATCCAACTTAACTGCCAATTCCATATTCATGTTCGTCTGACTACCAAGCTGTTTCATTTTTTCATCCGCATTTACTATATCGACAATAGCCTGCATATGCTCACGCGAAAAAAATTTCTTTTTGTCATCCTGTGCCTTTGTGCAATCATCCTGAGCGTTAACGAAGGATCTCTTTTTAGATTCTTCAGGCGCTATTGCTCCTTCAGAATGACAGCCTTGCTTAAAAACTTTAGCAATAGCTTCCGTCTTAATTGCTTCTTCCAAATTCTGGATCCAGCAAAAACAATCGAATAATTCCGGGCCGACCGCTAATACACCATGATTACGCAATACAGCCAATCCCTTACCTTTTAATTCAGCCAACACAGGTGAAATATCCTGTACGGTCGGAGAATACTGCTCAATCGCCTTAACTTCACCTAAATATAATTTCGCTTCAAATATCCGAGGCACAAAAACCGGCTGTTCAATAAAAAAACCATTAACATACGGCGTATGCGTATGAATAATAGCTTTAACATCAGGAAAATTCTTATAGATCGCAGTATGAAGCATCTTTTCAGACGTGACTTTACCAGATTCCAAAGGATTCCCGTCATTATCACAAACCAAAAGATCTTTATCAATTAATCGTCCCAAGCAAGTTTTAGTTGCAGTTAAAATAATCCGTTTATCATCAACCCGGACGCTGATATTTCCATTCAATGCGCTCGCCAAATCCTTATCCCAAAGTAATTTACCAATCTCGATAATCTCATTTTTTAATTTTTTTATATTGTCCATGATTTTAACCTCTAACAATTTATTAAATCATAATTTGGCACAAAAGTTTTTGTTTTCGATTGTGCAATTTGTATATTATTAAATTTTAATAAAATACTTTTATCCACGTTAACAGCCAATGGCTTCTCTCCCTCAAAAATATAAAACGGCACATTATGCTCTTTTGCTAAAATCTGCAATATCGTACCACCAACCAAAGTTTTAAGCTGATCATTTACTTTCCCATGTCCCGATACCCAAACCTCTTTTACACAACCATGCCCAAACAAAAACCCTGCCATATTATCCGCGATAACCGTAGGTGTTATTCCATGATGCAACAACTTCCGACACGTATGCTGACACGAAGTCAGATCCGGACGACCTTCTAAAACAAACACCTCGACAGCATCTTTTTTAAAGTGATCAAAAAAATTTTTACCAAAAAACCCGTGGAGCAAAACCACGCGTTTCTGTAATTTTTCAACTATTGGATTGGCTAATTTCATTTCCGCCCCATTTCCAAAGCAATAGCTCCGCCGGTTACTAATTCATGCGGCACCACATCAAACCCGGGATAGAATCCCCGCACGTACCCTTTAATAGCTTTCTTACCTTCATAACGCAATAATTCTTCTTCCGGTCTAATCTCAACTGGAATATCCGCAGCACTTGCCACTTTACTTGACGGCTGAGTTAAAACATAAAACGGAATATTAAAATGTTTTGATAATACTGCGATCTGATATGTCCCGATCTTATTCGCAAAATCACCATTAGCGCAATTACGATCTGATCCGACTATCACCTTATTAACCATTTTATTCGCCATAACATTACCTACTGCATTATCTGCGATCAATGTCACATCAGCTCCTACCTGACCTAATTCCCAAGCAGTTAATTTTGCGCCTTGAAAATACGGACGAGTTTCGGTAGCAAAAAATTTCACTTTTTTATTTTGAGCTAAACACATACCAGCAGCCATAGCTAATTCACCGCTGACATTGCAATGAGTTAAAACTGAATCGCCGTCTTTAATCACTTCAGAAATTCTTTTAACCCGATCCAAACGACTATATCGAACCCCCTGCAAATAACTATTAATATTCTTAACCACAAACGTTTTTAAATCTTGATGCGATTCCAACGCGACCTTTGCCCAATTCACGACGATAGATGTTACTTCAGCAAAAGGAAACGTCGGACGGCTTTTATTCAAAGCCTCAGCGATCTGCCCGATCTTTACATAAAGATCCCGATCTGAAAAATTTTTTCCTCGTTCAATCTCGACTAAAAAAATACTCAATATCACCAAAAATTGACCAAACGCGCGCGTCTTCATTTCCTTAATTACAGACACAGCTTCGTTCGTGTTTCCAACCGGAATATACTGAACTTTTTCCGGAATAGCAGTCTCGTCCAGTACATAAAGAACATCTTTATCTAAACGACAAGGCCAAAATAAAATTGAATCTTCCATAAATTAAATGCCTTTAATCATATTAAACGCAATATCTATCATAGCTGCTTCAGCCATGTAATAGCTTGGATTCATAAATCCCATTTCACCTGTAATAACATTGTCGCTGACTGCCATAATCGCAACTGCCGGGATTTTATAATGATTCGCTATCGTCAAAAATGCAGAGGTAACCATATCCGCAGCAATCGCGCCTTTTGCAACTGCACCATTTATCACATCTTTAGTTTCCCGTAATAAAGCATCCGTTGTCCAGCAAGATCCCATATGAACTGCACCGACCATTGGACCAGCTTGTTTAGCAACTTCAGCTAACTTTACTGATAAATTTTTATCTGAGAACGGTATTACATCTTTACCTGCATAATACTGTGATAGACCTTCACCGCAGATAGCACTTGTAACAACTATCAAATCACCGACTTTAATATCTTCGCGTAAAGCACCACAGCTTCCTACGCGAATCATCGCTTTGGTCGTAGCATTACAAACTATTTCAGTCGTAATACCAGTATCCGCAGAAAAACGTCCGCCATTGATGGTCGTAACTTTCTTACCATTAAATTCGCCGGTATACATGGTATATTCCATGAAAGAAAAATTCTTGACCGGATTATTAAGCTTTTTCATGACAGCTTCCATACGTTCTTTAGGACCAGGCACGATCACATATTCCCCAATATCACCCGGACGCAATTGCACCATTCCCATTAAATCCCGACCAGTTAAATGTATTTCACGTTTCATTGTCATATTAATCTCCTAAATGAGCACATCACTTATGGAACAACGTGAACATAAGTGATCAGTGCGAATTTATCCCGTTTGCAAAGCAAATCGGGATTTCAACTGGTTATAATTTTGTTTTATCAATTTTCCCCGTTCTATTCTTCGGTAATTCTTTCCTTACTTCAAAATTATGCGGCACTTTAAAATGCGCTAAATGTTCTTTCATAAATGCCCGAAGATCCTCGATCGCAACATTCTCACCTTCTTTAAATACCACAAACGCTTTAATAGTTTCTCCCCGTAATTTATCAGGAATTCCTATAACCGCGGCTTCCGCCACACTTGGATGTTTATATAACGCCGACTCCACTTCAGGCGCCATCACCAATTGACCGCCCACCTTGATCATTTCTTTTTTCCGTCCCATGATATATAAAAATCCGTTCTCATCAAAACGACCCAGATCGCCCGTATATAAACCGTCTTTTCGTTTAATCTCTGCAGTCAACTCAGGATCTTTGTAATATTCTTTCATGATATAATCGCCTGCAATCACAATCTCACCCACAGCGCCTTGCGGCAATTCTTTTCCCTCATCGCTCACGATCCTGATCGTCGAAAAAGGCGACGGTTTCCCCACACTCGCGATATTATCGCTATTCTTCAAAGGCGTTACTGTATTAGGCGGACACGTTTCAGTCATGCCCCATCCGTTCAACAATACCGCATTCGGACAATATTGATGAAACCTTGCTAAAATTTCTGGCGAGCTTGGCGCGCCGAATACTACCACCCAGCGCAAAGACGACAAATCAAAATTTTCAATGTGTTTCAAAGTAAGAATCGCGTTATACATAGGCGGCACAATATGAAAACATGTTACTTTAAACTGCTGAACCAATTCCAAAAACTGCATAGGATTAAAACGATCCATCAATACCAAAGTAATCCCAAATAAAAGCATATTTTGAATATAAATTAACCCAGCGATATGGCTCAAAGGTAAGGCACAAAGTTTGATATCTTTATCCGTTAGGTCAACAAAGTATTCCATTGCCTTAGGCGAGCCGTCTAAATGTTTATATGTCAATAAAATGCCTTTAGGTTTTCCAGTTGTCCCCGACGTATACATAATAAGCGCAGGATCGGAATCTTTAATTTCCACTGATAATGCGACAGCAGAAGATTTTGCCATTAATTCGCCGTATTTCAGCGAGCCTTCAACATTTCCATCCAGCAAAATAATTTTTTTAAGTTTCGGCAATTGCTTACATACAGCATTCAAATCAACATCTGGTCGTCCCAACGCAATCAATACCTTGGCTTCCGAGTGGCTCAAACACGAAACCAGTTCATCTTCTTTCAACATAAAGTCCAGCGGCACGCCAACTCCACCCAAACAAAATACAGTCAGATAACTAAACACATACTGCGGACAATTAGGCAAATAAATACCAACAGCATCGCCTTTTCCAATCCCCTGTGTTCGTAACACATTGGTAAGCCTCAAAACCTGATCTTGTAACTGCGCAAAATTAATTACCTGATCTTTAAATATCAAAGCAGGTTTGGACGCGTATTTCTTTGCTTGTGCGGTTAAAATATCATTGATTTTCATATTAAATCCATTTTTAATATCTTAATATCTGGAGACACAAAACTTAATTCAAAAAACTGAATTAAGTATCATGTCCCCGCAGTTTAAAATGAACTGTTATAAAATGTGCAGATGCAAGGCATTCCCGAGAGAATGCGGAGGCGTACTTTGTATGTACGTCGCACAAACGAACGAGGGAATAACACAGCAGATGCATATTTTAGAACAGTTCAATGTAGTAAAATTTTAATAGTTAGATTTTAATGGGTATAATTGATAAGTCAAGAAAAAATTCCAAAAGTAAGGTAATTATATATTAATATTAAACTTTATCTAAAACTTAGGTCAGTAGGCGCGCGGCCCAATTCCTGCAGTAAAATTTTGGCAGATTCAATCTGAGCATCTAAAGACTCATGTTGATGCGCCCTTCCAGGATAAATTTCATATAAAGGTCGTTTTTCCAAAGGTGTTACATTAAGCATCATTGAATTAGCTCCAGATAAAAACGCCAAACGGCGCGCAGTCATATCCAAAGTTTCAAGACCAGTAGTTACTAATATTTTTACATGAGGCAATAAAAAAAATCTGGCAGATGATAGAGTATGAATTATTTCATCAACTGTAGGTGCTGGATGTTTTGCTAACGGAGTATATGGATGAGGCAAAAACGGTCCCATACTTAACATTTCAACATTCAGCTCCCCTGCTAATTCTATATCACTACTTATATCAGCATGAGTCTGCCCAGGCAAACCTATCAAAGACCCAGTAATTATTAAATACCCCAATTCATTCGCAGTTTTCAGATCTTGTAATCGGTCTTCAAACTTTGAACCAGGATGCATCTTAGAATATAAATCTGAATTTGAAGTTTCAAACCGCAACAATAACCCCCTAGCACCTGCAGCGTATAAACGTTTTAAACCATCCGTACCAACTTCGCCAAAACTAATAAAAATTAAAACTCCAAAACGTTTTTTTATCTCAGCAACAAGGTCAATAAGCTCATCAATCGGACGACCACGGTCTTCACCGCTTTGCAATACCAGCGCTTTAAACCCATAAACCTCAACCGCAATTCGCACAGACTCCAATATCTCGTCTTTAGACATTCGATATCTGGTTAAACTAGTATTCAATGCCGAAATCCCACAATAATGACAAACCTGGTCACACTCATTGCCAATTTCGATTATCCCATGCACGCAGCAAGAATTACCGTGATACTGATGTCTCAAATGATGTGCCGCGTTTTTAATAAACTCACGTTCACCAGCATCTTTCGCAGATAATAAATATTCCAATTCCTCTCGCAATATCCGTCCACCTGCAGCAACTTTATCATACATATCCCGGACTTTTGTATATTTCGCTCCAGCCCAAGGCATTTGTTTTACGCTAGCATCGTCAATATCTTTTAACTCAAAAAAAAGATCTTTCCATGTCTCTAGAGTTGTTTCAGCCTCTTTCTGACTTACCCGAGTTATAACAAAACCACCTTGTGCATATACATAATCGCCCACGCTTAATCCAGTTAACTCATTAATGGCTTTCTTCTCTTCGCCAAAATAATCAACCAAAGCAAATTTACCTTCAAATGCTTTAACTTTTCCAGGAATAGCGTAACACATTTAATGCTCCAGAATTATTATACGATCTCTGTGATAAAAAATTCTTTTCCAGAAGGGAGTAGCGTGCCAAGCTTACGGCACTGAGGACACTGAAGATCAGAACCTTTTTTAGGATATTGAATATTACACGTCTTGCATTCTAGCAAAGCAGGCTTGAATTTCACTTCTAAAACAGTATTAGATAACACAGTATCAGCTATCATTTGTTCCCAATATAATCTGATACATCCCTCATCAAAACCTAGCAATTCTCCTACGATCAAAACCGCTTTTTTAGGGTGTGGAATATTTTTATCTTTGACCGCTGCTAAAGCTTCAGCTACGACTTTCTGGACTTGATGAACCTCATGCATGGAACACGTCCTTATACCGTTTTTCAGAACAAGCAGCATATTTAGTATCCAGCACTAAACATTTTTTCGGACAAATTTCTACACAAGCATTACAGGATACACAACGCAGCCGGTCGATCTCCCAGCCTTTTTGTTCTTTAGTTACTACTATCGCTGCTGTCGGACATTTACGTTGACATAAGCCGCAGAAAATACATTTATCAATCTCGATTAAAACTTTACCACGAGTGCCAACAAAA
The DNA here is from genome assembly GCA_015233195.1 of Candidatus Omnitrophota bacterium. Lineage (GTDB taxonomy): Bacteria > Omnitrophota > Gorgyraeia > Zapsychrales > Zapsychraceae > JADFYE01. The sequence goes on from JADFYE010000005.1 coordinate 19,775, forward strand.
TATTTTTTCTCAACAAAAGGATATCTTTCAGTAACTGGACGACTGAAAAGATTGGATAACACTGATTTTGCCATTACTAATAATTTCATATATTACCTCTCCGCACAGCTGATACAAGGATCAATAGTCAATACTAATATAGGAACATCCGCCAACTGACATCCTTTCAGAATTTCCAACAAAGGCGTAATATTAGCGAATGTCGGAGTCCTGACTCTAAGCCTTTGCAAAAATTTAGTGCCATTAGCTTTAGCATAATAAATAACTTCACCGCGCGGCTGTTCAGAACGCGCAAAAAATTCTCCGTTCGGGAAACCAGTAACCTTAGCCTCAATTACGCCTTCTTTCATTTGTTGGACACATTTTTCAATTATATCAATTGATTGCGCCAACTCACGAATACGAACTTTACAACGGCTATAACAATCTCCCTCCGTCTCAACTATAGGCGCAAACCCAATCTTGCCATAAGCAGCATAGCCCATCATACGGATATCCATTGCTACTCCGCTGGCTCTAAGCATTGGACCTACCGCACCTAACGCCTTAGCATTTTCAGTAGTTAAAATTCCAACGCCCTGGGTACGATGTTTTACTGTGGTATCATCTAAAAATACCATACCCAGATCATTAATCTTTTTTTGGTAAACCCGTAATTTTTTAACAATCTCTTCTAATTTAGCCGGCGCAATATCCCGACGCACGCCTCCGACTTTAGCCGAACCAAAAATAACCCGACCCCCAGTGGTCTCTTCAATTATATCCAAAATATATTCGCGGATTTTCCAAGATTCCATGAAAAGACTTTCAAAACCAAACCCGTCAGCAGTCAAACCTAACCAAAGTAAATGACTATGTATACGGGAAAGCTCAGACCAGATAGTACGTAAATATTGCGCGCGTTCTGGCACTTCAATCTTCATCAACTCTTCCACTGCCATACAATAAGTAAGACCATGGATAAAACTGCATATGCCGCAGATACGTTCTGCCACATATGTATATTCTTGAAAATCTTTTTTCTCAACCAATTTTTCCAACCCACGATGAATAAATCCTATGGACGGTATAGCTTCAACCACTTTCTCATCTTCCAAAACCAAATCCAAATGTATTGGCTCTGGAAGTACTGGATGCTGAGGACCAAAAGGAATGATCGTCCGTTTACTCATGGCTCGTCTCCTTTGGTTTCTCGTCTTGATTGAACGCGTGTTTGATTCCTGTACGATAAAATTCACCTTTATAATCCACTGCTATATTCTCCACTTTAACATCAAACAAATCATGAATTTCATTTTCATAAAGAAAAGCACTCAAATATACAGCGCTGATACTTGGCACTGGAGTTGACGTATCTTTAAGAATTATTTTAAAACTTTGATACACATAATCTTTATCAAAAGAATATTGTAACTCCAAACATTCAGGCAATTTGGTGCAACAAATCTGTACTAAACGCCAGCCTTCATATTTTAATTCACGAACTTTTGCCAAAAGGCTATCCAAAGTTATCTCCACTATAGTTTGCTGTATCATTTTTTCACCTCTTCAGCCAGGCTTGCCGCCTTTTTTTTCTCTAAAATTCCCAATGCTTTTACTACCGCATCAATAAGTGCTTCTGGTCTTATTGGACACGAAGGAGCATAAACATCAACTGGAACAACTTTATCTGCCCCGCCCAAAACATTATAACATTCCCTAAATACCCCGCCTGAAGTTGCGCATATACCAACTGCTATCACTACTTTAGGATTCGGCATCTGGTTATAAATATTTTGTACTACTGGTTTGTTTTGCTCATTTATCGACCCAGTCAATAAAAGTATATCCGCATGTTTTGGGTTACCCGTATTAATTACCCCAAAACGTTCTACGTCATACCTAGGCATCAAGGATGCTAAAACTTCAATATCACAGCCATTACAACTTGATCCATCATAATGAATTATCCACGGTGATTTTGATAAAACACTCATATTAACCCCTTATCATAAGATAAATAATATTCGCTCCGCCTAAAACTAAAGCCACTAACCAAGAACTTGCAACCAAAGCTTGCCATCTTACTCTGGCAGTAGCATTATCAATTAACATTTGAGATAAAAATACTAACAATGACACGCTTAAACCCACCCAAACATTCGAAGCAAAAAATAAATAAACAATAGCTAAAACAAAAACATTTTCATACCAATGCGCCATTTCAATAATCGCTAAAGTCTTACCTGAAAACTCAGTAGTAATCCCTTTTACTAATTCTTGGTGAGCATGATGAGAAGTGGAAAGATCAAACGGAGATTTACGAAACTTAATTGGTAAAATAAAAAAGAAAGCTAGAAAAACGCCAGGCAAAACCATAATTAAAGATTTTGGATAATGAATTATATCTGTGATTTGAAAACTTTTAGTAACCATGTACATGCCAACTGCAACCATCATTAAAGCTGGTTCATATGACATCATTTGCAAAGCTTCCCTATGCGCGCCAATAACGCTATAAGGTGAACTGGCTTTAAAACCACCTAACACAAAAAATACTCCGGCTAAAGTTAATGCAAATATGATAAGTAAAAGATCTCCGCCTGCAAAAAATAATGCTCCAGTAAATACTGTCAGAACAAAAAAGAATTCTATATACAAAGTTTGTGAAGGACGCACCACCAAAGTTTCCTTTTTAAATAATTTAAGCACATCATAAAAAGGCTGTAATATCGGAGGTCCGATCCGATTCTGCATACGTGCTGTTACTCTTCGATCCAGACCAGCTAATAACCCGCCTACGATTGGTGCTAAAACTAAATATGAAAGTAATATCTTAATTGACATATTACGCTCCCCCCAAAACAAATAATCCCAAGACGAACAATACGCCTAAGATCACGCCCAAATACATGAGCCGTTCCTCATTAAAATAATCATTTAAATAATAATTTTTCATTTCCATATCTTTAACTTCTAAAGCAGCTTGATATTGACCCTTGTGCCCTACATTTGCCCCAGCTAAATACGGATCAGATAATTTAACCCCGCTTCCATAATCTAAAAATGTCAATGGGAACAAACATACCATTAAAAGCATAATACCCATAATAACAATATTTCCTTTACTTAATACCATCACGTTTCCGTATATCGCTGCAACATATGGATCAATTAAATTATGTGCCACCCAGGCAAAAAATCCGCATATAAAAACCGTTAATACTGACAATGTTCCCATTGCAATCCATTGACCAGTAGGTATACCTTTTTCAATATTCTCATATGGTTTATCTACTATTAAAACTTTGCCTAACCACTTCACCCAGAAAAATAAAGTAGCTGCACTACCAAAAATCAAAAATACCGCTGAAAAAGGACTAAAATCTATCATCGCCCGTAATACTGCCCATTTACTTATAAGCATACCAAACGGCGCTAAAAACATACCTGCAATTCCAATCTGCAACATAACTGAAACCTTTGGCATACGCACAATCAAACCTGTCATATCTTCAACCTGACGGCTTCCGGTTTCATGCTCAATACCGCCCACGCATAAAAACAAAAGCCCCTTAGCAACCGCATGGAAAATTATCAATAAAATACCTGCCCAAACCGCTTCGTATGTTCCAACGCCCGCGCATAAAATTATTAAACCTAAGTTAGCTATAGTAGAATATGCCAATATTTTTTTAGCGTCATTTTGACTAATACAAATAAATGATCCAATCAAAAATGTAATTAACCCGACCATAGCAACAAACAAACCTAAAGTTGTACCCTGTAATTGATGAGCAAAACGTAATACCAAATAAACACCCGCCTTTACCATCGTACTAGAGTGAAGCAATGCTGAAACAGGCGTAGGCGCTACCATTGCCCCGACCAGCCATGAAGAACAAGGTAATTGTGCTGATTTAGTTAACCCAGCAAAACATAACAAAGCTACAGGCAATAAAACTAAAGTACCAGGTAAACTCATCATCTCATTTAACGCAATAGTGTGATGGGTCTTAAACAGCACGATTATTCCGATCAAAAAAGCTAAACCACCCAACAAATTCCATCGTAACGCTAAAAATGAATTTGCAATGGATTGGTCATCTTGTTTATAACCAATCAAAATAAATGAGCAAACTGTTGTTATCTCCCAGAAAAATAATAACCACATCAAATTATTAGAGAAGCAAACCCCAAACATCGCAGAAAGGAAAATAAAAATGAGACCTAGAAACAGCGGTCTTCTATCTTTTACTTCTTCATGATGAGCATGAAAATCTTCCATATATCCTACTGCATACATGGCTATCAAACTTCCGATCACGCCGATAATCAAGCCCATGATCACTGAAAATAGATCAATAAACAAATTGTTCTCTACATGCGCTGAATGACCAGCCCCAAAATGGAACCATAATAAAAGTCCGGTTTGAACAGCAATTAAAATTGAAACAATCATATCTTTACGTCTTAACGCCAAAAATAAAATATAAGCCGCAAGCAAAACCTCAATAATCAACATAAAAGGCTCAATCCAACTAAAATGAGCAGGAACAAAGATTGGTGAACCTTTAAGCCCAATAGCTAAAAGTCCAATCGACACCACAATTAAAACTATAACCCCAGGATAAATAAATTTCTTAAATAAAGACGACCAACGGTTGACCAAAGCTAAAGCGCCTATTAATAAAGGGAAAAGCATTAAGAAATACAGCAAGAACGGAACGTGGTTTTGCATTTTTTATTTGCGGTTAAAAACGCACCTTTCAAATTAATAATTCAAATTAATAAGCACTATTAAAACTCAAGCTTTGAAGTTTATATTCTACAAAAAATATCAAAAGACGCAATAACAAAATTGTAAATTAATAAACTTCCTTAGTTTAACCAGAACTAACTAATTTTAACAGCAAAAAAGCTTAAACTTCAAAACTCTTAAGTAATCTGACTAAAGAATTAATCTCCGCCTCCACCAAATCAAGATCATGTTGAAGGATTATCTGCAAATGTTGACGAACATCTAAAGCCGAACGATTTAACTTGTTTAATTCTGTTCTAATCCGCTTAAGAACCAAAATCCTGCCCCGCAATTTTCGTTTAGCAGTCTTTTTATCAATATATTGCAGAAAATATAAGGATAAATCAAAATGAAAATATGGTCGTTCAACAGTTAAAAAACTTTCAGTTGCCAAACGGTCAAAAACTTTAGCGCCTTGTGAAGTCAGGCTATAAACATATTTTTCCGGGAATTTTCCTGAACGGTCAGTTTCCTTTTCAATCAAACCGTATTTTTCCATTTGCTTCAATGGATAATAAATGGATTTGATCTTTAACCCTAATAACGGTCCAAGCTCCTCTTCAATTATACGCTTGATTTCATAACCGTGTTTAGGTCCATCCTTTAGCAACCCTAAAAATAAAAATTCATTTTCAATCATAATTATAAGATCAATTGCTGAGATCGTTCCGTGTAATCAATTATTTTTGCCATCATATCAATGGTTTCAACCGGATATTTGCCAACTGCGGTCTCACCTGAAAGCATTACCGCATCCGCACCGTCTAAAATTGCATTAGCCACATCAGATACTTCAGCCCGGGTTGGTCGATTATTTTCAGTCATAGTTTCAAGCATCTGAGTCGCAACTATCACAAATTTTTTATTCCGATTACATCTGCGTATAATATATTTCTGCATAATCGGAACTTGATATATCGGCAAACTTACCCCCATATCTCCTCTTGCAACCATTATCCCGTCACAAGCATCAATAATATCATCCACATTACGGATACCATCCAAATTTTCAATCTTTGATATTATTTTACAATCAGGCAATATTGGTCTAACTTTTTTTACCACATGCAATATGTCTGCTGCATTGCGTACAAAAGATTGAGCGATCATATCAACTTTGTTTGCAATACCAAATTTAATGTCTTTTTTATCTTTTGCAGTAAACGTCTCCTGTTTCAATTTAAGACCAGGGATGTTTATACCTTTGCGGGATTTAAGGGAACCACCTTCACAAACTAAAACTTTTATCCGCTGTGAGTCTCGTTCCTTAACTTTCAAACAAATCCGTCCATCGTCAATAAAAATATTTGATCCAACTGGTATATCTTTGGCCGAACCCGTATAATCAAAAAAAATCTCTCCGGAGTTTTTAACTTTATCATTAGTCAAATAAACAATTGCGCCCAATTTTAGCTCAATTGGTTTATCCAAATGTCCAATACGAATCCGATAACCTTCAAGGTCCTGTAATATCTTTATTTGAAATTTATATCTGCCATTGATCTTTCGTACCAAATCAATCGCACCTTGATGCTGCTCATACGAACCATGTGAAAAATTTAAACGTACAATATTAAGTCCCTTACGCGCCATCCGTACCAAAACATCTTCTGATAATGATGCTGGTCCTAAAGTAGCTATGATATTAGTATCCCTGGTTTGAACCTTTGCTTTCATGGTATATCCCTATTTTACAGACGTATATTGCTTATCCAACAAACTAAAAATCATTTGTGCAGCCTTATCCCGGGCACGAGTGCTTAATGAAGTGACTTGGATTTTTATTTCATTTGTACGCGCAAATTTTGTAAAAAACACGCCTACTTCAGTAGTGTCAACTTGCCCAGGCACATCCATAAAAACTATTATTCCCCTTAATCTGTCATCAATAAAAACCGAATACGGTCCATAAACTTTCTTATTGGGATCACTTTTATCTTTTAATAAAGGGTTATTCGATTTCACATCTAATTTTAATTCTTGAGCAACTTGGGTGAGTGTTAAAACCGTATCATAACAATCGTCATAATTACAAGTATACACTTTAGACAAAGCCTTAAGATGTGCAGGGGATAAATGTTCAGTTGAAGTTCCCCAAACTTTACGTCCCGATTCCTGAACAAAAGAACAACCCGCCGCAAATACACATAACCCAATTAATAATATTTTTTTCATATCATCTCCTTTAAAAGGGCACGAAGTATCGTGCCCCTACAACCTTGTCCACTTATTATCCATACACATATGTCGCATTTAAAATATCATGCCGCCCTATAACGCCTATGATTTTCCCCTCCTGCATGACCGGCAAAAAATGAATATGCCACTTTATAACAATATCCAACATTTCTCGTAAGGTAGTGGTCGGAGCTATAGTTATTATGGTCTTCGACATTATCTCTAAAATAGGTAAATTTTTTGTCTTTTCTAAATGTTCATGTAAAGATTTATTCCGCTCATCATTTACTCCCTGTTCTACCTGACGCGCGACTTTATCCAAAAGTATAAACAGATCAGTTAATGTTACAATACCAACTAGTTCTTTGTTCTCATTCACAACCGGAACCCCGCTGACTATTGACCTTAACATCAAATGCGCGACCTGACCAATAAGCATATCCGGCTTTACTGAGATAACACTTTCACTCATTATATCTTTGGCAAGTATTTGATCTAAATTTAATTGATCATCTGACATAAAGAGTTACGCCTTAATTAAAGATTCCACCTTAATACGGTAATCATTACAAATCCGTTCTAATCCTAGTATCTGTGCTCTAGCTTTTACCAATTCATAATTCAACTGACGATCACGTTCCTGAAAACGCGCATTATTTTTTTCCGTATCCTCTACTCTAACAACCAACCCGTGATTTTCTTTTTCCAACCTTTCTAACTCTAATTTTAAAACCTTTAACCCCTGCTCTAAAACCTCAACCTGTTTACTTCGCTCAGCGACTATATTTCGATATTCATCGCGCACTTTATCAACAGCCTGATTAATTCCGCCATACACATCCTCCCGCTTATTCAAAACCGCTGATACTTCACGATTTTTTTCATCAAGTTCAAACTCCAATTTTACAATTTCAGCTTTTAAATTATCAACCTGAGCAGTACTAGATTTTCCCGCATATTCAACCTGTTTTCTAAGAGTATCAATTTCATTTTCAGCGGATAAACATTTATTTTCCAAAACTATTTTTTGCGCTTTTATTTCCTCAAGGAACTTTGTAAGCTTTTCATATTCCTTTTCCAAAGCAACTTTGTCTGAAGAGTAATCTATCCGCTGAGCTTCCGCTATTTTAAACTGTTCATCAACCTTCTGCTTAAATTCCTTTTCCACTTCCATTTTAATCAAATCAAACCGCAATTGTGTTTCACGGTTCTCATTACCTAATTTTTCTTTTTCAAGCTGCACTTCGTGCAATTTCTGGTCAATCTCATCATATTTTTTTAACAAATCAATTTTTTCTTTATGAAACTGAATTATTTCCTCCCGTAACCGCTTATTTTCTTCATTAAGCTGAATATTCGCTTCCCGCATCATACGTAACTGTTCTTCTTTTTCCTTCAAAAGCTTTTTCTCTTCTTCAGCCAATATTTTCATTTCCCGCGAAGACATTTCCCTTTTTAAAGCATCTTCCAATTTTTGATTATCCATTTGTAACTGCTGAATATTCTGTTCATACGACGACTGCCGGGTTTGAAATTCCCTTTTTAAAACATCAATTTCTCTAGTAATCTCTGGTAATCTTTCATTATTAAAAACTTCTAAATGGTGAGCTAAATGATCAACAGTCTGCGACATGGATAAAGGTTTGCTACTTTTAGAAACATTCTGCCGCAATTCTTTTATCTCATTAATATCAGATATCGGAACAGCGTCAGCCGGAAGCTGTTTAGTTGAAATCTGCTTATTCAACATCAAAATCAAAGCTATTACAACCAAACCGATGATAGCAATAATAAAAACCCAAATCATATGTTCTCCTTTACCAACATTTACCATCTTTAAGATATTTTACATAATCAGCTACTGCATAAGTTAAAGATGTGAACGGTTTTTTGTAACCGTTCGCACGCAACTTGGTCATATCTGCTTGAGTAAAATACTGGTATTTATCATGTAATATTTCGGGCATCGGAATATATTCAATATTAGTTTTCTTACCTACCGCCTTAAATAATGCATTTGCCAAATCATTCCAAGACTTGGCTTCGCCGGTACCTACGTTAAAAATCCCGTTAACTTGCGGATTATTAAAAAAATACATGACCACGTCAACCGCATCTTTTACATAAATAAAATCGCGTTTTTGCTCACCATCAGAATAATCTTGACGATGCGACTTAAATAAAACCATTTTTCCTTCTTCAGCCACTTTCTTATAAGCTTTATTAACCACACTTCGCATATCTTCTTTATGATATTCATTCGGACCAAAAACATTAAAAAATTTCAAACCAACAATACGATCCAAATAATGATTCTCTAACGCCCAAATATCAAAATCCTGTTTTGACTGACCGTACAAATTCAACGGTTTACATTTTCGCACCGTATCATCATCGTCTTTGTAGCCTTCCCCACCGTCGCCATAAGTCGCAGCAGAACTAGCGTAAATAAAACGAATTTCATTCTTTAGCGCCCAATTCGCCAAAATACGGGTATATTCTAAATTATTTTCCTGAAAATATTTCGCATCTTGTACAGTAGTAGAACTGCATGCGCCCATATGTATTACTACTGATATCGGAACATCCAGCTTATTGCCGGTAACCAAATCTAAAAAATCCGTTTTATCATAATATTTTATATATTTTTTGCCGATTAAATTACGGGCTTTAATATCTGTGGTTGTATCAGGAGTTAAATTATCCTCAAAATGATCCACTATTATTAGATCATCAAATCCCAATTCATTGAGCCGGGCAACAATACAACTACCAATAAACCCAGCCCCACCTGTAATAATTTTCATATATACCTTCTTTTTGAATTCTTACTTTATTACTTCTACTGCCCGCTGGCGTTCTTCTTCCGCCAATATCCACTTTGCCAAATTCTGCCCCATATTCCGAGCCATTTTTGCCCAATCACCTTTTTTTATCGAAACACTTTGAGTATCTTTAAATATAAACACAGTTTTTCCAGTCTCTACTTCTTTTAATTTTCCCTCCAGAGTCAATGTCATATTCTTTCGACGTAAAATATGACGTTGAAAAAATGAAGGTGTATCCATGGCATCAATAGTACCGGAAATATTAAAATTCGGCTTTAAATCTTTATCCGAAAATATTAAATCTATCTTAGACTTTTCAAATTCTTTGCCTTGTGATTCATACACATCCATGAATCCGCGGACTATCATTACAGAAACAGTATCTGACTCTGGACCAGCCGAAACTTCTGTTCCAGGTAAAAACGGCATTATCATTAAATTCCCGCCTTTACGCAGCAATTCAGTATCAATAATTTTTGTTTCTTTAAGATAAGTCGGCAAATAAGAAACTTCAACAGCAGAAACTGCCGGCTTCTTTTTTAATTTTAGAGCATGACTGCATCCAGAAGCTGAAAACAGTACTAATATAATTAATACTAAAATATAAGATTTCATAATGCGATGATTCTAACACACGCATTTTTACGGCTCAAGGTAATATTTATTTTTGATATAGGCGAATGATTAAATAATTATCTTTTAGCTTTTTGCGTGAGTTGTTTTAGGCGATCAGATACTGTACGGGTTAACATTTTCTTTTCAGCTCTCCAAATCCAATTACCCTCTGTAGTAGCTGGAACATTCATCCTCGCGGTCTGGTCTAAACTCAAAACATCCTGCAAAGGAAACAGCGCTATTTGAGCAGCGGAGTCCATTGCAATTTTTATCAATGCCCAATTTATTTCTTTTCTGGGAACACGTTTTCCAATATACTCAAACACATTCATCTTTTCCTGTAATGTTGCTTCTTTTTTAAACCATCCCAATACAGTATTATTATCGTGAGTACCGGTATAAACCACACATTTACGCTTAAAATTATGCGGCAAATACGGATGAGTGTCCATGTTACCATTGAACGCAAATACTAAAATTTTCATACCCGGAAAACCAAATTTATCCATGGTAGCTACCACATCATCAGTAATCACTCCTAAGTCTTCAGCAATAATCGGTAAATGTGGAAACTTCTCCTCTACTGCAGTAAAAAATTCATCAGCCGGAACCGGCTGCCATTGACCATTAATCGCTGTAGGTTCTGAAACTGGCACTTGCCAAAAACCTACTAAGCCCCTGAAATGATCAATACGCACAACATCAAATAACTTCAAATTATGTTCTATCCTCCCCAGCCACCACTTAAATCCATCTGCTTGTAAAGCATCCCAATCATATAATGGATTACCCCAACGCTGACCAGTCTTACTAAAATAATCCGGCGGAACACCTGCCACAAACATTAAACGTTTTTGTTCGTCCAATTTAAAATACTGCGGATACGTCCACACATCTGAGCTGTCTTCACCGACATAAATTGGAATATCTCCAATTATTGAAACCCCTTTTTGATTACAATATTTTTTTAACTCCATCCATTGCGAAAAAAATACATACTGTAAAAATTTAACTTCTTCTAGCTTTTGGGAATATTTCTGCGCAAAATCTCTTAATACCCGAGGATCACGGTCACGAATTTCTGCAGGCCAAGTATTCCACAACTGCTCTCCAACAATTTGTTTCAACACCACAAATAAAGCAAAATCATCAAGCCAAAACGCATTATCTTTACAAAATTTTACAAAATCTTTTGTTGCCCCATTTTTATTTTTAAAAAAATTAGCATACGCCAAATCAAACAATTTAGTTTTAAACACCCGCACTGCAGGAAAATCAACTTTATCTTCCGAAAAATTTATACTCTCAATATCCTTCTTTTTTAACCATCCTTTTTCTATAAGTTTATCCGGACTTATTAATATTGTATTCGACCCAAATGCTGAAAAACTACTGTAAGGCGAATTACCAAAAACATCGCTGGTCGGATTCAAAGGCAATATCTGCCAATATTTTTGTCCGCTTTGATTTAAAAAATCCACAAACGCATAAGCTTGCGGACCCAAATCGCCTATCCCATATTCTGACGGAAGCGATGTTATATGTAATAAAATTCCACTGCCTTTTTTCATATTATCTCCTCAATTTCACTTGTAAAACTTTCCCCAACTTATCAAAAGACTCGATCCAAAATTTCGCAGCCACATCGTTCTTAACTGCTTTCTCATATTTCAAATGATAAACTGCTTTACCAATTTTAAAATATATATTCTGCGCCCTCCAAATATCCAAAGTAAATGATAGCCGATTCAGCAATCTAATGATAGATTCAATATTTCCAATCAACAAAGTGTCTTCCGGATTTTCTTTCATTTTCTCCATTAAAATCGATATACGTTTACTCGCCTTCAATGAAATGGTTTCTTTATCCCGCATAAATCCCCAGCGCAGCATCTCATTAACCAGCCTCTCTAATTTAGAGACATCAATGTTATCATCCTCGATAGTATCCATTAAATCACGGTTCAAAATAAACTCAACTGTCATAGCTAAAGGCTTAGGTAAAGGAACACGGATACGATCCCGCAGCTGCATCAGAGGATAATATTGATCATATATCTGACGGAAATTAGCTTCAATCAGCTCAACCGTCTCCTCAAATATTTTATTAAGGGCTAATCCTTGCTCATGCTGGAATAAATCCCACAAAGTATACGTATGCGCGCCAAAAGAACTATTTATCAATTTTATCAACTCTGGCACATCATTATTTTTAAAAACTTTAGTTATCTGAGAACACATATTATCAAAGTAGACCTGATCCACATGTTCCCTTAATCCGCAGGTAATATTATGATCACCTAAATGCAAAACTGCGAATTCTATCATTTTCCCCTCTGTAGTCATTTCAGAACGAATAAAAGCCTGACCTATCAACAGAATTTGTTTACCCTGCGTTTCTCTTTGATATTTTTGCGGATCAGCAGTAAACGCATAAATCCGGATTTTTTTTGAATGATCTCCAAACAAAGAACAGATCGCGTAATGAGCACCGACTTTTAACAGATCGATCACCGCAGGTTTAACTTTTTTTAAATATATATTCTTTCCATCGCGAAACTGCGGAATATTGCTGTTTGCATATTTGATTTTATCCAAAAACATTGGTTCTAAGTCTATCTCTGCAACGTCATTCGCTAATTGCATAGCCCGTGCAGCATACTGCATTATCTGTACTGGTTCTAGACCAGAAATATCGTCGAAAAACCAGCCACAGCTGGTGAACATCAATAAAGCATAACGCTGCATTTCAAGCAATTTCAGAATTTTTACCCGTTCAATTGCATTTATACTTTCTTTAAAATTAGTCTGAAAAAATTTTTCTATATTTTCTGTAGACCTATCCAAAACTACATCAATATATTTATTGCGTATTAACCACGGATTATTTGTAAATACAGTCATTTCCTTGTCGAATACTCTAACCAGTTCATCCCTCAGCCAATTCATAGTATCCCGCAAAACGGAACGCCACTTTTGATTCCATCCAGCTTTTTTTGCAATACAGCAACCACAATCTTTCTCCCAGCGTCCTACTCCATGGCTGCAACTCCAAGCTGATCTTTCAATAATTTTAACTTCAAATTTCGGAGGACATTTTTCTAAAAATTCACCATACACAGTTATCTTTGCCAAATTATTCCGCTCAACATGATCAAACAAATACGATAAAGCCATATTCCCAAATTTTTGATGATGACCATATGTCTCTCCGTCAGTAGCAATATGCGACAACAACGGCATATCACTATGGTCAGGAAATACAGATAACAGTCGATGAGCAAAACCCTCACCATTTTTTAATACATCTCCAAAAGCCACATCTTGAGATATTGGACCATCATAAAAAAATATAATTATGTTTTTCCCCGAAGGTAATTTACATAAATAAGGTATTTTAGGATCAATTTTTGCTCCGACAATATCTTTCCACTGGTCGTCAAAACCTAGAGGTTTTATTTGCGCTGCCTGATAAGGACTTAAAATCGTATACTTAATGCCCATCTCTACCAAAAGATCCAAAGTTTGCAAATCAACTGCAGTTTCAGCTAGCCACATCCCTTCAGGCTTTCTAGCGAATCTATACTCAAAATCTTTAATACCCCAAAGTATCTGAGTATATTTATCGTTAGTATTAGCCAAAGGCATAATTATATGATTATAGACTTGAGCAATCGCAGAACCATGTCCATTAAAACGCTTCAAACTTTCTTTATCAGCGTCCAATATAGCCTGATAAACTTTAGGTGAATTATGCTGCATCCAGGAAAGCAAGGTAGGTCCAAAATTAAAACTCATTTTGGAATAATTATTGACTATATCAACGATACGCTCTTCAGTATCAAGAATACGTGAAGCAGAATTTGGCTCATAACATTCAGCAGTAATTCTTTCATTCCAATCCCGATATGGATGCGCAGAATCCTGAATCTCAATAGCATCGAGCCACGAGTTTTCCCGTGGAGGCTGATAAAAATGTCCATGAATACAAATATATTTTTCCATGAGCACCTGAATTATTGACTATTTGAAGGCGGCTGTTCCGGCAATATCCAATCAACCGGTCCACCTATAGAAGAAGGCGCATCAAACGAATACTTATTTTTTCCATCAGTCCCATCTTGTATTCCCCGAGCAAACATTACATCTTCAACTTGTTGCTTTCGGCTTTTAGGAGGAGTTTCTGGAATGCGGCGCTTAAAATAAAGCACGCCTAAAGGCGGTATGGTCAATTGAATACTATGTTTCCGTCCATGATGAGGTATCGGCTTAGATTGAACCCCTCCCAAATTACCCATACCAGCACCCCAATATTCTTTTGCATCAGAATTTAATATCTCTTGCCAAAACCCTGAAGCTGGAACACCTATCCGATAATTTGTATGCGGAGAAGGCGTAAAATTGCAGACCACTAAAATCACATCACGTTTATTTTTTCCCTTACGCAAAAAACTTATAATACTTCGTTCCCAATCTCCAGCGTCGATCCACTCAAATCCGTTAAAAGTAAAGTCATCTTCATACAAGGCTGGTTCAGACCGGTAAATTTTATTAATTTCTTTCATCAACAAATGGACCCCTTGGTGCGATTCATGCTGCAATAAATGCCAATCTAGTTGAGCATTATTGTTCCACTCATTCCGCTGAGCCAATTCTACTCCCATAAATAAAAGTTTCTTACCCGGATGACCGTACATATATGCTAATAATGCACGTAGATTCGCAAATTTTTGCCAATCATCACAAGGCATCTTACTTAACAATGAACCCTTACCATGCACGACTTCGTCATGAGATAAAGAAAGTAAAAAATTCTCCGTATACGCATAAAGCATACTAAAAGTAAGTTCATTCTGATGAAATTTACGATAAATCGAATCTTTCTTAAAATATTCCAAAGTGTCGTGCATCCATCCCATATTCCATTTCATGCCAAACCCCAAACCTCCACAAGAAGTCGGGCGCGAAACATTCCCCCAAGCTGTTGACTCTTCTGCGATCATTTGAACATCAGGATAAAATTTATAAACATTTTCATTTAACGCCCTTAAAAATACTATTGATTCTAAATTCTCATTTCCGCCATAAATATTCGGCGACCAGCCTCCATGCTGCCGGGAATAATCCAAATACAACATCGAAGCTACTGCGTCAACCCGCAATCCATCAGCATGATATTTATCAAACCAAAACAAAGCGCTGGAAATCAAAAATTCTTTTACCTCGTTACGACCATTATTAAAAACACAACAATTCCAATCCGGATGAACGCCTTTACGCGGATCACTATGTTCAAATACATGCGACCCATCAAAAAAATATAACCCATGCGCGTCAAAAGGAAAATGTGACGGAACCCAGTCTAATAAAACGCCAATATTATTCTGGTGCAATTTATCTATCAATAACATTAACTCTTGTGGAGTGCCAAAAAAAGGAGTGGGACCAAAATATCCTAGAACTTGATACCCCCAAGAATTAAAAAATGGATGATCCATGATAGGCATAAATTCAACATGGGTATAACCCATTTCTAAAATATATGGAACAAATTCTTCAGCTAATTCGGTGTAAGTTAAATACCGGTTATTATCATCAGTTTTCCTGCGCCAAGATCCAACATGCATTTCATAAATTGAAAATGGAGCATTAAGCGCGTTTTTTTTCGCTCGAGTCTGCATCCATTCTTGATCACCCCAGGTATAACTAAGATCCCATACTTTTGAAGCGGTTTGCGGCGGTTTTTCACTAAATGATCCAAACGGATCCTTTTTCTCAGTCTTAAAATTATGCTCTCTTGACTCCATAAAAAATTTATATATATCACCTACTTTGACACCAGGGATAAATCCCTCCCAAATCCCAGAGTAATCCCAACGCACAAATAATGGATGTTCACCTCTATTCCAACCATTAAAATTACCCACTACTGAAACAAATTTAGCGCTTGGAGCCCAAACCGCAAAAAATACCCCATCCTGACCATTAACATTCATGGCATGAGCGCCTAAATGATCATAAAGTCGAAAATGACTACCTTCTTTAAAAAGATAGATATCTTGATCTGTTAATAGACTATGTGGTATTACAGTACCCATGGATTCCCCCAAAAAATTTCAACCTAAATTTCGATAACCCCTGAAATTACAATATCTTAAAAACGTTCAATTGTATCATAAGAATTTTAAAAAATGAATTATTTTTTATTTTATAAACAAAACTTTTAATTACTTACGCAGCTTCTAGGCGGGCAAATATTGCAGTATCCATACTCTCCATGTCAATAACCGGAACAGGTCTGGATAAGAAATATCCTTGAACAGCATCAACTCCTAATTGTTTTACTGCTTCCAATTCTTCTTTCTTTTCAATCCCTTCAGCAATAGACAAAATTTTGTTCTCCTGACAAAAACGTACAATAAACCTTACAATACTCATTTTTATTGTGTCTTTATGAATATTAGTAACTATATGTCTATCAATCTTTAATACTTCTGGACGCGTTCTTACTATTGATTCCAAACTTGCATATCCGCTGCCTACATCATCTACCGCAAATCTAAAACCATTCTGGCGATAAATAGCCAAATGCTCAAAAAAACGGTCGTCATTTGATATAGCGGAACGCTCAGTAATTTCCAATACCACTTCATCTGGAGTTATACCTGAATCTTTAAATATCGAATTTACTTCAATAAAACGTGCATCTTCTACCCAAAATGGGTTACAATTCAAAAAAAGTTTTTTGCCCTTCAACTTCGAACTAGCACTTTTTACAGCTTTTTGCCAGGATAACAATTCCAGATCAGAATAAAAACCATATTGTATACCCCATTTAAATAATATTTCAGGGTTAGAAAGTAAGCCTGTAACTTGTGGACGAGCTAAAGCTTCGAATCCATACACTTTTGAAGTTTTTAATAAAAATATCGGCTGAAATGCGGGTATCATTAATTCATTATCAACTATATGCCTTAACTGTTTTATTATTGACTCACTTTGTACTGCAGGATCAGCTTCAGAATAACTGTGGGAACGCCGCATAACTGATTCGATACGAGCTAAAAGTTCTTCAAATTTAAATGGCTTGGTAAGATAATCATCTGCTCCTGAATAAAGAGCATCAGTTATATCATTAGGAGCTGATTTAGCACTTAATATTACAACCGGTAAAGTTTGTGTCTTTGCATCCGCTCTTATCTTTTTTAATACCTCTAATCCGTTTTCATCCGGAAGAATAATATCCATTATTATAAGATCGGTTTTAGCTGGGGATATTTTTTCAAACATCTCTTCACTGGAATTAGCCACTGAAACATCATATTCCCTCGATACTAGCAGCATCTTAAGCATTGATGCAACGGCAATATTGTCATCAACAATTAGAATATGCCTTCTTGATCTCGGAATATTCATATACACCTCAACATGTTTTTCTGTATTTAGTATAAAACATTATTGAAAGAATTAACAGCCAAATTTAAAGCTATTATTGATTTAATAGAAAAGTTGTTTTTATAAATCATTTATTTTCAATATGTTATAAAACTGGTCTTGCCTAAAGTAAGCGATTACTTATTTTCAAAAATCACCTACATACGACTAAAGCATTACTAATTCGAAAATATGGAAATGAAAGATAATAAGCATAAAAACATTAGTTAGAACATTTCTTATATATCAAAAACTTAAAAGAAATATCTGCGGATTTTATTTGTGGGGATTCTAATACAAGATAAAACCTATCATCAAATTTAGGGAAATGCGCGTCACAATCAAAAGTTTGATCTATACGAGTAATATATAATTTTTCACAAGCCTTGTGTTCTATCGCCTGTTCATAGACTTGCTGACCGCCAATAACAAAAATATTATCTACTCCTTTATTCTCTAAAATCTTCAAAGCTTCGTCTAAACCATTAGCGTTTAAAACATCTTTAGGTAATTTTAAATTATTATTTCTGGTAAGAACCACATTAATCCTATCTTTTAATGGCTGAAAATTTTTAGGAATAGATTCCCACGTCTTACGTCCCATAATAACCGCGTTACTTGCCCCCTTATTCAAAACAAAAGTGGTAACTTGTTTAAAATATTTCAAATCAGCAGAAATATGCCAAGGCAAGTGTCCGCTCTTACCAATCCCATTATTTTTATCAATCGCGACAACAATATTAAATTTTTTCATAATATCCTAAACAGCTATTGGAAATTTTATAAATGGATCATGCTCATACCCGATTAATTCTATATCTTCAAACTTCATATCCAAAACTTTTTTATCTGCAATCTTAACCTGCGGTAATTTTTTAGGAGCACGTTTCATTTGCTCTTTAAGCCCGTCAATATGATTTAAATAAATGTGCGCGTCACCTAAAGTATGTACAAAAACCCCAGGAGTTAATCTGCATTCCTGGGCTACCATTGCCAACAATAAAGCATAACTGGAAATATTAAATGGTACGCCAAGCGCGATATCCGCAGAACGCTGATAAAGCTGGCAATCTAACCTGCCGTTAACTACATAAAATTGAAAAAACGCGTGACAAGGCGGTAAAGCCATTCTCTCAATGTCAGCCACATTCCACGCGCTCACAATAAGTCGTCGGGAATCTGGAGTTTTTTTGATCATATCGATAACTTGAGTTATCTGATCAACGTGTGATTTAATATAATTTTTAGTTTTGTCATCTTGAGTAAATTTTTCCCACTTTCGCCATTGATATCCGTATATAGGACCAAGCTCACCATTTTCTTTAGCCCACGCGTCCCAAATAGGAGTATGTTGTTTCAAATCATCATTTATATTAGTCGATCCTCTTAAAAACCAAACTAATTCTCTTACTACAGCAGAAAACAAAACTTTTTTAGTAGTTACAATCGGGAAGCCTTCACGCAGATCAAAACGCATTTGATATCCAAACACCGAGATGGTTCCCACGCCAGTACGGTCTTCTTTTCTCTCACCATTTTCAATAACATATTTAACCAAATCTAAATATTGTTTCATTTAATAACCTTTCAAGTCCCTTTTTTAAATAAAATAGCGTTCCAGTCTTTGCCTTTTTTAACACTTACTGGCTTTAATGATTGCGCAAAAACCATTTTAACTTTCTTAAAATTATCGTGTGAAATTCCTGAAACAGCCAAATATCCGCCAATTTTAACACACTTAATAATCTTATCCGCCATAGCTAATAGTTCTAAAGAAACCAAATTAGCCGCTACCAAATCAAATTTTTTATTAATTTTACTTCCCCCAAAATCTCCAGTAAGTAAAACATAATCATTATATCCGTTAAACCGTAAATTTTCATCCGCATTTTTTATACAATCTTCACTAATATCCAAAGCCATCATATCCGTAGCTCCGCAATTTAAAGCAACTAAAGCTAAAATTCCTGTACCAGTACCAATGTCCAAAAAAGAATTAAA
This sequence comes from Candidatus Omnitrophota bacterium, assembly GCA_015233195.1. Taxonomy (GTDB): domain Bacteria; phylum Omnitrophota; class Gorgyraeia; order Zapsychrales; family Zapsychraceae; genus JADFYE01. Next base: position 39,611 of record JADFYE010000005.1, read on the forward strand.
TTTTCCCTTTAAAGATTCAATTAACTCCGACATAAAACGGGTAGTTTCATGCATGCCTGTGCCAAATGCCAAATTACTATCAATATAAATAATCTTTTTAGATTTTTTATGACAATATGTGGATTTTAACCAGGCAGGAACTACTACAATATCAGACGTTAAAGCAAAAGGCTTAAAATCTTCTTTCCATTTATTCTGCCAATACTCATTATCCATTTCAGAATATCGCGCGATTACATGCTTCAAATTTAATTTTTTAAACTTATCCAAAATATTCTTTGATCTCGAGGAAGAAGAGGAAAAAACCATTAAAGAAATATTTTTTTTAGTAACCCTTTCAATAATCGCATATCGATCAATTTTTAAATCCAAAACTAAAACATCCCGTAAAATATCAGCAGCGCCTAATAAATCCGCAGTTTTTATTAAAAAAGTTATTTGAAAAGTTTTTGACATTACAAGTTATATTAAAGATACCTTATTCTTTCCAGTTTTTTTAGCCTCATACATGCCCTTGTCAATCTTAGTGATCAGATCTTTAGCAGTTTCCACATCAGTATCTGGTCTGCCTCCTACCCCTATACTCAAAGTACAAAAAGGCATACGTATAGATTCGTCATGCACCAGTTCAAAAAAAAGTTTCTGAATACGTTCAGCCGCAGTAATAGCATTTACTTTATTAGTTTCCGGTAAAATAACCATAAATTCATCTCCGCCATAACGCCCGACAATATCTACTTCACGTAAATGACTTTTTATTAATGCTGCGGTTTTTTTCAAAACTGCATCACCTTTTTGATGACCGTATTTATCATTTACCTGCTTAAAATTATCCATATCGATCATCATACACGACAGATCCAAACGATAACGCTTTGCACGCGCAACCTCTTCTTCTAAACGATAACGAATTGCAGAATGGTTCAAGACATTTGTCAATCCGTCAGTTTGAGCCAGTTGTTTCAAATGGCGCTCATAGCGTTTTTGAACCGATATATCCTGTAAAGTCACAATTACTCTTTTCCAAGAATTCTTGTATACTTCAGGTACAGATACTTTAAGCCGCACATCATACAATCGTCCAGTCAGCGTCCGACTTTTAAATTCCGTTTCAAATGTATCGTTACCATTAAGTAATGCTGAAAACTCCTCAACCAAAGTGTTCAGAGCAGACTTATGCACCACTTTCCCCAAATTATCAATTAGTTGTGCTTTAGTTTTTGCGCCGTACAATTTAACTGCAGCCAAATTAACATCTACAATTTTTAATTTCCGAAAAGTATCTTTTACCAATTTAGGATGATCGAATAAATATTTCCGGTAATCTTCAACCTTATATTTTTCTAAATAAGATTTAAGATTTGCTAACGCTGAAAAATCCTCTTCCCAAATCGCAATCGGTGAATAATCAAAAATTAACTTTAACCGGTCATAATCATAATTATCTTTTACAGTTGAAATCTTTTGTGAAGAGCTCGCCATAATAAATCCTTTATAAATTAAATTTTATTAAAGATGGTTCATAATCCGCTGGCTTTTCAAAACCTAATAAATTCATTGTGGTCGCAGCAATATTGGCTAACCCCCGATGTGAAAGCTCAGCCATTACATATTCGCCATTACAATTTTTATCCACAATAAAAAATGGTACTGGATTCAAAGAATGAGCAGTACTTACTGTCTTAACCCCTTTTTTAACCGTAAACATTTCATCCGCATTGCCATGGTCTGCAGTTACCAGTGTGATACCGTTCAAATCATTAACCACATCAACCAATTTTCCCACACATTCATCCACAGTGCTGACTGCAGTTATAATGGCTTCAGGTATTCCAGTATGTCCGACCATATCACCATTAGCAAAATTCAACCTGCCGAATTTATATTTACCAGAACGCAGCAATTCAGTGGTACGTGCAGTTATCTCATAGGCTTTCATTTTAGGAGCCTTATCAAATCGGACTTTATCTGACGGTATTTCTTCATAATATTCCATTTTTGGATTAATGTATCCGGTTTTATTGCCGTTCCAAAAATAAGTAACATGCCCATATTTCTGGGTTTCAGAAATAGCAAATGAAGTTACTCCATTAGCGCACAAGTAATCTCCCAAAGTCCGTTCAATTACCGGAGGATTAACTAAATAATTATTCGGCAAATGCATATCTCCATCATATTGCATCATCCCTGCGAACAAAACCTGCGGCACCCGCTCTCGGTCAATTTTATCAAATGACGCATCGCCTTCAAAAGCCTGAGTTATCTCGATCGCGCGATCTCCTCTAAAATTAAAAAATACTACTGAATCTCCGTCGTTTATTGTCCCAATTGGTTTGCCGTCCTTAGCAATAACGAAAGCCGGCAAATATTGATCAGTTATCTTGGGATCCTCTTTATAATAAATTTGAACAGCTTCAGACGCTGAATTAAAATATCGACCTTTACCAAGCACATGCGCATCCCAGCCGCGTTTTACTATGCTCCAATCCGCGTTATAACGATCCATAGTAGTGACCATGCGTCCGCCGCCTGAAGCAATAGCATAATTAAAACCTTTTACATTTATTTCTTTTAAAACCATTTCCAACTGGTCTATATACTTACCCGCGCTTTTTTCATATACATCACGACCGTCTAAAAGCACATGCACTCTTACATTTTTTACGTCTTGCTTAGCGCATTCCTGTAACATTGCTAACAAATGATTAATATGTGAATGAACATTCCCGTCTGAAAGTAATCCCATAAAATGAAACGTTTTATTTTCGCGAATTACATTAGAAGTGAGTTTCGCCCATATGTCAGTTTTAAAAATACTGCCATCATCTATGGAAACCTGCACCAGCTTTGCTCCTTGCGCGAATACTCGTCCAGCACCGAGCGCATTATGCCCAACCTCACTGTTACCCATGTCTTCATCTGAAGGCATACCTACTGCTTTTCCATGCGCCTGAAGCTGGCAATATAATTTACTTTGCATATACTTATTCAACGTTTCCGGCTTAGCCATAAACACGCCGTCGCTCTCATCGTGTTTTCCAATACCCACCCCATCCATAACAATCAAAAGTAAAGGTCCAGGTCGACCGGAAAAATTTTGCAATTTATTCAGACTAAGATTCATTTATATCTCCTTATAAAATTCTATAACAACAAAATACCTATACATTTTACATTAAAACCTACCATTTTAAAAAAATAATTTAAATATAGGCGGGAATACAACACAAGAGTTTTTGAATATATGCAAACTTTAATAAACTATTTTTTCTTTTTAGGTGAATAATGGTAATTCATCCAATCACTTGAGAATTTCTCCAACCAATCTGCTGCAGCTGAATCAAATCCGATATCCCGTCCAGCCTTCTCGCTTTCTATCCACAGATGCCGATTGATCTCCTCGACCACTTGGCGGTCTTTCAATAAATCAGTTTTATCTTTAGTATTCATGCGGTCATATCCTCCGTAAATAATAGTAAAACTGACTTAACCTGTTGTCAATAAAATAGTTAAAATATTCACTTTTTATATTCAGTATATTTTTTGATTGAACCTTTAACCAATTTAACTGGATATCTTTTCTCCGTCTTTTTTAATTTATTCAAAATTATCTTCTCAAAATCAATCCCGTACAAATTGCAAAAATCTAATAAATATATCGCGATATCCGCCAGCTCATCTTCAATCTCCACACGTTTAGTTTTATCTTTTAAAAGTTTTTTCGCCTGATCCACAGTATCCAACCATTGAAAATGCTCCATCAACTCTGCGGCTTCAATAGCAATAGACATACTTAAATTTTTAGGCGAGTGAAACTTTTCCCAGCATCTTTCTTTTACAAATCTTCTTATTTCCATTTTTATATTTTTCATCACTAATCCATCCCAATACTCAAAAAATTATATTTTCTTTCTTAAACCCGAATTGTCCATTGAAAAATGCAGGTTAAACTAAAATTAGTTCACCTTGATCAACCACAGAATCAACTTTTAAAAGACATACAATATCTTTCTTTATCTGCTTTGCTATAGCAAGCGCAAAATTAACTGGCACTGCATTTCCAACCATTTTATATCCATCCGCCAAACCTTTATATTTGAAAATAAAGCTATCCGGAAAAGTTTGGACTCTAGCGCATTCTCTTATGGACAGCCGCCTATACAATTTTTCTTTTCCAGGCACAAAAATACGCTTATCTTGTTCCACAAAAAGCATCTTAGGTGCCTGCGGATGAATAGGCGCATGCCGCCCCCCTGCTTGAATAGTATACGAAGGCTCATCCCAACCCCTGACCCGATTCCTCGACATAAAAATTGTTGAAAAACTTCCAGTCATATATTCATGATTAGGAACTTTTAAAAAATTTTCCTTGGTCCTATTAAATTCAGCTGCTGGAACAGCGGAATCTTTTAAATCCCAAATTGCATCCCTCAAATTAAGCGGAGCTTTAGGCGAAGGGAATTGATACGATATTCCCAAATCTTTTCGATAACCTACAAAAATAACTCTCCAACGCTCCTGCGGAACATCATAGTAATTTACATTAAGCAGGTCATACTTGACATTATAACCCGCATCACTAAATTGCTCTAAAATACTATTAAAAGCTTTGCCATGTTTTTGATGTAACATGCCTGAAACATTTTCAGCTAAAAAAAACAATGGTTTCTTATCCCGAAGAATTCTGATATATTCCCAAAAGACTTTACCTCTTTTATCATTTATACCTCTACCCGCTCCTGCTTCACTCCAACTTTGGCACGGTGGTCCGCCGATAATGCCATCAGTATCTGGTATAGCCGAAGATGGAACATCTAAAATACTCCGCTGGTCCAACTCTACTCTTGGGAAATTATATTTAAATGTTTCCCAAATTGTTGGATCATATTCATTCGCCCATTTAATTAAAAAACCGGCTTTTTCAAATCCCAAGTCTAGCCCACCTGCGCCAGCGAATAAAGATACAACCTGCAACTTCTTCATTTTTTAATCCTTATAAAGTTAATTCATTACAAATTTTACTAATTTCGCATCAATAAATTTAGCCGGATTATCTGGATTCTTAATCTTAACATCTGCTATAGAAAAAATATCTCTTCCAGCTTTTTCGAATTCATCACGATCAACTTTTGGAAAACTTTGATATTTAGAATTTCTCATCAATGCAAATAAAGTGAATTTATTATTCTTATTACATTCGGTTATATAATCAAAAACTTTAACCGGATTTTCTATAGCCCACATACCTCTAATACGAAGGTTTGTTATCCCCATGGGATCAACTTGGTTTACCCTACCTAATTCTTTAGTTTCCGATAATTCTACATCATTTATATCCTTAACGCCTTCTACAATTTTATTTTTAATTCGTTCATAAACCTTATTGTTTGCCGCATAACAATCGCCATAAATCATCCACAGCGTCTTGAGTTTAGTTTTATCTGACGCATCCAATACACCTATTGAATAAATAATATCCTTAATATCCCATTTTTCACATTTTTTACATGCCAGGGTAAGCATGTCACTATCAGAGTAAAGTTTCGACTTTGGATACGAGCTATTAAGCGCAATCTCATTTTTTAATCCTTCAATTTTTTTTACTTCAACCGCGTCCCCACCTGAAACAATAAAATCAGGCGGATTATTTTGATTACCAATATACGACAAAAATTCTCCATAAATTTTATCTTTGTTATTAATGGATGACACATTTAGTGAATTGCAAAAAATATCTTTTAAAAAATATTCCAAAGCAATCCCCATACTATTAATTCTATTAGAACTAGAATAAACCTGCATTAAATCATTTCTATTAAAAGTCACAAGATTTAAAATGGCTTTTAGTATATTGGTTGACATCTTAAATCTCCTGGAAATTCTTATATTTTTATATTTAATAACCAAAAAAACCATTTAAACAATATTTACATTATCTACAATTGATATTATATTGCCAATCACAAAAATTTATATCGAAAATTTAATTACTACGATATCATTAACTGGCAAAATCAAATTATTTCTTTTCAGGCAAACAACCCCAGCTTTCATCCTCCAGTATTGCATTTATTGCCGCAATACTAGCCTGAAAAAATGACTGTCCTTCTCTGATTTCGCCGCGAAAAGCTTCACCGGTAAATTTTGATAACTGTGATAAAAGTGCTTTGCGTTCAGTTGCAGTTATTCCTAACGCATATAATGAACCAAATTTATCTAGCTTATTGCTAATTAAAACTTTACTCGCCAATACTGAAGCTCCTAATATTTGCGATAATCCGTCTCTACGCTGAGCAGCTAACTGCGACATTTTCAACATGAAATCAGCAGGGTCGATATCCGCTTTTTTCTTTTTCTGTATTTCCGCCTGATAGATCTTATCCACCAATAAACGCTCTTGATTATTATTCTCAATTAAAACATCGCAAGCTTTCTTAAAATCATATACAATTTTTAATATCAGCCCATTTTCACTTTTTTCATACCGAGCCAGATAATTTCGTGCCACCCGCAAATTAGCATTGGCGTTTATTAACGCATCCAAATATGTTTTTACTTTCTCAGGTTTTGCAGTCAAAAGATTTAATTCCACAAACTGCTTATTCAATTTTTCATTTAATTCAAAATATGATAAGGTATCAATATATCGACGCATAAAATCATATTTTTTACCGTCAGGATTATTTTTAGCAAACTCATTAACATCTCCGGTAAAATCAACTACAGCCCCGCCTATACTCACTGATAAGAAAAAAATAACAATTAAAGAAAAAAACTTTTTCATATTATTCTCCTATATTTTTTTGGGCGCCAAACATCGACTTAGGCAATTCATACTTTTTTATCAAATCCTGATTAACCCAATTCCGCTTTAATAAAATTAGCGTATACCCGTCTACAAATACCGGCGCCCATTGCGGATCATTAATGCGTTTAATCAAAAATGGCTGTCCCCAAGGCGTAAGATCATGTCTATAAAAAAATATTACATTAAAATGATATTTTGAATCTATTTCGCGCCATTTATTTTCATCTTCCTGCATCGGCACGAATAGATCCTGAAAAAATTCTACACTGTATGCTTCAGGTCGGTTATCCACGAACACCCGCTCCGGAAATAAATGATATATCAAATATCCACCTATGTCATAATTGTTAAATATTGGACCTTGCAACCGGTTATTTTTAAAAAAGTCTGCTGCCAGATCAGCGCCTGGAACAGTGCCAGGTAAAATACCAAATTTAGCAATAACTTTAGGAAACCACCAACCCTGAACTGATTCTGGAACCAAAACACTTAAAAAACTACGATTATACGGCGAATAAATTGTCTCTCGAGTTATTGAACCAACTGCTAGACCAGTTACACCTAAAACAGCCATGAAAGTCAAAACTACTCGGATAATTTTCATTTTTTGGCATAAAAGCCAGTCATAGGTAATAGCACTTAATATTGGAATGGCTATCAATCCCCAAACATGTATACCCCGTATCATTTTCCACGCAATTAGAGAGAAAAATAAAAATATAACAAATAACGCAATATACTTTTTAAAAAATTTTGAAATTACAGATAAGAGCCATATAAAAACTGCTATCCCAAATACGATCTCAAAATATAGATAAGTTCCGATTTGCGGAAAACGTTTTTGCATAAACAACACTGTTTGATTCTCGACCAGCATATATCCATATTCACGAAAAATATTAAATGGTTCAATTGCGCCTTTAAGACCATATGGATTAATCAAACAAGCAAACATAACTGCCAACAATAAATATATATGGGCAGGTGCTCCTCGCCAATCCCGATCAATAAATTTATTAATTAAAAAAGCGCCAACTAATACTGGTCCAAAAATAAAATAAATATGAAAATTAACCCACAGCACTTGCAGCAACACTATGATCCATATCCAGCCGGATGGTAATTTCTTTTTATAGTCAAACCACAACAGCGAGAACATAATAGTTAAAAATAAAAAACTAAACCCTTCTGGACGGATTTCAAGACGAGTAACTATTAATGGCATGCATAAAACCGAATAGAATAAAACTACCCAAAAATTTGAAAAACGTACTGCAGAAAAAAATACAATTCCAAACGCTAACAATAATATCATCATATAAAATAATGATAAACCATAAAACCCTGCGCACTTCCACATCAAATAAAATACTGCACCTGACGCCCAATGATGATTAATCGCGCTATATTGAGGTTCAGTATAAGAATAAAAATTGGTGGAAACCAACTTATGCTGAGTAAATAATATCTCACCATTTTTTATATGCCGTCCCAAGTCTGCAGTATGCAGTTGAATCCTAGGACAATAAAATACCGCTAACAAAAGCGTTAGCCAGATAAATAAAATGCACTTTATCCACCCAAAACTTTTAAACACTTTTCACCTAAAAAATAATTAAGCTTTGCCTGCAGAACCCAGAACATTAACATTCTTAGATTTATACATTTGGACTAAAGCAGTCCGAGCTGGTCCCAAATATTTCCGAGGATCGAACTCTGCCGGATTCTCTGCAAAATATTTACGGATAGCAGCAGTCATAGCCAGACGACCGTCAGAATCAATATTTACTTTACATACTGCTGAAGTTGCTGCTCTGCGCAATTGTTCTTCCGGTATACCAATAGTATCTTTCATTTTTCCACCGAATTGATTAATAATCTTAACATCTTCGACAGATACTGATGAAGACCCGTGTAAAACAATTGGAAAACCTGGTATACGCTTTTCAATTTGCTCAAGAATATCAAAACGTAAAGGCGGCGGAATCAAAACCCCGTCGGCATTACGAGTACATTGCTCCGGCTTAAATTTATTAGCGCCATGCGATGTCCCGATCGAAATTGCCAATGAATCAACTCCGGTTTTCTTAACAAAATCTTCAACTTCTTCCGGATGAGTATAAGTTGAATGCGCGGCGGAAACCTCATCTTCAATGCCAGCTAAAACTCCTAATTCACCTTCTACCGTAACATCAAACTGATGAGCATATTCAACAACTTTTTTTGTCAACGCCACGTTATCTTCATATGAATGATGTGAACCATCGATCATAACCGACGAGAAACCGGTCTCAATACATGATTTGCATAATTCAAAAGTATCACCATGGTCTAAATGCAGCGCAATTGGGATCTCTTTTAAATTTTTTTCTTTTGCCATACGTCGCATCATTTCAACTGCACCTTGACCCATAAATTGAAGCATGGTCTGATCCGCGTATTTACGCGCTCCACTTGAAACCTGTAAAATTACCGGAGATTGCGATTCAACACAAGCAGTAATTATCGCCTGCAATTGTTCCATATTATTAAAATTATATGCCGGAACAGCATATTTACCTGCCATAGCTTTTTGAAACATTTCCCGAGTATTTACTAACCCTAATTGCTTGTATGAAACCATATCAACCCCTTTTCTATATAATTATTAAAATTTCGCTTTAACCTTTAACCCGTTACCTTTGACCTATTATTGCCGCTATTATATTTGTTTAAAAAATAAAGTCCAGTATAAATTCGAGGACCAACCAATCTTCCCGCCTTACGTTTTTTAGCCAACCATTCTTCAGCTTGATCCAACGGAACTTCAAAATGTTCAATAACTTCACCATCAACTCCTCCGCCAACTCCAACTTTTTTCAAACCTATAGCCTGAACCATTACTACCATATCTGAACTTATCCCACACGAAGCTGGACCATCTAAAACTTTTATAATTTTTTTAGCGGTATACCCGGTTTCTTCTAATAACTCTCGGCGTGCCGCAGCAATAAAACTTTCTTTTTTACCAAACTTACTATCGCCTATAAGACCTGCAGGAAATTCAATTACTTTTTTCTGTACTGGAGGTCTAAACTGTTCAATAAAAATCACCTTATTCTCATCAGTCATAGCTAAAATAATAACTGCCCCAGAGGAATGGGGACGTTCAACATATTCCCACTCACCAACACACACAAAATGAAGATGCTTTCCTTTATGAATTGTAATTTTTTTATGCTTTGTCATTATTTAACCTTATAAAAAAGGCACATCAAACGATGCGCCTTATTTACATTACCCAATATAAAATTATTTAGCTGGAGCTGCAGCTTCAGGCTGAACTGCAGGCTTTACTTCAGGCACAACCGCAGGTGGCACTACAGGCGCGGGAGTTTGATTAGTAGTTGAAGTTTTAACACTACTCAAAACTCCGCTATTTAAAAGCTGATCCATCTTTTTTCCCTTCCAAGAGCGCAGAGTACATACATTCTCAAATGTTAGCTTTAATTCCGCGTAATGATAATACGACATTTCACCGTCGCCTGAAGATTCTTCGATTAAAGTTGGAGTTTTATAATCTTTATACAAACGTTCAATCGGATATTCAACACCAATTATCTGACCACCTTCAAGATTAGTCCGAAGTTTATTAACATCCTTACTCCAGCCAGATGGTTGTGAAAAATCATATTCCCATTTACGAAAAAGTACTTGCTTATCAAACTCTAAAATTAAATCAGTATATTCAAAAGTCACCTTTTTCTTAGAATCAGTTATAATCGCAGGTTCCCCGTAACGCGACCTAATATCTTTTAACCTTGAAATATCAACCTTTAGATTTTCATCCAACAAATCTCTCTTCAGTTGCAATATATCTTCATTAGTAGCGATACGTTTATCCATCGCTAAAGCTAAATTAGAAAAAAAAGTGATCCCAATAAAAAACGCTATCCAAATTTTAACAGATCTCATAATTACCGCCCTTTCGGTTTATTAATATCCGCATACAAAAACTCAATATCATCATTTTGCTGTCGAGAAGCGTAAGAACTGCGAATTTTTAGATCTTTATTTTTATCAACTCTAAAAAATGATTTAACGAAAAAAACCGGAGCAAACAAACCAAAAACAAAAGCTGTCAACAAAAACCATGACAGATTAATTTTTTTCTTCTTCTGCATTTCTCCCCCCAGATCAATTCAGAAATTTTTATGATAATTTATGCATCCCTGTATAAATATATTTTAACATAACAAACCTAAGCCCCAATAAAAATATAAAAAATAATAACTCTGCTTCCAAACTAAAAAATTTCTTTATCGACGGCATTTAACAACGGTCTAATCGTAATATCACTAAAATCAAACTTTATATCCGCAGCCGCGAATAATTCCATTAAAGAACAGCTTCCACCCAAAGCCAAAGCCTGCTTATAACACTGCACTGCCAATTTAAAATCTTTCCTGAAATTTAACCATATCTGCAACGCTCCTAATTGCGCGATCCCATATTCAATATAATAAAATGGAACTTCAAAAATATGCAGTTGCCTATGCCATAAATAAGTCTGCTCTTCGTCCAGACCAGACCAATCAACTGCCTGAGAACCAAAACGCGATCTAATCTCTATCCATTTTTTCCGTCGATCTTCGCTAGTATGCCCTGGATTTTCATACATCCAATGCTGAAAACTATCAACTACCGCAACCCAAACTAAAATAAAAACTACATCTTCCCAATGTTCGATTTTAGAACGCAAAAACTCATCCGCGCTATAAAACTCAGACAAAAATTCCCCGCCTAATAATTCCATGCCCATCGAAGCAACCTCGCAAAATTCCATCGGCGCATGACGATAATCAAGCAAAGGATCTACGCTGCAAGCAAAAGCATGAAACGCGTGCCCGCCCTCGTGCAATAAAGTCCGCACATCCGAATCCAATCCCACCGCATTCATAAAAATAAATGGTTTACGCGTTTCATTTAATGTCGACTGATAACCACCAGGCGCTTTACCTTTTCGACTTGCCAAATCCAGCAAACCGTGTTCACGCATCTGTTTAAATTGCCCACCCAATTCCGGATCTACTTGCGCGAAAATTTGGTTACAGCCTGCAATCAATCTATCAATCTCAGTAAAAGGTTTTAATGCCTCCCTCCCTAACGGATCAACTGCAGTATCCCACGGACGTAAAACATTTAGCTTCATTTGATTTCTACGGCGTTCTAAAATTTTTATCCAAACCGGCACTACAAATTTTTCAATTGCCTCATGATATTTTTTACAATCTTCCGGTAAATAATCAAACCTATGCAAAGCTTTAAATTTATAATCACGGTAATTATCAAAACCGCAATTTTTCGCAATTTGGTTACGCAAATAAAACATCCGGTCAAAAATAGAATTTAATTTATCTTTATCCTTCAACCGCCTTTGACTGATCGCGCGCCAAGCAGTTTCTCGCTTAACCCGGTCAGTTTCATGCAAATATTTTTCCATCTGCGGCAAAGTATGTTCTGTACCATTAAACTCAACCGTCATCTTCCCGCATATCGCCTGATATTCCTGACTTAAAAGATCCACTTCAGTTTCAAGCGCAATATTTTCTTCTCTGAACAATTTAACATCCTGTTCAATTTTACGTAAATATATCCCATACCGTTTTTCGTTTACCGGATATGTTCTAACTTTATCCAACAAAAATAAATCCAATTTTTGTTCATAAGGTTTCATCGCCGGAATAACATTTTCAATGAACGCGCTATACGCTTTTGCTCTTTGCTCATCGTCAGTCTGGCAAGTCATTAAAATATATAAAACCGAACTATGCTGATCAACTGCTGCCTCAAACTCAGATCTATCAAATATCCACTGTTCCAAATCATTAGAACTGTTAATCACCTTATCCAATAACAACTTGTAATATTTTTCAATAATCGCCCAATCTCCCAAATTATCATCAACGCCTAAAAATTTACGTTCTACAAATGGCTTAAAACCCTTTAAATTTTCGCCTGTTATATCCATACTGCCCTTTCTTACTTGACAAATTGCAAAACATTAGTATACTTTTACTCTCAAGTTCGAAATCTGTCTAATCATTTTAAATAAATTATAAGGAATCTTTATGAAAGAATGTATTATTTGCAAAAAAACCACTCAGCCAGGCGCTAAATATAAAAGACGCGGTATGGTTAAAAGTAAAGGTGGTGCTGGTTCTAAAATCGTTGGAAAAACTTTCCGTACTTTTGAGCCAAATTTACAAAAAATTAAAGTAAATATAAATGGGACTGTTAAACGTGTTGACGTTTGCACCAGCTGTATTCAAAAAGGTAAAATTACAAAAGCTTAAATTTAAATATTAGAGTTTTAATAAAAAAGACCATGAGTAACTATGGTCTTTTTTAATTTATAATTTTAAAATCCTAAACCGCCAACCTAATATCCTTAAGTTTTAATTGTGCTACCGGCGCTTTATTCCAATCATCAATCCCAATATTAAAAGCCAAATCAACTTTATTCCCCACGTCTATCATATTCGCAAAACTTCCCATTCCAAAACCAACCGCAGATATTGAAGAATCCCCGTCACTTACCCAAAACTTAATAGTTTCTTTCCCCATAACTTGCGGACGACTTTTTACTGTAACACCTAAAACACAAAACACCGGCTCAGGATTTCCTTCACCAAACGGCTCCATGGTATCAATAGTATTAGCCAATTCTAAACCAACATCATCCAAACTCACTTCACAATCAATATTTATGTTAGGTATCAGCCGCTTTAATTCCAAATCTGTATGAGCAATTTTATTTATAGCCTTTTTAAACGCTTCAATATGTTCAACTTTTATAGTAAGACCAGCAGCCCCTTCATGCCCGCCAAATCGTTCTAACAAATCTGAACATTCCAATAAAGCGTCATGTAAATGAAACCCGTCAATAGAACGAGCTGAAGCAGTACCAATTCCGTCCTCAACTGATATAACAATAGCCGGACGATAATATTTATCAGTTATACGGGAAGCGACTATTCCCAAAACTCCTTTATGCCATCCCTCTTTGCACAAAACAATTACTTTATCCTCTATAAAATTAACTTCGCGCTCAACTAATGCCAATGCCTCGTCTATAACTTCCCTTTGCATTTTCTGACGAAGATTATTGTGTTTTTCCAACTCAGCAGCAAAACCTTGAGCTTTAACATCATCCTGCGCAAGAAATAGATCTAAGGAATCATGCGCTGAATCCATACGACCTGCAGCATTTATCCTCGGTCCTAAAATAAACCCAATGTGAAACGGTCTTATGGTTTTTCCTAAGATCTTCGCGTTTTCTAAAAGCGCCCGCAATCCTTTATTCCTGGTCTGATTAAGCCGCTTTAAACCGCTTTTTACCAGTATCCGATTCTCGCCCAACAATGGCACAATATCTGCCACAGTTCCAATCGCCGCAAAATCCAAAGCTTCATCTGTAATCTGCCCTATAAGCGCCTGGGATATTTTTGCAGCCAGACCAACCCCGGCTAAATGTTTAAATGGATAAGGGCAACCTTTTTGTTTTGGATTAACTATTGCAACTGCATCCGGTAATTCTTCCGACGGCTCATGATGATCAATAATAATAACTTCCAGACCTAATTTATTTACTGCATCAACCGCTGCACACGCATTGATACCGCAATCAACTGTTACGATCAAACTTATCCCATTACTCTTAGCTATCTCGCCGATATCCATGCTTAGACCATAGCCGTGCAACATCCGGTGCGGAATATGATTATCAACCACAATCCCATATTGTTGAAATGTATCATGAAGTAAAGCTGAAGCAGTTACACCATCAACATCATAATCGCCGTATATCAAAACTTTTTCTTTACGGTCTCGGGCTAATTTAATCCGCTCCACTGCTTCTTTCATCCCCTTCATAATAAATGGATCTAAAAGATCGCTCATGGTAGAAGATAAAAATTGTCGAGCATCTTCTGGAAGTTTAATGTCGCGATTTATCAAAAGCTGGGCTACAACTGGATGAATACTTAACGCAGAAACTAATTTAGCCTTGCACTTAGGATGTGCCGGCAAAATATTCCAAATTTTATCCATTATCTCTCCTTGGGAAGAAGGAGATCACATTTTAGAAGGCGCACTAACCCCGATTAAGCGCAACCCATTGGCAAGGGTAGTCCGTGCCGCGTTCGCCAAAGCCAACCGCTCCGACGAAAGATCCTGGTCTTCAGTAATTACCCGATGCCGGTCGTAGAACTTATGGAACGCTGTAGCCAATTCAAGCATATAGCTCGCCAAAGGATACGGATCCATTTGTTTGTAACAAACCAACAACGCTGATGAAAAACCATTTATCTTTTTTATGAGATTTATCTCTTCTTCCTCGTTAAGTAAACGGAATCCAGCACCTTTAGCTGAAATACCGCAAGCAGCTGCTTTTTCATTTATGCTATGTACCCGAGCATGAGCGTATTGAATGTAATAAACCGGGTTCTCAGCAGTCTGCTTTTTTGCAACTTCTAGGTCAAACTCCAGCTGCGCTTTTATATGGCGCATTAAAAAGAAATATCTTGAAGCGTCTTTTCCGACCTCTTCAAGCACTTCCCTCAAAGTAATATATTGTCCTTTACGGGTAGACATTGATAAAACCTGCCCGTCTCTAAATATAGTAGCTAATTGTACTATCAACACTTCAATATCATCTTTATTACGACCTAAAGCCTGTGCTGCTGCTTTTAAACGCGGTATGTAACCATGATGATCCGGACCTAAAATATCAAAAACACGACTGAAACCGCGATCAAATTTATTTTTATGATAAACAATATCCGGCGCCAAATATGTATAACTGCCGTCACTCTTACGCACTACCCGGTCTTTATCATCGCCCAGATCAGTAGTCTTAAACCACAATGCCCCGTCTTTTTCATATATAAGACCTTTTCGAGCGATCTCTTCCAAAACCTTTTTAATATTTTCCGCACCCGCAACTTTTGACTCAAACGACCAGCAATCATACTGCACGCCAAAATCTTCCAATTCTTTGCGATTAACCTCCAGCAAATACCCTCCAGCAAAATCTTTAAATTCCTGCTCAGTCAACGCATCCAATTGCTCTAAATTTTTGATCGAGTGCTTATCCAAAAAAAGCTGAGCCATATCCCGAATATAATCACCTTGATAATGATCTTCAGGATACTCAACTACTCGTCCTAATATTTCATTCGCGCGCAAACGCACTGAATTTCCTAATATCCGGATCTGATTTCCGCCGTCATTTACATAATATTCTTTTTTAGCATCAAATCCTATATGCCGCAAAATATTCACCAACGCGTCCCCTACTGCTGCTTGACGCGCATGTGCCACACTTAAAGGTCCAGTCGGATTAGCACTAACAAACTCGATCATTAATTTTTCATTTTTGCCATAATCCAATTTACCAAAAGCCTGGTCAGCTTTCAAAATGCCCTCTAAAATATCCCGAAAAAACTGAGTACTAAAAAAGAAATTAATAAAACCCGGATTTTTGACTTCAACTTTAGCGATCTTAGATTTTATTTTTGATTTCTCGAGCAAGGCGTTTATTTTAATTACCAACTCTTGAGCTATAACCATAGGCGGCTTACGTAAGATCTTGGCAGATTTTAAGGCTAGCGTAGTGGAAATATCACCAAATTCCTTCTCGATCGGAATCTCCCACTCAATCAAAGGCAGATCAGTCCCAGCAGGCAAAGAATCTTTTATAGATCCTATTAATATATCCGCTAATTGTTCTTCAATATTTTGAGACATAATTATTCTAAAAAATAGACCATATTACAAAGAAAAATCAGTTCAAACATCTTTGCAATATGGTCTAGTTAATTTACTTTTCTTTGAGGTATTTCTTCAACCCAATCGATCTTCTTAGCATCGCGCCACAAATACTCTAATTGATAGAACTCACGGGTATCTTTTTCAAACACATGCACCACAACATCACCAATATCAAAAACCACCCAATCGTTTTTACCAGTGCGTTGTTTTGATGAAATCTTCATCCCAGTTTTAGCGAGTTCGTCTTGAATATTATCCGCAATAGCTTTCACATGACGATCAGTGTTCCCGGTACAAATAACAAAATAATCGCAAAAATTAACAATTTCTTTCATTTCCAGGATCGCAATATTTTCCGCTTTCTTATCCGAAGCAAATTGTGCGATTTTACTTACCAGATCGTTAGGTATCAAAGATGTAGACCGTGCGATAGTTTGAATTTCCCTTTTAAATTAATAAAGTTATTTATTAATACTTATTTTTTAAGTTTAGCTGCTTGATCTTTTCCCAAAACTCTCCAGCATTCATGCGTTCCTACTTGCGATTTAGTAACCGCGAAAAATCTGCCATTCTTTTCACGAACTTCATAAGCATCAGAATCAAACTTCTTCTTTGATTTTACATCATAAAAAGACAACTTCTCCATGCGTGCCTCCTAGTTATAAGTTTAAAATTGTTTTTGATTTTAACTGATACCAATACAAAAGTCAACTATATCCCCAAAATTTCTCTTATATCGCGCTCTTGAGCATGACTTACTTGACCTACCAACGCAAGATTAAATTTCTTCTCATCAATTATTTGTTGAGCTAAAATCTGAATATCACCCTTCGTAATCTTTGCGAATTCAGCTAACACTTCCTTTATAGTCTTTACCTTGTTCTGCTGTAATACCCACTCAGTCATCCACAACATATGATCCATAGTATCTTCCAAACCTAAAAGCAACTGACCCACTAAATAATCCTTGGCTCTTTGAAATTCATCCTGCGATATGCCATTCTTTTTTACTTTACGTAATTCCGTAATAATAAGATCAAATGCTTGTACTAATTTCTTATTGTCTACACCGGCACGTACTGCAAACAAACCTGTATCAGATAAATATTTAGCACTGCAGCCAATCGAATATGCCAGCCCCCGCTTTTCTCTAACTTCACTAAACAGCCGGCTCGACATATTTCCGCCTAAAATAGTAGTTAAAATACTCATTTTATAACGATCTTTATGTCCCTCTGCCAAACCAGGCATACCTAAAAGCATATGTATTTGCTCTGTTTTTTTATCCGAAATTTTATATCTGGCAATTTTTTGTTCTAAATTCGAAGGTATACACCCTGGAGCTTTTCGAACTGATAAACCAGATAATTTCTTTTTTATTAAAGCCAAAATTCTATTATTTTCAATCTCACCAGCAATACCAATAACCGCATTTGAAGGTGCATAATGTGCCTGATGAAATTTGCAGAGATCCTGCCTACTCATACCCATAACCGTATCGGCTGTACCAGCCAAACCTTGACCTAATGGATGCTCTCCCCACATTAGTTTCTCTAAAACATCAACCACATGATGAGCCGGCTGATCCGCGTACATTTTTATTTCTTCTACAATAACAGTTTTTTCTTTTGCAACATCTTTAGCATTTATATTCGGGAAGAAAGCTATATCAGCCAAAATATCAAAAGTCCGGTCAAAATGTTGAGATGGGATCTTGGCATAAAAACAGGTTTGTTCTTCAGCAGTAAAAGCATTCAAAGCACCGCCCACACCTTCAATCATTTCTTTTATTTCTGCGCATTTATAATTACGACTTCCTTTAAAAACTATATGCTCCAAAAAATGCGCGGCACCCTTTATAATTTTTTGCTCATAACGACCACCAGCACCTACCATAATCCCCAAAGCGATACTATTCCGCTGACTCATATTATGAGTAACAACCCTCAAACCATTATTTAGTTTCTGTTGTTTATACATAAGCTCCTAAAAAATTACAGTTATAAGTAAACCAATAAAAATCAAAAACACTGCCCAATAAAATTTAATGTCATAAATATGACTTTTATATCGTTCTTCTTTTGTTCTGATCTCGCAAGTTTCGATATATGGCACTGGGTCCCTTCGATACCAACCAAATATCTCAACATCCTGATCAATAAAATTCTTGGTCTTTAAGACTCCCCAACTATTGCTAATTGCCAACGGACTTTCCCGATCCAAAAAAATCATACCAGTTTCATCTTTAAAAATAATATCATCCGTTAATATCGATACCGCACTTCCTCGTCCGATAATTTTTCCTTTAACCTGACAAGCTACTGGTCTAATTTCAGAAACTTTAATTTTTTTCAACAAAGCATGCACATTCATCGGAGCAAATTCACCCGAAGGATAAGCCATGAATAATTTTAAAAAATAACCTAAACCTAAAGCAGCGACCAGCATGCCTAACTGATGAAAACCTGAACGTTCCAACCCTAAAAATACGACCAGCAAAGTTATTATAACAAAAACTACCGGCGCTAAATTTATAGACACTTCAAATAAAAAATTTACCCAAAATGATTCGGGTCGTTTTTCATCAAATGTTACATAGGATTCCCTGCCTAAATATTCAGAAAAGTTATTTAACATGCTAATGCGTTTAGCCAACAATGGATGGGTTGATCTAACTTCGTAATATAGCGCCCACGGACTCCACATATCCCACTTTGCCGCATCTTTTATTGTATCACACGCAGGTTCATTGCCAGCCTCAATAACCATGCTCAAAGCTTGCTCCTCATCAAATATTCCAAAAGCCTTGATAGCCTTAAAACCATCTTGGCGCTCATTCTGTTCTTTAATGTTTACATTTTTTCCAGCTAAACTGTATCCAATTTTTACTAAAGCAGAACATAATTTTTCCGGATGCCCAGTAACTTCTCCTGAAAAACGATCCGCGTAATATTCCCTTACTCTCGAGAACCATACAAAGGTCATCTCATGCATAATATAAAAAATGTATGCGATCCTCGATATAACATAGCGAGCGGCTTCATTGGGGATTTTTTCTGACCTGCGGCAAGTATGATATATGTAATTCCAAAATAATGGTAAAGGTTGAAATAATGTTATCAATAACATATCCCACCTGGATATATGCCCAATTTCATGCGCAGTAACCGCCCTAAGTTCTTCCTCGTCTAACAAATCCAACAAACCTTCAGAAACCACCAAACGACTGCTATTAGCATGATATCCATAAGTAAAAGACTGGGGAGCTCCGTCGGGTATTATCCCTATCAAAGGCATTGCAATATTTTTATCTTTACATGTTTCGCGTATAAAATTTACCAGTTTTGAATATTTATTTTCTAGAACTGAAAAATCCAGCCAATCCACCTGATAAAATCCTTTTAACAATAAATCCATAAATATTGGTCCGGTTAAAAACAACGTGACCATTATCAAAACGCTGAGCATAGGCACTAAAAGTAACGGCAATTTAAAACATAAAACCAATATCGATAAAACCAATGATATTAAAACATAATATCCAGCTACCCCTGCTACTGAACTTAAAATCAAATTCGGCAAAGGCAATAATCCGATCCGTACATTTGGCATGTAAGAATCATAAGTAGTGCCGTCCAATTTTCCATCAAATGAAAATTCCTGATCAACATTAATTCTCAATCTATCGATTGGGAACTTTTTTATCTCATCCCGGTCTAACCATATCCCGCCGCTATAAGGACAATAATCTATCACCACTTCACCATCAAACATGTTAAACTCAACCATAAGTTTATCTGAAACTGGAGATACGCGATTTGATGGGCGTTGTTTTAAAATCGCTTCATTAAATTTTTTCTCAATATAATTTGGAAACTTTGTGAAAAAATAAATCTCGTCTTTGTCCAGCCAGATTCCTTCACACTGCGGGCAAAGATCTACTTCAACGCCTTGGCGAGTCAATACTGAACTCAAGTCCATATTTTCACAAACCGGACAGCGTTTCATTTATTATTCTCCAAGCATGAACTTTCACAATATTTTTTAAACTCCATAACTGCACTGATAGCGCCTAAAGCGCCATTGATCTTTAAAGGTATACGTTTTTTATCATCACTAAACCAGAAACCAAAATTTTTCGGGTCACCGCTCATAAATACAGCCTTATAGCGTTGTTTATTTATTTTTATGTTATTAATTTTGGATATTATAAATTTTACTTCTTTCGTCGGCAACTCTGAATTTATTTTAGCGCCTAATTCAGCATTCCCATTCATTCTAAACCTATATATGATCCCATACACGTTATCTATCGGACCATTCTTTTTAATTTCTAATTTATCCGTCGCATCTTTACTCAAATCAATAATCTCAACTTTACGCTGGTCTTGAAAATAAGTTTCTTCAATTTTTTGTTTATTACCAAATATATTCAAATCGCGGAAATTTTTAAGCGGATAAAACGTCTGTGGATCAAAATACAAATTCTCTTCGTCATAAAACCCGGTAGCTTTTGCCCTAAAAACAATATGTTGCGCCTGCTTACCGTTTATTTCAGTCAAGCCTTTATATTCTAAAGCTGCTTCGCCAATAGTAATCTTTAATTTTTTTATATCAAAAATTATGGTCTCTCCTACGGTAAAAGGCAGGGGCTGCGATACTGCAGTTTGCGCGGACGCATAACCCGCACTAAAAATTGAAACACAACTAAAAATTAACAACACATATCGTAAAATCATATCCTGTCGTATTCTTTCACAAATCCTTCTAATAGTTTAGTGCCTTTTATTAAAGTCGAGATGTTCAAATATTCGTCAGTCGTATGCGCTGTACCTTTTGCTCCCACACCTGTAGCAAAAGCCGGAATCTTATGTTTCCGAAAAAATGATATAACAGTAGCGCCTTCACTTCCTTTTAATATGACAGGGATTTTCTCTTTTTGGGCTGACCTGACATAAGCTTTCACAAATGGATGTTCTTTACTAATCTCATACGGTCTTTGATGATCATCAATTATAAATTCAAATTTTTTAGTTTCTGATCCAATTACTTTCTTAATTTGATTTATGACATCTTCACCAACCATACCCGGCAAATAACGTATATCGACTGAAAATTCACAAAAATCAGCCACCATATTAACTTTATCCCCGCCTTTAATCGTCCCGATATTAATAGTCGGTTCGCGTAAAAACTGGTGCTTCACATATGGCAATTTTAATGCTTTTAATTTTGCTATCACCAGAGCGGCAATCTCAATTGCGTTCACTCCCAGCCAATTATACGCACCATGCGCTTTTTTACCAAAAATCTGCACCCTGCAGTGTATCAAACCTTTTTGGGCTATGACTGCGTGATTGTCGTCTGAATCAAGCACCAAAGCCAATCCGGGTTTTAAAACTTTTTTATCTACCAAAGGTAATATACCAGCTTTACTTCCAGTCTCCTCGTCTACAGTTGCAGCCATGACAACATCTTTACGCAACTTTACTCCATCCTCGACTAGACTGCGCATGATCTCCATTGAAGCAGCTAAATTTCCTTTGTCATCTGACGATCCACGACCATAAATTTTATTACCTACAACCTGTCCTAATGGATTATATTTCCAGCCAGTACCGATCGGCACAGTATCAAAATGCGGGGTCAAAAGAATTGATTGTTTTTGCGCTTGCGCCCGAGGTAAAGAACCCTTTAAAGTAGCGATTATATTTGGTCGGTTCTTAGCATAAGTCACCAGTTTCACTTCCAGACCTAAAGACCGCATATCGTTCTCGATAAACTTAGCTAAAGCTAACTCATTACCTGGAGGATTTTCCGAATTAAAAGATAAAACTTTTTTAGTTAAAGCAATCAAGCGTAGTTTATTTATCACCGAACAACTCCTGAGCTTTGGAAGCCCCGATGTGCCGCTTATAATCATCGTGGTCAATAATTTGCAGACTGGGACGCTGTTCAACGATTTTATGCAATTTAGGCATGTTAGTTATCACGTTGCGGAATGCTATATATTTAAATTCGGCTTTGCAATGCGGGCATTGATGCATATCCAACTTAACGTTCAATTCGCTGCAGTTAGCACATTGAGCAGCTAAGTCACCATAGATCATCAAATGAGCTTTGACCTCTTGAATATCATACTTCTTATAGGTTCGAATTAAACCCTGATTATGCGACATAGTTTATATCTCGACTAATATGTTCCCATAAAAAAGTGTATTGCAAACAAGGCAGCCTTCTAAAATGTTATATTCAAGAAAAGGCTGGGGTTCAAGCCGCATTTCAATTTATATTGCAAGATGCGGGTTAAATGCTGACTCATGTTTGCGATTATAACACAGCAGACTATTTGTAGAGCAGAAAAAAATTAAATATATTCTACATCTTTTTATACGCGCATCTGCGGTCGCCGGGCCAGAATTCATTCAAAATATCCCGTATCGGCACACAGGTAAATTTCCTGCCATTTATAGTTTTATGCGGACCAAATCGATTAGCATAATCAGAGCAAAAAAACTTTCCATATTTTCCTGCTCTTAAATTCTCACACGGATCACCTTCTGCTTTACCACAGCATGCTCCGCAATTTTTACAAATTGCCTCCCACTCTTCAGCTTGTTTTTTCTGTAAAGCGTAATAATTGTGCTCGTCCATATTCTGATTTATTTTTTCCTAATATATTCCGCAACTTCATAAATCAATTTTTCTGAATCTTCCCAGCCTAAACATGGATCAGTAATCGATTGCCCATAAACATTTTTTCCGACAGGCTTTGCGCCTTCAACCAAATAACTTTCTATCATTAACCCGCGAACCATATCTTTTAAGACCAGAGATTCCATACGGCTCCACATTACCTCATGCGTAATACGGATCTGCTGTTTGAACTGTTTATTAGAATTAGAATGGTTGGTATCCACAATTATAGAAGGATTCGGATAGCCGCGTTCTTTGTATAACTCCGCGACTCTAATCATATCCTCAAAATGATAATTAGGTATCGACCTGCCTGCTAAATCAACTGCACCCCTTAAAATACAATGAGTAAGCGGATTACCTGAAGTTTTAACTTCAAATCCGTTATAAATATATACATGCGGCAACAATGCGGCATGAACCGCATTCATCATTACAGTTATATCGCCGCTGGTTGGATTTTTCATGCCTACTGGAACATCAAATCCACTTGAAGTAAGACGATGGTTCTGATTTTCAACTGAGCGCGCGCCAACTGCAACATAACTCAAAAGATCAGCTAAATATGGATAATTACTTGGATAAAGCATTTCATCAGCTGCTGATAATCCAGTTTCTTCAAGCACACGAATATGCATGCGACGAATAGCTTTTATACCCTCAACAATATTAGGATCTTCAGTTGGATCAGGTTGATGTGCCATGCCTTTATAACCTTCCCCTGTTGTGCGGGGTTTATTAGTATAAATCCGCGGCACAAGCACCACCGCATCCCTAACCTTTTCCTGAACCTTAGCCAAACGATTTACATATTCACATACAGAATTTTCATCATCTGCAGAACATGGTCCAATAATCAAAAGAAATTTATTATCCACTCTAGTAAATACATTCTGGATAGCCCGATCCCGTTTAGCTTTCAAAGCTTTAAGCTGTAAACTCATAGGTATTTCCCGAATAATCTCCTCAGGAGATGGTATTTTACGAATATATTGAAAACTCATAATTAATCCTTTCAAAAATATCTTTATTTGTCCGTCTTACTTTTGCTATTTTATAAGGTTTGAAACATTTGGCAAGTATTAAAATTTTGAATAAAAATAAAAAAGCCGATAAAGCAAGGAGCCTACACAGGAGACTCACATGGCGACGGTTCCGCATCACAAGTATGCTTTCAACATCGCAGGAAACAACCGGGCGGTCATTCCCTCACTTCGGCAACTCAGCCACCATATTGTCTATTAACCTAACCATTCTTAATCTACGTGCCTCGGGCGATCCAGTCGCCTCCGCCAGGCCTCTTCGGTCCTTGACAACTTAGGTCTGAAGTTTTGCGTCCCCGGATTTCCCCGGGTTTGCCTTTATCGGCTAAGTAAAATATACCATACCGAATAAACAAAACAAGACCAAAATAATACCGTCAAGATAACGTTTACTTCCGCTTAGACGCTATAAGTCCGGCAATCTTGTCACCCCAAATATCCAAAATAAGACCTAAAGATTTTTGATCCAAATCATTATTAAATGGATCAGCATACATTTTTAAAGCTAAAGGCTGCACATCTGACATTGATAAAATGATCTGCTTAGTTGACGCATCTCTAACCTCAACTTCTATAATCAAGTCTGAAGGGTCATAAACTTGATTGGAATTAGCATTTATCATCCGCATTAAAGCGCGCTGCGGCTGTGATCTAAAAGAACCTTTTAATGCAATATTTACTATCAAAGCTTTTGATTTATCTTTAAACATTTTTTCATCTTCAACTACGTCCATCATAGCTAATTTTAATTTTGCGCTTATATGATGATTTACTACCTGCGCCACTAATTCAAATACTTCTGGTCGGAGCGTATCTTTTTCAAAATCATTAGTTTCATCATTCTGAGTCGAGATCTCTATACCTCTAAGGTCAATCATTGCTACAGAAATTTCCTTATATGATGCCAAATTCACATCCGAGTTTTTACAATCCGCTTTAAAATTATCAGCGTGAACTAAAGGAGCATACAATAGCGCAAACACAATAAAAAAATATCGAATCCATATATTCATAATGCCTCTATTTCTCGTCGATTTCACTTTGACTTGGAGAACGAAAATTCAAAACATCAAAAAATGCTCGGATCTTACGCGCGTCTTTTATACCAGGAGATTTTTCAAGACTGCTGGACACGTCGATTGCGTAAGGATTTACAGCTTCAACAGCTTGGCGCACATTCTCTACAGTTATACCTCCGGATAATATTATCGGCTTATCAAACTTCTGCCCTTTTAACATTTCCCAATTGAATGCTGTGCCAGTACCGCCTTCAATCCCTTCCTTAAAAGTATCAAATAGGTAAGCATCAACCATATATTCTTTTATCTGACCAAAATCAAATTGAGGAGCAATCTTAAACGCTTTTATAATCTTACAATCTTTAAACCTTTTGCAATATTGAGCAGTTTCTTTACCATGAAATTGTACAGTCTTGATACGAGTAAAATTACAAACTTCACGCACAGCTCTTTCACTCAAATCAACAAAAACACCGACTGGTGTTATAAAAGGCGGTAAAGCTTCGATCAATTTGCGCGCCTTACTTGGACTTATGTAACGCGGACTTTTTTTATGAAATATGAATCCAACTGCCCATGCGCCGTAATACGCAGCCTTTTGCGCGTCCTCGTGATTAGTGATACCACAAACTTTTACTCGCATATGATTCCTTTTGTATAGTTAAAATAATTCTTTAATTTTCGCCCCAATATCGTCCGAACGCATAAAGACTTCTCCCATTAATACTGCATGAGCCCCTGCCTGTTTAACCCTTAAAATATCTTCTCTGGTCTTAAGTCCACTTTCTGCAACAATAACCTTATCTTTTGGTATCAACGGTATGAGTTTTTCACATACAGCTAAATCAACATTAAAAGTTTTAAGATCGCGATTATTAATACCAATGATTTCTGCTCCGCATTTCAAGGCGCGATTCAACTCCGCCTCGTCGTGTACTTCAACCAAACAATCCAAGTCTAATTGAGATGCCACAGTTATAAAATTTTTTATTTGAATATCAGTCAAAATAGCGACGATCAAAAGAACAGCGCTAGCACCCAAATATTGCGTTTCGTAGATCTGCCCTTCATCTATAATAAAATCTTTTCGCAAGATTGGCATTTTAAACTGATCTGCCACTTGTCGCATGTAAGCAGGTTTACCTAAAAAATATTTTTCTTCAGTCAATATAGAAAACGCTGCCGCGCCATTGTTAGCATATGCTTCAGCAATTTTTAACACATCAAATTTTTCTCTAATTAGCCCTAAAGACGGTGAAGCTTTTTTTATTTCTGCAATTAAATTAATTTTACCAGGCTGAGAAATTTGTTTTTTAAATATTGAATACCGCTTATATTCAGCCAGATCTATTCGCGCTTTTATACGAGCGTAAAATTCTTTACTGCGCGCAACTTCAAATTTCTTATATTCAACAATATCTTTTAAGAAATCATTCATTATTTCTCTTTCTCTCTCCACACCTTTGCTCCAACCTTCAACAATTTATCTTCTAAATCTTCATATCCACGTTCCAAATGATAAATACGATGTATTTCGGTCGTACCTTTTGCCATTAAACCAGCTATAAGCAAAGCCGCTGAAGCGCGTAAGTCAGACGCCATTACCGGAGCGCCATGTAATTTTTTAACACCCTGCACGATCGCGGCAGTCCCTTCTCGACGAATATCCGCGCCCATCCGATTCATTTCCGCGATATGAATAAACCGATCTGGATAAACCTTATCTGAAATAATACTAACCCCTTCAATGGTTGCCATAAAAGCCATGAACTGAGCTTGCAGATCCGTCGGAAAACCTGGATATGGATACGTAGTAACACTTACCGGCTTAAATTTTTTACTGGTACTTACTTTTATATCACCATTTTTTTCAGCATAAACTTTTACACCTGCCTGGTTCAGACGATCTACCAAAGCAAATAAATGTTTTAAGTTTGCATTTTTAATGGTCAGATCACTCCTGGTAGCTGCAGCTAATAAAATATACGTGCCAGCCTCAATGCGGTCAGGTATGATCTCATACGTAATGCCTTTTAATTTTTTTACACCCTTTATCTTAAGACGAGGACTGCCTTTACCTTCAATATTTGCGCCCATCTCAATGAGAAATTCAGTAAGATCCTCAATTTCAGGTTCGCAAGCAGCAAATTCAATTACAGTTTCACCTTCAGCTAAAACCGCAGCCATCAATACATTCGCAGTCGCTAAAACTGAAGAACCAAATACTCCGCCTAAAAATATTTCATTACCAATTAATTTTGGAGCCGTAGCCAAAACATAACCGCCGTCTACTGATATTTTCGCGCCCAACGCTTCCACACCTTTAATATGTAAATCTACTGGACGAATACCAATAACACATCCACCAGGTAAAGAAACTTTGGCTTTTTTTAATTTCCCTAATAATGGGCCAAGCACGCAAAATGATCCACGCATCGTCGAAACTAAATCATAATCCGCTATATATCCGGCTTTCTTACCAGCCTTTACAGTCAAAGTATTATCTTTATAATCAACTTCCTTACCCAATGACTGAAGTAATTTAATCATGGTGCGCGTATCCCGTAAATTCGGGACTCGTTTCAACACTACCGTGTCGTCGGTCAAAAGTGTTGCAGCCATGATCGGCAGACTCGAATTTTTTGAACCGCTGATATTTACATCACCTTTAAGTGATGCCCCCCCTTTTAACATTAAAACATCCATTGAATAACTCCTTTATGAGAAATATATATAATTCTATTGTTTGTCTGCAAAAATAATCCGTTTAATTCCAACATAATCCAAAATAAATTCTGGTTTTGAAAAACATCCTTTAGCTTTAATCATATCCGCGACCAGGTCAAACTGATCATCACCTAATTCCATTATCAAACGTCCAGACCCTATTAAAAATTTATGCGCGTGCTCGACGATAATTCTATAATAATCCAAACCATCTATGCCGCCATTTAAAGCCAAATCCGGCTCTTGTCTGACATCCTTAGGCAGATTTTTTAATTGATCTGTTGGAATATAAGGCGGATTACTAATTATCATATCAAAAAAATTTTCCCGCCGCCATGTTGTTGATAAAAATTCCAACATATCCTTTTGAATAAAATCTATTCTATCCATTACCCCATTCAATTGAGCGTTCTTACGCGCCACGTCTAACGTCTCAGCAGAAATGTCAATTGAAACAACTTTTACTTTAAAACATTGTTTAGCTAAAGTAATAGCAATGTTACCTGAACCAGTACCCAAATCTAAAACATTATTCTCATCGCCTGTACACCCTTTTAAAAAATGTATCGCAGTTTCAACCATTATTTCAGTTTCAGGACGAGGAATTAATACATGTTTATTAACTAATAACCGTGTTCCCATAAAATCACATGAACCCAAAATATACTGCAGCGGCTCACCTGAAGCCAAACGGGCAGTCATTTCATCATATATTTTTTGCTGAGAAATATTTAGCTTAGGCGGGGAAAGGTAAAGGTCTTTTCTGCTGCATTTTAAAATGAACGTTAGGATTTGTTCATTTGCGTTCATTGAGCGAATCCTCTGCGTCCGCTTGAATTAAAGCATTCGTCAATTCATCTAAATCACCGTCGAGAATAGTATCCAAACGATGACTGGTAAAACCAATTCGATGATCAGTTACCCGATGATCTGAAAAATTATAAGTTCGGATTTTATCGCTCCGGTCACCAGTACCGATCTTAAGCCTGCGTTCCTTAGTCTCTTTAGCCAATTGATCGCTTTGATATTTATCCAATAGCCGAGCACGTAAAACCCGCATCGCTTTATTCTTATTTTTTAATTGAGAACGCTCGTCCTGACAAATTACTACCAGCCCGGTCGGGATATGGGTTAAACGTACCGCAGAATCAGTAGTATTAACACTTTGACCACCTGGACCTGAAGAACGGAAAATATCAATGCGAAGATCAGCTGGATTAATTTGTACGTCGATTTCTTCAGCTTCAGCCATAACCGCAACTGTAGCCGCCGACGTATGGATACGACCGGAAGCTTCAGTAGCTGGCACGCGTTGAACGCGATGCGCACCGCTTTCCCACTTTAAATGTTTTTCCGCGCCTTTACCGCTGATACTAAAAATAACTTCTTTAAATCCTCCCGTATCTGATTCGTGCGATTCCATCATCTCAACCTTCCAACCTTTTCGGTCAGCAAAACGGGTGTACATCCTAAAAAGATCAGCAGCAAATAAACTCGCTTCCTGCCCGCCTGTACCAGCACGAATTTCAATAATCATGTTCCGATTTTTTTCCGCAGCTTTAGGATTTAAAATCTCATCAATCCGCAGCCGGATCTTTTCCTGCTTTTGGCGCAGCTCTTTTAATTCTTCTTGGGCTAAAGACTCAAAGTCAGGATCTTGCTTCTCTTTAAGCAAAAGTTCCAGATCTTGCTCTTGACGAAGCATGGTCTGGAACTCTTTACCTAACACCACTAATGGCGTTAAGTCGGAATATTCTTTAGCTAATTTTTGATACTGCTCTTTATCATTAATAATAGCAGGATCAGCAAGGAACTGCTCGAGCTCAAGATAACGTTGTTCGGCTTTCTTAAGCTTATCTAACATAAAAATTATTTTTTACCTTTAGCGAACTTCTTCTGGAATTTCTCAATACGACCTGCAGTATCAAGCAACTTCTTTTCCCCGGTGAAGAACGGATGGCAATTTGCACAAATCTCAACACGAATGCTGGGTTTCGTCGAATGAATATGGGCGATGTTCCCGCAAGCGCATGCGATAGTGGTTTCCTTATAATCCGGATGAATTGCACTCTTCATTTTGTACCAACCTCCTATAACTTATGGTATTTCTTAAACTATTTACACATTGATTAAATTACTCTTTTAAAGCGCACAAGTATACAATAACTTGTTTTAAATGCCAATACTTTTTATTCTCTACTAAGATTCGCCAAGAAATCAGCGTTGGTTTTGTATTTACTTAGACGATCAATTAACAATTCCATTGCTTCTGCGGAATTCAGATCATTCATGGCTTTACGCAATAACCATGCGCGTTGCAAATCAGCATCCGGCATAAGTTTCTCTTCATGACGAGTATTAGAGCGTTTAATGTCAATTGCAGGATAAATACGACGCTGGAATAAATTGCGATCTAATTGTAATTCCATGTTACCCGTACCTTTGAACTCTTCAAAAATAACTTCATCCATACGGCTTCCAGTATCGACTAAGGCTGTAGCGATAACCGTTAAACTTCCGCCTTCTTCCAGAGCCCGGGCAGCACCAAAAAAGCGTTTCGGACGATGTAAAGCATTAGCGTCCACACCACCGCTTAATATCTTGCCGCTATGCGGAACTACCGTGTTATAAGCGCGTGCTAAACGAGTAATACTGTCGAGGAGAATTACAACATCCCGTTTATGTTCAACCAAACGTTTAGCTTTTTCTAAAACAATTTCCGCGACTTGGACGTGACGATCTGCAGGTTCATCAAAGGTTGAAGCAATTACTTCACCTTTTACACTGCGCTGCATATCAGTAACTTCTTCCGGACGCTCGTCGATAAGAAGCACCATTAAATGTATTTCCGGATGATTGGTGGTCATGGCATTCGCGATCTTTTGCAATAAAACAGTTTTACCGCTGTATGGAGGAGCAACTATCAAAGCCCGCTGTCCTTTTCCAACCGGAATCAATAAATCAATTACTCTGGTCGAAACTTCTTTTTGATCATTTTCCAGCTTAATCCGTTCAAACGGATACAGCGGAGTTAAGTTATCAAAAAATATTTTATCTTTGCAGTCTTCAGGATTCTCAAAATTAACTGCTTCGACTTTAAGTAAAGCAAAATATTTTTCACCTTCTTTAGGCGGACGGATATGCCCGCTGACTGTATCACCAGTCTTAAGATCAAACCTGCGGATTTGCGACGGAGAAACATAAATATCATCCGGACATGGCAGATAATTATAATTCATGCTTCTTAAAAAACCAAAACCTTCAGGCAAGATTTCCAAAGTGCCTTCACCGAACATCATGCCGGCTTTTTCAGCCTGGGCTTGAAGCACCTTGAATATCAAATCCTGTTTACGGATGCCGCTAACGCCATTTAATCCCAAGCCGCGCGCGAATTCCGTTAACTCCGACATTTTCATATTTTTGAGTTTAGTAATATCCATTTGATTAGCACCGTCCGGGATAATATCTTTCTCCCGAGCCGGACGCTCCGGTCTTTCTCTGACAGGTCTTTCAGCCATGCTATTTTCTCCCTCTTTCGATGGTTTTTTATTCTCGTCTTTAACTACACGCTTAACTCTGGTTGTATCTTTTTCCATAATTTTTCTACTTGTACTCTCAATTGGTTTAATGTTTTATTATTATCTATTTGAACGTCTGCTCGACGGATTTTTTCCATTAACGGCATTTGAGCTGCTATTCGATT
This sequence comes from Candidatus Omnitrophota bacterium, assembly GCA_015233195.1. Classification (GTDB taxonomy): domain Bacteria; phylum Omnitrophota; class Gorgyraeia; order Zapsychrales; family Zapsychraceae; genus JADFYE01. Next base: position 71,420 of record JADFYE010000005.1, read on the forward strand.
TTTCGCTTCGAGTTCGGAAAGTCCTAAATTTTTTCCAGAACGTTTGATCTGTTCATTAACCTTTGCGGTAACCACCACAACCAGATCACAAACCTTATCCAACTTAGCTTCAAATAAAAGCGGCACATCCAGCACGATAACGCTATTTGTTTTATTTGCAGCTTTAAGCACTGCTCTTATTTCTTGATCCACTACTGGATGAACTATTTTTTCCAAAGCCTTTAATTTTTTAGGATCAACGAAAACTATTTTCGCTAATTTTTTACGATCTATACTTCCTGCACTTAATATGCCTTTGCCAAATAATTTAACCACTCCTGAAAAACTTTTACCATTCTTAGACAAAGAACGCCGCGCTATCTGGTCAGCATTAAGGTTAATACCTTTAGCTTTATGCGCCAACATCGAAGCTACTGTAGATTTTCCAGTACTTAGACTACCTGTGATACCGATAACAAACATTTATATATCTCTACATATTGTTTAGCTGAACTATCCCAAGCAAATTCTGAGCGGAAAGCATTCGCCACTAACTTTTCAAAATGTTCCTTTTGATGAAAAAGATCAACTGCCTGACGCAAATTCCAAACAAATGAACCTTTATTATTCCGCTCGAACAAGAAACCATTACCTAAGCCTGTTTCCTTATTATAATGAGTCACCGTATCAACCAACCCGCCGGTATAACTTACTAAAGGGATAGTGCCGTATTTTAACGCTATCATCTGACTTAAACCGCACGGTTCGAACAAAGAAGGCATCAAAAACATATCGCAACCTGCATATATCTTATGTGCCAGATCTTCAGCAAACTCAATTGCTACCGCGAATTTATTATTATAACGACCAGCTTCCCACTTCAAACGATTCACCAAATCCTGCTGACCTAAGCCTTGAATTACCAGCTGAATATCCATGCTCATCAATTCGTGCAAACTTTGCAAGATCAAATCAAAACCCTTTTGATGAGAAAGACGGCTGACTACCCCAAAAAGCGGAACTTCAGGTCGCTGCGGTAAATGCAAACGTTGCTGCAACGCTAATTTATTAAGCGCTTTACCTTCCTTATAATTATCAACCGAATATTTATGCTCTAAATATTTATCTTCAGTCGGATTCCAAACTTGATAATCTAAACCATTCAAAACTCCCATTACCTTCTGACGATTATGCCGCAACACATTATCTAAATTATTACCAAATTCTTTAGTCTGGATTTCTTTCGCGTATTGTGGACTTACTGTAGTAATTTCATGCGAACAAATGATGCCGGCTTTCAGCAGATTAATACTTCCGTAGAACTCCAATAAATTCGGATGAAACAACTCTGGACCCAAATGCAACTTACCAAAAAAATGTTTTGGAAAAACTCCTTGATAGGCAATATTGTGGATCGTTAAAAGGGTCTTAGTTTGCGCATAAAATGTATCATAATTATACCAATGTTTCAAGTACACTGGTATTAAAGCGGTTTGCCAGTCATGGCAGTGAATTATATCGACGGGGGTTTCAAAATCCCGCAAAGTGTCTAAAACTTTTTGACAAAAATATTGGTAACGATCAAGGTTATCACCGTAATCTCCACGCCCATCCGCGTAAATACCATCCCGCATAAAATATTGGTCATGGATTAAAAAATAAACATCAACTTTATCACCTAACGTGGTATGCAAAATATCCGGTCGGATTTTTTCTAACGGTAAATTCTTATTCGCAACTTCTTTATAAAACGGCATGAATATGCTTACATTATGTCCTAATTTTTCCAAAGCCAAAGGCAAACTGCCGCATACGTCCGCTAACCCGCCGGTCTTAGCAAATGGATAAACTTCAGAAGCACAAAAAACAATATTCATAATTTATTCCATTTCCGCCCAATTTTTTCCTGACTTAACTGTTACGACAATCGGCACGGATAATTTTAACGGATTTTCCATAAGCTTTTTTACAAGTTTTTCTACTTCTTCTTTTTCAGATTTAACAACATCAAACACTAACTCGTCGTGAACTGTAATAATCATTTTAGACTCTAATCCGCGCGCATTCAACTCCTGATAAATTTGTACCATTGCCATTTTTATAAGATCAGCAGCGCTGCCTTGCACCGGAGTATTGATCGCCTGACGCTGGGCGAATTGACGCATAGAATTATTATCATTGTGGATCTCAGGAATATATCTACGGCGATTTAGTAAAGTGAGCACATAACCTTTCTCCTCGCATTCTTTTATAGTTTTATCCATATATTCTTTTACTTTTGGATAAGTAGCAAAATATCGTTCGATAAATTCCTGAGCTTCTTTATTAGTCACATTAAGATCCCGAGCCAAACCATAGGCGCTCATCCCATAAACTATTCCAAAATTAACTCTTTTCGCAGCATAACGCATTTCCCGGGTCACCGAGTCTTGTTCAACCCCAAACATTAATGCTGCAGTGCGCTGATGAATATCTAATCCAGCTTTAAAAGAACGGATCAATTCATCGTCTTGAGATAAATGCGCTAATATCCTAAGTTCGATCTGAGAATAATCAGCTGCAACTAAAATACGGTCTTTATCAGATGGAATAAATGCTTTACGGATTTCCCGTCCCATTTCAGTACGAATCGGAATATTCTGCAAATTCGGATTGCGAGAGCTGAACCGTCCGGTTTCTGCTCCAGTTTGAAAAAATTCTCCATGCACCCGTCCAGTAGTATTATTCACGAGTTTGGGTAAAGCATCTATGTAAGTTGACTTTAATTTAGCTATCTGACGGTATTCCAATATCAAAGCGGGAAACTCATTATCTTTTGATAATTTCTGTAAAACTTCTTCATCAGTCGATAAACCGGTCTTAGTTTTTTTACCTGCCGGTAATTTTAATTTCTCAAATAAAATACGGCTCAATTGTTTAGGCGAATTTAAATTGAATTCTTCACCAGCTAATTCATATAATTTTTTCTGAAGCACATCAATATTTTTTTCACATTCAACTGAAAAATTATTTAAAAATCCCACATCAATACAAATACCTTCTTTCTCCATATCTGCCAGCACTTCAGCCAAAGGCAGTTCAATAGCATTAAATAATTGCAGCAATGAATGCTGGTCTAACTCTGATTTAAGTAAAGCATATAATTCAAATATTGCCTGCGCCATGGACGCAAATATATTTTCCCCATCCAACGACCGTTTCAAATATCTAGCAGCTAGCTGGTCGATAGCTTGAACACTTTGCGTCGGAGATAGCAGATAAGCAGCTAACAAAACATCAAAACATTCGCCTTTCATCTTAAAATTATTAGCGAAACACAGCCGATGGAATTTTTTTATATCAAAAAATATTTTAATAACAGACTCGTCTTCTAACATATCAGCCAAAAGTCCAAACCGCTCTACCGGAATATTAAAAACTTTTTCACCGCCAATAGATATAAATAAATTTTTTACATATGAAACATCTGATCCTTCTTCTGAACTTGATAACAATAAAACAACTTTACCCGCAGCTTTAACTTTTACAATTAAAGACTGTATCTCACTTTTTCCAGCCAGATCAATAATTTGCATTTTTGATGCAGGATTACTGTTTTCATCTTCACCCACTGCAAAACTTTCTGCAAATTTCTTAAATTCTAATTCTTTAAATATTGAATAAAGCTCACTTTTATTTGGAGGTTCAACTTTCATGTTCGACATATCAAAATGAAACGGCACTTCAGTATTTAAAACTGCTAACTTACGACTCAATTCAGCCATATCTTTTTGCGCTAAAAGTTTTTCCCGTAATTTATCACTCTTAACTTCAGTAATTGAGGAATACACACCATCCAGCGAACCAAACTGAGTTAACAAATTAACTGCAGTAACTTTTCCTACACCATTAACCCCTGGGATATTATCTGAACTATCTCCAGCAAAACCTATATAATCCGCAATTGCTTCAGGATAAATTCCCATTTTTTCTTTTACTTCTTCCCGGCTAAACATCACTTCCCTGCGCGGACTAAAAACTTTTACTTTATCATCCACTAATTGGAACATGTCTTTATCATCTGAAACAATAACCGTTTCAACATTCTGTTGGGATGCTTCTTTAGCCAAAGTAGCTATAATATCATCTGCTTCAAATCCAGCTAATTCAAATGACGGAATATTAAAAGCAGCTACTACTTTTTTTATAACTGGTATCTGTTCAATTAACTTTTCAGGCATAGGCGGGCGCTGGATTTTATAATCAGCAAACAGCTCTTTCCTTAAAGTCTTTTTCTTGGAATCAAAACAGATTGCCATATATTCAGGCTTAAAATCCTTTAATATCTTATTTAAGATATTAACAAACCCAAATACAGCATTAGTCGCCTGACCAGAACTGGTCGCCAATTCCGCGATCGCGTAAAACGAACGGTAACATAAAGCATGTCCGTCTATCAAATATACTTTTTTTTGTGGTTTACTCATGACCTAGCTTGGGAATTAATTCTATTTAGATAACGTGGAAAGTAGATCCTCTAACTCTTTCTTTGCTGAATCCGGATCACCTGACTCTAATTTTTTGACTGCCTGTTCTGAGTATGCTTGCACGGTTTGATTTGCTTTGGCTGCCTCAGCCTGCTTTAATTGCTGGCTGCTTTTTGTATCACTGGGAATAAGTTTTAGAGCCCACGTGAACTCATCAATCGCTTTTTTATAATCTTCCTGCTCCAACGCTTTTTTACCACTCGCAAAATGCTGTTCATTAAACTTCAACCTGTTTTCAAATTCCTGATAATCTGCTTTATTCCATTCCGGAAGCATTTTTTTCGCTTTACTAGTATCAATAAAATCTTTTTTAGGAATACTATCCATGGCTTGCTTCAACTGACTCTTAGCTGAAGCATAATCCCCTTCTTGAATTTTTTTATTCGCGCTTTCTGCTGCCTGCTTTACCACATTCTGAGCTAAAGCAAATTCAACTTTCTTCCGTTCTTCCATTACTGTAGGATTAGCCGGAACCAGCGCCAAAGAAGAATCTAATTCAGTTTTTGCAACTTCCAAATTTCCAGCGCTTAAAGCATCTTGCCCCTTTAAATAATGTTCGATCGCCTGTAAAACATGATCATCAGTTTTTCTGACTAACAATACTTTAGTCTCTTCATCCAATCCATTTAACTGATCACGAATATTATCAGGGATCAAAAGTTTCTGCCATTGAGAATAAGCCTCAGCACGCGCGGTTTTTAAATTTGGGTCAGCCGGATCTGCCTGTATAGCAAAATCTAATACTTGAACCGCTTTATCAAATTGTTTTTGATTATAAAAATCCAACGCGATCTGACTTAATTCTTGTCCAGTCTTACCTTGATATTCAGCCGGGATCTCAGGCACTTCAGGCTCAGCCATTTCCTTCTCAAGCCAAACTGCCTGTACTTGCCTGACCCACATCTCTTGTGAAGGATCTAAAGCTAAAAGTTCTTCCTTAACTTTTTTCGCCCAAGAGTCTTCTCTAGGCGCTAACTCATAGCGTTTTTTAAAATAATAAACAGCTTTTAAATTATTTCCTAAAGTTTTATAGAATAAAGCCACATTAGAATAAGCTGGCAAATATTTAGGATTCACTTTTATTGCTTCCAAATAATATTCTTCAGCTTTTTGAGCGTTGCCAATCTTTTCATACAAAACCCCAAGATCATTATACGATGCAGGATTATTAACGCCTAAACTGATCGCTTTATTATAATTTTTAATTGCTTCGACATAATCTCCAGCCTGCATGGTCTCATAGCCTTTGGCTCGATATTCTTCCGCAGTCAATTCTTTAATTTCAGCAAAACCATACAACGGGATCAACAGGAAAGATCCAAATAATAACACAACAAAAAGTATTTTTTTGAGATGGCACATCATCATAAATGATATCCTGACTTGGAAAGACCCCCAAACGTCTATGACGCTTTTTCAAATATTACATTAACTTCTTTTCCAATAGAGTTCAAGTATTTATCTAAATCTTTTTGATAATTAATTAATATAGCCCCGACCAGAATTCCATTAGACATAAACGACTTTCGATACTGATTTTGTTCTTTATCCAGAATTTCACTTACTTCAATATTAGGAGCATGAACACAATCGCCTAAAAAAGAAAATTCAAAATCACCTAGTTTAAAAATATGTTTTGAAAACGGACTAGAATATGTAATATTTCCAGCAACTTCTTGTCCCTGCTCTCTCGCTAAAATATGTTCAGCTGCAACATTAGCTTGATGCGCCAGATATTCATTTGAAACACCATGGTGATTTTTTTTACTCCCACGTACTAATCCAACTTCATCTAAAGCAAAAATGCTGCTTTCTGTAGTTTGAAAAAATTCATTAACTACTACCTGATCTTTCATTTCAATAGCACTATCATAGAACAATCGCAAGTCTTCAGCTAAACCATCAAAAATAACCACCTCGCCTGCATATACTTTTCCGGAAGCCAACCTCACAGCTTTTACTTCCATATCCCCTAAAACTTCCTGAACAACATTAGCAATTTCTAAAGTTATACGTTTTTCTCTAAGACGAGCCTGTAACCATTCGAGAATTTCTGCAGAAAACATTTCAGTAAAAAACCCATGGCTTGATTGAACCAATACCACATCACTGCGTTTTTGTGCGAAATAACATGCCAAATCAAACCCGGAAAAATCATCCGACGATATTATAATATTTTCAGCAAATGAAAATTTTTCAATAACTGTAGCAACATCTTTCTTTTTACGTGCGCCAAAAACCCCTTCTTTATTAACGCCTTTAATATCTGGAAATCTATTTTTAGGAGTTTCCGCTATTACCAGCCAATCATAATCAAGCTGATCTTTATTTTCAGTGAATATTTTTTTGCGTGAAGTATTTATCCGGCTGATCTCACGATCAAAAAGCACATTGACTTTTAATGAATCAAAAAATTCTTTCGGCTGGATAAGCGGCCATTGGGCTTGATCTAAATTGGTTTGGGTAGACAAAACTTCCCGCGTATATGGCAGAAATCCATCGAACAACATTAAAGTAATATCGCCTGAAAAATTTTTATCTCTTAATTGTTTGATTAATTGAATAGAAACCGGCGAAGCGCCGATAATAACCAACTTACTCATTCTTTAACCTTTGTCCTTTTACCTGCTTTTTAAAAATGCCCCAATGCTATTTCGCATCAACATAACTGAAGTAACCGGACCAACTCCTCCAGGAACTGGAGTGATAAAAGCAACTCGAGTTACTGCGCCTTCAAAATCCACATCCCCAACAATTTTGCCATTGACCTCATTAATACCCACGTCTATAACAATTGCGCCAGACTTAATCCATTCCCCTTTTACGAGCCCTGCTTTGCCGACTGCAACAATTAAAATATCTGCACGTTCAATATGCTCAACTAATTTTCCTGCCTGACTTGTACCGATATGACAAACTGTAACAGTTGCCAATTCCCTTAATAAAAGTAATGCTAAAGGTTTGCCGACTATCTGGCTGTCGCCGATTATAACCACTTCTTTGCCTTTTAACGCGACACCCGTTGATCTCAAATGTTCCATAACTGAAGCTGCAGTACACGGAATCAAAGTCTGATTACCTAACAAAAGATCGCCGATATTCGACGCATTGATACCTTCAATATCTTTATACGCGTCTATTAAATTCGCGGCTCCGCTAAAATTTATATGCTTAGGAACTGGTTTAGTTATCATAACTCCTGTAACGCTATCATCGTCATTCAACCCTAAAATCAATTTACATAAATGTTCCTGACTAACATCCAACGGCAAAGCCATAAGTTCATAATCAATTCCGATGTATTCAGCAGCTTTACGCTGTGAATTCATATATGCAGACGAATCTGGATTTTCACCGATCATAATATTTACAATTTTAGGTACAGCTCCATACTTGGCTTTAAGACCAGCAACTTCAGTCTTTAGCCCATCCTTTAACTTCAAAGCTAATTTTCTGCCGTCTAAAATTTCCATTTTTTTTCCCGGGCACGAAGTATCGTGCCCCTACGCTAAAATTTTAACACCATGATAAGCTGCTGATAACAGTTCTACCCCGATCTCAACGTCTTGAAATAAATTTTTATTACCAATCGGTACAAGATTTGCAGCCAATATAATTCCATCACAGCACAATTTCATTATCTGTTTTGCTATGGCCTTGCTTTGACGGTCTGCGGCTTTTTGTTGTGCAACAGTTCCTTTACGAACCTTAACTACCAACTCATACACCTCTGCGTCTTTATCTACCAGAACCAATAATTCCTGCTTTATTGCACTGATCTTTTTTATAATTGAAGCGATCTTTTTTTCAACACTTTTAGACGAGCTTTTTCCGACCGAATAATTAGCAGCCATCTCGATCAAACCCGCTCCGATCGAACCTGCTAAAGCAGCCGCAGACCCGCCGCCTGGAGTAGGCTTACGTTCTCCCAAAACTTTTAAATATTCCGAAATCGTATAATTATTTAATTTTTTCATAATTTTTATCTTATAGGAAAGCCAGCCCTCACGCAAGACATTCTCGTGAATTTTGGGCTATTTACCCGATATATATTCCGCAGGTGAAAAAGCAGGAATGACCGAATTTTTAAAACCTTCTTTATCCCGAGTAAGAATAAAATCCGCTTCACAAACTTCAGCAGAAACATTCTGAATAGCGTCTTCCAAATCGCCGATAACAAGTAACGCACGACCAATTATTTCATCCGTTAGATCAACAGTTTTAGTAAGCTTACGTAAATTATTTAAAAATTGATTGGCTTTTTTTACATCAGAATGTTTTCGCAAAAAATAATATAAAATAGGATAAGACGCAGCGCTCAAAAATCCTTTTGCTTCTCCCTGCTCAATTAATGACAAAATTTCCTCTGCTGGACCATGATCTGATCCGCGTTCAAACGCAACATCTAAAATAATGTTTACATCCAAATAAAGCTTAGGCACGGGCATGCTTATTCTCCAAATGCTTACGATAAGTTGCGCGAATATCGGTTGGTGGAGCTCCTGAAAGAATACCGGACATTCTCCGAACTAAAGGACTAACCTTTTTTTCTTTTATAGCTGATGCTTTTAATCGGATCAAATATTCAGTCACAATATTAGACAAAGAACGACCATGCTGCTTCGCCCAATCTTTGCCGAATGAAGCCAAATCACTCTCGACCCATAATGTTAATTTATTTTTTGTCTGCATATCAGCCTCCTTACGTATAAAATATACAATACTATACGTAATAAGTCAACTGCGGTTTGATTATAATTAATAACATTTATTTTACAGATTTAGCATTGATGTCCTGCAATAAACTCGCTTTTGATTTGATGATAGGTCCATTCAAATCATAATTAACCCTTTCACGAATTTCGACCATTGCCTGACAGGAGCAGTAATTCATGCCTCCTCCTACATTCCAAAAATCACAAAATGGTTTTAATAATTCCAAATCTTCGGGTATCCCATAGTTGCCCAAACGCATAAACGCGACTTGTCGACTTCCATAATTTTCTTCTTTGAGCATTTTTCGTAAAAGAGGTAAGATCCTTTCTCCCTTAAGATCACATAATATTTCCGTCGCTACTTCTCTAATACGCTCTTCTTTATCAGTAAGTAATGTCATTATGACCTGTTCAACTTTATCACCCGCAATATTTTTTAAAGCCTCTTTTGCATTACTAATGCCATGCTCAACAGCATCTCGTTTAATATAATCTACCAATAACGGAATCGCGCGGTTTTCTTTTAAATCACCAAGACGAAATATAGCCCAAGATCTTGAGATATCGTTATACGGAATACCTCGAGGAGAATTTTTTAGCACATTTATAAGAAACAATCCTTCATCTTCTGCGCCGGTAAGAGGTACAAGAGGCTGTATTTGTTCCCAAGCTTCCTTATAAACGGAATGAGATACTTGTCTTGATTCCAGAATGCTTTTTTCGTCTCCCAACCAAATGAGTTCGAGCAAATAACACATCGGATTATCTCCGGTCAAATGCGACGGTGGAGGAGATTGAATCAATTTTTGTATTTTAATAACAGCTTGTTCACGAGCATCTTTTCCGAGCTCTCTTATCGCCATAGTGGCTTGTTGAACAGATTTTTCATAGATAGCGTCATTCTTTTCTAAAACATTCAAAAACGATGGTAACGATTCCAAATTATGCCATTTTCGTAAAATTTTAACAGACTCAAACATTGCCAAGTAATTATCACCTTCCACATCTTTTTGAAAAATCGGCAACATAACCTTTTGAATAGCTATTTTTTCTTGATCATTGGCATCTTGAAGTAATTTAATCGCAGCCATTCGCCGAGAAAAAACATCTTCCTTTTCGTCAACAATTAATGAAAAATACATATCCCGGGCTAGTTTAATTTTTCCAGCTTCTTCCATTTGGCTAGCTTTTAACCATTTTATTTTAGGTTCCGGCTTAGATAAGCTCTCATACTTCTCATTTTCATAACGCTTAGCTAGATACCTTGCCGCAAAATGATCATTATCTCGTCCCAATTTAAAATATTTTTCAAATGCTTCAGTTACGCCTTCTGCTCCTGGAAAATTATAATATAGCCCCCGAGCAGCCGCATCACTTGTTGCCTTAGAAGTTGACAACAACGCTTTAATAAGCATTGGAACGCCTCTCAAATCGTTCATTTCAACAATCATTCCAATTAATTTTACTTGATAACCATCATTTAATTCATCATATAGCCCGGAAACCAAATCAAAGTTATCTCTATTTTTCATTTGAGCAATTTCTGCAAATAATTGCTCTTGAATATGAACATTGTTTTTTAAAAATTCTTTTATTAATTCATTTATTCGAGTTCTTTCATCTTTAATACTAAGAATGTTAGCCAGCAACTTTAAAGCTTCTAATTCATTTGGTTGTTGATAAAAATTAAGCGTTAACAGGTTGTGATCAGGCGTATCCCAATTTGAATTAAGTAAAACAGCTATTTGTTTTGAATCCAGAGGTACAATATTATCCGCCATTTCCCGACCGTCAGGTATCATAATCTCCTGTCCAACTAATGTTTTATCTCCTTTAATAACTTCACGAACAGAAATGGTCAAATCTAATTCTTTATTGCCCTTTTTTGTATCACCAATAACAATTAGCCCCGCCTTATTTATGTAATATCCCATCGACATATACGCGGCTTTTGCGTGAGCCTCAACTATTGTTAAAGAAATAAAAATAAAAATTATACATACATAAATTTTATATGAATTTCTTTTCACGCAGTTTCTCCTTATAAAAATTATTTTTTAATCTTCTTGATCAATTTAATCACACCCCAAATAACAAACAAAACAATCATAATGGGCAATAAAAATGAAATGAGAATTATCATTCCATTAATCGTGTTCACAAAAACCTCAACTGACACTTTTAACGTCTGCTGAAATCTTTCTTTAAAATTCAAACCTCTAACGATATGAACTTGTTTTTCATAGTAATTAACAGTTACAGTCGCCATATCTGCTTGTGAATCCAAATATTTGATCCTGCCTTCTAATGCTTCAATTTCTCCACCAACCCGAGCCATTTCCTTTTCAATCTCTAATATATCTTTAACTTCCCGGGCTTTTTCATCCATTATCTTGGTTAATCGATCTTTAACAATTTTATAATTCTGCAGACGAGCTTGAAGGTCTACATATTGTTCGGTTACATCTTCACCACTGACATTTTCATTCTCAACTTCTCCCAATTTTTTTATATCAACTAACGTTGCCACCATATTAGCAGGCAAAACTTTTAATACAGTTGTACCTCGCCGATTGTTTTCACCAGAATTATAAATCTGCGAACTTATAATCATGCCGTTATATTTAGTTACAATATTATTAATTTCAACCTGGACTTTTAAAGAATCTTTGACTCGTATACTCAAATTAGCATTTTGAATAACTTTGCGAATAACGGCTGCTGCTGGTGCAGCGCTCACACTACGAGAAATTTTTGACTCCTTATAATTAGGCTCATATGATTTATCAGCCATTAAATATTGTCCACCAATATCGTCTGTAGCACTCCGAAGTCGCCCTTGCATTCCTCGGGTTAAATAACTAACCGATATAACCCCCAATATAATACCAATCACAACCCCTGCTAAAATTTTTATCCATGCTTTATTTTTATTAATTTCCATACGTCCTCCATTTTTATTTTTTAAACTGAATCCCTTTTCCCTGATCTTCGACCATACGAGTATCCAAATTTTTCGCTTTTTTAACCATGTCCACAAATTGTTGTCTATAACCAAATTCATCTTTACCGATACTGCCTTGAGCTAACGTAATTATTTGATCATAAGTTGCCGCACCTTTAAACATGGAATTACGTAACAGCAAACCAAATTCAGCTACTGCTGAGGCGAATGCCATATCTCCACTGATATTAGCCTCAATCTGGTCTGCAGTTACCGGCTGAGTGATCAAAGCGCTCACATCTTGATCTAGTTTTTTATAACGCAATTTTACTGTCATGAGCTCGTTACTTGAAACTACTTGAGTGGTTTGATATTTCAAAGCATCGACGCTTGCAACTACCTCTTTAGAATCAATCGGTATTATTTCATATAAAGCGGTTACGGTATGACCAGCCCCTAATTCACCCGCGTCTTTGGTATCATCATTAAAATCTTTATTAGCCAAAGCGCGTTTTTCATATCCCACCAGACGATATTCTTTAATCTTGGCTGGATTGAATTCTACTTGAATTTTAACATCCTTTGCAATTGTAAATAACGTCGAGCCTAATTCATTGACCATGACTTTTTTGGCTTCCTGAATATTGTCAATGTAATACGCATTGCCATTGCCTTTATCTGCCAATTGCTGGATCTTTTCATCTTTATAATTACCCATGCCAAAACCCATGATGGTCAAATAAACGCCTGACTTGCGTTTCTCCTCGATCATATTAACTAAACCGCTGGTCTGGAACATGCCTACATTAAAATCTCCGTCTGTAGCTAAAACAATCCGATTGTTCCCGCCTTTGATAAAATTCTTCTCTGCAATTTGATAACCCATTTGAATGCCGTCTGCTCCTGCAGTACAACCGCAAGACTGTAAAGAATCTATAGCATTAAAAATTGTTGTTTTATCCGCGCCAGATGTTGAATCCAAAACCAACCAAGCTGCTCCTGAATAAGCAACAATAGCAACTTTTTGATTAGCAGTTAATTGATTGACCATCATTTTGAAGCCTTGTTTTAAAAGCGGTAATTTATTCGCATCACTCATTGAGCCAGACACATCAATCAGAAATACCAAATTACTCGGCGGAATTTCTTTTTCATCTAAAGTTTTTCCATGTATTCCGATCAACGCCAACTGATGATCTTTGTTCCACGGGCATGGGCTGACTTTAGTTGTAATTGAAAATGGCTCATCATTTTTCGGATTAGGATAATCATAAGTAAAATAATTGATCATCTCTTCGATACGCACGCTTTCTTCAGGCGGCATTTGATTGTTATCTAAAAATCTGCGAATGTTACTGTATGATGCAGTATCAACGTCTATAGAGAAAGTTGACAATGGATCGGTTTGTGCCAATTTAAAATCAGTTTCAGAAAGTTTAGTGTATTCTTCAGTATTGGAATTATATACAGGATACACCGGTACAATCGGACCATCATAACTAAACACCATATAACCCCGACGTACACTTGCAATATCTGCAAAATCCATTCCTGATCGGCCTTCATCAACTCCTAACCTTCTCAAAGTTGATGCGTTTCCTCTAACAGCACCTATTTCATATACAGCCATCGGCTGAGATTGCGCCATTCCCCCTATACTTCCCATACTGGCTTGTCCGGGAGCAGACATTAGACTCCTATTATCTACCACAACTTCTGTTTCTCTCTTTGCTTTTTTATAATACGGCTCATACTGCCCTCCAGAAATCGGAGCTTCCATCAACAAACTTTTTGCTGTGACCACTTCACTCTTATCTGCCCCCAAACTTAAAGTTGCTGATTTTTCTGGTTTATAATTAATTTTTCCTAAAGATAAATTTTCAGAACCAGGTTGTAACTGTGCAGCTAATTTTTTTTCCACCGCAGTAGCTTGAGTAACTTGAGCAGATTTAGCAGCACTACTAATTGCATACTCTCCGGTAATATCACTTACCACATGTTTCAATTTTCCCTGAGTTCCCTGAAGGATAAAATTTTGCGATGAAATAAGCGCTACTATCGCAATAGTAGTTCCTGCTAAAACTCTTAACGGCAAACGATTATTCTTAGTTTCCATACGTCCCTCCCTGGGCATAGCTTTATTCAAGCTTTGGTTAATTTGGTTTTCCAGATCGGGAGAGAGTTGTTCATCTTTCCAAGATGTAAGTTGAGAGGATATGGTCTTTACATCCTGATAATATTTTTTATAAACTTCATTTGTGGCGATCAATTTCTCAACTGCAGCGCGTTCTTCTTCCGTTACTTCGCCGTCTGCGTAAGCTGAGATCAAAATTTTTATTTCTTCATCATTATATTTCATATCTCTTCCCCTTTTTGGGACGATATTTGAACACGCAAAAATTCCCTCGCCCTATATATCAAAATTCTAACCTGATCTAATGAACAAACCATAACGTCAGCAATTTCCTTATAACTCAAACTTTGATATTCCCTTAATATGATCGCCAATTGCTGTTCTTCAGGTAATTTATTTATAGCAGCTCGTACTTGTTTTTCCATTTCAACCCGTGCTATTTCTTCAAGCGGAAGTTCCCTAGTATCAGGAATATCCCATTCTTTCATCTCACCGGTTTTATCCATGAACCAAAAGTTTGTCATATTTTTACGCTTTCGCATTTTTGAAAATGCCGCGTTTTTTGCTAAAGTAAACAGATAGGTTTTAAACATCGCGCCTTCTACTAATTGGTACGTCTTTTTCAGAAGAGCCACAAACACTTCACTGGTTACATCCTCAGCATCTGCCCGATTTCCCACAAAACGCAAGGCAAAGTTCAAGACATGAGTCTTATAACGTTGAAACAACTCGCCTATGGCGTTTGCGTCACCTTTTTGAAAATCCATAATCAGTTCTTCATCAGATTTGACCATATCCTCATTCCTAAATCCTGAACTACTCTCTCTCACTCATTTAAACGCACCAAGGAAAGTTTTGTTACAAAATATTTTACCTTTATTTTGAATTATTTAGAACTGGAAGTTAGGAATTTTTCGACACTGGACACTGATTGGACATCTGTAATAGTAGGATAGAAACCTTGGTAATTCGCATTTACCATACCCAAGGTACGCTCTGTCATATTCATCTGTGCTTTATAACCCTGCTCTTTCAAATTCATCATAGCCGGATTAAAATCAATACCGCCGACGGGGGTTCCTTCGTCTTTATTTACACGCAAAACATTAGTTGACAATGTCAATACCGCCTTATCACCATTCATAATTTTATTCATGTCTAAAACTGCGCGTTCAGCACGCTTCTCAAGCATCCGATTCCATAATGCAACATATTTATTATCAAATTCTTCAACTTGAATTCCTAATTCATATTTACTCATATATTGTCTTTGCGCATTAAATCTTTCTAACACCCTACCAATTCGTACACGGGTTGAATCTTTAGTGTCATTAATAATATTTCCAAATACAGCAGTAGCATGTAGAATTTGAACTTCAAAAAATTTATTAAATGCGTCAACAACCTCCTTCAATAAATACTCTACGTCAGCTTTTATCTGCTCCTTAGATAACTCCAATCCTTTCTTTGGAATTAAAAGCATACTTGGTCCTGCAGGAGGACCTCGAGTTACAATAACATTTTCGTATCGCTCCTTAAAAACTGCTGATTTTAAAATGATATGTCTTATAAAAGATAATGCTATATCTCCGCCTTCTTCTCCAAAAACTTCATTAAGAATTTTTAATTCACCATAATCTATTCTTGAATCACGTAAATTTGTTGCAGCATGAACTTGACGATATTCATCAATTTTAGGATGTGAATACCCTGAAAAATCACATTGAATAACCAAAGCCCTTGCTAGTTCTTCTTGTGATAATCTGTTCAACGCTTCTACAATAGCATCAAAACTATCAGCATAATAAATATGCTCCCCCATCCATTCTTCACGAACTAAATCAAACCTAGATTCATCCCGTAACGCATCAAACAAACCAATATTTTTAAGCACAATCATTGTGTCCGGATGATCTAAATTTAGTTTTAACATTTCTTCCCATTTACCAGTATTTATAACCCAATCCCCCTTATAAATAATATCCGGAACATTATTAAACTTTCCAAGTACAAACCCTTTTTTTGATTCCATGCGCCGCACATCCGAAATAGATACTAATTTTCTTAGTATAGATTCCGCACCTGCATTAGTAATAATATCTTGTTTATGCTCTGGATTTTCAATATCAACAATATCATTAGCAGCATCTGACACTCCTATTGAAAGACGTAAACTCAAAGTATTCGGTTTGGATAAATTATCCAACCAGGAAGGCACAACTACGAGGTTGCGATCATGTTCATCTTTAATCGTATTAAGAATACCATTAATAAAGTCACGACTATTTTGTGAAATATTAAACTTAGGAAAAACTACTATCGTACTGTGTCCTACAATCGAAATATCACCACTAAAATCATGAATTCTTTTAATTGCAGCTTCGGATAAAACAACATCCCGCCCCAAAGAAGCAACCGAAAATTCAATTTTAGATAAATCCTCAACAAATTTTTTAAACTTAACTTTTTTATCATCATCTAAGTTCGATAATACCAGCGAAAACTCGTCTCCTCCTCTTCTCCACAAAACTGACTCTGAATATTGCCCAGCAAATTTACCCAATTCCTCCCGAAAAACTTTAAACAAAACATTAGCCGCTCTCTTACCTATAATTGTGTTCATCCAAAATAATAAAGAAACATCAATATTAAAATATGTGGCACTTTTTGTATTTATTATCATTTTCCTAACTTTAGCTTCAGCCTCTTGGGTTGGAATAAAATCACTCGGAACTACACCAGAACTAGGAATTAAATTAACTACAATTTGTTTCTCTGCAAACGAATCATCTGCCATCGCAGCATCAGTAATTTCACGATAAGTGTCTCCCATCATTGCCCAATCAACCATATCCACACCGCCAGAAAAATATTTCCTAGGTATAGTAGTTTGTGTGATCGGATCGTATTCTTCTTTTACATAATCATACGCGCCTTTTTTAAATGATTCGATATATTGATCGTAAATAACTTGTTTATCTGACTGATCAACTAAATTCACACCTGCTACTTTATTCTTACCCACATATTTCTCACCCAACAAACTTTTCTTTAAATTATGTTTATACCATGTGGCAAGAATAAGCGATTGATACACTTGGCGTAACTGTGAAAAATTCGCACCAGTATTAACCTCCCGCTCGATTGCAGGGACGATGACCTCTTTGAGTACCTGCGAGGCGGTCCCGTGATCGCGTAGCGATTTTACGGGATTACCACCAGCAATTTTTGTGTATTCTTCCTCAGTCAGCACCTTCAAATGACTACTTACCACAACAGCCGAAAATTTTGATTTATCCACATAAACCGTTGCCTCGTCCGGAACGATCCAAACTTTACTTAAAATATCTTTTGGAATATCTAAGTTAACCCTATACACTTTGTCCCAAAAATCTTTTCCTAACTGGCTTTCCGGATACATTGCGGTAGCAGTAATTTGTTTTAATAAATAATCTTGCGCCAAAAGATCTCGTCCCATTTCAGTTAAACTAAATTTATCAGCAATGATCCGATTCTTTTCATAAGGCGATAAGTTGACCCATAAATCTTTATCCGGCACAGTAAGTGCGGTTAAAAAATATCTGACCAATTTATTCGACTCGTCTTCAAACTCATCCTCGGTCAGATTTGATTGACCAACATTAACTAAAAAATTTAACTTTAGCGGATCATTAGGATCTACTTTTATACCCTTAAGAACCACTGGCTCAAAACTCTGGCTAAAATTAACCATTTGTGGTGAGCTGAGTCGGACCATAGTACTTGGTTTAGGCAGATCAAGAACATTTTGGGCAAGCACCAACGACGGAGAAACAGTATTAAATACAAAAAAGAAAGTAATTAATAATGATACTTTGCGTAAATTTAATAATATTTTACAACTCATACTGCCCCCTTTATATCTATGATAAATATATACTAAGAATAGTAAAATTGTAAGTAGTGCAGGTAAGAATTGTGAAAGCGTTTTCACGCCCTAAAAGCATCTTTTATAAGATTAATTTCATTTGAACTGTCTGGATAAACCATAATGCCAACCACATCAAATCTAACTGCAGAATCTTCAAGCTCATTATCCGCAATATACATTTTAGCAATTTTAATAAGCTGCCTTTGTTTAAACGCAGTTATTGCTTCAAGCGGAGTTCCATATTCGTCAGTATGGCGGGTCTTCACTTCAATGAAACATAAATAATCTTTATCATTAGCAACAATATCAACTTCTCCAGAGCGCTTACGATAATTAACTTTTATAATCTCATAACCTTGGTCGAGCAAATATGCGACCGCCAAATCTTCACCGCGTTTGCCGAATTCTTTTCTATTCATATTTTAAATGTCCGTCTATGGATGGGACAATACCCAAACTCTCGAATCACTGCCTTATGCGCAACTGTAGGATAACCCTTGTGTCCTTTAAACCCATATTGCGGATAAAGCGCATCATATTCACACATCATCCTATCCCTGGTCACCTTTGCGACAATTGACGCACAGGATATTGACTGAACTAAGCTGTCACCTTTCACAATAGTTTTATAAGCAAACGGCAATTTGGTTTTAAATCTATTACCGTCAATCAATAAACAAACCTTGTCACAAAATTCTTTATCATCTTTCCACCCAGGATTCATCTTTAATAACAAATCTTCAACCGCTTTATTCATAGCCACAAAAGTGGCTTCTAAAATATTTATCTCATCAATAATTTTTTCATCAACAATCCCTATACCATAAAAAGACTGCTTACAAATCTCATCAAAAGCTAATTCACGTTGAACTTCAGACATTTTTTTTGAATCAGTAATACGGCAAGAAAATTGATCGGTTTTTAGAAGAACAGCTCCGGAAACAACAGGACCGGCAAGGGGTCCCCTGCCGGCCTCATCAATACCTATAAAAATTTGCTCCTGTTGCAAAACACTCATCAATGGTAATCTATTTTGTAACACTCTCTTTTTTAGAAAGGGTAGCTTTTCTGCCTGTACGTCCTCTTAAATAATACAGTTTTGAACGTTGAGTTTTTCCTTGGCTGACTACAGTTAAACTTTCAATAACCGGAGAATTTACCGGAAAAATTCTTTCTACGCCTTCGCCAAAAGAAACTTTACGGATCGTCATAGTCGCGTGAATTCCACTTCCTTTTTTCGCGATTACAGTTCCCTCAAAAGGATGCAAACGGGTTTTCTCGCCTTCCTGAACTCTAACTTTCATTTTTACAGTATCGCCGATCTCCACTTTAGGAAGATTTGCTTTTGTACCTTTAGTTGCGATTTTCTTGATTGTTTCACCTTTATTCTTGATCATTTTTCCGTCCTTCTGATAAACCGCGCCGACTTATTTCCGACGCTTTTATATTGATTATTGTATAATGTCAGGCCTGATTTTTTTAGTTTTTGCCACCGCCTGCTGGTGTCTCCATTTTTTTATAGCTTCATGATTGCCAGATAATAACACATCAGGTATTGTTTTGCCACGAAAATTTGCCGGACGAGTATATTGCGGATACTCAAGCAAACCTTGCTCAAAACTTTCCGCTTCCAATGACTCCTCTTTTCCCAATACCCCGGGTATCAATCTAACCACAGCATCAACCATCACCATCGCCGGAATTTCCCCTCCGGTCAATACATAGTCACCGATCGAAACACACTCATCAACCACTAAATCCTTCACCCGCTCGTCTATTCCTTCATAATGGCCACATATAATAACCAAATTCTTTTCATTTGACAAGTGTTTTGCTTGACTTTGTTTAAAAGTTTTTCCACCCGGGCAAGTAAGCAAAACTTTACATTTCCTGCGACCTTTAATCTTTTTAACTGCATCTACTATTGGTTGCGGAGTAAGAACCATACCCGGTCCTCCGCCGAACGGACGATCATCAACTTTTCGGTGTTTCTCCTCCGTATAGTCACGAAGATCATGCACTCTTATCTCCACTAACCCTTTTTCCTGCGCGCGTTTGAGAATAGACTCATTCACAATCGGGTCAAACATCTTTGGAAAAATAGTTATAATATCAATTCTCATAGATTATACTCTGAGCTCCGAACCATATTTTTCAAGGAAATCATTCGCAAACGCCACATACTGATCATCCTCGATCGCTTTCCTTATCTTCCGCATCAGATTAACATAAAAATATAAATTATGATAGGTCACAAGCTTCAGACCAGTAATCTCCTTTAATTTCAATAAATGCCGTATATAACTCTTAGAATACCTTCGGCAAACCAAACAATCACACTCCGGATCAATAGGCGTAAAATCAAATTTAAATTCTTCATTACGGACAATTATCCGACCATAAGCAGTAAACGCAGTGCCATGCCTGCCAAACCGCGTCGGCAAACAAGTATCAAACATATCTATACCCTCGCCTACAGCTTTAACTATCTGATCCGGCAAACCAATTCCCATAAAATATCTTTGCTTATCTTTGGGTAAAAACGGCATGGTCCAATCCAAAGCTTCGAACATATCTTTAACCGGCTCACCTACACTTACCCCTCCTATAGCATAAGCATCAAACCCAATATCTAAAAGTTCTTGAGCAGAACGTTCCCGCAAATCTTTATAAGTCGCGCCTTGTATGATCGCAAATAAATTTTGTGACCGGTCACTCCGTCGATTTTCTAAAAAATATTTTCTTGCCCGCTTAGCCCATGAAGTAGTCAAACGTACTGATTCTTCTGCCTCATGTCTGCTGCAAGGATAAGGCGCACAAACATCCAAAGGCATTATCATATCCGCGCCTATAGACTGTTCAATGTCTATAACTTTTTCAGGCGTAAAAAAATGATAAGCGCCGTCAATATGCGATTGAAATTCAACCCCATCGTCTTGAAGTTTTCTTAATTTCGCCAAACTAAAAACCTGATACCCACCGCTGTCAGTAAGTGTAGGTTTTTGCCAGCTCATGAAATTATGCAAACCTTTAGCCGCTTCAAAAACTTCCAAACCTGGACGTAAAAATAAATGATACGCATTACACAAAACTATCTGCGCGCCAATCTCGTTAACGTCTTCGAACGTTAACGACTTGACAGACGAGTTAGTGCCTACCGGCATAAAAAATGGAGACTGAATATCCCCGTGAGCAGTAGATACTACTCCTCGCCGCGCCTTACAATTCTTATCTGTTTTCAGTAATTTATACATAGTTATATAATTATCATTCCATCGCCATAGCTAAAAAATCTATACTTTTCTTTTATCGCCTCTTTATATGCCTTATGAATAAGATCAGTGCCTGCAAACGCGCATACCAACATCAACAACGTACTTTTAGGCAAATGAAAATTTGTGATCAATCCGTCAGTAATCTTAAACTCACACCCCGGATACAAAAATATATCAGTTGAGCCAACAAGTTTACCACATCTTGCTACAGATTCAAGCACTCTGCAGCTGGTAGTTCCAACTGCAATAGTTTTACCCCCATTACATTTACGACCTTTAACAGATTTCCAAACCTCAGACGAGATACTATACTCTTCCGTGTGCATTTTATGCTTTATAATATCTTGCTCTTCAACCGGCTTAAAAGTCCCATAACCTACATGCAACGTAACCTGCTCAACCTTATGCCCTTGTTTTTTAATTTTATTTAATAATCGATCAGTAAAATGCAGACCTGCGGTAGGCGCGGCAAGCGACCCATTATGCTTGGCGTAAACTGTTTGATAATATTTATGGTCTTCTGCCTTATCCTCATGACTAATATAAGGCGGCAATGGAATGTGCCCAATTTTTTCCAGACGACTTACAATATCCGGAAAATTGAATTTAACTAATCTGTTTTCTTTATCCACTACTGTAGCGATGATGCCGTCTTTAAAAACAAGTTCTTCACCCTCTTTAAGACGACGGGTAGGTCGCATCAAAACTTCATAAGTCCACTTATCAACTTGATGAAGCAAAAATATTTCTGCCTCACCCCCAGTTTTACGTTTGGTCAAAAGCCGCGCAGGTATAACCCGACTATCATTAACTATCAGGATAGAATTTTTAGGAAGATACTTATCAACATTCGAAAAAATATCATGACGGATAGTCTGAGCGCTGCGATCAATTACCATTAAACGGGCTTGATCCCTTCGGTGCAACGGATGCTGGGCAATCAAATTTTCAGGTAAGTCATAATCAAAATCACTCAAACGCATATAATATCTCAAACCATTTTTTTCAATTCAGCGAAAACTTCATCAAAATTCGGCGATTGAGTCATTTCTTTTACCAATTGCACATATTTAACTTTATCATTTTTATCGACGATAATAACCGAACGCGCGGTCAACGCTAATTCCTTAATATGCAAACCATATTTAATTGAAAAATCAGCAGATTTATAATCTGATAAAATTTCAACTCCGCTTATCCCATGCGCGCCACAAAAACGCTTTTGCGCAAAAGGCAAATCTTTGCTTATACCAATAATTACTACATCCTTAGATAACCCGGCGGCACGTTTATTAAACTCGCGCACCTGCAAATCACATACCGGAGTATCAATCGACGGAAAAGTAGTTATAACTTTTACTTTACCCGCGTAATCAACCAAGGAACGTTTTTTTAGATCAACATTAACAACTGAAAAATCTAAAGCCTTATCACCTAGTTTTACTAAATTACCCTCTAAATTTAAAGGATTACCCTGAAAAGTTACTTGATTTGCCATACAGCCTCCTATTTATTTGAAATTATTCTCACGTCTCGCTGAGGGAAAGGAATGGTAACGCCTGCTTTTTCCAATTCTATCTTGCCGCGTTCAGTAATATCAAAATGCACATCCCAATAATGTTCCGGCTTAGTCCATGGACGACATACTATATTAACGCTATTATCCCCCAATTCTAAAACCGCAATTTCAGGGGCAGGAGCTTTTAAAACATATGGATTTGATAACGCAACATTCATCAAAACCTCTTTAGCAGTTTTTATATTATCCGCATAAGATATCCCAAACATCATATCTACTCGTCGCTGCGGAACTGCGCTTAAATTAACTATATTATCATTTATGATTTTTGAATTCGGAACCAATACATGCTGATTGTCGCCAGTAGCAATCAAAGTGTTAAATATTTTAATCTCTTTGACTTCACCAGTAACTCCTCCAGCCTGGACTGAATCCCCAATACGGAATGGCTTTAAACTTATGATCATCACCCCTGCAGCAAAATTTGATAAAGACCCTT
Organism: Candidatus Omnitrophota bacterium; assembly: GCA_015233195.1. GTDB lineage: Bacteria > Omnitrophota > Gorgyraeia > Zapsychrales > Zapsychraceae > JADFYE01. Next base: position 94,921 of record JADFYE010000005.1, read on the forward strand.
GCAGAGCCAAACCAATCGCCAAACCTGCAGCACCAACTATAGCAACTATCGACGCGGTCTGCACCCCCATTTGGTTCAATGCCGCGATTATAACAAACGCCAAAATACCGTAATGCACTAATTCACGTAAAAATAATATTAAGGTTACGTCGAGCTTTGACCTGCGCATCAACCGCTCCAAAAACCTGGCAATTACCCGTGCCGCGATCTTACCGACCAAAAATATAACTAAAGCCCAGATCAAATTACTGCCATACTTAAAAATAAAATCGCTGACCAGTGTCCAACTCATACATTATCCTTTCTTAATAACCATAAGTAACCCCGGGGGTTGTATTAAATTTAACAACCCCCGGGGTTACTTATGGTTTATTTTATAAGTTAAACAAGAAAAGTCCAGAAATTTACTTGTGCGGTGATTTAATCCGAAAGCCAAAATTCCAATACTCGCATTTTACTTTTGCGTTCTCGGTAATCTTAATATCCACTTCCTCATCCTGGCGGATAAGTCCGTGCCAAACCCCTTTAAACAATACAACTGGTTTATCCAAATTAAAACATTCAATTTTATCCATGTCCTTATCTTTACTCACAAAAAACAATGCTTTACCTTTTACCGGTTCAAACGTTTCATCCGACTCAGGATGCCGTTCCATCCGTCCGATTGTTTTATCCCGTAATACCAAATACGCGCATCGCCATCCAGTCTTAATCGGCGACACATGCACAATGCGCCATAAATTCCTCGTCGTTCCCTTATTATCCCGACAAGGATACTCAATCACCTTTCCGTATTTCTTAAACCCAGCAGACAAAATGTTTTTAATAATCATATATCAATCTTTAAAACTTATACGTCATCGACCCCATTCCATACTGCGCAAAAGTTTTATACTCTCCATCCAAATCACTGGTTGCTGTTGAAAAATTACTATCAACATTGCGAGGAACAAATAACATCGCGCTATACGCCACATCAAAAGTAAAATTTGGCGTAAATTTAAACCCTGTACCAAGAGTAAAACTATGACTATTAGAATCAGGTAAACAAGCTTGGATATTTTTTTCTGATATTGGCGTCTGATGAAAATAATATCCGGCTCTCAATGCCCACCAATCTAACACCCAATATTCAGTACCTAAAGACAAAGATAACGCATCATGATAATCAAGTGATTCGGGATTACCTGAATTTAAAACCGCACTCTGATTACCATTTAACTGATCTTGATATACAACATGCTTTTGCTGCAAAACTGACCAGTCTGTCCATTGAATATCAGCATTGACCATCCACTTTTCTGTTGGTCTAAAACTATAACCTAAAACAACACTCTGAGGCAATACACTTTTAACAGATACGTCTGTTTCAAAATGATTAACCCCAACTCCTCCATTAAGTAAAAATTGATAAGTCGGGCTAAGTCCATCTAAATATAATTTGCCCCTATATCTAACATGAATTGGACTATGATAAGTTAACCCAAACTGATGCCGTTTATTAACTTTATACATCGCGGATAATTGATACCCAGGAGAAAAATCATCTTTTCCTTTTAATTGAAAATTCGCATCATCAGCACCCACATCCAAAGGCTGAGCAACTTTTTTCTTTTGATTAGCGAACGCGCGCTCCACATCAAAACCAACACCTAAAGAAAGTTTGTCTGTAAATCTATAAGCAACAGTAGAAATAAAAGTTGAATTTATCAAATCTGATTTAGTCGATGAATACCTTGCAAAACTATTATTTGCCCATTCAGTTCCCAGACCAAATCTTGATACTGTTCCAAATCCAACTGCTAATCTGTCATTTTTAAATTTATCCGCAAAATAAAAATATGGAACAGCAAAATTCCGCTCATGCGATTTCGTCTCCACACCACTCGCATAATGACTTTGATTTAAACGGAGTGCTGACGCGCCTAAGGATACATAACGACCTTCATTAAGTTGAGTCAAACCTGCGGAATTGTAATAAACTGCGGATGGATTGTCAGCTTCCCCGACGAAAGCGTCACCTTTTCCTACTGCTTCGGCGTCAAGCATTTCCAAACTGTACGCGCCTGATCCAGCCCTTGCTGGAGAAATAAAACACAACAAACCTGCTAAAATCCCTAAGACACAATATATCCCTTTTTTCACTCTCTCCCCCCCTTGTTTTTTGTTCAAAAGTGAAATACGCTATTATTATATTCGATAAATGAAATTTACCAAAATGATTTTAAGATTATTTTTGCAAGATAAAAAATGAAGAAAAAACGAAGATTTACATTAAACTTTTATATACACCAATAGTATGATCAGCAATCACATCCCAGGAAAAATCTTTTTCAGCAGCAGCACGACCATTTTGTCCCATCCATCTGCCATGGTCAAAACCAGCAAATAATGAACCAATACCCCACGCTATTGAATCAGGATTAGGATGAATTTTAAACCCAGTTACATCATGCCAAACAATTTCAGATGGACCGCCAATATTAGTAGCTATTACAGGCTTACCTGCGCTCCAAGCTTCCAATATAACAATACCAAATGGTTCATTACGGCTTGGCACGCAAACGCAATCACATGATTTATAAAGATCCCTTAATCCCCAGGCATTCTGATGACCTAAGAAACGACAAGCATGTGCAACGCCTAATTTATGTGCTCTGGCTTCTACAGAACCACGTAAATTACCATCACCAGCAAAAATAAATTTTGCGTTAGGATAAAAACGTAACACATGTGGAACAGATTCAATTAAGATATCTGGACCCTTTTGTTGAGTCATACGTCCCACAAAAAGCACCATTGGATCCATAGGAGCTATAGAATAACGCATTTTTACTCCACCAGGATCAATTGAAATGTCATAAAAATTAGGATTTACTCCATTATAAACAACACTAGCCTTCCAATCCGGTAAATTATACATCCATTGCACCTCAGCCTTTGTAGCATGAGATACGGCTATAACTTTATCAGCACAAAATGTACCATTTCTTTCATGATCACGGATACGCACAGAGGGGCCATTATAGAAATTATTACCACATCTACCATACTCAGTGGAGTGCATTGTCAAAATTCCACGCCTTCCTCTGCCTTGTTTGATCCAAACCATAGCATTTGAAGCTAACCAATCATGCGCATGAACTATATCAAAATGCGCTCCCATATAATCTTCAGTATGAAATACTGATCCTACGAAAGAACGACACATATTATTTACATCTTCAATAAAATCATGATGTGGCGCATAAGGCACACGGTGATAGTGAACGCCATCTATCAACTGATATTGCAACTGGTTATGATAAGCCAACCTAGTATAAACATGAACTTCATGCCCTTTTCTTTCCAAAGCACAAGCCAGCTCAGTAACGTGATTTGCGACTCCACCAACACTGATAGAATGTAAGGTTTCCCAAGATAATAAAGCAACTCTTAAAGGATTAACTTTTGGTTTAACTTCAACAATTGCAGGGATTTCTGGAGCGTCAACTTCTACTTTATGCAAAAATTCATCAATGATAGTTTCGTCTTGTTTTTTGAGAATATCTTCAATAATGGAAGAAGCAGAAACTAAGGCATAATCTTCTACCTGAACTTTTTCAAGGCTATTATCCGTAAGCATAGGTAAATTATTTATTGGAAGTTCTTTATTTTCAACAACTTCCTCAATAACTGCAACTTGAGAAATCGCTTTCTCTATCTTTAATCTAGATTTTTTTGAAGATTTCATATGAAAATTTTTTTATAAATTTTTTAGTAAACTATTTTATTTGCACAAGATAAGAAAATATAACATATGAATTGAATTTTGCAAAGAAAATATTTTATGCGTAGTTTTCTGATTTTATGTTAAGTAGGATTCTCGACGAGACATGCTGTAAAGATAACCAACAAAACAAGATAAAATAAATTTTACTTACACTTATCCAATAAATCTTTTATTTCTTTTAAATTATCACAACAACGGGTTAATTTATCCTGATCAATAACTGCAGTATTTTTATGCGCATCTAAATGAGAAAGATAAGTTAACGGAAACTGTAGTTTGTTCCTGATCTTATCCACAACGGTTTCAATATTAATTGTTGCATATCGCAATTTTTCCAAAAAATCAGTTATTGAAGTTAAAGATAATAAAACCCGCTCTGAATATTCTTTTGTCATACCGCCTTGAATATCAGAATCCAAAACATCATTGATAGCCAAATTTATAAAATTCAAATCATTACCAAAATAATGTCCCATCAGCTCTTTAACCGCAGGATGCAAAGCTTTACTTTCTTGAATTATCTTTACCAACTTCAAATCTTTAGAATCCAAATGCTCCGGATAATGAATTTTCTTAAAATGTTCAATCATTTTTACTACATAATCACGGGCTTTTAAAAGATCAACCCTAGGGACAGGTTCATCTAATTCTTTGTAATATTCAAATATAAGGCGGGTTGAAGTAAGGTATTCAGAAATAACACTATAGATATACGCCCACATCTCTGTCGAAAGCGTAACCTTAGATGCTTCAAGATCTGCGAACAACTCTGTTTCTTTGGGGTGTCGGTTAGCCACTTTATTCTGTATATTTTTTTATACAGCTCTTTTTAAAGTTAACACCTTATCCACGCAACTATTCAAAGTTTCAATAAAATTTTTAAGTTCGATCGGTTTAAAACAGTATTTTTCCGCTCCCAAGTCCTTGGCTTTCTCAACAATAGCTTCTTCTTCCATACGTGAGACCATCAAACACACTGCCTGCGGATTGATCTTTTTTACCTCGGCTAAAACTTTAAGTCCGTCAATCTCATGCGCGCTTCCCAAAAAAACATCCAAAATACAAATATCACTTTTTTCTTTGCGATAATGTTCTAACGCTTCCATCGGATTAGTAGTAGCAAACACCTGTCCATAACCTTTTCGGATCAGTAAATTTTTTACAAAAAATACAATACCCTCTTCATCATCCAACACCATTATCCGAATTTCGGACTTATCCATATTCCCTCCGTTATCTAACAATTATATATAGTCTACAGAACCATTAACTTCAACACAACCTTAATTCAAAAAAATTTAACCTTTGACCTTTAGCTTTTACCTTTAACCGCCTTTATAACGACGATAAATGTTTTATTCGTTTCAGCATATTTGGATGTGTACTCAAAAGCTCCATTAATTTATCAGTAAAATTAACTTGGATATCTCTGTTTCGTAAAACCATCAATTCCGCAGGATCAATTGTATTATTTCCATCCTGATCCAATTCTTTCAACTCCCGTATTTCCGCAGACGCTCGTGAAGGATCATTTACAAAAAAAGCTTTCATGCCTTCGGTCTCTTTCAGCATATCCTTATCCAAACGCGCTGAACCATAAACCAATTTGTATAAAGCCGTAGCTAATTTAGACGGGGGATTCCCCAACTCAACTGAGCCTTTATCCGCAAAATATTCCCGGATACGTGAAGCATAAAGTATCAGCAAATTAGTAACAAAATAAAATAAGAACGCGGCTAAACCGATTAAAACCGTATTCCCTCGATCTCGATTGTTTCTCCCCCCATAAAACATGAAACTCCAAGCAATGCGATAAAGGATCATAGGTATAACTGATAATATTGTAATGGTCAAAACATCTCGATTTTTTAAGTGAGTAATCTCATGCCCAATTACTGCTTTTAATTCATCCTCTTCCAATAAATCAACTATCCCTTTAGTAACACAAACCCTGCCGTCGCGCTGACCGCGTCCAAACGCAAAAGCATTGGGAATTTCAGAACGTGATATACAAACTCTGGGCATTGGTATATTGGCTTTGCGTGATTGATCCTCGATCATCGCAAACAATTCCGGAAAATCTTGCCGCTGAATATATTGCACTCCCATGGTCCATTCAACCATTTTAGGACCAACCATATACTGAATAAACATAATCCCAACTGAAATCACTAAATAAAAATAAAAATTTGTGATACCAGCCGCAGTACCAATCACTACTACAATGGCGTATATGATTGCGAACAACGTGCCTAACAACATCATCATTCGAGCCTGTAACGAAAACATTTACTCCTCCTAAAAAATAAATTCCTGTCCTAGCTTTGGTATCAAGATATTACTAAACCCGAATTTCTCAAGAGCGGCTTTCAACGCCTCTTGACGGCTTAACTCTCCATGAACTAAAAACAAAGCTTTAATTTTTGTCCGATCTTCAGATGATAAAAATGATAGTATTTCCCTCTGATCAGCGTGAGCGCTTAAAGAATCCATTACTTCAATTTTGGCTTTTACTATTTTTTTCTCACCAAACATCCAAACTTCTTTTACTCCATCACGAAGCAACGCGCCTAAAGTACCAGGCGCGCAAAACCCAACCAATAAAATTGTGGTAGAAGTTTTATCAATATTATTAAAAACATGATGCCTGATCCGTCCAGCATTAAGCATCCCAGAAGCGCTGATAATTACTGCAGGTCCAGTCAAAACATTCAACGCTTTTGAATCATCTAAATTCCGAATATATTTGAGTCCATTAAAACCAAATGGGTCAGGATCTTTTTTCATATACTGCACTAACTCATCGTCGAAACATTCCGGATGTTTCATAAAAATATCTGTAGCACTGACTGCCAATGGACTGTCCACAAATATCGGGATATTCGGCAATTTACGTTCGTTTGCAAATTTATCTAAAAGATAAATAATTTCTTGTGTGCGTCCTATGCTAAAAGCAGGAATCAATAATTTACCTTTATTAACCACACAAGTATTTTTTATTATTTCAAGTAAATGATCAGCGTCGGCATTAAATTCAGAATGCTCTTCTCCTCCATAAGTAGATTCACAAATTAAATAATCAACCTGATCCATGCTTTTCGGATCTTGCAATATCGGACGATGCGGACGACCAATATCACCGGTAAAACCGAACACAACTTCATTTACCTGATCGGTCTTGACCTTAACTGTTATATTCGCGCTTCCAATAATATGACCAGCGTCCCTAAAAACAACTGTAATATTATCAGTCAATTTAAACGGCTTATCATAATCAACGCCCTCAAACAACGCAAATGCATTCTCCACATCTTTAACTGCATACAAAGGTTCTACTGGAGCGTCTGCAGGTCTGCGTTTACGGTCTTTATTAGCATATTCAGCGTCACGTTCCTGTATCTTCGCGCTATCTAACAGCATCAGACCTGCCAGATCTTTAGTAGCATGGGTACAAATTATCCGACCTTTGAACCCGTCCTTAACTAACAAGGGAATTCGTCCACAATGATCAATGTGCGCGTGAGAAAGCAAAAGACAATTTATTTTTGCAGGATCAAACATCCATTCGCGATTCAACCGATCACAATCTTCTTCTTTACCCTGATGCATTCCCGCGTCCATAAGAAGCGAGAAACCGTCGTCCAGAACTAACATATGACAACTGCCGGTAACCCCTTGATCTGCACCGCAAAATTTTAGTTTCATTCTAAATCCGTTTTATTTAAAAGCTCTATTGGCTCGTCAATCTTTAATGGTTCTTTAATACTATCCAATTGAACCAAATCCGCGCCAGGATAATAATGTTCTAAAATCTTTTTGTAATCAAACCCTTGCTTAGACATTTCATAAGCACCCCATTGCGACATGCCTACGCCATGTCCCCAGCCTTTTCCGACCACGTCAAAATAATATCCTTGCATAATAACTTCGTAATCATTACTGCGTATATCATTTGGTCCTAAAATATCCCTAAAATCTTTACCAGTCAATATAAGCGTACCACCATCTTTATCAGTAATTTTTATTTTACGTATGCGACCGCTGTCATTACGTTCAATAACTTCAATATTTACTATCTGCCCTATAGTATGTCCTTTAATATTCAAGCGGGTTTGCACATCTTCAGATTTAAAATTCTTTTTCCATGAATAATTCTTACCAAACCTCGAATAAGGATCCGGGATTCCACGTAAAGGCGAAAGACCGTGATGATTCCATAATTCAGCCACATCTTCAGTATGGTCGCCGCAATTGGAGTGAAAATACGCTGGCAAAACTTTATTTTCAAATACCAACACTTCATTTCGGGTTTGATCAACTGCCATGCTGGTACGGAAGCGCTCAGCATTTTTCCCGCCGTAAACTTGCGAATAAATATTGGTTTTTACATCAAAATCCATTTTCACATTTTCCGAAGCCTGATAAACCGCGTATGAACGAGCTGCTACAGCCTGAGCTTTCATAGCATCTATAGGCCAGCGGTCAGTAATTTCATGATAAAGCACTCCTTTAATATATGTCTCAAGGTCAAGATGATTGACCAGCATAAATTTACGTTTATCTTTCATTATGATATCCAATGACCCACGATAGCGATTGTGTTTATCATTTGCTAAATAAACTGTAATATCCTGATTAGAATTGATACGTAAACGACTCCCCCGAAAAAATCTTTTTCCTACATAAATAAAATTACCGTGTACCAGCACCCGAGATTTATGAAGAACGTCTCCTTCAAAAATTAACATGTTATGTATGGGGTCTATAATTTGATAATGTCCTCGGGCAGAAATGACTACATCGTCCAGATCGTCCAAAACCATAACCCGGATATTTGGCGGTTCAACTGCGAACGCAGTCGAGGTTACAAAAAATAAAAAAATAAACCAAAATAAAAATTTTAAATTTCTAATCATAATAAATACCTAAAATTTACCTATTTGATAACTTTAATTGCTTCCTCACTTATTTCCCGACCACGGGACGTGCGGCGTAAAAATCCGATTTTCAATAAAAACGGTTCAACCACATCAATGATCGTATCTACTTCCTCGTTCAAAGTAGCAGCCAATGTCTCAACGCCTACTGGTCCGCCTTTATACTGCTGATGCAGAACTTTTAAAAGCCGACGATCCAGTTCATCCAAACCATATTCATCAATACCCAAAGTACTCATTGCTTCTTTAACCTGATCAATGGATATATTATTATTCCCAGCTTTAACTTGAACATAATCGCGTACCCGACGGAATAAACGATTTGCAATGCGCGGTGTGCCTCGCGCACGTTTGGCAATTTCCAAGGCTGCTTCTTCATTTAAAATTACATTTAACTTTTTAGCAGACCGTGAAACAATTTCTTTCAATTCTACCGGCTCATAAAATTCAAGATGATAAAACAAACCAAACCTATCACGCAAAGGCGATGCTAATAAACCACTGCGGGTAGTAGCGCCAATTAGAGTAAATGGTTTTAAACTAAAATTTATAGTTTTAGCATACGGTCCTTTATCAACCACAAAATCTACTTTAAAGTTTTCCATAGCAGGATACAAAAATTCTTCAACGGTCTTGGATAAACGGTGAACTTCGTCGATAAACAATATATCGCCTTGTTCCAAATTGGTAAGTATTCCGATAAGATCGCCAGCGCGTTCTATCGCAGGACCTGAAGTAATAGTAATACGCGCGCCCATTTGATGCGCCACAATGTTAGCTAAAGAAGTTTTTCCCAGACCAGGCGGTCCAGAAAATAAAATATGTTCTAAAGTTTCTTTACGCTGTTGAGCAGCCTGCAAAGCAACTTTTAAATTACTAACCACATCCTTCTGCCCGACGAATTCATCTATAGATGCTGGTCTTAACGAAAGACTATAGACCCGGTCTTCATCATTTTCCTGCTGATTAAAAACTATTCGTTTACGTTCTTCCATATTAACTTTGGCTTTCAGTATTACGAATTATCTCTATATTTTCAAACGCGCGTTTCTGCACTGCTTTAATCTGTTTTAACCGTATCAATTCCAAAATCGCCAAAAATGTTACCACTATCTCAACTTTAGACCGACATCGTCCGAAAATATCACTTAACTGCATCCGTTCTGTTTCAAGCAATGCCTCAACTATATATTGGATTTTTTGTTCAACCGTATATTCTTCTTTAACGATCTCATGGACCAGATCTTCAGGAATTTTCTTCAACGCTTCTGACAACGCGCTGATCAGATCAAAAAGATTAGTCTCATAATAAACTTCTTTAGCTTCTTCTTTCCATTGACGTTTTTGTTCATCATCAGCTGGACGAGGAAATAAATCTTTGCGTTCTTTTTCTTTTTGTTCCAGATCGCCGGCTATTTCCTTAAACCTTTGGTATTCAGCTAAACGACGGATCAATTCTTCCTTTGGATCGTCTTCATCAGTTTTTTGTTCTTCATTATTTTCCGGAGGTAATAACATGCGGGATTTAATATGCATCAATGTGGCAGCCATGACCAAAAAATCGCCAATCACATCCAAATCCAAAATCTTCATTATTTCAATAAAACGCAAATACTGTTCAGTAATCGACGCGATAGGAATATCTTTAATATCAATATCATCTTTTCTGATCAAATACAGCAAAAGATCCAAAGGCCCTTCAAAAATATCCAAACGAATTTTATATGCCATAAATATATATTAAAATACTATCTGCTTAACTTCACTCATGGTTTGGCGCGCAATCACCGACGCCTTCTTACGTCCCTCTTCTAAAATATCCCAAACTTTAGACCGGTCTTTCGCAAATTTTTCTCTGCGCTCAGTTATTGGTCTTAAATATTCCACTAAAGCCTCAGCTAAAATCATCTTACATTCAGTACAACCTTTTTGCGCATTAACACACCATTCTCTAACCTGATCTTTTTTCTCCGGGGCAAATATCGAAAAATAACTATGCACATTGCATTCATATGGATGCCCAACATCTTTTAGTCTTAATCGTTTAGGATCTGTGAACATACCTTTTACTTTAGTTTTTATTTCGTCGGGTGAGTCAGACAAATTTATCGCATTCTGATAACTCTTACTCATTTTCCTACCGTCTAACCCTAACAAACGCGGTGTTTGAGTTAAAATTGCATCGCAATCAGCAAAAAATTCCGTCTTAAAAATATGGTTGAACCTGCGTCCGATTTCACGGGTCAATTCTAAATGAGGCAATTGATCCTCACCTATCGGCACAGCATTAGCTTTGTACAAAAGAATATCAGCAGCTTGTAATACCGGGTAACCTAAAAACCCATACGTCTGCAAATCACGGGTAGTAATCTCACGTAATTGTTCTTTATACGTCGGATTACGTTCCAGCCAGCCAAGCGGCGTTAGACAAGAAAACATCATTTGTAATTCCAAATGTTCAGGAACTTGTGATTGCACAGAAAAAATCGCTTTTTCAGGGTCCAGCCCGCAAGCCAACCAATCAATTACCATTTCAACTGTGTTCTCTTTAAGGGTCTTGCTGTTCTCATACTCGCCCATCAGGGCGTGCCAATCTGCAACGCCAAAAACACAGTCATATTTTTCCTGGAATTCTTTCCAATTACTTAATGCTCCGACCAGATGCCCTAAATGCAACTTTCCCGTCGGACGCATTGCGCTGTATACCCGTTTTCTCATAATTTTTGAGCGACTTTCTGTTCTTCATAAATTTCTAATACATCGCCTACTTCATATTTATCAAAACCATTAATAGTTAAACCACATTCCATATTCTCAGTAACTTCTTTAACATCGTCTTTAAACCGTTTCAAAGAACTCACTGATCCTGAAAACACACATTCGCCATTACGCATAACATCAATTTTAGCTTTTCGAGGAGCTTTACCTTTTAAAACATAACACCCAGCAACCACTCCATGCTTTGATAATTTAAATACTTCACGAACTTCTATGCGAGCTAAGAAACGTTTAACTACTTTTGCTTCCAACATGCCTTCGAGCGCGCTATGCATATCTTGAACCACGTCATAAATAATACGGTATTCACGGATCTCAACGCCTAAGCGGTCTATTTCAGCTTTAGCTCTAGCATCTGTTCCGACATTAAACGCAATAATCACCGCGTTTGAAGCATGAGCAAGCACCACGTCCGAAGTATTAACCACGCCTACACCAGCATGCACAAAAATAATCCGCACTTGGTCACTAGGCAATTTTAACAATGATTCCCGTACTGCTTCAACTGATCCTTGAACGTCTCCTTTTAGAATAACATTCAATTCTTTCATTTCCCCGTCTTTAAGATGGGTATACAACGTTTCTAAAGTAACGCGCTGTTGAGCATTCAACCGTTCTTTTTTAATCTGTTCTTGACGCTGAAACGCGATTTCGCGAGCTTTACGTTCATCCGGTACAACATAAAACTTCTCACCTGCATCAGGAACGCTCGGCAACCCTAAAACTTCAACTGGCGTTGCTGGACCAGCAAATTTTAACGGCTTATGATAATCATCGAACATGGCTTTCACTTTGCCATAATACGGACCTACCACAATGTAATCGGATTCTTTTAAAGTACCATTTTGTACTATCAAAGTAGCTAATGATCCTCGACCTTGACTTAAATGAGCTTCAACTACAATACCGGAAGCTGATCTATCCGGATTAGCTTTTAGCTCCAACATTTCAGATTCCAATAACATCATTTCTAACAATTTATCAATGCCTTCTCCGGTTTTAGCTGATACTCCGACCACAATGGTTTTACCGCCCCATTCTTCCGGCATAAAACCAATTTCAGATAATTGTTTTTTAACCCGATCAGGATCCACTGTAGACTTATCCATTTTATTAAGCGCAATCACAATTGGAACATTCGCCGCCTTTGCATGATCTATAGCTTCCAAAGTTTGCGGCATTACCCCTTCATCTGCAGCTATTACAATTATCGCAATATCTGTAATGTGAGCGCCGCGTGAGCGCATAGAAGTGAACGCTTCATGACCAGGAGTATCCAAAAATGTTACATTACCGCGTTTGGTCATAACTGAATACGCCCGCATGTGCTGCGTTATACCGCCATGCTCAGTATCAGTAACTCTACTTTTACGAATAAAATCCAATAAAGAAGTTTTTCCATGGTCAACATGTCCCATTAAAGTCACAACCGGAGAACGCGGTTTTAATAAAGCTGGATCTTCCGCTTCCTCATGGAACAATATCAACTGTTCTTCATCACTCTTAAGCTCTACCAATTTAAAATTAAATTTTTTAATTACTGCTTCTACAACATCTTTATCCAAAGATTGGTTTATATGACAAAATAAACCCATATCCATCAATATTTTTAAAATAACGCCTGATTTTTGTTGCGTCTTTGTACTAAGATCTTTAACTGTGATCGGTACTTTTAATTCAATATTAACTAATTCCTTAGAAACCTCTGCGCCTGCAGGAACTGCCGTAGATTGCACCACTGCTGCAGTCTGATCAATTACTTCAACTGCTGCATGACGACTAGCATCATCGCCAGTACCACCTCTAGGTTTTTTATTTTTACGGCTTAATGGCGTTAGAGTTATCAAAGGTTCATCGCCAATAGATATTCGCGGTTTTTTCTGAACTTTTGGCTGTTCTTTAATAACTTCCTTAACCACTTCAACTTTTGGCTCAACCTTTTTAGGAACTTCAACTTCTTCGGATTTCTTTTTAATTACCTTTTTACGTGCCGCAGGTTTTTCTTCTGCCAC
>JADFYE010000006.1 GCA_015233195.1 Candidatus Omnitrophota bacterium
ATTAAAACCGTAAGCGCGCGTTTTCCCGCAGGAGTTTGTAAAGCAAAAGCCTGCATTGGCACAACTTTATTATTTTTTGGAGTCTGCTCTCTGGATCTGATCTTGGCGGTTTCCTCCACGATCATTTTCATTTTTGCTTCCATTTCCTGCCGATTTTTTTGAAGCTCATTAATAAAAGCCGCCTCCTGCTCTTTCATCTGCTTCTGCATCTTACTTTCAAACTCTTTTTTAAGCCGTTGGTTTTCTTTTTGAATGCTGTCACTAACATATTTCGCAGTAATAAATACTGCGACAATGCCTAAAGCCACTGCGAAAAAAATTGTCATAATCTGCTTTTTATTCTCGACATTTAACATTCACTGATCCTTTTAAAGAAGATTTTCGTTCACCACGACCTTGCTCTTGGCTTTAAGTTCTTCAATATATTTCAAAACTGCTTCTTGTTGTTTTTGCATAGTTGCAGGCTGAATCAGATCATTCTTAACTTTTTCAAATTCAGGAGCTTCTCCAACTTTTTTCTCAATTAATTTCAAAATATAAAAACCTTCTGGACCTTTAAAAACACCGCTTAATCCGCCAGCTTCTAATTTACCAACTTCTGGACCCATTTCAGGAAAAGTCGGTTTAGATAACAAACCTAAATCTCCCCCATTAGCAGCGGTTTTACCAATTGACGCTTCTTTAGCTACTGCAGCAAAATCATCGCCTTTTTTAACGCGGGCTAAAAGATCATTAGCTTTGGCTTCGTCAGCTGCCACAATTTCAGCTAAATGAAAAGCTGGAGGATTAGCCATGTTCGCAATCGCGTCTTTATTGGTGTCATAAAATTTTTTAATATCCTCGTCTGACGCGGTCAGATTTTTAACCACTTCTGCTGCTGCTGCTTGCGCAAGAATATTATTGCGGAAATCTTCTATCGCTTCTTCAACCTCTTTTTTATTAGCCAAACCTTTTTGTTTAGCGTCGACTATCAACAATTGCTGACGCACAATTTCTTCTGCCAACATTTTCTTGGCATCTTTACTTTTCGCGTCAAATTGCGGAACAGATTTACCTACCATTCCTACTCTGACATCAAATTGGTCTTTAGTCATTTTCCAATCGCCAACCTGAATTGCTATATCTGAAGACGCTGCTGGAGCCTTGTCTGACGGCTTGCCTTGAGCTGATAATTTTTTACAGGAAGTTAACGCTACGGAAAAAACTAGGATTAAAAATAATGAAATGTGTTTAATGTTGGTGCGGCTTTTCACGACATCCCCCTCTCGTTTAATAAAAAATTTATAACCTTGATTTTTAGTATAGCCCGGCTATTTCAAAACTCAAGCCATTTTATATCTTTTTAACTTAATTTTTCAACCCTTTTCTTTTCTTGTATTAATTCTTCTTCACTTACCCTAATTTTTTCTAGAGAAAAGGCTTCGTGTTTTATTCCTTGCACAATTTTCCATTTTTCCCCATCTGAAACTATAGGAAAACTAAACATCAATCCTTTTTGTATTCCATAGCTTCCGTCTGAAGAAACTGCCACAGAAAAAAATTCACCCTTTGGCGTAGCAGTATTCAAATTGCGTACTGTATCAATTACCGCGTTAGCTGCTGAAGCAGCTGATGATACTCCCCTGGCTTCGATTATGGCTGCTCCACGTTTTTGTACTATTTCCAAAAAGTCTTTTTTCAACCATTGTTCGTCTTTTATTACATCCGTTATTTTTTTTCCCTTTATCCAGGCATTATAAAAATCCGGATATTGAGTCAAAGAGTGGTTCCCCCAGATTGCCAAATTCTTAACCTCGTCAATATTTACCCCAGCTTTTTTTGCTAACTGCGCGCTCGCCCGATTTTGATCTAACATGGTCATAGCAAAGAAGTTTTGTTCCGGTATTTTTTTACAAACACTCTTGGCTATGAAAGCATTAGTATTACACGGATTGCCGACCACCAAAACTTTGCAAGTTGGTTTTGCCACAGCATCAATAGCTTTGCCCTGTTCAATAAAAATCTTGCCGTTTATTTCTAAAAGGTCTTGTCGTTCCATTCCTTTTTTACGCGGCACACTGCCCACTAATATTGCCCAATCCGCATTTTTAAACGCAACCATCGGATCAGTTGCTACGCTGATGTTTTTCAATAAAGGGAACGCGCAATCTTCTAATTCCATGACCACACCATTTAAGGCATTTAAAGCTACTGGTAATTCTAATAAACCCAAATCAAGGTCTGTGTCAGGACCGAACATTTGACCCGAGGCTATCCTAAATAATAAAGCATACCCAATCTGACCCGACGCGCCAGTAACCACGACTTTAACTTGTTTATTTCTCATATATTTCCTTTGTTCCCAAGTTTTTTTCTAAATTTTATCAGATCTTTTCGTTTAATGTCCGCAAAAATTATTTCTTCTTTATTGGCTGATGCTTGGACCAAGATTTCCCCCCACGGAGAAACCACCATGCTATTCCCAAACATTTCAATACCTCGATTATCTATGCCGCACTGATTCGGCGCTAACACATAACACAGATTATCAATCGCCCTACATCTTAACAATATTTCCCAGTGCGCTTTGCCGGTTTCTTTTAAAAATGCTGACGGTACACAAAACATGTCCACGCCTTGTTTAGCGTACTGGGCGAACATATCAGGAAAGCGCAGGTCAAAACAAATCGCTAACCCAGCTTTAAAACCTTTTATATCAACCCTCACATTTTCCTTCCCAGGTAAAAACACATCCTCCTCACTAATGCCTTGTCCAAGGAAAGAAAACAAATGTTGTTTGCGGTAAACCGCCTCAATTCCTCGAGGAGAGATGAAAATCGATGAATTATAAGCCTTTACACTACCTTTGGCTTTCTCATAGATCGACCCAGCTAAAATATAAATCTTTCGTTTTGCAGCTATATCAATTAACGGATTCAGGGATTCTCCGGGGATATTCTCGCATATTCCTCTAAAAACTTGTTTGCCAATCTTGCCGCGAAAATTAAAAATCTCAGGCAATAATACAAACTCCGCTTTCTTATCCGCAGCCTTATTAACATAATCCACAGACTTTTCCACATTTCTCGACTTATCTGTGCCAGCTTTTAACTGAATCAACGCTGTTCTCATTTTATTTCCCAAATAAATTTTTTATTCTTTTGCAGCTGCTTAAACGAATCCACTGCTAATTTTGATTTTCGTTCTACAGCCTCGAGAGAATTAAACGCGTTGTGCGGAGTACACAAAACATTTTCTCGCTTTGCAAATTTCAACAGGCGCTTAACTCTAACATCTTGAACCATTTTAGCTCTTAACAAATCGCCAATAACATTTTCTTCCTCATAAACATCTAAACCAACCCCTTCTAATATTTTTTCATCCATTGCTCGGGTAAGATCTTGAATTGGAGTAGTTTCACCTCGTCCAACATTTACCAAAAAACTTCCTTTATTCATTTTTTTAAACTGTGAATAACTAAACATCCCTTTGGTCTTATCTGTTAAAGGCAAACATACAAAAACCAAATCCGCCCATGCCAAGCCTTTATCTGGTGAAACATATTCTATGTTTTTATGTTTCTTTACAATATCCACAGCTTTTACTTTCATGCCTAAAGCCTTAGCCAAAAATACCACTTCTTTACCAATTTTACCTGCTCCAAAAAATAATAAAGTTGTGCCAATGCAGGCTTTTGCTTTACAAACTCCTGCGGGAAAACGCGCGCTTACGGTTTTAATTGATCCTTTGTCTGCAGTAGGCGGATTAGTTACTCCGGGTGATTTTATAGATGTTATCGCCCGATTAGAATTGCCTAATCCGGATGAAAGCAAAAAAGAAAGAGATGATAAGAATTTTGTAACTACAGTATTGTTCCAAAATCTACAGGTACTGGCAATTGGCACGAATTTCAAATCTGTGGGAGCAGGCGTTGAATATGGAACCCAACAGAGCGCCAAACAACTATATATTACTTTAGCGGTATCACCTGAAGAAGCAGGTCTGATAACTTTCGCGCAAGCTCACGGTACTTTGAAATTTGCGTTAAGATCGCCAAACAATGATGATGTGCCTTCTTTACAAGCCGCATCTTGGGATACCTTGTCGGATTATTTATTACAAAAGCAAGGTACTGAAATGGCTATTCCTAAGAATAAAGCCGGTATCAAAAACATGGGACCGGAAGAAGTAAAGTCCGTGATTCAGATTTTCAGAAAAGGACAAGATCAAACCAAATGAGGAAAGGCAAAGATGATCTTATGAAAAGATACTTTTTCGGGGGGATAGCTCAGTTTTTATTTGTTTGCCTTTTTCTACCTTTCTTTTGTTCTGCTCTTCACGCGGAACCAATCGACGCCCAATACCAAAAAGAACTTAATATTCTGGTCGGAGAAACTGAAAACGTGATTGTTCAGGGTTTGACCCGGGTGTCTGTGGTCGAGCCCAAAATCGCGGATGTGGTTTCAACTGATGAGAAAAAAGTTGAAGTGATGGGAAAAGAAGCTGGCACTACCGCGTTGTTTGTTTGGGATCAGAATGGAAAGAGTGTTATAACCATTACAGTTAATCCCATCGAAGGAAACAAAGAAGTAAAATCACGCCTACAAAAATTATTAGATTCCGCAGATATAAAAGGGGTAACGCTTTTAGATAATCCTAAAGAACAAAAAGTAGTTATTACTGGCGATGTTAATAAAGACCAGCAGCCTTTATTCGACCAGATCATTAAGCCTTTTGATGAACAAAAGCAGATAATTAATTTGATTACTACGGAAAAAATCGAAAAACAAATTTTGATCAATATGCAGATTTCAGAAGTTAATACTACTGCTTTGAAAAATTTGGGGTTGGAATGGGGCAATATCGGAGGAGAATTAGGTTCAGGAATAGCGCTGGCTTATGAAGAAACCAAACCCAATTTAACTGGTTCTTTAGGCGACAAATTTAAAACCGGTGATTTTATAAGAACTACAGGGATGCAAGCTACCCTTTATGCTTTGGAACAACAAGGTAACGCTCAAACTATATCCCGCCCGAAAATAGTAGTAAAAAATAATGAGAAAGCGCATTTTAATGTGGGAGGAGAAATTCCGTTATCTGTCACTACTTTATCTTCTAATGGCTTGTCTCAAGAGAGCACGACGTATAAAGAGTATGGGGTGATTTTAGATATTACTCCAGCGATTAAAGGGGATAAGATTGACATTGATCTTAACGTAGATATAACTGATATTGATTCAAGCGGTCAATTTACTGGAAAAGGAACTCCTTTTACAAAAAGATCCGCTCAAACTAAATTATTTTTGGAGAATAATCAAAGTATTGTATTGGCTGGTTTAATATCTAAACGCAGAAGCCAGTCTATAAATAAGGTGCCTTTCTTTTCTAATATTCCGATAGTAGGTGGGTTGTTCCGTCATAAATATAATCCGGATCAGCAGAAGGATACGGAAATGGTCATAACTTTAACCCCGACCATAATGGAACAAAAAGTAGATGAGGCAAAGAAGGAAGATGTGGTCGCGCCTAAGCAGATTTATGTTTTTCAGCCTGCAACCACAATGAAAAGATCAACATTTGATATGTCTAAAGTTAAAGATATACCTGCGAATATGGACGAGTATATTCGCGGAGTGCTAGAAAAAGTTTCGAAGAATATGGATTATCCGGTTGGCGCGGAATTATATAATTGGGAAGGGACAGTTAAAGTAGAAACATTGATAATGAAAGACGGCTCTTTAGCTATGGCCGTAGTAAATGAATCTTCTGGTTTTGAGCTGTTCGATCAGCATGCAGTAAGTGTTGTTACGAAAAGCGCTCCTTTTCCAAAATTCCCAGCCGCTGTAGACCAATCGGATGTCAGGTTGCTCATTCCGATAACGTATAAGCTAAATAAGTAGAGCGCAGAGGTTTTTATGGCTGGTCGAATGATAACAGTTTTTAATAACAAAGGTGGCGTTGGTAAGACTTTCGTCGCTGTTAATTTAGCTACTGCTTTAGCGCTGCGCGGGCACAAGACACTTTTAGTAGATTTAGATTTTCAGCTCGGTCAAGACGCTGCCCGCATGCTGAACCTTTCTCCTC
Organism: Candidatus Omnitrophota bacterium; assembly: GCA_015233195.1. Taxonomy (GTDB): domain Bacteria; phylum Omnitrophota; class Gorgyraeia; order Zapsychrales; family Zapsychraceae; genus JADFYE01. Next base: position 6,064 of record JADFYE010000006.1, read on the forward strand.
GTTATTCCATGGTTGATATTTTTCCTCAGCTAAATTCGGAAGTAAGTCCAGATCTGGTTTATCAATTCGCAACTAAACATCAATGTGGTTTATCTTTTTTGCCAGTAGTCAGGGTATCTGGGCAGACAGATCAAATAACTGTAGAAAATCTTAAAGCATTTTTTTTAAAAGCCCGGGAAGCTTATGATTATATTTTGGTCGACGCTGGTAAAAATTTCAACGACCTTTTAGTAACTGTGCTCGACTATTCTCAGTTGATATTATTGGTAGCCACGCCGGATATTTTAGCAGTGCATCAGGTTAAGTGGAGTTTAGATGTATTAAAGAGCCTGCAGTTTCCGACGAAAATGGTGCAGGTTATTTTAAACCGTTCTGAAAGCCGGGGCGGAGTAGCTTGGCAGGAAGTACGAGCAGCTTTGCCGTGTGAGATCTTTGGGCACGTTCCTTCCGACGGTAAACAAGTAGGGCTTTCTTTGAATAAAGGAATGCCATGCGTTATTGATAGTCCGAAGAGCAAAATATCCGAAGCTTTTATTACTATGGCGAATAGTTTACGCCGACCGGATATATATGTTTCCGAAATGGATCTGGGCAAGGTTAGGGCGTTGGATGCTTCATTGGGCAAACCTGATTTTTGGGGAAAGTTTGGAATATCTCAGGTATCAAAAGAAGCAACAACGTCGGAAAAAACTGCTACCCCTCAGCAAGCAATAAACGCGCTTAAGAAAAAAATTCATGAAAAATTGGTCGAGCGTTTACATATGGAAGGGATTGCCCTCGACGGATCAGAAGACCCCGCAACTTTTAAGATGATCCGGAAAATGGCAGAGGATGTGGTAGGCAATTTATTATTGGAAGAGATCGGCGGACACATACCGTCACATGAAGCGCGGATGCAATTGGTAAAAGAGGTGGTAGATGAGGCGTTGGGATTAGGACCGCTCGAAGAATTTTTGCAGGATGAAGATGTAACTGATATTTTAGCTAATAGCGTCAATGATATTTATGTTGAGAAAAAAGGAAAACTGATTTTTACTGGAAAAAGTTTTGCCTCAGAAGAAAAAATGCGTTCAATCATTGACCGGATAATCGCGCCGCTGGGTCGGCGTATCGACGAGTCAGTGCCTATGGTGGACGCGCGTCTGCCTGATGGTTCCCGGGTCAACGCAATTATTCCGCCATTATCTTTGAATGGTCCAATGATTACGATTCGAAAATTCGGCGAGGAAAGATTGGGGTTAGATGAACTGCTTAATAAATATCAGAGTTTGACTCCCAATATGGCGACTTTTTTAAAAGCTTGTGTAGAGTCCAGACAAAACGTGATTGTTTCCGGTGGAACTGGTGCAGGTAAAACTACTTTTCTTAATTTAATATCTGAATTTATTCCGTCGAGAGAGCGGATTATTACCATTGAAGATGCTGCTGAGTTGCGGATTAAAAAAAGTCATTGGGTTAGGTTAGAGGCGCGTTCAGCAAACGTGGAAGGACGGGGTGAAATAACTATCCGGGATCTTTTCCGCAATAGTTTACGTATGCGTCCTGACCGTATAGTAATTGGAGAGTGTCGTGGTCCGGAAGTTTTGGATATGTTGCAGGCAATGAATACTGGACATGACGGTTCTATGACTACAGTTCACGCTAATTCGACCAAAGATGCTTTGACTCGTCTACATTCTTTGATCTTGTTGACTGGCATTGAACTTCCGGTACGCGCCATCAATGAAATGGTCGCGTCCGCAATTGATATTATGGTGCACGTTAATCGTTTTTCAGACGGAACCAGAAAAGTAACTGGGATTTCTGAAATTGCCGGTTTGACCAGCGACTATCAAATGGAATTAAAAGATATTTTTGTGTTTAAGCAAGAAGGGGTTGCTGAAGACGGAACCATTTTGGGCGGCTATCATCCCACGGGCTATATTCCGGAGTGTTATCACAAGTTTGTAAATAGCGGTATAAAGATGAGCGCGGATATATTTAAAGAATAGAGGACAGAACATCGCTCAATTAAAAAATATCACCACAGGCTGCATCATTGTTCCGCATCTTGAGATCGCGGATTCTTTTTTTTCTCGCGCGAAAGGTTTGTTAGGAAGAACCAGCATAGCTTTAGATGAAGGCTTGCTTATTACCCATTGTAATTCTATCCATATGTTTTTTATGAAATTTAGTATTGATGCTGTGTTTTTAGATAAAAATAATAAAGTAGTAGGATTGGTAGAAAGAATCGCCCCTTTTCAGCTTAGTCCGATTTTTTGGAATGCGGATAAAGTTGTTGAACTTGCCCCAGAAACTATTCAAAACAAAGCCATTCAAAAAAATCATATCTTAGAAATTATTTAAATTTCTAAATTATTTTTTTTGTTTGGACATTATGTTATATTGTTAAGGTTAAACAATGTCCAATCTAGCTACTATTGGATTAAAAAATTACGATAATTATCTATGGGCGTAACCTATAAATTAAAAGAAGAAGTAATTAATTTTGTTTTAGAAATTAAACGTGACTTTCCTGATACTAGCTGCAGGCAGATTGCTTCATTGGCTTCTGAAAAATTTAAAATAGAAATTTCCAAGTCTTCGGTAAACAGCATCCTTCAACGCTCAGCCTTAAGCAGTTCAGTTGGTCGGCGTAATTTATACGCTAAATTCCCAAAAAAATTTGAAATCCCTGCAGAAAAAAAGACTCAAATTACAGAAGTTTTTAAGAACATGCAGTTGGATGATAAAGGGGAGTTAAAAGCTGGAAAAACCGCGCATATAGAAACAGTAGTTAGCCTTGAAGTTGATGAGGTTGCTAAAAAAGAACTGGAAAATAAAAATTTAACGTTATTAGGTGTGGGAATGAATAAGTCTGTGCCGGTATTTCAAGATTCCGGTGTAGAAAAAGTTTTATCTAAAAATTTTGCTTACGCTGGAATAGTATTTTTAAAAGCAGCAGCTCGGGATGTTTTGGCGCGGGAATTGTGGAGTGATGAAGAACAGGAAAACCGGATACTTCAGTATTTATGTTTAGATCGATATGGCATAACTGAACATGATTCAGAAAAAGCTTTAAAAAATTTAGAGGCTCTTTTTTCAATGCAGACCAGAAGGGCGTTTTCGTTTGGTAATTTAAATGCTAAAGAAAGTATAGACGTGGGAGTCACGGTCATAAAAGCGATCAAGATTGTTTTGGATGATGGGCGATATTTTTATTTTAGTCCGGATGATTTGGCAGTATGTGAAGATATAGATGAGGCAGTTGCTGCGCCGTACCAGCGATGTTTAGATGTGTGCGCTGATGGATTTTTAATAAATAGGATACCATTGGTTTTGAATATTTCCAGTCATTGCAGTCTTGAGACTGAGGCTGCAGTGGATAGTTTGATAAATGGGTCATCAACTTTGAAAAAAATTTGTTTTTTAGATCAGTTAAAAAATGTTTTTTTTGAGATCAAGCATATACCGAATTTGCCTAGAAAATTAGTTAAAGCTCGGGGGAGAATACGGTTGTCGGATAAGGGGGCGAGGGATTGGAAAGGATTTATTTTTGATGAACAAAAAATTCTGGATGATAATATCGGAGATTTGATATTTGAGCGGATGAAGCAGCGGTTTTTTTATGGAATTGAAGCGAATAAGGGAGAAGATTTTTGGAAAAAAATATTTTCGCTGTCCGGCGAGATAGTAAAAAATGAAAATGTGACGCAAATAAAATTGAATTTAGAAGGCGGCACTTTTGATTTCGCAGTAGTTGACCGAATAAAAGAAATAAATTTTTAAGTAACCGCTTACATAATACTTATATATTTAATTGCGGGGTGATTTTGGGCGTGGTATACTTTTATCAGCTCACTTATCATGTTCTCGTCGGAAGACGATGATCCTCAAAACGAGGACCGCGGGTGCGGTGATATAGTTATTTTAAGGCAGGGCTTACCTTAAAATACTGATGAGCCTATGAGGTTCGGAAGCCGGCAGCGACGGAATAAAAAATGAAAAGTAAAGGACAAAGCTTATTAGAATATTCTGTTATTGCCGCGGTTGCAGCTATGGTCTTGGTGACCATGAGCACCTATGTCTTTCGCGCTGTTCAAGGCGCTCGTCAGCATATTTATAATGAAGCCAAAAAATGATTTACATGGGAGGGATTATGGGAAAAGGAGTATTTTGTAAGGCAAGGGAAAACAAAGGTCAAAGCACGATCGAATATATTATTTTGGTCACTGCTATTATCGCGGTAATGATTCTGTTTTTAGCTAAGGGCGGACCGTTTCAGAAAGCAGTAAATCAAACGTTGGAATCGTCGAAAAACAGCATGTTGGAAATGTCGAATCGGTTAAAAAACTCCAGACCGGCGGTAGGTACTTCAGTAGTTGACCCCAAAAAATAAGTGAAAATTTTTTCAGAGGAGAATATATGTTAAAACTAATGTGGCAAAATCGAAAAGGACAAAATACCGCGGAATACGCGATATTAATTTCTTTAGTTGTGGCAGGGGTAATAGCAATGCAGCAGTTTGCGCAGCGCGCTTTGCAGGCTAGGATCAGAGATGCTAGTGTTACTATGACACAGCAGACCAATGCGCTCGGATCTACAGTTCAATATGAGCCGTATTATAAAGAAAGTAAAACTTCCCGGACTGCAGTTGATAATGGGTATACGGATATTAATGCAGAAAAAGATAGACGCGGAACCAGAACAACCGATGATTCTTCCGGGTATGAAACTACTAAATATGGTAAGGGGACGAAAGACAACGCCATTAACTTAGAGGACTTTAATTCGAAGTAATATAATTTGTTATTTAGATAAGAGGAGGAAATATGTTTAAAAAATTGAATGAACGCCGGAATAGAGGACAGAGTACGCTGGAATACGCGATACTTATAATTATTATTGCGGCGGCTTTGTTGTCGATACAAGCGTATATTAAACGCGGGTTACAAGGCAGGTTAAAATCCGCAACTGATGACATCGGCGGGCAATATTCAGTAGGAAATACCCGGGTTAATAAGATATCGACAAAAGTAACTAAAACAGAAGAAACGTTTAATTTAGGAGTATCCAAGACTAATATCAATTCGGAAAATTCAAAAGTTAATGAAGAAACTGAAATTATTTCAGCAAATAAAGAGTATTGGGGAAAATAGAGGGAGTGGATGGTATAGAGTATAGAGAAAAAAAGAGGTAACCCTGCTTCGCGTAAAGCTACGCAGAGCCAAGGATAAGTTAATGTTTAGAATCATATCACAGCATAGGAATAAAAGGGGCGATCAAGGGATCGCCCTTTTTTCTAAACGCGGACAAATTTTAGCGTCCGAATATGTGGTGATTTTTTCAGTAGTTACAGGCATGATAATTATGATGACGGTTTTTGTGAAACGAGCTTTTCAGGCGCGAATTTACGACGCGCGGAATACTATGGTTGAACAGGCTCGGGCTAATGCCGGGGATAGTTATATCGGTACGATTAATGCTGAATATGAACCGTATTATATGCAGTCTAAACGATTTTCGGATTCTACAACGAACTCGCAAGAACAGATATTACCAGGCGGAACAGACGGCACATATATTAAAAGTACTTTTGATTATTCAAATGAAAAGAAAAATGTGATTTATTTGCCGCCTAAGGATGCAAAATGATACGACAAAGAAAAAAAGCGCAGACGTTCGTCGAATACTCTTTAATTTTAGGGGTTATAGTTGTAACGATTTTAGCATTGCGTCCGATGATAATGCGGGGCGGGCAGAGCATGGTAAAAACTATGACTGACCAAATAGCTAATCAGCAGTCAGCTGAACAGGATTTTTCTCAGGGCTATCTGAAAGAACAAAAAGAAAAGGTTGCTACTGACGCAAGAAGATATAAGGGAGAAAATCGTGGAAATTATTTTTTTGGTTATAATGAAACCACCAGAACGACGATGAACATGACATATAATATGGGGTATAGATAAAATGTTAAAAAGAAGAAAAGTTTGCGGGCAATCAATATTGGAATATATGGTTTATTTTACTGTAATAGTCGCGGTATTTGTAACTATATCAACTTATTTTAAAAGAGGGTTAGCCGGCAAATGGAAAGCTTCAGTCGATGATCTGGGCGATCAGTATGATCCGCGCACAGCTGAGTCACATATTTATTATAAAACTAACGGAACAACAGTTACTACGTTGAAAAGTACTGAGACTCCCAAAGGTCAATATACAAATCGGTTTGATACTAGTGATTTAACTGAGACCAAGACGGGGAATATAGTAGTAAAATAGTAGGATTAAAATGTTAAAAGAAAAAAACAAAAAAGGGCAGGTTGTTCTCGAGCTAGCGGCTTTTGTGGCTGTAGTAGTGTTCATTATGGGAATGATCATTAAGCAGTCTATGGACGCTAAATATACGGCTAATGGAGAGTTCCGCGCGTTTAGGCTTGCGCTTAAGTCATCTTTTATGGCTTCAAAGGGATATATGGGCGGCGGAGGTGAAGATGGCAATAAATCCCGTAATACTGCGGCAATTATAGTTATTGAGGATAGGCTAGACGCTGGATCAGGAAGATATGAAACTAAAGACCGTGTTCCGCGGGTAGCCCAAGGCAGTGCAATAGCTAGCGTGAATTTATTTTATACAGTTGATGCCGGAGAAACCTTTAATGAACCGGTTATGGATTTGTATATTAATAGTCAACATTTTGTATTATCTACCGCGAAATTGGAACGCAAAACTCCGACGGGAACCATATATGAGAGAATTGCTAATGGAGATAAAGATTATTGGCGAGAGGGCGATGTAAGCCGTTTTGATATTTATAGAGATGGAACTAAACGGGTAACTGATCCTAACTTAATGAAATATTTTGAGTGGCAGTGGATGGTGGTGCCTTCTAGTAAAATAGATGTGGATAAAGGTAATCATTTACAGGTGGATATAGACGGTGATTTAAAAGATGAAACTATAATTAAAAAGTGGTTGGTTATGGATAATCAAGACGGAGATATAGATTTAACTTATGATGAGCATGACGCTGATTTATATGATGCTTGTAAAGGTACTGAGACAATTGATGGAAGAGAATATGAGTATGTTGATCTTAATAAACCAAAATGCAGTAAAGTTAAATGGCGTTCTGGATTGACCAGCAATGCTACTTTTCTTTCACAACCCAGTCATGGAAAAATCCCTCCGCAGATGTTGGAGACTCAGGAGAAGACTGGAGCAGATGGTAAAAAGTACGCGATTTCTAAAAAGTTTAATAATAAAACAGATATAATTGAAAGAGAAATTCGGCTGGCTAATTATAGTGGCGCCTTGCGAACTTATGGATATACTACTGGAACAGTTAATCCTGTGGCAGTAACTTGTTCTAATCCTGTTCCGACCTGTTGTTTTGGAGACAACTATGATAAGACTTGTATTTTTAAGGGTGGCAAAAGCGGAAATAAAAAATATTTACCAGTTGTTTATGTAAGATCCAGCGTCGGTGATACTAGAACCAAAGGCTGGGTTACGGATGTTTCGGATCAGAACGCGGGTGAGGTTTTTGGAAAATGAAAAATAACGGTCAAATAACTTTAGAATTTGTTTTTTGTATGATCATAGTTTTTTTAATTATATTTTCTCTGACTAAAGTAATGTCTTGGTCTGGGGATGGATATGTCGGCATATTTAAGGGACATAATAGTTCTATGACTAGCTGGCAGAGACCAGATCAGCTTGATCCTGGATATTGGAAAGGTAAAGATAAGTATTTGAACAGTGTTTATACCGGGAAGAATCCGGCGCAAAAAGATTGATATATGAATATTGAAAATAAAAATTCCGGAAAAAAAGGACAGGTAGCGATAATTTTATTGTTAGTCGCTGCTATGGGTTTGATTTTTTATGCCGCGGTTTTAAATATCCAAAAGTCGGGCGAAACCAAAACCAAAGTTATACTTGCTGCTGATTCAGCTGCGAGCGTTATGGCGTCTGAGCTTGCCAGTTACGGACAAAAATTATTTAAAGAACAAATGGGCGGAGAAGAAGAGATTTGCGAGGGTTCGGGCTTTGGGTTTTTGCAGATTATAATTTCGATCATATTAGTTGTAGTAACAGTGCTTTCAGTTGTTTTTGCGCCAGGTATTAGTGCGGCATTGTTTTATACGACTGCGATCTGGCTGGCACTTTCCGCTAACACCATAGTTCAAGTGTTGGTAATTCAGCCGCAGATTACGTCTATGTGGAACAAGATGATGGAAGTTTCAGCGTCGCAAGCTGATACTTTTTCTGAAGGGGGAATGCAGGCAGCTTTGCAGGGCGCAGTTGCTGACAGCAAGGAGGTCGCGGATTTATTTGATATAAATACCAATGGAAAATATGGATATAAAGAGGATGGGACGCCGGAAGATAAAATCAGCCGGTATTCATATTATTATACTGAACGGATCCGCTTAAATGATGAGGGTAGATATAATCCTGGAGGAGGCACTGGCACAGAGACGCCAACGTTTAAAATGGACGTTCCGTATGTGGTTAAAAAATTTCAGGATGAATTAGCTGATTTTCTTTATGATAATCCGGATGGGTTAGACGAGAATGGCAGTTATGACCCGCGGTGCGATGTTCAAAAAAATCCAACCCAATTGTGTTTTGACCATACAGTTAATCAATCTCCAGGGTTTTGTAGACAGGATATTTTCAGAGCTTGTAATGCTGGTGAAACTGGAGTGAGTAATCCGGTATATGACACAGTTAATCCTGGGGCTACTTGTCACCCTCGGGTTAGAGATTTTTGGGCACTGTTTACACCAGTTCCAGTAAGACAGTGTGAGTATGAATATACTGAGACTTTTCCTGAGGATCCTACTGTGCCGTTGTCGTATGTAGACGCGCAAGTTATGTATCCATATCCAGCGATAGATGCAAATCATCAGTGTCATTATGAAGAGGGGAAGGTTGTTCCTTCTGAATGCAATCCTTGTTGTGTTCCCCCGTCAGTTCTTCTGTCAAATGTTACGACCATTAAAACTTTACCGGATTGTTGTGATTGTTCAGCCCGTCCGCCTAGGCAGGAATATTTACCGAGTAATTTAGGAGAGCCGGGAAATCTTTGTACTCAAGTAGACGAGGCGAGTCCAATAGTTTGTCCGAAAGATCCCATGTCGTGCGATGGATCAGCCCAGTCAATAGGACCAGCAACATTACAATGCGGCGTTACTAGCACTTGTGATGTGGCTGCTCCGTATTCGACATTTAATCAATACACTAAAGCTAATTATCCTTGGGTTTATGATCCGTCATTGGATGATTGGACCACGTATTCAGACGGGATAAATTGGACGGCGTTTAATTGGACTAATTATGATTGGGTCAACAATCCGGATCAGCGACCGTTTGTATTCTCTAAATTATTAGGACGGGATGATGAGAATAAAAATTATTTTCGTAATCCGCGCCACGTAGATGATTATTCCCATCATCCTCAGCAAGAAACCAGTTCTTGTTCTAATACGGATTTTAAGATCGAAGATGCGACTGGATATCAGACGGATAAGACTGATGCTTTTGGCGCTCCGCTATTTATTGCCAAAGACGAGAAACCAGGATTTATATTTCCGCTTTTATATAAAATGTCAAAGTGGGGGTTAGCTTTATCAACAGTATATCCTTCAACTAAAGATACAGCGGGCGCAACTATACCTTTGCCAAAAGACAGCAGCGGGGCTGTTTCTAATCCTCTTTACAATCTTTATAATGAATATTGGCAGAGTACAGATAAGACTAATGTAGATAGCGTAATGGATGTTACTAATGCTAAATTTCATCAAAAATTTTATAAACCTGCAGGATGTGATTATCCGAATGTAGACGCTAATACTTGTCAGAGTAATGTTGTTGCAGGAATAAATGATGCTAATGATGTTTGTGGACGAAAAAATAACCGAGTTTGCGATATTGATTTATGCGCAAATGCTTCGCCCTCCCCGCTGGTTCCAATGACCTGGGATGATTCAGAAGATTGTTATGGACGAGGCACAGGCTTTAGCAATGATCCTACATCAGGAAATCCGTATGTTGATGAAGCAACTGGAAAGGGTTTAGCTTGGGATAAATTGTTCCCGCCGGAAATGGAAGGCCGTTGGGTATTACCAATTCAAAAAGTAGAGGGAAAAGATATAAATTATAGGGTTAGATATGAAGGCGGACAAAAAATAAAAAATTATGTAAGATTGCAATTTGCGCCGCGATCGCAGGTTGACGGTATGGATATGAATACCAGAGATAAAAGTGCTGCCAAAAATTTAGCGCCAGTAGGTATTGATATAGTACAACCAGTTGCTAATTTAATAGCAGGCGAAGATATCAGCAGTTTAAAGGCGAACTCTAATGAAGCGCAGTGCGCGCAGCAATCGGTTTTTGATTTTAATACTGGGATGTGGAGGAAAGGGGATGATTTATATTGTTCTTCAACCTATCCTTATGATAAGCATTGCGATAAAAATAAACCACAGCCTTGGGCTTTAGAGCAATTAGGAATAGCGCTACCTGACTCTTGTCAATATTCTCGTGCTGCGGGTATTCCTGACGGAACAGTTGAGCCGAATCCTGTTGTTGATCCGTATGAACCGGATATTTCTCTAACTACTCCAATGACAAAAGGTGCCCCGACGGTAAAAGATTGCGCTTGTTCAGATAAAGGAGTGGATAAAGAAGATTTTCCAGATGATCCTTTAGATACAGTTATCTCGGATATGCATGATTTTATTGTTTGGGCGCAAAGTATTGTAAACTCTAATCCTTATACTTTGGCTGAGTCTTTTGCGAATTGGTATAGAGGCGCGGCATATTTCCTCGAAGCTGCTCCAATGGCAAGCTGTAGAATGATGGCTGGCTCAACGCTGGTTCCCCCTCGCAGGGATTGCGCGATGTGTGATAGTTTAACTGATTATCAACTTTATTCGGGTCAAGCTCTTTTAGCTGGACAATCATTCTGTTTTTACAAAAACAATCCTCCTCCGGGCGGACGGCTTTATTATTGGATCAGCACTTTAAAAATGTTGAGAGATCGGTTAAATAGTTTTTTGATTAGTAGTTATGAGACGATGAAACCGCATGGTAATAATCTTGAAAATTGTTACACGGCTTTTTGTGTGCCGAATGCCCAGTGCAGGAGCAATTCGAAATTTTATACTAACAGTGTAGAAAAAACTATTTTAGACAATTCTAGCGGATTGAATCAGGTTCAAGAGTGTTTAAATTGGAATGCTAATGATGTTATACCTGGAGCTGACTTAACCAATCCCAGCGCTTATAAGGATGCGTTTCCGATATCAGACGCTCGTAAAAATTCTTCGTGGCCTTTAGATGAAAATGGTCAATTTGAAGTTAAAGGTAACGCGGTTAAATTTTATGCTTGCGGACAGACTTGCTCGGATACTTATTGCGGGACAGATAAATTGCCGCGGTCAATAGTTCCGGGTTGGAATCCGGCGAAATTTTCAACCGGTACAATAGGGAGTACACCTATTCTTAATAAAATGCTCGCATGTTGGGATGAATGTACTGAAACTGCGTGTGATGAAGCAGCTGATTCTTTAGTTAGTAACTGGGGAGCTGTGTCGAAGGTATTAAATGCTGATCCGGTTAATTTATCGGCGTTGAGTGCGTTGGGAGGACAAGCCGGCGTTGAAAACATTAAAGCTGCAGTATTAGCTTCGCCGTATTATGATTCGAATTGGCAGGTGGTTGCTCCTAAAAAAACCATTACTGTTATCGACGATGTTACTGGCGGTCCTAGTATTTCTATTACGGATTTTCCGCTTATAATTTGGCGTGGAGAGACTACTGAGTGCGCTAATACTGTAGCTGAAGATGGGACAACTGTAGAAAAATTATTAGGCGCTGGTATAGATAAGGGAAGTCCTTGGTATAACGCGGTTGCTCAAAGCGCGCAAGATGCCGGACCAGCTGCAACAGGATCGACTCCAGCTCCGTGTGATCCGAGATATGATCCAGATGATCCGACTAAAAGCGGGTGGCTGGGATTTGTCAGACAAAGCGCGGTAGAAGCTGAAAATCAAGTTGTTAAAATGCGGCGCAGGGCAGAATTTTTATCTGCACGTGAAAATGAAGTTAGATATGTCTTGGATAAAATTATAGGTCAAGAATTTAGTACTACGCCGACAACAACGCAAGCACACGGCATGTTGTGGCATTTAGAGAAATTTTTAAGCTGTACTCCGGATGATGTAACCGGAGAATTTGTAGGACCAGTATGTAATTTGATTAAAGCGCGCAGATTGTATCCGTATGTTGGAAATCAGCCTCCTCAGCCTCCAGCAGATGGTGGTGGTGGTGGAGATGAAGGTGGAGACGATAGCAGCAATGATGAAGAAGATCAGCCGTCTAATCCGAAATATACTATTGATGCTATCTATGGATGGAGGACAGAAGGAAAAATTGTAAATAATGAGGAAGTAAAAGACGGGTCTTGGCATATTGCTCAGGTAAAAGTATGGATGCCGAAAAAAGGATACAGTAAAAAATGGCCTTATATAAAAACCTGGACGGAGAATATGGGCACTACCCGTTGTTATGCCATGAAGAGCACCAACGGTATTGTGTATGCACAAGTAAGGCGCTGGGATCAAACTAAGCCTTCAGGAGTTAACTTTGCTAATGGAATAAAAATGTGGGATTTTAAATCCGGGGCAAATCCATACGGTGTTAATTCGGACAGTTCTAATATAGAAACAACATGTAATACCGACGGGGATACCAATCCTTTGTTTGTAAAATATAAAGGTAAAGTTGCTGATTATACTGAGGAGAGGCTGCATAAAGTATTTGATGGAGCGTTTATGTTAGGGCTTAATGGCGACGCTGGATGTAAGGCTTTATCTGAAAAGCTTTTATCAGAGCAAGGGTTTAAGGAAGACGCTTGTGCTGCGTATAAATTGCACGACGAAGGATATCGAATATATTTAAAAAGTAAATGCCCGTTTGTTAAAAAGAATTAAGCAGAAGATGAAAAAAAATCGCGCCCAATCTATTTCTGAGATTATGTTATTGCTAGCACTTTTAGCGGGTGTTATGATGCTGATGCAAAAATATGTTTTACGTTCTTTTATGGGACGGATGAAGACTGCAGCAGATCAGGTGGGGTATGGCAGGCAGTATGATAAAGAAAAAACCACAACTTGTGTTTTGGACGTCAAAACCAATTCTTGGAAAAAAGTAGATGGAACCGGCAGCTGTAATCCGTAATTAAAATTGGTAAAAGGATAAAAATGGTTTTTGTTTTTTTAATAGTGTTTGTAGCAGTCGGGTTTTCGGCTTTGACCGTTATTCCGATCGTCGAGAAATGGTTCGCGGTAGCCAGCGCGACCCAAGAACAGCAGTTTATGGAACGGATGGAACCTTTGATGGCTAAACAAAAAGCCAAGAAGATGTCTTATCTGTTCATTCTTTGTCCGTTGCTGCTGGGCGCTGGCGGATATTTTGCTTTACCTAATGTGCCGATGTTTTCGCTCCCGGTCGGAATAGGCTTAGGAATAATTTGTCCATATTTTATTGTTAAAACTATTATAAAACGTAATCAGGAAAAATTTCAGGATCAGCTGGTGGATGCCTTGCTGATTATGTCCTCGTCTTTTCGTGGAGGCTTAAGTTTGGTGCAGGCATTGGAAGCAGTAGTTGAAGAGATGCCGGATCCGATCCAGTCGGAATTCGGATTGGTTTTAGCTGAAAACAAAATGGGCGTGTCTTTGGAAGACGCGATGCAGCATTTGTTCCGCCGCATGCCGTCTATACCTTTACAACAAATGATTACTGCGATTTTGTTGGCGCGGGAAACCGGCGGTAATTTACCGGTAATTTTTAACCGCATCGTAAATAATATCCGGGAGAGGAAAAAAGTTAAACAGAATTTGGATACGTTGACTATACAAGGGAAAATTCAGGGCGCGGTTATGACTTTTTTGCCGATTGGATTTGCTTTTGTGGTTTACTCGAGTAATCGACGGGTTTTTGATCACATGTTGCAGTCGCCGTTAGGGCAGAAATTATTGATCGCGGCTTTTATTTTGTGGGTGGTAGGCGCGTTTATGATTTTGAAAATTAGTAAATTTGACGACTTTTAAATGAGCGCATAATTTACGGAACAAAGTGAACGTAAGTTATTTGCGCGAATTTATCCTGAGCGAAGCCGAAGGATTACAATTTATAAAAAAGGTTTTTATGTTAATCATAGTTTTAGTCATGATCTATATCGCTGTTTTGACTTTTATCCTCGGGTGTTTTCCGCCGGAATGGGAAGAACGTCCGACGTTAAATGCTTTTGGCGAAGAGATTTATACCAGGAAACAGCGTAAAAGTTTTACGATTTTGACTTTGTTTGGGGTGATAAATAAACCGGTTTTGGAAATATTCGGCGACATAAAAAAACAATTAAATCGGGATCTGGCAGTAGCTCGCTTAGACCTGTCTCCTGAAGAATTCATGGTCGTACAAGAAGTAACCATTGGTGTATTATTAGTGGTGCTGCAGCCGATAGTTAAATCAGACATGGTCATATTTTATATTTGCGTTTCGCTCGCTGGAGGATATATGCTGCCCAGGATTTGGTTGAATGGAAAAATCCGAGCGGTTAAGAATGTGATTGTTAAAGAGCTGCCTGACGCCATTGACTTACTGGCGCTTTGCGTTAATGCCGGGTTAGATTTTATGCTGGCATTACGCTGGGTGGTCGAGAAATCCCCGCCGTCTTTAATGATGACTGAGTTAAATAATCTTTTGCAGGAAATTAATATAGGTAAAACCCGCAGAGACGCGATTCGGGATTTGGCGTTTCGTTATCAGCTTCCTGATCTTTCGACTTTTTCACGTACGCTGATCCAAGCGGATAAAATGGGTACTTCGGTTACTGAGGCGTTGAATATTCTTTCTGAAGATATGCGTTTATCTCGTTTTCGACGCGGTGAACAAATGGCGTTAAAAGCTCCGATGAAAATGTTGATTCCGCTTTTATTATTTATCTTTCCAGTGGTAGGTATTTTAGTTGCTGGTCCCATCCTTTTGGATTTTATAGAGAACAATCCGTTCAAAGCAATGTAAACCGGCTCCGCAGATGCGTCATCTGCGGCGCTGGTTATTTCAAGTCTTGCCAGGTGATGAGTTTGATTTTGTTCTGGTCTATAATTCGCTTGAGTTCGTCTGACATTAGGAATTGATAATCTGCTTCGCGTTCTTTCGCTGTTTCTTCTGAGGTTTGTTTGACAGAAGCTTCTTCGTAAATACTAGGATGGAGCAATAAAAGCGAAACGCCAACAGAGCAAGACACCATTTTTCTTTCTATTATTCTATCCAGCACCATGGTATCCGCAGGGATTTTTTTCTCAATAGAGCGCGGCAAATAATTTCTACCGATTCTAACCGGAAGTTTATATTCGCGACCAATTTCTTCATATAGGTAAAGCAGTTTTAATGACTGGTATTCACAGCCCATATGTATGTCCAGATGAGACAATTTGATATTATCTGCTAAGGCTTGGTCGATTTGGGCTTTAAATTCTTTTTTAATCTCTTTAAAACCAAATTTATTTAAAGCTTCGGAGCAAGAATCTGGCATGTAACCACTTCCGTAACCCCCGGGGTTACGGAAGGTTGACCATTCATTGGTTATGGTTAGGTGTACGCCCCAATCAAGTTCCGGGTGTTGTTTGGCGAATTCCGCGATTTCTTTATAAGCAGGCGCTTTAACCATGATACTTCCTGATTTAATTGCACCCTTTTCAACAGCATTGAAAAATGCTTGATTTGTAGCATGGTTTAAACCCAGGTCATCAGCAATAATAATTAAGTATCTATTTGGCGGTAAATTCAGCAGTTCGGTTAAGTTTTCATAGCCCAAACCGCGGTATTTTAAAGCCATACTTAAGGAATAAAAAAATTCTGGTTCTTGGTTGGGATCCAGTGTTTTGATATTGGGATTAGCTTTGATGTTTTCACAATCGTTTTTCAAGAAATTTATCTTACCTTTAAAGAATTGAAGATATCGGTAAGGGTAAATAAATTTTAAGTAGATTGGACAAATAATGATAAAAGCAATAGCTGAAATTACTGTTAAACGTTTAGTTTGGACATTATTTAGTTTGGACAAATGCTCTAAACAGGCATTTTTTATCATAATTATAAATAATACTACTATTAAAAAATATTGGGCGCCTACCATTCTATATGGCATTTCTAATAAGAGTTGAGAGCGGAAGGTGGTCATTAATCCAGATTGGACATTTTTTAGAGATAAGATTAGCCCAAGGCAAAATGAAAGAGTTAAAAATAAAGAGATTATCTCTACGAATCTGGCTTCCCGCAATCTGGAGATGTTATTTGGCAGCTTTATTCGCTTGAAAAGCCAGTAGAAAATTCCAACATAAAAAAGCGATTTTATCGCGATCATCCAGTATGGCGTTAGTTCTGTAGGTAAAGCTACTGCTGAATTTAATTGCGGTAATATTTTGGCTTGAAATAATAAAGAGGGGATCGATAAACAGCAAATCAGTAAAGGAAACGTCCAGGACAGCGTCGGAATTTTGTCTCCGGCTTTATCAGAAATTTTTTTGTGGATTAATATAGTTAAAGACAAAATCGGCAGAAGAATTAAAGCCATGCCTTTATGGTAGAACCAGAGCAACAAACATCCAGCAAAAAATAGAAGTGGTTTACTGCCAGCAAAGGCGATAAATATCGACGAGAAAATAAAAATAGCTGCACCGCGGGATGGGTACGCGATTGTTCCGTATACTCGCTGTTCAAGCTCAGGAGAGCCAAAATGCCATAGCCGAAACACTGCGAAAATTATTACGATCAGCATGGTCCAGGGAGAGAAAAAACTTTTGTTTCCGACGTAAAGAATGAACGCTAGGGCAAATATAAAAAGCAATAAAAAACTGTATTTCACGGCGAGAGCATAAGGGAAATCGGTTTCAGGAAATTTGACACCCATTTTTTCGATTACTTTTGTCATTAAATTCGACGCTGGATAATTGGTAGCACTGGTTAAGCGGTTTACTGTGCGTTGTTTTTGTTCAGGAGAAATATCCGCGTTTTTGACCAGGTCAGTTTCGATCGCGATGATTCTTTGTTTGGTGATTTTAGGCGCGAACATGACTGCGGAAGAATACGCGTGCACAGCTTTGTCGTCGCAATCATCCGTCGGATAATAGAGTGAATAAATAATTACCGGCTGGATAAAGAGCCAGATAAATAAAATGAATTTTAAAAATGGGTTAAATTTTTTCATGGATTTTGTGGCGCTCTCGTCTTAAAACTAAAATTAATTTTACCACGAAAAAAGTAAAACTTGGAATTTAATTTTATGATATAATTCAAGTATGAAAATTGATAAAGTCATATCTAGAATTAGGGCTGTGCGCTGGAGTATTTCAGTAAAATTTGGTCACAGCATAGAGCGTTTGGGAAATTATTATATGAAACTTCAGGTTAAACAAAAAAATAGGTTAGTAGCTGGGAAAAGCCCAAGCTTTAAAGAATATTTAATGAATGGTCCTTCTTTTAAAGGGGTGAATTTAAAGAGGGATCGTTCGTTGATGCGTGAAGTTAATTTATGAAAAGTATTAACAAGTGTTATCAGATCCTTCGTCGTTTTGCTCCTCAGGAGGACAGTTTTAATTCAGATTGGACATTTATCTGATCAGTTTGGACATTAATTTGTACCCTCCCACTTGTGGGGAGGGTTAGGGTGGGGGTGAGTCGGAGTATTGGTTTGTCAATAAAAATCTTCACAATCTTTTTTCTTGACTTTCCCGCTGTTTTTTCAAGTCCGCAGTAAAATAATTCGTTTTAGGGCTGTTCTCCGTCGAGAAAGCTCCAAAAAATAAAGCATCAAAACAATGCGACTAAGGACCTATTGAAACTATTATTTTATAAAATAAAAAAATATTTTTGATTAGTATTTAAGCTATTGCAAGCCAACAACTTGTGTAATTAACCTTTTTGCTTTGCCTCCCTTGCCAGACGCAATATATATGTTATACTTTCAGTGCGATTGACGGAAAGTACTCGAATCGGACCTCGGGTTTGAGATGTTGTAGGCGATAAACATTGGTTTGTCGTCAACAGAGGTTGAAAAAAAATGAAAAAAGCCACGGAAAAAGGACAATTAGGTTTGCCTGAGAGAGATAATTCTCAAAGTCTTCCTATAGAAGATTTGGGAAATATCTCTTTTAATCCTTCTGAGGTTGAACTTCCAGAGTTCACCGCAGCCGATGTTGACCGTTTAAATATCGATAACAGCCTTGCCAATGAAGATTTTGATCACACTGCGTTTTTAATCCCAACAGAACCGTCATTTATCAGCCGTTTTAACCGTTGGTTGAAAGTTACAGCAGTAGCTGTGATTTGTACTTTTGTGCCTCAGCAGATCAGTTGGGCGTTCAATTATAATCCTTCAATAATTTGGCACAGTTTAGCTCCGGTAACAGCGCCGATGATGTCGCCTTTATCCGACGGGATATTGTCCGGCACAGAGCACACTCCTAACACTGATTTTGACGCTCTTGAAAAAATCGAGTACGGCAAACAAGTTGCCACTTATGTTTCAGGCGGGTTGAACCAGCTTTTAAAACAGTTAGTTGATAAAAAAGATACCCGCGTCAAATTACAGCTCCCAGCTTCGCACGATAAAACCAGCCAAAACACTTTTGTCCAAATTGACATTGCTGATCCTTTGAAGCAGAAAACTGTGGATAACTTTGTGGATTGGTTGAAAAAGCCGGAAATTCACGCCTTAAACTGCGGGGTTTACGCTTTGCAGGATATTTTGAAATTGTCAGGTGTACAGCTTAATCCCGAGGAAATTTCAGTTGCTACTTTGAGTGTGGACATTTTGTATAAAGTTATAAAGCCGGCAGAACCGAAACTTAAGACGTCGTTGTTTGCAATGGATAAGATCGCCCGGGGATATGGGTTGGAATATGTGCCGGTTAAGCTGGATAAAAAAGCTGACGTGGTTGGGGTTAAGCCGCCGTTTATTGCGCATTTCTCAGACGAACATTTCGTAACTGTTACGTCGATCAACAGCACTAAAGTTACTTATTTGGATATTGGTCGCGAAACCTCGGCGGATACAGTTAAATTCATCAGCAATTTGAGCGGGTTTATTTATGCTAAGTCGTCGGCGTTAGAAGGCATTAGAGCAGAGAAGATTTCGGAATCTTTATCAGCATACGTCTGGGGTTCGAAATGGAAAGATAAGTCGAATGAGCTGCCTGGTTTCATGAATGATTCCAGTGTTTTGATGTCGTTCTTGACTGATATTATTTCTTTAATAATTGCGGCAATGTCGGGCGGAGTTGGGGTTATTAATTGGTTGATCACTAAACTGGTATCTACCATGTTTCAAATTTGTGTGGCGCAGGGAGCTTGCGACGAGAAAACAGCTTTTATTTTATCTGCAGCAATTTCAGCGTCTTTAACTGCCGGGGTTAGCGCGCAAGCGTCGAACGCCAGTATTGCTTCCGGCGGTGCAACCGCATCTAATTCAGCTTCATTTTTGGGTGGTTTTGGGCAGAGCGCTGACGCGTTTGCTGGTTCAATGTCTGGTTTAAAAAGCATGTTCATGGGTATGCCTGGAGTAAGTGGAATGATGGGTTCACTTAGTTCGATTAACCCAATGAATTTATTTGGAGGAATGGGCGCTAGTGTTGTTGGCGGTACAGCAGCTCAGGCAGCAACTCAGTCAGTCGGGTTTGCTATGGCAAAAGGATTTTTCTCTGGATTAATAAAAGCGTTCGTACAGTGGGAAGTTAAAGAGGCAATTGCTCCTCAGCAAAAAGATAAAGATGGTAACGCAGTAGCTGGAAAGAATGATTGGATCGCAGGATGTGTTTCCGGATTAGCTGCAACATTTGCTGGATTTGTGGTTGATACTGCGTTTGATGCTGGAGCTGGTATTTCAAATGCGTTTGCTAAGAATAGTCAGGCATTGATGTCGAGCATTTCCAAACAATTGATGATTTTTGGTCTTAGAGCAGTTTTGGATGCTGCAGGCGTGGATGGTAATTCTGCGGTATCGAGTTTGATAGGGGATACTTTGAGCAGTTTAATGGATTTGGCGCAGCAAGCAGCACAAGAACAACAGCAGGCTGAAGAACAAGCTCGGGCTGGACAGCAAGGCGGGCAACAGGGTGGACAAATCAAAGTTACGGATTATAATCCGACTACAAAACTTTATACAGTGGTATTTTCCGACGGAACAACATCCCACATGACTGCAGATCAGCTTCAGGCAGCTGGAATTGATGTTGCGAAATTGCAAGCACAAATAGCGCAAGCTGGGACAGCGAAAACCCAGGTGAAACAAGCACAAAATAAAGATTTGGCTGTAAAGAATGACCATGGCGCGCTTATTCAAAGCGTTGCTAAAAACGGCGATATTTATACTGTGGTAGTTGTGGGAAAAGAGACTCAGACCTTTACTGGAACAACAGCAGAATTGGACATAAAGTTTAAAGCAGCAGGACTAGTTATCCCGGTATTGACTGAAGGCGCAAAAGTAATTTTTGCAGATCAAGGATTTAAAGGTCAGACTGAAGGTTTTGAGGTTGGCGCAGACGGTAAGGTTGTAAAAGCTAACTTCTCTAATGGTATGACGGCTAAAAATCTGGGCGCTGCTAACTCAGAGGTTTATTTAGATAAAGTTGGTTGGGATAATACAACTTTAAGTAAAGAGAATGCGGATAAATTAGCAACAGCTTTTGGCTGGAATAATATTGTTGCTGTTGACGGAAAAAAAGGTTTAGATGCTGTAAATCTTACTTGGGGGAATGTTTTAACTGGCGCTGGAGCTGGTACAGTTTACGCTGGAAGCGATAAATCAAAAGCTTACGCGGTTGCGAGTTCAGGACAATATATTGCTGCGCTTACGAAGACGACAGACGATAATACTACTCATTTTATGGCTAATGGAGAACCGTTATTTTATACATTTTCAGGCACACATTTACTTGGAATCGGTGACGCGTTTACTCCGCAAATGCCAAGTCAAAGACAGGATAGTTTCTCTTTTGTGCAGGAATTTAAAGACGGAGCAGTAGTTAAAGGTACCACTTTACAAGATTCAGTTTTATGGATCACCCCGAAAAGTTTAGAGTTTAAAGGTTACGCAGATCTTAATTTGAGTAAGACTATATTGCCGACCGGCGAAGTGTTAAACATGACAATTTTGGCTAACGGCAAATTGTTCATGAGAAATATTACTGCAGATCAGCTTGGTAAAGGCGGTCCGGGTGAGAAATCGGATATTCCACAGCCGCAAGCACGTATCGGGTATTACGAAGTAGCAAATCGGACAGGGAATGATAACCAAGTATTAATATCAGCTGCGAATAAAAGCAGTGTAGTTTTAATGGATACATCGTCGGGCAGCATGTCAGCAACCGCGCAGAAAGATGATGTGTTTGTAGTTAAAGCTGGAACAACAGTTAAGTTGGACGATAGATATACGTTTACTCAGGCTCCTGACAAGGCAATACATGTAACTAATCATGCCACCTTAGGTAGAATTCTAGAATCTGGTGTTATGGGGGGTATTTATGGAGTTATGCCGTCGGAAAATGCACACTTAACTTTTAAAACTATGAATGTGACAGGTAAGACCGAGAACGGAGAATATCGTTTAGTAGCAGGCGGAACAATTTATGGTACAGGCGGATCTGAGAATAAAAATCCGTATGTTACAGATTCGAATTTTAAAGTTAGTGGTAAGGTTTATTCAGGAGAGGTTAAGCAAAAAGACGGCAGCGTGCGCTGGAGCGATATTGCTACTATTACTGGAGTAGAAACCCGGAATTTAACCAAGGGTATTGATACTACAGTGTTTGTTGCTAAAGGTTCAGAGTTAAGTAAAAACGATATATCAAGAGATGGGAAATCAGGCGGTGGACCGCAACTAAAAACTGATACATTGGTTTTAGCTACAAAAGTTACAAAAGATTTAAATCGTTATTCTACTGATTTACCTACTGGTAAAGAAGGTCGACTAGAATACGATGGTCGTGACATGAGCTCAATGGTATTGAATGAAGGGTCGAGGATTTATACTTCTGCTAAAGAAAAAGAAGCAGTGCCATTGTTGGGTTGGAATAATTATGGAGATGGCGGGAGCAATTACGGTTTTTTCAAAATTACGGATAAAGGGCTTATTCCTATTTCAGGAACAACTTCAAATTCTTTCAAAGACGGTGTGTTTGTAAAAAATGTATATGATAAATTGAATCCAGACACAAAGCTTCAGGAAAAAGTTGTATCTGTCATATCAGGCACAGCTCATTATTCTGGTAAGAATGGTGAGTGGACCAGTCAATCGTCGGGATTAACTTTAAATCAAAAAACATATCAATCTGATCCAACAGGAACAAAACCAGCTAAACAGTTTGAAACCTCAGAACCTGTGGTTTTTCAAGACGGGAAAATTTACCCTAAAGAAATCAATGCTCCACCGCCATTAAAAAGCGTAGACGCGCCTGAATCAAATTTGCCGAGCGACGCGTCAAAAGCTATATATCGCAGGGATCAAAGCGCATTAGGAAACGGAAGCGCGATATCGCATTTAATTAATGAAATTCCTGGTCAGAAAGGCGTGGAAGTAGGGATAAATAATATGCCAACTCCAGCCACAGCTAAATTAAGCACTATGGGATCTTTTGATTTTCAACCCACATTTAGTAATAAAACATTTACTGGCGATACAAGCAAAATTTATTATGGAGTGCAGTCTTATGAGGGGAATGCGAATGACTTTATGTATTTAACAACCAATAAATCGACAATGTCTTTTGATAAATCTGGCACACCTGAATTTAATACATATAAAGGTGATACTAATCAGACGTATGGATTTGGAAATGATTTTGTAAAAGTAGCTAATATGACAATTTTTGATGATTTTTTTGGGGATTATTTTGTGGATAAAGTTTATCAAAAAGGTGGAATGGAATATTATGCTTTCGGAGATATTAAGTCGTTAAATCCAACTGCGCAGGTTAGTTTTAATAATAAAGATTGGATTGGAGCAAAAGCTGAGGAAGGAAATAAAGGTCAGGTTAAGCTGTCCTGGGGTTCTGCTGATAGCGCAGAAACAACAGTGCCGCATGGTATAAAAACTACGGAAAGTAAGGCAATTGAAACCGGGCTCGACGTAAAGGATTTATGGAATAAAGCAACAGATTGGTATTTGGGAAGACAGTCTATAAAAACTACGACAGCTGATAAGGCTACAGGTTCTACTGCTAAATATGATTTGCGGGAAACCGTTAATAGCGATGGAGTTGTTTCTTTAACTGGTAAACAACATGCAATGGATTTTAGTTTTGGTGCTTCGGGCAGAGGCGCTGCTGTAACAGATTTCGGAAATGTTAATTTAACCAAAAATGAATCAACCTCTTTCCCATTAGGCGTTGCTGTTGATTCAAAAGGTAAAGTGGTTGCTGAGGATTTTCTTCGAGAAAATCATACCAACGTATCTTTTGACCAAAATGGGGATATTAATTATGACAGCAAAAATACTAATGTGACTCCGTTGAGAACAGTGCGTGCTTATAACGCAGATACTTATACAATGCCTTTCATTGGACAGGTTAGAGTTTTTGGGGTAGAAGAGGCAGGAGATGTTGATTATAAAACTGCCATGACATTTAAACAGATTGATTTTATGGCTAACGGCAGCGTTAAAGCTGAGAACGTTAGTTTGGATTTCGGACGGGGTTCAAAAGTAGAAGGTTCATTAGCAAGAGCTGCAGCAAATGATAAAGGACAGGTCGGGCAAGTAGATTTTGTTGGGAAAGAAAAAGTAGTTTTAGCGCCGTGGTTATTGCCTTCTGCTCCTAAACAAGAAAATCCCAGTGTAGGAAAGCCTGCAACTTTTGATGCCGCTTCTTCTGGAAATACCACAGAGCGGGCAGCTACACATGTAGCCACTGTTGGTAAACAAGATGGAGTGGCTTTATTATCCGGTCAGGCTGCATACAGTTTACAATTCAGTGATCTTGAAGGTGGACGCATTGCTACAAATTATCGCGGTGTTGACGGTAAAGGCATGGTGATTGGAAACAATACCGGCGCTAACGATATGATTTACATGGTGCAGACCAACGCCGCTAATAAATCAATTGGCTGGATTGCAGCTGAGGGACAGAAAGGTGTTCCATTAACTAAAATAGAATTTAATGATACTGGAGCAATGACGTCGAGAGTCGGCGGTTACGCTGAAGCATTTGATAGTGAAGGCGTGCGGTTTGCGTTGAAAGGAAAATATCAGCAGGACGGAATGGAGTCTTATTTAGGCGATGTGTACCCAGTTAAGAAATATATGGAAGGGGAAGCTTTAATTGATGTCGGGTTTGTGCGTTGGGGTGCAAATGGAGAAACGTTGGATTTAGTAGCGTCGCCGCAAAGTAAAATGGGAATGCTCGACGGTGCTGGAAAAACTGTTTGGAAAAATGTTGATATTTATAAAGATAAAGAAGGCTCTGCTGTTATTAAATTAGAAAATAATGATAACGGCAAAGGGGAAGGAATTTTCTTTATTCCGTCTAAAGGTCCAGGACAAGATAAGGGCGATGCTAAAGCAGGTAAAGATGGTTCTTTAGATATCAGTGCCACTTATCCTGAAGGAAAAGCAGAGGATATTTTACACCGGACTGATTTGTCATACGGCGCTGATAGGGGAGTCAGGATTAATGGCGAGGACTTATCTTATAACGCGACATTCGGACATAATTTTTCTGGAAGCATTCAATCAGATTTACGTTATGTTGATAAATTTAATGTTGGAGAGGTTAAAGATGGAACTTACGCGTTTGTAACCGATAAAAATGGAAAGACTAGAGAAGCAACTTGGGAGCTTAAGGATAATGGTCAAATTGAAACTAAACGTCAAGAGATAAAAAACATAGACAAACAACTTGCAGATATAGACAGCAAGATCAACAGTGTTACTCCTGAAAAAGAAGCTCTTGGCGGAGGTGGAGACAATAGTGATAAGTTTGTTAATATAGATGATTTAAAGGCGCAGCGCGACAATTTATTAAAACAAAAAAATCTGGCATTGTCTCAATTAGACGACATGACTACTGTAACTTTGAAAAATGGAAGCATTGATCTGACACCTAAAAACGCTACTGTGGTTAAATTGGGCATGCAGGAAGTCTTAGGTAAAAAGGATAGCTCTGTAATAAATACTAATGGAGCTCCTAATGGTAAATATAAGTTAGACGATCTGGCTAAGGTTTTAGATAAATCCCCGTCGGAATTAAGAAAAGCCTTAAATTTAAGCGCTGGAGATAATCCGGATTTTGAAGTAAAGGGCGGGTTTGCTTTCCGCGTAGGAAATCTTGAAAATAAACCGCAGGAAAGCGAAAAAAGTTTACCACGTGAAGCTCAAAAAAATATAGCGGTTTTATTGGGTGGTGAAGCTGGAGGTAACATTCCTCCTTCTGTCAGAGCTAGTTTAATGCAGAATAAAGATTTTCAAGCTACTGCAGTGGCTGACGGAAGCTCTTTAGTTTATATTCCGAAGGTTAATGATGACGGGAAAAATTATGGCGGATATTATGTGTTTGTAGACGGAAAAAATAATGCTCAGAAAATCGAAGGTGGTTTTCAGCCAGTGAACGAAAATGAGATTCCGTACGAAGCAAAGAAAGAGATGCAGGGTGAGTGGGAAAGACGAGGATTTAGTCCAGAACAAATAAATAATATGATGTTTGGAGAAGGAACTGCTGAAAAACTGGTTTTACCCGGCGGATATGAAGTTATTAAATATAAAGATCAGAACCAATTTTATGTTGGCGGTAGTGAAACTTATAACGGAGGAACAGTAGTAGTAGATACAAAGAATAAGCAAGTTTACACTTGGTTGAATATGGGTTCGAATAAGAGCAGTTCTTATTCTGAAGTTGGATCAAGTTATGAAGAAAATTTGAAAAATCCAAACGATGTAGTAAAAGTTATAAATATGTCAACAGGTTCTGTTTTTGATTTTAAAGGAACTGTTGCGGATGTGGCAAATATAAGTCCTTCAGCCGTTATAATTGCAGGTTCTGCGTTGCAGCGCATTCCGGGCGCAGATCCTAATTCTGCTATTTATGCTTCGATCAGCAGACCATTAAGTACCGGAGCTGTTGAAGTTAGAGTTCCTTCTTCGTCGGGTGAAACTTTTAATGTGGTTACTGATATGTCGACTTTGCAATCTTCAGCAAAAATTGCTGGAAGAATGTACGACAATTATAAACTTTATATTGCAACTCCAATTGAACAAAGAGCTGCTCTCGGTGAACAGGTTAAAAGTGATTTTAAAATTTTAAATCAAGCTTTGGTTAGGGAAGAGCTTAGTCCGTCGGTTTTATATGATGCTTATAAAAATAGCAATGGGGTTGAATTTATTACCAGAGCAAACGTGGTCGGACCTGAAACCGGTGAGCCAGGAATGGCTTTGCGTATGCCGGGAATGGTGTCATTTGAGAATGTTACAAAGCAGATTCCAGTTGTAGACGATAATGGTAGAAATTTGACTTTGACTATTTTGGATCGGGGCAATGGTAAATATCAAACCGTAATTCCTGAAACCGGAGAAGTAATAAAAGAAGGCGCCAGAACTTTTTATAATCAAAATTACAGTGAGTATTTGGGATATAAATTTCAGATCAGTGCTTATCAGGATAAAATTACAATTGCCGGCGCGGGCGGATTTTTACAAAACGCGGTTTTTTGGATGGAATCGCCGTTATTTAGAGCACCGAATTTAATGCTTTGGAGCGTTACAGAAGGAAAAATGGGTGAGTGGGCAGTAGCTGGTAATACGACTTGGACCGATAGTATTAAAGCAAAACACGCGCTTGATGCAGTGCTTATAGGAGGTGGAATTGTTGAGGGCGGACTTCTTGCTGCAGAAAATGCAACAATTAAAGCAGCAGCTGAAGCTTCAGGCAGAACAGTTTTTACCGAGGGAGCGCTTAATGCAGCAAAAGGAATAACGCAAACTGGTTTGACTTTTGGTGCTTTTGATGGAGCAGTTGCTGGCATTGGCGCAAAAGTAAACGGCGCATCTTGGTCAGATGCTGGAAGCGCTGCAGCATCTGCTTTTGCGAATGGATTTATTTCAGGTGCTGCGCTTCATGGTGGAATACAATTCATGGGCGGCATGGCGAGCGGGTTTGTGGCTAAAGCTACAACAGAAGGTTCGTGGATCTCTAAAGCAGATAATTTTTTGGCAAGCAATCCTACATTGACAATGAGCGCTGGCGGTGGCGTGGTAAACGCTGGTCGTGGATTTATTGAAGCCTCATTAGATAATAATAACAATTATGGTTTAAAACAAGCTGTTACTGATTTTGCTTTTGGCGCAGTAGCTGGAGCAGTTGCTGGCGGATTTGGTGCAAAATTTAGTGGATTGGCAGAACGTCCGAGCATGTTTAGCGGATCTACTTGGGGAACGACTATTTATAGGGTTACTTCTTACACTGGTATAGGAACAGTTGGAAAAATTTTGGATAACTATAGTGAGGGAAAAAGTATTTTAGATAATTTAGGTCGCTCAGTAGCTATTTCTGCAGGTTTAGGAATTTTAACCAATGCTTCGACTCATTGGATCGGTAATATTGCAGGCGGTGAAAAATTTACTAAATCTTTTGATTTGGCAGCTAAAGAAACTGCTCCTGTTGTTTCAGAGGTAAAAATAGCGGAAACTGGGGTTGCTGAAACAGGAACTGCTAAAACGGGAGAACTTTTAGTTCCAAAAGCTCCTCTTATAACAGAAGAACATAGTATTGCAGATGGAGTTACTTGGTTAGATCGTAAGATAGGAAATGCTGAAAATATATGGAAACCCACCTGGAATTCTTTTGAGAAAAGCAGCCCAGGGATTGCTAAGTTTGTAGCAACAACAACACCTTCAGCAGGGTTAGGAGCAGCAGCAGGTTATGGTTTATCATTTGTTGATGGAAAAGATCGAGGAGGTTTGCTTAGTTCAGAAAGGTTGCATTGGGCTTTGCATGGTGCAGTTATAGGTGCTGCTGGTAAATGGGCGTGGGGTCAAGAAACTTTGATGGGGTCTGGATTACAAAAAATTTCAAAAATAGGTATTGGTAGTGCTGCCGGCGGTTATGGCGGATATTTATTGTCGTATGCTGATCCTGATCTTAAAGGAAAAGGATTTGAAGCGCGGATAGGTCATATTTTATATGGGGCAGCTGCAGGCGGATTAATGAGTGGAATAACTATAGCTCGTCCGACATTAAACGCTTGGACTCATTCTCCGGAAAAAACTTTAGGAGAAATACTAAAAACTCCAGCATCTGTTTTGAGACCTACAGAAACTGGAATTAGTTTGTCTACTTTAGCGAGCAATCCAAATTTATTTACTAGGTTAGCAATTAGCGGGGCTACTGATTTTGCCGGAATTATGCCAGCGTGGGGAATGGTTGCTGTTCCTGCGCATGCCATAGCAGAATCTACAATAGGCGGCAGACCAGGTACAGCATGGGAAACTGCATATGAAAGATTTAATCCCAAAATTGATCAGGCTGGAAATCGAGCTTCTTTAGATGCCGCATTTGTAAATCAAGTCGTGTCAGGCGCTAAAATGGGTTTAACTATGGGACCGATGTTAGCTGTCGCGCAAATGCCTTTATCTTCTTTAACATCTACAAATACCGGTGTTCTTGGCAACGCTTTAAATTTAACACATTCTATGCCAGCTACAATTGGATGGTTAAGCGCTGTAGAAGTTGGCACTTCAGAATTTTTAAAAGCACAACCGTTGTATTCAGATACCATGAACGGTACGCCGGAAGAAATATTAAAAAAACGTGGGTTTGTAGCGCCGAATGCTGACGGTACTGGCGGTACTAAATCTTATGGAATAGCTTTAAAAGAATTGAATGCTCAGCGCGCAATTGATTCACAAGAGATAGCTACAAGATCACAAAAAGTTGCGTTTTATAGTTTACTGGTTAAACCTGTAGGAAAATTGACGCCGCAAGAGATGATAGATGTTCAAAGTAAAAAAGCATTTGATAATGTTTTCTATAATGGAAAATCCGGTCGTTCTATGGACGCAAAAGATTGGGCGAAGTTAGAAAGCGATGCGGCAGACTCGTCAAATCCAGCAGTTCAAGCAAAGGCAGTTAAAGCGTTGTTACCTATGGCGCAGGCTGGTTTAAATCCTATGGCTGATGCAGCAACTCAGCAATCAGCGCGTGAAAAAGTTGATAGTTTATTGAATACTCCGGGAGGACAGCGTTACCAGGCTGAGGAAATAGCTCAACCTAGAGGAAAAGAAACAGTTGAACAGGCTGTAACAAGATTAGAAGTAAGCACAGATAAAGCTGACCGTGAAAAAGCTTTTGATGCCAGAATGGCTTTAGGAAGAGCCGACGGATTACAAGGAACAGCAGATGTTGATAACACACATTTTAACGCTGCTAGGAAATTAATTGCTGGGTTGATTTCAGGAAATAACGGTAAAGTATCCTCAGATTTTGTCCGACTGTCAGAATTAGAGACTAGGTTAGGACAATACAATGATGCAGCGAAATCGACTAGGATTGCTATAGAAATTGATGGAAATAGTATAGCGGCAAGAGCAGCACATTTAAATGCTTTATTAAATTTAAAATTACAAAACGCTTCAGGCAATAAAGAAGTATCAGACCCTGGTTCTGTGGAGATAAATAAAGCATCTAGGGAGTTGAGTGCGGCATATGCAAAAGCAAACATGAAAGAAGCGGCTGGTGATATTTTGTTGCAAGCTGCTGTTCGTGATGCTCGGCAAGGTGGAATAGAATCGTTAAGTTTGTTACGAGAATCTATTGATATGCATATTACAGCAGACAAAATGTTAATGATGCATGATTTGCAAAAACAAGCAGGTGTGGAGCCAAAATACAAAATCGAAGAAATACGTAATAGAGCTGAGAGGGAAAATAATACTGAAATTTTAAATAAACTAAAGGTGAGAGATTTACAAAAAGAGATTGATAGAGAATGGGTTAAAGGTGAGGCTCGAAAGCACGATGTATTAATTAGTAATTTAGAAGCTTTAATTAGACTTAGACCGACTGCTGAAAATTATTTATATTTGGCACAAGCAAAAGCAGTTAGAGGCGACGCTATAGACGTCATTCAGGATGCAATTAGACAAGCAGAACAAAGAGTTACGCCGAATTCTGATACAGCTGAACATATTGGAAAAATTAAAGAAGCGCTTCAAACAACTGCAGACATTGAAGCTCTTGAAGTGAAACATAGTAATGCTGCAGACGCAGCCAAAGAAAAAATAAGTCGAGACTTAGAACAAAAGAAAGTTGATTTGTTAACATTATTAACGGCTGCAAAAAATAGCCGAACTGAGGCAGCAGATAAACCAAACCCATTAGAAGATTTGCAGCCCCCTAAACCAGCTGGTGAACGAATGGCTGAGCCGCCAAATACAGAAGCTTCGCATGCTACTGATAGTGTTAAGACTCCGGAACCCCAAGCTCCTCCGGCTGAACAAGCAGAAGTTAAGCCTAAAGATACTAGCATGTTTTCTGCAGCAACACCTACTGCTCGACGAGGACTGGTTTTTGATGCTATCCGCGGTGAACGTATTATTGAAAAAGAAACAGTACCATTAACTGATCGGGAACGGGCAATGGGGGATTTAGTTAAAGATTTTGCATTGCGTATCTTAAACTCTTCTAAGGATGCGGTTGGTAATGTTTATGAGGCTTCTCATACGGATGTAAAGGAATTAGCAAAAAAGAATCCTAACCAATTAGGAGATATGACGGCAGAAGAACGTGATCGAGTTATTGATACAGCTAAAAAAATTGCAACGATAATGACTGAGAATAAAAAGTTTTTCCCTGTGCTTGAATATGGTTTACCAAAAAGTTTTGTTAAGGAAGTGGTGGATGACATATTAAAGAAGGCTGGTATCGAGACATCTAAAATGTCGGATGAACAAAAAATAGATGAAGCATTTAAAGAAATTAAAAAGATTTTTGCTTCCGGCGATCAGGCAAGAATTGATGAATTGAAAGCCGCAGACGTTAGTATAAATAAGGCTAATGGGGAAGTTTCTATTAAAGGAGACCGTACCCAAGCTGTAACAGTTTTGACCGATCTTTATATGGCTTTTGAAAAAGCCTTTTTAGCATCTCAAGATGGAAAAACTTTCAGGTTTGTTTCCAGCGCTGGTTTGGGTGCAGGTAAAACTTTGGCGATGATGGCTATTGCACGGGAAATTATAAATGAGCATCCAGAAGTGCAAATCATTTTGGTTATGCCGCAAAATAAAGTTACGGAAATTAGAACTGGAATTGACGCCTTAAAAACTAATAAAGCTAATGCAGTAGCTGTGTTGTTGGGACATCAACTAGGAGAGAACCTGGATTTTTCACATTTGGCTTTTACGGAAAGGGAAAATAATCAAATAGTAATAAAGGATTATTACGGTAATACTTTAACAGATCTTAAAGGCAGGATTATAGTTTCTTCTGATTCTGACGCTTTAACTATAGCTCGAGAAAATCCAGATTTGATTAAACAGTCTTTTGTTCATATTGGTGAGATCGACCAATTTTTACGTGCTCATCCTTTGATAACTGGATCTGGTCGCTCTGGTGAACAAATTGTGGAATTAGCTTTTAAAGGCAATCGTGATTGCCAGGAGACACTAAGAATAGCAACAGCAGATTCAAAAGAGCTTACGCTCGTTTATGATGCTCTGATGGGTGTAATTGCAGATGCGGGTGGAAATATCCGGGGTAATATTGTTAATATTCGTGAAAAAAATATTACATTAAGCACTGTAGAAGGTGCAGATGGTGAATCAGCTAAAACTCGCTTTGATGCAGCATTAGAAAAGTTAATTAAGGATGGCTTGATTCATGCATCATGGCGCGGAGAAGAATCAGAAAGTAAACTTTTGAATTCTATTTTAAGATTGGTTTTACAGCGGGGTACACCAGATCAAGTTAAAGAAGATAACGAGCAAGGTTATACTTTATTAGATAGGTTAAACGCGCTTAAACAAAAAAACACTGTTCCGTCAGATTCTTTGGAAGCGCGCATTCGTCTAATTGAAATAGCAAGAGCTAATAATGAACCTGTTAAGCCGGCTCAGTATATTAATGCTTTACTGCAAGGAAAGGAAAAACCAACTTATTCTGCAGATTTGATCCGTTTGGCAAAAGGGGTTTTCGGTGATACTGGAACTGCTAAATCAGCTAGATTGCAATTTGATACACTAGGAGTTCATGTTAAAGAAGCAGAAATAGAACATGATTTGACATTGCATGCGAGTCAGTTACGTATTTCTAATTATAGTTCAGTATTTGAAATTCATAATGAACAAGTAAAAGCAGTTGTCAATGAGTTGGTCCAACAAGGAAGAATTAAAATTGAGGAAATGGGGTCATTAGTTACAGCATTAAATCGATTAACTTCAGGTGATTATGCTGGAGGTCGCGCTACATTGATGTCTGTGACAGCCCGTGAGTTAGAAATTTTTAAAATGATTGTAGAAGAGAATGGTGGAAAATTACAGAGGGATTTTCTAGATGCGGATGGGAAAGTTATTGGAGCAATGGATATTCCATGTATGTTTGTCGGAGAAGCTAAAGAGGGCGGCGAAGATATTGTAGAAAAGAAGGCAGCAGAGGATAAGATGGAAGAGTTGCAGGGATTAAATAATAGAGATCATGTAAACATCTTTTATATTGGTTTAACTGCAGGATCAAATATTGCTGAAATTAAAGTAGAAGGGACTGATTTAAAAGTTAATATTTTACGTGCGAACGCGATTGAAAAAGCAGAACTTGGGCAATTATTCGGACGGGTTGATTTATTAGAAGTTGGTAATGGTCGTTTAGGCGCTAATCGGGTTGAGGCTTGGATTAATGTGGGAAGTGATGCTAATGTTACTGATCAGGAATTAGAGCGCGCGCAAGAAATTATGAAAATGCCGGCAGTGTCTTTGGCTAGGCTTGAAGCTGAAAGAAAATTAGTTCTAGAGATTATTAGCGGTATAGAAGTTTCAGGACAAATCGGAAACGTTTATCAGGCATCAAATACTCAAGGTCGTATCGGCGACGAACAGTTATTAAATAATGTTAAAGATTTTAATAAAAAATATGATGCTGAACGGGCTGCTCAAGAATTTGAGAGAAGCGAATCCACTGAAGGCGCAACAGTTGATGTTTCGAATTACAAGGGTGAAATTAAGACGTATAGATTGAGCGCAGACGCAGAAGGAAAATTATTGCCGGTATTTGTGTCGCAAACTTCTGTAGCGCAGATTGAGATGACTACACCTCAAGGCAGTCAGGTGTCTGTTCCGATCACGCTGATACAGCAGCCTCAGTCAAAGGATGATACAGATTTAAAAGTTGTTAGCGCGTCAGTTGATAGAGATTTTGATTTTGGTGATGTACACTTGCAAAAAGGCGACAGCGTTGTTGATAAAGGCGTGGTTCCGATGGATATGATGATTTTGCAACGGACCAGCACAGATGCCCAGGGTAAGCCTATTGTCGACGCTCAAAATCAACCTGTAACCACTCAATTGAATGCAGTTATTTATCAGGGCAAGCTTTATGCTGCAACTCCGACCATGATTGATCAGGAAGATCCAAAAACTAAAGAGACAACTCAAGTTTCTACTATGCAATTTACAGTATTTGATCACGATGATGCGTGGGACACCGGCATTGCTAATAAAGGGACGGTTTATAACGTTGTTCAGGCTGAGAATGCGGAAGATAAATTAGAAGCTAAAGAAGCTGAGTTTATTGTTGAAGGTACTGTTAGAGATTTTCTAATGTTAAGAATGAAACGAGCTGAGATTAGAGCAGCAAAATATGTTATGCCGTCACATGTTGGTTATCGTAGAAAAGGAACCCGGCTTTTAAAATTAAGTAAAAATCAATATAAGCAATATCTTAAAATGGCTACAGATGATGCAACAGGTCAAAAAGATTTCAATATCGTCTTAGCTCGCTTACAAAATTATTTATACGCCAGAGAAATGAGACGTCATGGCATGAAAGCTGTAACTGCTCAATCAGACGGCAGACAGTTTCAACGGGTTGAAAGGGTGCGGACTTATTTGAGAAGCTTGGCAGAACACAGCCCTGAAGTATTGAATAATTTGGTAAGGATGGCAAGAGAACACAATGAAATTTTAGATTTTATTTCCAGCCAGCCTTATGTTGTAGCAGAATTTGCGTCGCTGCTCGGGAAAGATAAATTAGATATTGATGTGTTTGATGCAGCGTTAGGGAGATTGGCTACGATTACATACGATCAAGACGGTCAAAGAATTAGTTCTGGTGAAATGGTTAAACGCGGAAAGAAAATGGATTTTATTTTGAAGTTCTTAGCTGATATGAGACGTTTAAAAGTTGCTAATCCTAAAATGCTGCTTCAGGTTTTGGGAGTAGTGTCGCAACAAAGCGAAGTGGTCCAAGAGTTAGTTACCCGTAAAAACTTGGTCAGAGAATTAGGAACTGTAGGCGATCATTTAGATAATGCTCAGGAACTGCGGAATGTGGTTGAACGCGCGATAGACCAAACAGTTGCTGAAGAAAATATTTTTGTTCAAGAAAATAGAGACGCTATTCAGGCAGCTCACACCAGGATAAGCGCTATGGAAGCAGAGTTGATCAAGAAAGCGCCTAGACCTGGAGAGACATTAAAAGTCCGTCTGGAAAAAGGCAGTGAGGAAAGAGAAGTTACTGCAGAAGAGTGGAATACCATGATCCGCCATATCCGCGGAACTCGGCAATTGTTAGCCGCAATGTTAGATTCCAATAATTCACGCGTTAATTATTATTTCGCGAATTTAGGTACAACTGATGTTAATAAAACCTTGGATGAATTTTTGCAATATGTTATCGGAGGAGAAACTACTCCAGGATACGATCAATTATCTGCAGAAGAAAAAAATGAAATTATGGAAGCTAGAAAAGAGTTTAAAGCGCGAGGGTATGCGCTTAATCAAGGT
Source organism: Candidatus Omnitrophota bacterium (assembly GCA_015233195.1). Taxonomy (GTDB): domain Bacteria; phylum Omnitrophota; class Gorgyraeia; order Zapsychrales; family Zapsychraceae; genus JADFYE01. Next base: position 41,097 of record JADFYE010000006.1, read on the forward strand.
TTGCGTATTAAGGTGAAGCATAATTTTAAGAACACCAGTGTGGCAGCTCACGGCGGTAAATATAAAAACTTAAGAAACCTTTTTATGACTCGGGATATGAATATTGCTGAATTCTTTAAAGATATTGGACGGGAAGAGTTGGCGCGTAATGCTACTGAACTTCAGAAGATTTTTTACACTGTAATTCACGAATCTCAGGAATTGACTGCCAGCGGGTCTCACGAAAAACATGTGGCTGATTTACAGAATTGGGAAACTTGGCTGCAGATGATCCTCGGTGGGTCAGATAAATTTGCAAGTGCTGAAGTAACAGTAGCTGATTATTTTAATCAAATGGCAGATACTGCTGCACCTGAACATCAAGAAAAACTGAGAGAAAGTGCTTCTAAAATTATCGCAGACATGGGAGAAGGCGCTACTATCAATAGAAATACCGGCGTTATCCGTCATGCGCAAGGTCAAATTATGGCTATATTTGATGCGTATTCTGGACATTTAGTAGGCATTGATTCTAACGGTAATTTTACCTATACATTTAAACAGCCGGTTCATGAAGGGGCTTTAACAGTTACAGTACGTGGAACAATTTCTAAAGAAGGCGCTGTATCTAAATTATTTGATGTTCAAGGAAAGAAAGCAGATTTAATTGATTTAGGATTGATACGCGAAGATGGTGAAGATTTAGGTGTAAAAACTGAAAACGCGCCAGACGGTGAAGTGGTCGCAAAAGACATTTATGAAAATGATTTTATTGATAGCATAAGCAGACCAACTGCTGCACAGCAGAAGAAAATGATTGAACAAATACAGAAACAGGCTGAAGATGCTGCGAAGAAAAAAGCAGCGGAAGCACGGGATGCAGGAACATTAAGTGGGATAGAACATTTAGGCGCAGAGGCGGATAGAAATGCAAGTATTGTTCCACCACCAGAAGAAATAGATGTTAATCAGTCGTCGACACAGGATGAGACCCCCTCGTCAATCGCACCTCGTCCTGTGTCTTCGGCTGCTGAACAACGTGCAACAGAGGTTATTAGTAGGGTAGTTGCAAAAGTCGCTCCTGAAACTGGTCGAGTTGCAGATTTACCGAAAACAGAGGTACAGCCAGCGCCAAGCGATGAAGCTGACCGCGCGCTTATGGCCACGTTAGCTGTACCTAAAGCAGAGGCTATTGCGGCGGAGGCAGCTCCGATTGCCAAGGCATCTCCTAGCGCTGCTATTTTACCTGTTAATCTATCGATTTGGCTTGTTAATGAGAATAATGAGTCGGTACCAAATATAAGAAGAAAGCAAATCAGAGCAGCTTTTGCAAGAATTTTAGCAAAACGCACTAACGTTAATAAAGTTATGGCTATTAAGCCTGATTTAGGTGTTCAATTTGTGCGAGATCAAAAGGATGTTAGAAAAGGAGCGTTAGCTATAAGCTTACGTAGTTTGAATTCAATATTTGGATATAGTTTGGATACTAAGAAGCGGGGTAAAGCGTTTGAGGCAGAAGTGGATTTTGTAATTAATACTTATTTAAATGGTTTAGCAAACGATTCGATAGTGACAGGCGATGGTCTTGAAATTAAAGCCCAAGCCATGCCATCTCCTGGTTCTGTATTCTTTGCTTCTTGCACCACTAAGGGTACGCCGATGGATGCTACTTGGAGAAATTATTTTGAAAGCAAGCTCAGAGCTGGCGATCAAATTAAGATCAACGAATATGCTAAACAATTAGGCTTTGCTTCAATCAATTCTGAAGATCCTGTAGAACAAGGCTGGGCTGCATTCAGAGCTTTATTAGAGAAGAAAACAGCTTTAACTGCAGAAGAAAAAGACATTTTGAAAAACCGCGCGTTATGGGATGACTTGTTAGTTAAAGCTAAGCTCATGGCAAAGAATGGTCCAAACAGCGAGAGTTATTTAAAAGTAGCTCGTCCATTAAATAAATTAGTATCTGCTGAACAAGCTTTAATAAAACAACTCAAAGATAATCCTTTATCTATTCGTTTGAACGCTTTGAAAAAGGTGGAAGACGAAGCCATGTTAGTAATGGAATTCAGATTATTGAATTTCGACGGGTTAAGAGCGTTTATTGCTGGCGGGTCGAATGATAGTAATAAGTTGTTTGCTGAGTTGAGCGCGTTTATTAAGAAGAATAAAACTGCTCCGCAATTCAAAGCTTTGATACAAGAGAACAAGCCGGTTTATATTATGGATGAAAAAGGCTTGCTGCATAAAGTCACCATTATCGCAGTTATGGATAAAGCTAAAGACGGTGAAGTTGCGGCTATTAAAGATGTGACTTTGACCTTGGCTAAAGATGGCGTTGCCCTCGAGAGTGTTAGCTCAGCGTTAGTAATTGTTGGACCGAACACAATTGACAGCAAGATAGCAGCAAGATTGAATAAAGCTGACGTTGTTGACGGAAAAGCTTTAGTAATGCCTGCAGCGCCGGCTTTATCAGCTGATGAAATTACTCCGCAGAATTTATCTCTTTCAGTTTCTGCGCGTATGGGTAATCCAATGACTCAAAAACTGGGAGCTGCTGAGGATTTAAGCGCGAAATTAGACGTGGTATTCCAATTCCGATTAAACACTATGATACCAGTTATAGTTGAAGGAACAGTTGCAGATTTAGGAAAATTATTGAATTTGAAAAAAGATCAGCCGGAATATAGCAAATTGATTAAAGCCGCGAATGTTTATGTGATTGGAAAAGACGGCGTGATCAAAGAAGCAAAAATTCAAGCTGTGTATGCTCCGTTAGCAAAAGGAGAGTCTGAACCAAAGATCAAGACTGTGAAACTGACTGTAACTGACAAGGTGGTTTCGCCAGAAGCTTTACCTATTGGTTTAGATATTAGCGAGGGTGTTTTGCCTGAAAGCATTTTGAAACAATTGCCCAAGGCAGCTGTAGTAGATAAGGATGCGATGGTTAAAAAAGATAGTCAGATTGTTCAGCCTACAGCGCCGGCAGATATGGTGCCAGCTCAGTTTACTCCTGTACCAGCAAACACAATCATGCCTGTACCTGCAGAAGTGCCGGCTCAGCTGCCGAATAGTATGGTTTTAGCAAAAGAAGCTCGCGGTCCGCCGTTAGTAGAAGCTAAGCTTTCTAAAAGACCTGAAACATTTATGGTATCCGAGAAACCTGGAACTACAGATGACGGGTTTATTCGTGTTGATGTGCCACAATTTAAGCCATCCTTATACGATCCTAAACAAATAATGAATGTTGATGCTAAACGGGATACCCGTTTAGTTGCAAAAGCTAAAGCATATGGTGAAAAGACCTCGCAAAATGGTGCTGCGGACATTTTAAGAGATGTTTCTAAGGATGATGGATTTGATGATGGGGCGATGTTGACCAAAGTCGACGAGGCAGCAGTTCTTCACGCGGTTGCGGTTTGGGAACAAGAAGAAAAAGCCAAAGGCCGTACCAGCGAGATCGACGATATAAACGCAGCGTTTGAAAATATCCGCACCAACAGTCCTGAAGTATTTACCCAAGCAATTAATATTTATGACGCTTTGAATACAGCATCAAAAGGCACACCAAAAGCGTTTGATCTTAAAGGCGGGTCATTTATCCATACCGTCATCAGCGCGGATCATATTGTTAAGCGTAGTTTAGAGATTGAAGCTGGCCATGGTTTAGCTATTCTTGAAAAATTGGGAGCTGGAAAAACTTACGCTGAAAAAGCCGCTGAATTGATAGCAATGCGTATTTTAAAATCTAATCCTAAAACTCACGGTGTAATGGAAACTTGGGTGCCGACCAAACCTTTGATTTCAAATATTCCGCATAAAGATGCGTTGACTATGACGATATTAAAAATGATGTCGGATGAAAATTTGGCAGATGCTTTTATTTTGGAAGCTGATGAAAACAATCCAGAATCGCAGGCTTTTGAAACCGCGTTTCCTGGGTTTGAGAATTTAAATAAAGGAAACAGGCCATTTAAAGTAAGATTCGCGTATACTGAATCAATTCTTCGTCGTGCTGGTGATATGAAAGACGGGATTATATCCACATTATTATTACCGGGTGATAAGCAATTCGTACGGGTTGTAATTGACGAGCCGCAGACTTTTTTTGAGCAAGCTACCCGGATTACCGCTCCAGGATACATGATGGAATATTTAAAGAAAAACCATCCTGATCAATACGCTTTAATGATGAAAGCCGCAAGTTTTATTAATCGCGTTGGAGCAGAGATTGAGAAACGTATAAACGCTGATCCAGATTTTATTGATAACCGTTCGATAGGTGAAGGGTCGTCAGTACAGAGCCGTTATGCTTATCAGATTAATCGAAATAACATTGAGGCGATGAAAGGACTTAAAGAACTTTATGAGTCGGAAAAGCCGAATTTACCTGGGCAATACGCTGAATACGCTGATTTCTTGAGGTTTGCTGACGCGGTAGCTGATATTTACCGTTCTCAGGAAGAAAAGGATCACGACGCTGTTGTAACTATTGTAACTCCTGGAAAAACCGGATACACCAAAGGTCAGCAAGTATCTTATTCTGAATTTAAACAAAAGAATTCAGAACTTGCCGCAGCTAATCTGGAACAAGCAACTGCTGTTATGGGAGCGCAAGAGGACGTGGATAATCCTCAGAAAATGAGTCTCTATTCTATTCGTGATGAAGCCTGGAAATTACGTCCGAACACTATTCGCGGCGACCAGGAAAGTTCCAGCGTTTTAGTTGCTCGGTTAGCTCGGGCTTATGCCGCGGATCCAAATGTTTTGTATGGTAAGGGCGATGACAATGAAGACGTTAATCATGATATTGCAAACGCCCGTTTTACTAAGCCGACTAGAACAATCAATATTACGGAAGCAATTAATCATGCTCGGGCTGGTATCGGACGGGCACGGGTTGATTTCATGACTGGAACTGGTGAAGTGGTTAAGGATTCTTTGAAAGAATTAGGCGCTGAAACAGTGAGAGTTACGGAAGAACCATTGATGGATACTGAAGCAGCTGGAGATTTACGGATCGATGTATTAGATGCTCAGGCGGATAAATTAGCTAAAGCTTTTGAGGATGGTCAAGCGCTTCGTGCTGCGGCACAAAATAAGGGCGGAAAGTTATCGCAATTGTTTTTTGGTCCGGATCTTGATTTGCGTCCTTTAGCACAGAAATTCATAGCTGAGATTGGCGCGGATAAAGTGGTTTATATCGACGGGTTAGATCCAGTCAGAAATGAACAGATGGTCGAAGAAGTGGCTCAAAGATTAAGCAATGGTGAAGAGCTGGTGGTTTTATTAGCAGGCGACCCGACTGGACAGAATTTCTTGACTACTTTTGGTAAATTGGAATTTGGAGCCACTCATTTGTTGGCTTTACGCGGCTTGACCAGTATGACCCAATGGTTAAAACGGGCTAAGTCAGAAAACCGTTTAGGCGCTGATAAGTTGGGATTGCCGACTTGGTATGTGACAGTTGATCTTAAAGATAATATGTTTTTATTGGCAGAACGAAAAATGATGCAGAACATGAATCCGTCGCAGCGTAAAGCAGTTTTGTTGGCTGCGGCAAGCGATATAGACCATCAGATTTCGCACCGTTCAGTTAATTATGTAGCGCAGGTTACTCATCAGCGTCCGAATCGGGAAACCATTAAAAATTCTTTAGACGCTTTGCAGTACGGAGTGGTAAGAACCAAACAAGCAGCTGGATCAGTTTTATTAGCTCCGTATTTTAAAATTAAAGGGTTTACTAAAGCTCGTCAGGAAGTTATGGCGGATATTTTGGAGCAGAATGGGTTTATTCAGCAGGATATGTTTACGTCCGACGGTTTACGTTTTATAGCTTTGATCAACGCGTTTTTATCAGTGGTGCATAATCAAAAGAAAAGTCCGCAGGAGATTTTTGACGCGGTTAAAAATTTACAGGCTCGAGGAATAAATACTCCTTTAGCTATGCGAACAGCAGTTTTCTTTGAACAGATCGGTTCGCCGCTAACTGACGCAGAGATTAATCAGATTCAAACTTCGACTCAAATTAATCCGGTTTTGGATATGGTGGTTAAGAAATTAGCTGGAAAATCTGTTTTGCAAGAGACCAAGGATATTTTAAAGCAATTATTAGAGAATCAGCAGGAGCAAGACAAATTAGACGAAGAATTTTTTAGAGCAGGCACCAAGATTCAATCTAAAGTTCAGGAGAGCGAAGCAAAACGCGCTGCGCAGAATCCGTATACTATTGTAAACGGAAAGAAACAGAAGGTCGGGTTGTGGACGAGAATTACTGGTGGTTTAACATTTAGCTGGTTAGAAACGAAACGTAGACAGCTTCAGAAACAATATTATGCCTTGTTAATCCAGTTTACACAGCAGATCGAGACCAAGCTGGCAGAAATAAATGCAGGCAAAAATGAACAGGATAAAATTTGGACTAGCGAATTATTTGAGGCGATTGGAATTGATATTCGATCTTTGCGCAGTGATGACAAGAAACATAAGGAAACAATTGAAAAATTATTCGCGCAGCTGCTTGAGCATCAGAAAGTGTTATGGCAAATTAATAGTGTAACAATCGACGGCAGAGTGGTGGCGTTTGAAACTGTGGACGGAAGAGATGCGGGTGAGGATAAACAAAAGGTTCAGGCAATTTTGGATTATTTGAATTTAAAACAAGGCGATGAGGTTTTCCCTGCTTGGCGGATAGTGCTGCAAAATGTGAAACGGGTCAAAATCGTTACTGATCAGGAAACTACAGAGCTGGTCTCTCTGGTAGAAGAAACTGTAGTTGATGCGGGTAAAATTTTAGTTTTAAGAATCAATATTGCCGCGCTAGATGAAAGCAATAAAGATACCTTATCAGCAGAGTTAAAGCGGATGGAAGCCAAATTTTTGGCAGATAACCGTCCAGTTGAGCAGAATAATCCGGGAAATGGTGAGAATCAAGAACCGCCTCAAGCCGGACAAGCTGCGCCAGTTAATCCAACTAATTTGCCTACCGGTACTTTGCCAAATACTCCGGCAGTGACGCCTACTCAAGCAGGACCTGCGATGTTATTAGTGAGAGTAGAGCGTAGGCAGGATGAAACTGTTCAAGAGTATATTGAGCGGGCTGAGAAAGCAAGACAGGATGCTACTAGAAATAATGCAAGTGATACTAGCGATCATACTCCGCAAGGGGTATTGCCTGCGCCGGTTACTGCTCCAGTGGCAGGACCACAAGAAGTCGGAGACGCGCCTAAGACAGCACAGGTTAAGAATGTTAAACCTATGCCTAAACAGCCGGCAGTGGTAAGGAATCAAGCTTTACAACAATTAGCATTGAATGGAACAGCACATAGAGGTGTAAATTCAGAAACAGCACAAACAGATGCAGGTAAACATACCGGTCCTGCGCCTCCAAGTTTGAAACGCAAGCTTTCTCGCGCTTTAGCCGGGATAGCTCTTGTAGGAACGCTAGTTGTTGGCGGGTTTGTTGCGAATCCTTTGATAGATCGCATGCTGGGAATTAGAAGTGCAGTTGCAGCAAATGTAGTAAGTAGTGATGTAGATAGTCGTAGAAGCAGTGCAGTTGCAGTAAGTTCGCGCTCTGTTGCAGTTGAGCCGAATAGCTCTTTAGGCGGCGCGCCTGTTGTTCGCGCAGAAGAAACGAGTGTAAAAGGACCAGTATCAAATGTTGTAGGCACATCAAGTTCTAAAGGTGTGTCCGCTGCTCGGACTGTGAAGTCTGAGGGCGCTAATCGTCGTGCGAATGGCGATGCAAGAAGAGTCGTAGAAGATGCAAAAGTTGTTGGAGTAAAAGCAGGCGTAGTAAGTAAGTCTGCTAAAGCAGGCAAGGTTAGTCCGAGCCGTGCTGATAAAGTGGGTGAGAATAGTAGATCGCGCCCTGTAGCAGTTGGGCCGAATAGCTCTGTCGTCTCTGGTTCGCCAGTTGACGTAAAACGTTCTAATGTAAAAGCAGCTCGTGAACCTAGTAGGGTTCCGGGTGCGGGTCAGCAGGTGCAGATAGCACGTAGTCAAGCAGTAACCAGTGCTACTGTATCAGGTTCTGTAAGTATGAACCAAGCTGGTACTCGTTCAAATGATGATCAGGTTCCTGGAGTGCAGGAAGTTGCTGCCACAGTTGAAGCTGTAACAGATTCTCAGACTGCGTCGTCAGCATTAAATACGACAACTGCTGAGAATACAGGTTTAACCAGTGCGACAACTTCAAGCACAGAAACTACAGGAACTCAAAGTATAGATTCTGTGTCAACCTCAAGCGTGGAAGAAGCGCCTGAGGCTTCTCGTCGTTCATTCGTTGGATCTTTAGTTTCCAGCTTAGTTCCTAACGTTGTTCAATCTGCTGTTTATGATATTCCCTCAGCTATTCATGGAATTGCCACTGCTTCTATGGCGGAGAATTTGTTTGCAGGTATTGCGGCATTAGCGCTTTTGACTGCAGGTATTTTATCTTTCCGTAAATTCCGTAAAGAAGTTCTGGATGGGGATAAAGGCTTTTTCGTTTGGCTGCGTTCGAGTCATGGAAAAGCCAGAGCATTGATGTTTGCTTTCCTTTTGTTTGTGCCAATGAAAGATAATCAGAATAATAAACGTAGTGTGACCGTGACCCGCGTATTAAATAAAGATTCTTTTCCGGGAATAACAGATACAGCTTTTACTACTTCTGGTTTCACTGTAGTGTCCGATGCTGAAAGCACAGCTACAGCTAAAATCACTACTTCACCGATAACTTTAAGAAAAGTTCAAGTTGCTGTAGATGACAATACCAGCACTACAAAATTATCTCCGAAACAAATAGCAGAAATTAAAGCTAACCGCGAAAAAGCTCAGGCAGATTTCAAAAAGCTGTTGCAACAGATAAATGAAATGCCGGCGAATAACCAAAAATTAAGCGCAGCTATCGCAAAAGCTTTATCCGCTGCTGAAACTTTGAATTATGAAGATCTGATAACTTTAGGCGCTAAATTTGATTGGAACAAAAATACTGGAGTAATTCCAGGAATGACTTTTGGCGGAAAATACGGTCCTTATGGTGAGTTAGTGATGAGTTTGGCAGGTATGAAAAATGTGGTAGCGGTTGATGGTGTGGCTAGCGGAATGATCTGGGCGGATTTAGCTAAAAAGATATTGAATATTTTCAACGCGCAGGAATTTGAAGAGATCACTCGTAACGGCGGCATCATCCATGTTACCCGTCAAGGTCCGGATGGAATACGTTTATGGATATTTAATTTAAAAGGGGAAGGACAAGCCTTAATTGATTTGAATAATATTACTGATATCGGCGGCGAAGTTAAATTAGGCGGGTTAAATGTTATCGCGAATGTGAATCCGTTGAATTGGAGAAAAATGGGGAAGATCGCTGCTCCGAAAGTTGATGCTGAAGTTGGGTTAGGCCGCGCTAAATTAGGAATAGGCACGACTGTAGTAGAACAAAATTCTCCGATCAGCGAACGCGGTGCTGACGCTTCTCCTATATTCAAAGGCGAATCCCGGATGATCAAAATTAATCTTCCGGGCGATACTATCAAAGCTTTAATGCAAGGTTTAATGGAACAACGGTTTAATGAATATCCGGCGATTGTCATCCAGAGTGAAGAAATGAGATTCTGGTACAGCACCGCAGTAGCTAATGGTAATTGGAAATTGGTATTCTTTACTGAAAGAGACGGTGAAAATCAACGGATATTCGTAAAGAACGTAGGAACAAAGAGTGAAGTGTTGAGCGGATGGATGGGTGTTAATGTGTCGGTTGCTCCGGGTGAGAAAAGAATTTTAGCAGAACAAAAAATGTTCACGCCTGAAACCCAAGCGTTTTTGAATAGTCCGAAAGTTAATTTATGGGCGAAAGAAGGAATTAATCGCGTGTTCGGGTTAAAAGATCTTTGGGCAAGTCAAGTTTCTAATGCCGCGATCGCAAAAGGCTGGGGCGTGGTAATTGATCCGGTTACTGGCGAGATTAAACATCTTATTAAAGGTGCTGAAGATATTGGTTTAGGCGTCAAAATCATGATGCCGGAAATGAAAGACGGACAATATACCGGAAAAGATGTGGAAGTATTACAAACTTTAGACGGTAATTTAGTAATGACTGGTGTCAAATCTGCTTTATGGGAAAAAGCTTTTAGAGAAGGACAGACCGGGAAGGCGCGTGGCGCCGGGGTTGAGGTTATGGTTTCAGAAGCTCGTTTGATAGGGTTAAACGGAACAATATTATTAAGCAAAGATGAAGCCAAGAAAAATTATGTGGTATACAAGGTTACTAACGATAATGATCCGGTTGCAATAGGTGTCGGCGATAAAGTAGTGGTATTTGAAGAAAATACCTTGGTCGCTTTTGACCAGAACGGAAAATTCGCGGGCATATTAGAGTTTGCCGCGCCTAAAAATATTGAAGTTAAGAAAACTGAAGAATCCAAAGCAAAGCCTGCTAAAAAAGTTGTTAAATCTTCTGATAAAGTCAGAGCAAATCGTAAATCTGTGAAAGAAGAAACCGTTGCAATCCCGCAAGGACAAACTCCTGAAGTTGAAAAAGGCATTTGGAAACGGACTTTAGAAAAAGGATCGATTTTACAATTAGGTTCTAATTATGTTCAGATCGGCGGACGCAAAGGTTCTCCGATGAATGTTAGCGGCGGCATTGTTTGGCCGGTTATGAATGTTGCCCCGTCGGTTACTCAGGTTGCCAGCGCTACCAGCACCCATAATTTTGGACCGGGCAGCACCGTAACTATCGCAGACAATAAGACGCAGACGATAACCAGTAAAGAAAAATATGCTGCAGTTGATTGGAAACAGATCGGGGTTCAAGTAGGCATTGGGGATATGATCCGTTTCGGACGGAATAATAATCAATTAGCCGAAAAAATGAGTCAAGGCGGAAGAGTTATCAATGGCAGAACCTATGGTTCTATCCGTCAGACCGGAAAAGTAATTGACCAGATAACCGCGCGAACAATTAAATCCGTTGGTTCTATAGATTTATATGGTACTGCAGCCGCGTTTGAAAAAGCTAAAGACAGTTTAGATGCTCAGCTTTTCAGCGATATCGGCATGAGCAAAGACATAGTCCAGGTGGTTAAAGACGGAAAAATATTTGCTAAAAAGAATGTTGAGACAGGAAAATATGAATACGCGATAGCAGATGCTAAAGGTAATAAGCACATGTTGGAAGTTACCGACGAAGGATTTGCCTCGTTAACTGCTTATAAAAATTCAAAAGATATTGTAGGGTTTGCTTATGAAGTTCAGGCTGACGGCTGGTCAAAGACTATTCCAGTTTTAAAGAGAGAAGATGTAAAAACTGCTCAAGTTAAACAAGATGGCAAATTCGTTTGGCAGCAAAAAGATGGTCAATATGTAGCTACTGATTTTGATATGAATTCTCCGCAAGGTCAGGATCTTTTGTTAGATGGATTTACTGCAGTAATTATGAATGTTGACGCTAAAGGCAATGTTATTGAGTTAGGTGATAACGCTGAAACAGTTTGGACACCAAAAGCAAAAACTCCTGCTGCACAACCAGCTCCGGTTACAACTACACCGGCTGATAAAACCACTACAGCGTCTGACGAAACTGGAACTAAAACTGCAGCATTGTCAATTTTACCTTTACCTGAATATCAACCGGTTGGCACATTCGCGCAGATTGCAAAAACTTCCTTAAAATCACCAAAACCAGTTAAAGCTGCAGAAGCAAAATTAGTTAATAAAATCGTTAAACTTGTCGAAGGACAGACCATTGGACAAATCGTTCCAGACGATAAATTAGAAGCAGCTATTACTGAAGATCCTACAGCAATGTATCAGCGTATAGTCATTAAAGGTGAAGACAGCCAGATAATCGAAAGATATTATTACGACGCTGATAATGACATTATCAAAGTTGTTGACGTGGCAGCTAATACTGTTCGTAATTTAAAAGATGATCCTAAAACAGCTAAGCCGATTAAAGATTTAGGTAAGTTCTCAATTGTAGAGAATGGAAAGGTAGTATTTAAAATCAAATTGAGTCAAGATCCTGAAGGAGTAATTCGCGGGGTTAACGCAAAGGGTCAAGAAGTGTTGCGCGTATACGTTAGAGAATATGAAAGTGTGGCTGTGATTAAATTGAATAATACGCAGGCTGCAATATATCTTTGGGAAAATGGAAAGATCGGCGCAAAAATCGGTGAAATTATCACAGTTAAAGGTGATGAAAAAAATCCAACCGTGAATACTCGTCATGGAGCAGTGACCATTGACGCGAATTTAATAAAAGGTAATAAAATTTTGGTTACATATGATGTCCGTTCCCAATCTGAAACAGTGGAAATTTATAATGGACGCGGACAAAAATTAGCCGTGTATGATCCTACAACCAGGGAAGCTTTGTTCTATGCTGCGGTTGGTAAAGCTCAAGAAAGTCATGAACTTTACCGGATCAGTATTGACGGCAATAATGGGGAGACGATCAAGATCAATGGCAAGCCGGTTTCGCATGTAACTGGTGTATTTGGAATTTATGAACAAGGAAGTAATAAAACAGCGATATTTGTGAATTTACGGGATATTCGTAAGAATCCGGATTTCTGGTTAGTGAAAAATTCACAATTTATCAAAGGTAGTTTTGCTAAGACTGAAAAAGTAGGGTATTTGGCAGTTGATGCTGATATGCAAAACAAATTAGCGAAGGGGCAGTTAAGCCGAGAGGATATTTTAGCAGCAACAGCGCGTACTGTTTATAATTATACTGATATTAAAGATGCTGAAGGAAAAAAACGTATTAATAATGTTATATCCGGCGAAAAAGAAGAGACAGTTAAAATTATTACTAGAGCGCCAGCGGTGACGGTAAATAGTGACGAATATTTAAGAAAACTTTGGGCTAACGAAGAGGTTAGAAATGCTTGGGCGCGCTATGGTGTAACGGCAAATACTAAAATGAGTGTTGCCTTTGTGGAAGAGGATCTTGAACAGGGATATCACATTATTACCCGCGATTATCGTTTAGAAAACGACTCGACTGAAAAAGTTTTTGCCAGCATCCGGCTTGAAAATAATTTTATAGTTAAGGTTATAGCTGGAAAAATATTTAATATGGTTACCGGGGCAGCACTGGAATCGTATGGATTTACAACAGACTTAAAACAGATCAAGTCGAGATTTGTGACAGAGGAGACAATAGGAGAGCAGATTGTCGAAATTATTACGCCTCGAATAGCTAAGATCTATGCTGCCCTGGCTCACCGCAGATTTAATGATTTTAAAATTACCCCATCGGATTCAACCAGTAATTTGTTGCAGTTGTATCCGTTTACTAAAGGGAATAAGAATTATTCCGGAGCGTTGGCAGACGTCGCTGTCTCTAAGAAAACAATACCAACAGTTGTATTGGAATATCAACGCTTAATGGAAACAACCGGATATTCTGATAAGGGATATCAATCTATTAAAGGGCAATTAGAAAATTATTGGAGAGAGTATGAGTCTGTATCTACCGAAAGCACCAAGCGAGATATTTTACAGAAGATGGCAGCTGTTATCCGTAATTTTGAGAATGGGGCAACTAAATATTCAAACGTAGAAGCTGCTCCAGTGAAGCATTATTTGTTGCCAAATGATTCACGCGGTCGTGATTTAGCCCGCGCATATCCAAATGGTGATGTTGCTGTAGATATGTGGTGGTTAGAGGGGGATAACGTTATTGTTAAGAATGGCATTTACGAGGAAGTTTTAGAACAATTTGGTATTTTACCGGGTTCGTTCGTGGTAAATAATTCCGGCAAGTTAGCTAGCGCGTCGTTATTAAAAGAAGATACAACAGTAAGCGCCATAAATCCTGCAGGCGATTGGTCAGTTTTTAAAGGACACCAATATCATGTATTAGATTCTAATATTAAGAAGAGCAATATTTATACGGTCGGCGGTATGTTGGTTGCGGAAAAATTTGACCATGTAATTCTTCGGGTTGCGAAGGAAATTTTCGGGGTAGCGACTAATGGGGAAGAGTTAATTACATATGACGCGTTCGGTCCTAAGCCGATGCCATTATTCGGAACCATGATCACGGATGATAAAACTGTGACGTTGAATAACGGACAGGAAGATAATCGTTCGAGATTGACTATGGTTCAGTTGGATCAAAAATATACTTATGATCGGAAGAATGTTGCGATAGGTGAAGGTAAAAAAATCGAAGCGGTTGGTTTAGGGCCACACTTAAAACAAGTTATGGGTACAAAAACCGAGGGTGAAAAAGTTTTATCGGAGAGCCGCGAAAATATTTGGGGCGAATGGGGAGAGACACTTACAAATAGTTTTAAAGCAGCAGCTCCGTATTTGGAATGGATCACGATTGGTTTAATTTTGATGAATTTCATACTGCCTATTGTTGGTTTATTATTCCAGCGTAAACGAAGTAAAAGTTTAATTGAAAAAGTTTATGATAAAACAATCGGGAAATTTTATGGTTGGTATTATTCAGGGTTTAATAAATATCGCAGTGAAAATCCATACGTTGAAGCGTATCGTATTTGGCTTGATCTTACTGGTAGAAAAGATTCTTGGACGAATGAGCTTGATATAGAGCAGGCTTTTGAAAAAATTTACAGAATGGCTAATCGGCTTAAAGATGCCTCGGATTTTATTAATTATTTAATGTTTTTATCGCGTACGAACAACAATGTAAAGATAGAAGACCACATTAAATTAATGGATGATTTGATCTCCGCAAATCAACAATTCGCTAAAATTAACGGAGATCTTAGTGTTTCATATTGGGTAACATATGATGACATTAATAAAATGTTCCGGACTAAAGAATTTTTAAGAAGATATGAACAGTATGGTATTGAGGCTTATAGAACTTATGTTAACGCATTGAACCAGCGAGAAACTATCGGACAACTTCAAGCAAGTAAACTCACAGTTCAAGAGCTTAAAATTCTTCATTTGAAGACTGATTCGCAGGCTGCTTTAGACATAGCTAAAAAATATGGTGTAAGCGTTCAGAATGAAAGCTTGCTTTGGAAGGTTTATTATTCTCCCATCGGCGGAGCTTTCGCGGTTAAAGGGTTTATTGGGGTACTGGGCGTTTTATTCAAACAAGCCGCGATTTTCCCAGTAATGTTATTAGTGCTTTTATCTGTTTATATCTCAATGCCAACAGCAGTGATCATTATTTTTACCGTAGGTGGCGGGATAGGAACAATATTATTTATTTTGAACGCTCTTACCAAGAATCAAGACCGATTAAAGACACCAGCTTTAATTGTTCGTGTCTGGGGCAGAATTTTTAATGGATTTACTTTATCATTAGCTGCTTTGTACTCAGCCGGATTATATGTAGGAGTTGCCGGTACCGTCGGAGCATATACAGCAGTTTTTGTGGGGTTACTGGGTATATTGCTTGGAAGTTATGCGCTGATTGATAAATATACGTCGGTTAAATTCAATGCTCCGACCGATGATGAAGGACATGCTCCTTTACGGGATTGGAAATGGTTTAAAGAAATACAAATTTCTACTTTTATGGTGGTCACCAGTTTTGCCGCAAAATTTGTTTGGAACTTATGGATGTTTAAATGGCTATTGAAATCTGCTGCACTTGTTGCCGGCGGCACGTATGTATTACCCACTTCGATATTGCTTTTGTGGGGAGTATACGCAGTGATTTACTATGTATTAAGAGCTGGGAAAGCAAAAAAATTATGGCATACAGAAGCATTTTTAAACGCATTGTTTTTCTTGGGGTTAGCTGTTGGTTTATGGCAACTCGGTGCAGTGGTTTTAACCGGGTTGATGCTCTATCCATTTGTGATGTTCTTTTTGGTAGATACATTTTTCTTTTTCTATGTGTTGGAAGCATTACTTGGTTTTATCTATGGCAGATTTTTAGGATTAGGAACGATCACTTCTTGGCCGACGGTTAGAATCTTTAAATATATGGTTAAAGCGCAATTTAAGAATAAATTTATACCTAAAAAATTAGGTTTTAGTGAACAAGTTAAGGAACAAATCTGGCGTGAATTTTTAGTTGATGAAATGAAAACTTTAGCTAAGGAAGATCGATTGACTGAAGAAGAATATAATCGTTTTACAAATGATGATTTCAGCAAAGCCCCTCGAAATGAAGACGCGAAAGATCGGTTGATTTGGTTTTTCAATTCTTTATTAATGCAAATGCCTGAAGGGGCGCCTAAATGGGAATCAATACGAGCGCATGCGGTGGTATTACCCGCCAATAATGAAGATGTTCTTTATAGTAAAAAACAAGCAAATGAATTAGCTCGTATTGATGGTTCATTGGAAGATACCGGAGTAACATTCTTGAATTATATTATTCATAATATGCCGGATGAATTTGATAATTTTATTAATCGTATGTATAGAGAAGGATATAGCAGTGTTGAAATTGCCATCTTACGTCGTCATTATGATTTAGTGGTTA
The DNA here is from genome assembly GCA_015233195.1 of Candidatus Omnitrophota bacterium. Classification (GTDB taxonomy): domain Bacteria; phylum Omnitrophota; class Gorgyraeia; order Zapsychrales; family Zapsychraceae; genus JADFYE01. The sequence goes on from JADFYE010000006.1 coordinate 57,493, forward strand.
AGAATGGTGAGCTTAATCATAGTTTAGAGGGAATAGATAATGATAAATTATGGTTAGAGATCCGTCTCTGGCTTTCGATGAGATTTCAACCTTTGATCAGAACTATTAGAGGTTTAGAGTATCGTAGAGAAGCCTTGAGATTTAAAGCTAAACATATTTATTTTAGGGGACAAGAAAAAACAGATGCAGAGATTGATGATTTGGTTGATGGAAAATTTGGAATTGTCGTAGGTTATCAAACTTATAAAGATAAAGAAAGCGAAGCTATAAAAGGAAATGATGTTGCTAAATCTACGGTTGAAGGAATTAGAGAAATTATGAAACAGTTCCCGAGGATTAAAGTTCCATATGTAGTTACAGATGAAGATACTAAAGTTGTTTCGACTGTATGTATGCAGAATAATAAGGAAATCGGCAGGGAAATATTGTTACGTCATTTCTGGGTCAATGCAACTATTTGTGCCGGAAAACCTGAGCATCAAAAAGTTTTGTCAATGTGGGTTGATCCTAAATATGATTATGTTGATACTTTGGATATGAATCAGGATGATTATTTTGAAGAAGCGTTTAAACACGATTTGGTGTTGGAAGAGCATCGTCCAGGAGTGGCTATTGTTGGTTTACCAGAAAGAATCTTTACTGATAAATTTAATAAACACGCGAAATTTTATGCGGATTCAGAATCTACTTTTTCAAGTACTATTCAACGGGATTCAGCGTTAGGCGGAACCCGGTTCCATTATGGGCATCCAGATTCATTTGATCGTAGATTCGCCATATCTATGGGATGGACTTCTATTTCTTCTAAATTAAATGAAGATATTTTTGCAGGTTATCGCAGCGTGTTAAGAGGTAGACGTATCATAATGGTTGAATACCGCAGAGTGGGTAAAGCTAGAGAGGTTAGATTCCCGACGGTAGTTGGTTTGTTCCAAAAATTTGGTCGCGGGGCTGGTCAGCAAGCGCGGGATTTGATGTTGAAGGAATTAATGGCCAGCCGCAATTTCGGATTTATTAAAGGTATGTCGTTTGTTTTAGGCGCTATTGGATATTATATTCGTAAACCTTTTGTAGTTATGGCAATACGCGGATATTTATTTTTATTGGTCTTCCTTGGCGTCAGCGGGTTTGCGGGTTTTCCTAATGAGGCGTTGTTAGGGTTTGCCGGTTTGGTTGCATCTCAGGGTATTGTAACTACCGGGTTGGTGAATGGGATCTTACGTAAAGGATTTTTTGTGGGAACTTGGGATTTGATTAAAACCATGTTCCGGGGGAATGTTTTATCTTTCATGGGACATATTTATACCAATGCGGTTGGTTTTAAAGAAGCACAAAATGGAATTAGTACATATATCGGTACTGGTCGCGGGCCAGTACTATATCATATTCCATTATTCCATAAAGATACGTCTAAGAGTTTATATGATGGATTTTTATATGGAAAACAAATGACGATGCAGGTGGTCGGTGATATGGTTTTGATTTTAGTAGCAATTAAAATATGGATGAGTATTCCGATGGCTTGGTCGGCATTATTTATGTTAATTCCTTTTGCCGCGTATTTTTATCCGGTTTTATCTAATGCCGGAGCATTGATGGGAGATGGGACTGATTATAATAAATCAATGAAGATTTTATCGGAAGATATTTCGTTATGGAAAGAAAGAATGAAAGTGCGGTTTAATGGGCAAACTAAGCAAGATGAAAAAATTGGGTTTGTTGAAAGTTTGGAAATATTTATTCACGGCGTTATTTTATTCTCGGCAATATATATTATAAATCAAATTTTAAGGGTTCTTTATTGGGTTTGTGGGGCAGCTACATTTTCCGGAAAACTAAAAAATGCGGTTGTAGTACGCAACATTCATTCTTCTTCTGTGTTTTCTTTCGCGCAAACTATTGAAGACCCGTTTGTTAAAAGTCAGTTATTGCGTAGAGGGGAAGCTATATCAATTTTGGAAGGATATTTAGTAGGCTCAAGTGTAGTAGCTTGTTATAACTGTGCTAAAGAGCAGATTCAATATAACCTTTCTCAAGAGCAAGTTTTTGATATATTAAGTCAGTCAGGATTTTCTAACGATGAAATCGTAGATGTTTGGTTTTTTATTGAAGAACATGAAACTCTGCATAGTCAATTTCCCAATTTGAATGATGAACAGGATATTTTAACGCTTCAAATACAACCTCAATCTCAGAAAAAAACTAACACTTTTGATCTGCTTACTAGAGAACAGGCAGCAGCTGTATTCCAGGAAAAATTCGATCGTATGAAAAAGAATGGAGACGCTGCATTATTACAAATATCTTTTGCTAGAAGAGGGACAAGAGATTCGCGGGCGAGCAGGGTAGAACAAAGAATGAAAACTAGTGTGTGCCGCGTTAATGGTATAGAAGGAATAGAAAAAGAAATTAATATTCCAGTTGTGCCGGAATTTAATAAGGAAAAGATAGCTGCTGACGAGATAGCTGCAGCTGAAGACATGCAGGTGAATGGTAAAGTAACCCCATTATTATTAATGGGCGGGGCGATGACCAGAATGATAAGTTCGATTGTAGGGTTAAGCCGGAGATTTTTACATAAAGTTGAAAGTTTATGCGAATTTGAGCCTGGTCGGGCGATGCTGGCATTTTTGAAAAAAAATCCGGAATCACCGATAAGTCATATTATACAAAAGTTTTTGGATAATTCTGGTCGTTTTCTTTATGCTTTGGGTCCGCGTCAATTAATTATTTATCGGGGATACCTCGAACGTTTAGCCAGACAAAGAGGAATTCCTTTTTCTGAAATGATGCAAAAACAGCAGATTGTAATCGCGATCAATGTTAAAAATAAGCGGGAGATTTTGGGGGATATGTTACGACATAAATTTTATGGGTTTAGACCTGAAAATGTTTGGTTTGTAATGCAGAATGTGTATCGCGGGGTTCAATCAAAAGAAAACGGCTCAGTAGGTGATAATCTTTTTAGTGATCAATATCCTCGCGGACAAGCTGAACCTTTGATGTTAGCTGCAAAACCTGGGTGTGCTTTTCGTTTATTGCATAATGATACCCGAAATCTTACTTGGCAAAATGGAGCGCTTTGTGACGAGCTGGTCCGTAGGGGTTCAGAGATTCTTATGACCCATAGAGTTAATGACTTGACGCGGTTAACCATGGATGAGGTTTCTTCGCCGACGACGCTGGCTTATATTATACGACAGATGAAAGCTGGATATAATATGACTGCAGAAATGGTAAAAAATTATGAAGGAACCCCGCAAAAGGGAGGATATCTTTTTCAACGTGCTGACGGCGCCTTTATTATTCTTGAGAATGAAAAAATCCAGGCTAATCCAGAGTTAAAGGCAATGATTTTGCACGAAGGCGCTATGTATAATTCCGGCAGGTTCGCGTTTAAGTTGAGTGATTTTGGTTCAATTGTGCGTACTTCGCCTTTATGGGATTTGCGGTTTAATAATGGGAATTTTTATTTGGACGCTTCATCCGGAGATTTTACTTTGAGTCCGCAATGTCATTTAGCTGGGTATAACAGCGGAAAAAGGATTCAAGATTTTAAACATTTGGGACCAGAGCAGATGGTAGATGCTATACCGATTTTGGAGAGAAGTGATAATGAAATTGCTGAAATTTTGTGGCATGAAGGTGAAGAGGCTATTCCGGTAGAGCGCGGAGAAGGTTTTATTTTGCACCGTTATTTTTGGGGTGACGCAAAAGTTCGCGTTATGTTGATCGAAAGAGATGGCGAGCTGTTGGTACGAAAAGAAGAAAAAAGAGACGAGACCACTCCTGAAGGGGAAGACGTTAAATTAATCCGGGAAATAAAATTTATTCAGGAACTTCCTCCGGCAGTACAGCCGAAATTCGCGGCTATTAAAAGTTATCATATTGCGGAAGGTGATAAAGTTACCTGGTATGAAATGCCTTATTATATGGGCGAAGATTGGGTTTCGCTTGAAATGTTGATCCTTCAAGGATTGATTACTCCGCAACAGACCATAGATTTAATAGCCAAGATATTTAGGGAATTGATAAACGATGGTTTTTATGTTGAAATGGCAGCGTCGGTAGATGCTGAAGCTTATTGGGATAAATTTCTTTTTGGCAAAGTTGAAAAACGGCTTCAAGAAGCAGCTGAAAAATCTCCGGTATTTGCGTCAATTTTACAAAAAGGCGTGGAAATAAATGGACAAAAATATCCGCCATTATTAGAACAGTTAACGAGGCTGAGAAATGAGGCAAGCTTTTCCGAGCATATTGCGCCCAATAAACTTTTCCGGATCCATGGAAACTTACAGCCGGATAATATTTTAGTTAATGTTAATCAGTTGAGACAAGGTAAATCTCCGGATTATATTCTTTTGGATCCTCGGGGTGGTCAATTCGGTTATGATATTTATTATGAATTCGCGAAATTGGCGCAAAGCATCATTGGCTTGCAGGGCATGTCGTTTAATCGACCGAACAGCATAGCGTTAAGCTATAAAAATGGAGAGGAAGATTATATTGTTCCTGCTATTCAGGCATATGTCAGACCAGTAGATTGTCTGGAATCTTATATCGAAATACAAAAACTTTTTTGGGAATATTTACAGGGACCGGATAATCCTTTTCTCGCTTTAGAAGGCAGCGACGAGATGGATATGAAACGTTTTTATTTTCTTTTAGTTAATGTTATTGCCTCTACTATTCCTTTACATATACGCGAATTTCAATTCCCGAAACATTCTCTATTTATGTATTTTATGGGCGCGCGGCTATTGGACCTGGTTCGCTCACAACAAGATAATAGGATTTTTATTGAGGATCTTATTGGTGAACCGCATCGGAGTAGTATTAATTTTAACATTTCAAATTTAATCAAAAGCGCGCACGCAGAGGGGCGTTATCTTTTGGTAGGCTTTGATGTTAATGGGGCGATCTGCGAAAGAGATGAATTTGAATGCAGGGATGATATTTTATCTCAAATGATTGAAACCGCGAAAATTTTAGGTGATAAAGGTTCCATTTTTATTAATGCTGGACGAGATATTCGGTTGTTGAAGCAGAGATTTTTAACACCGTATCATAAATTAGTTTTGCAGAACCGGACATTTGATCCAGGCTACTCCATGTATATTTTAGTGCAAAACGGCGCTGAAATTTTCGAGTATTATCCCATGACTGATACTATGGAACGAGTATTCCATACGGCTTATGAGCGACACGAACAGGGAAACGCGATCAAGCGAACCACGAAGAAAGTAATGCTGATGCTTATAAAAAACAGAAACTTGACAAGACTACCGGCAATTATCTATGTTGACGACGGGGCATTAAATGTTTTAGACGGCATTGATCTTTATATAAATGTCGGGATAAGTCCGGTTCGTATAGATGGTTTATATATAAATAGTGTTCAAGATATCAGAGCTAACGGCACTGAGGCAACATCACATTATATAAAAAGTATGATCGTGTGTTTAGGTGAAGCAGGTTATAGTAAAGAACAACAAATCGTCCAAGACGGTGATGAAGATGAAGAAACTTTCCCTGCGCCAGTGCATCCCATATCAAAAGCTGCGCAGCGGTATAGTCCTGAAGATTTTAGCGCGCAAGTTACAGTCGATGAAACAAATACTAATATAACCATCGCAGTTGAAAAAGGTGAATTGAATAAAACTCGGGCAGAAGCTATCGTGGATATTTGGAGCGGTACCAATATGCAGGCTATGGCTCCTCCGGAGGATGATCAACAACCTGGTTTTACGGTTATAGTTACCTCGGATTTTTCCAAAACTAAAAATTCTGTCGCCGCGTATAACAAACGTACCAACACTCTTTATATCCACGTATTTCTCGTCGATAAATTAGTAGAAGCAAAACTAGGAAACCGCAAGCTTCAATATAGATTTTTCTCTAATTTTATCCGCGGTGTACTACAAGCTCATGAAAGAATTCATATTTTAGGTCTGGATGAAGACCAGGCTCGTCCGATTACTTTAGCTATGCTGGATTATTATTCTGATATTCGTTTTGCTTGGCAGCAGGTATTGGTGACTGATCCTGACTTTTATGAAGTGGAAGCTGATGCGGATTTTGAAAGTGATCTGAAGGAAGCTTTAAATAATTTTCAAACCATTAAACAGGGGCAAAAGGTAATAATCTCATTAACCGTGGCTGGTGTGAATTTGTTATCTACTTCCGCTGTTGGTTTTAATTCGTCAATCGCAGATGAAAAAACTGACAGCGGAAGACCTGTTTATAAACCTGCTTCTTTACCTGAACCTACTCGTTTGTTTAAATTTGTAACATGGATAAGAAGGTTTATTATGCCGTTTATTACAGTACTTCTTCTTTCGGCATTTTTTTGTAGCGGCTGCTCGACTATAAATAATAATATCGCTATCAGCTCCTTGAAAAAAATTACTATCGCGTTACCGGAAATTGCTGATCCTTCAGGAGTAGAAGTGTTTGATTTTAATCCGTATATGATCATACCTGCCGAAGATCGGGAAGAGGTTAAAGAAAATCAAATCGCTATATTAGGAAAAAATGGGGAAGCGCAAAGTTCTCCGCTTTATTTGGATCAGTGTACTGCGGTTTTATTTATAGACATTGACGGTAATGCGAGTATCGCGCATATTCTCCCGTGGGACGCGCTCACGCCTTATGTGCGCAGATATAAAACTACTGAAGACCATAAAGTCACCTTAAAAAATCTTACTTCTCTTCTCAAGAAATATAAATTTGATACCCGCAATATGGCGGTATATCCGTTTTGTGCCGGTAATCCGGATAAAGATTTGGAAGCAGCGTTAAGGGAAACTTTTGGCGCTCAAAATGTGAATAACAGTATAACTCCTCTGAATCAGGCTTGGGTTAAGGTTGATTATAATGCTAACCGGAAAATCGGGCATGTAACTTTTGATACTACAGCCAAAGATCAAGAACGAAAATTTGTTATAGATGGCAGCACGTTGTGGATAAAAATTTTGCCATACACTTCTGTACCTGTGGATAGTTTAATGTTTACAGAGAACATGCAAAAAAATTCGCCGATGCAGGCAGCAGTAGGTATGCCGGTTGGTTTTATGGTAGGAGCTTTAGGCGCGTTTAGACGCCGCACCATTCGTACTACTGCGCGTTTAGGCGGGATCCTTTTTTTGTTAGGCGCTATTTTACTTTCCGGATGTTCCGGTGAAAGAAAAGAAGCAGCTGCACAGTCAAGTGCTATACAAACTCAGACTTTAATAATTCCTAATAAAGAAGAATTTTTGCCGGAATTATTGCCGAATTATAAGCCTGATCCTCGAGAAATAGTGTTTGAAATTAAATCTAACGAATCAAAGGCAGAGCAAGAACTTAAGGCTAAAGGCTATCCTGTTCCTGTACGTAAGATTTCAAAACCGACCAGTAGTAAACGTTCTGATTTATCAGAAAATTATAAATTGCTTAGCGTTAATCAGCAGGTTCGTTTCAGCAAAGAAAATAACAGTTTTAGAGCTAGAGCGTTATCCGGAAGATCAGCAGTTATAATTGGTATTGACGGGAAAGACAATGGTTTTATTTCGCATATATCCACCTCAAATTTGACTCAACCTAATAAGAATTTAACAGTTCCCCACTTAATAGTCCAGGCACACGCAGAAGCGTCAGTTAAAGCTTTACATTCATTTGCTGTTAAACAGAATATTGATTTATCGGCGTTGACAGTTTATTCAATTACGCCAGACGGCGGATATCAAAATGATGTATTAGAGAACGCGCTTAAAAATCAGTTTGCAGAAAGTACAGTTTTGCCTACGTATTTTTTTGGTCGCGACCAGGTTGAAGTTGATTTTGATTTTTTGAAAAAGACCGGGCATATAGTTACGGATAAAGAAGGACCTTTAGCTGGTGCAGATATTCCATCCGGGATGATGTTTGGCGCGTCTATTTTTTTGTTGTCGAGGAGAAAGCGGTTTCATTTTGCGCAGATATTGAAAAGGGTAAGAAAATTCGCAGAAGTTACTGGTCTTTCAGCAGTATTATCACTGGCTGGAGTTGTTCAAGCTAAGAGCGATAAAAAGGTGCCAGCGCCGGGATTAAATTATTATTTGCCTGAGCCTTCGATTATAAATACGCCGGCTCCTAAAATAAATTATTATCTGCCTAAAACAGCGGAAACTACTACCGCTTCAGCTGCGACAAAATATGAGTTTAAAGACGGGTCATTGGTGCCGGTAAATGACGGTAAGCCTTATGAAGTTGGATTTCGCCAGGTGGTATTTTTTGATCAAGCCAGGTCAGAACTAAAAACTGATAAAGTTATTTTTACAGTAGCAGCTGTAATTATCGGAGTAGATGCGCAGGGTCATGGGTTTATGGCGCATGTTTCAATTCCTGATTTTTACAAAAAAGATTTATCTACCGACGATGTTGTAAATGAATGGGATAGCGCGGTAAAAGCTATTCAAGAAGAAGTTTTAGAGGATAAACATAATATAGATCCTAAAACATTAATCGTGTTTTCTTTTGCCGCAGGTGAAGCCAACGATATTTTACCCGCTATATTGAGACGATATTTTGACGAAGAGCCTTTCACCAGTTTAAGTAAGAATAATAGGGAAGTAGCTGCGAAAACCATCTTTTTTCCTTCGAAATATATTCAGGGCGTTTTTGATCCCGTGTTAACACGGGTAAAAATTAATACTGATAAAAAAGGCGCGGAACAACAGCGTAATTTCACTATAGATCCTGTAAAAGCTACGATTCGTCTTGAACGAGGTAACGATTCTTTAAAATTTTCTGATTCCCAGATAAACGAAGAGGAACCGCATGACTTTGCCGCTACCGTGGATAAGAAAGAATTAAGCCCGCAGGAAATTCTCTCCGTCGAAGAAATTGTGAGCGAGCAGGAAAGCACGTTTGAAAATTTTGAAATAGTTGAAGATATGTTTATTGACCTAGCCGGAGAAGTTTTAAAACGTTTAGGGTTTGAAGGTACGACTGCAGAATGGTTAAAAGCTAAACAGAATAAAAAGATCCGCTGGGGGTCTGAAGATTTGTTCGACCGGTTTGCTATTAAAGGAATACGTTTAGCAGCGTTTAACCGTAAGGATACAGGATGGATAATTCTTAATCGTTCGTATCATGTTGCTCCGATATATGAGACGGCATATTTAGCTGGTATCATTGCACACGAAGCTGGCGCGCTTGCCGGAAAATCACATAAAGAAAATGTGTGGCTGCAAAGGACAGTTGAACGGGCAGTGTCTCCTGATAATAGAAAAGTTATTTCGTCTTTAAGAGTGGCAGTGTCTTTGCGGGATATCGGCGCTGAAGCAGGAGCTTATGCGGAAAATATTAATAAGATCAGACGAGCTTTGCCGGTTTTAGCAACACAGGGAGTAGGTTGCGTTGGTTTATCCGAAGAGTTTTACGAGAATGGTTCAGTTTCCCAAAATAGTCAAAGCGAGTTCGCACTGTTTAAACGTACTGCTAATGAGCTTAATATAAGCATTATTGCTACAGCTGATCAAGCGGCGCGTTATGATACAGGTTTTTTACATGCTTATGCTAAAGTTATGCGGGGAGAAAGTTCAATAGTGAATTTATTTCAAACTTTGGTTTTTGCGGTACAGGTCACATCTTTTTATAAGGTTTTTTCTTTTATTGATAATGATTTGTCTTTATCAAATATCAATGGGAAGCATCAAACTTTTCTAACTATGTTAATTGGTTTAGCCCAAACAGGTATGAACGTTATGCTTGGGTTTCAAGATTGGATGAATCATGAAGATCAGGACGCTTCTGATTTTGAGCAATTTGTCGACGAATTTCAGAACGACCGGGAGTATATGTCGCGCAGAGGATTAATAGATATTGATACAGTTGACGCGCTTAAAGGGGAGTTGGTTGAATTTTCGTCTAGGTATATTGGCATATATTTTTATACTGATTTATTGCCGGAGCATGATTCGGTTAATCGGCAACCTCAGGTATTAGTTATCCTGGATACGCAGCAGGAAGAAGCTGGTACTATGGCTTGGTTTAGGGCGCCGCGGGAAATGGAAGATCAGCATAAGCAAGTTAATAAAAATATGAGATTAAAATTATTTATAGGTAATGGCGGGAAGATAGTTGATGGAATATATGGAATCCCACACAATATGGCAGATCAGGCGGTTGAATATTTGGATTTTAATGATGTTGAATGGGCTAATAAATTATTTGAGCTTTACGAAAAAACTTTTAAGTTTATGGGGGAAATCGGAGCAGCTTTTTGGGGAAAAACATTGTTACGGGTTTATCATTGTATTCCTAAAGGACCAGAGGGTAACAATCATCGGGCAAAATTTAAAGAATGGTTTTTATTTTTAAATGAAGATTTGCCTGCTCAAGCAAAGGATAGTCATTATTATGAATTATTAGGCATAGTTGATCCGGATGAGGAGCTTTCTGTAGAGGTTGATATAAATGCTGAGGAAACGCGTCATTCTACTCTGGATGTAGTATTAAATATTCCAAGTGATGTTGAGCTAATAACTACGCCGATTGATTTAGGCACAATAGTATTTTCTGGCAAAGATTTCTTTATGGGCAGCGATTATCGTCAATTAATTATTGCGCATATAAATAGATTGAAGAATATGTTAACGCTGGCAGTTTATTATATGCCACATTTCACGAGCACAGAAGATGGTCCATCTGTATTGGTTTTCAACGTTATAATAGAACCTGCTCAGATCGGCATGCCGTCTGCCTGGTATGTTCCTGAGACTAGGACCATACATTTACAAGCAGTATTATTGTCGGAACAGGTTTCGTTAGAAGCCGCTTATTATTCCGCGCATCAGGTTTTTGATTTATATGGTTTTTATGGATGCGACGAGGAATCTGCTCGAATAGGAAGCCAGGTTTATCTTGATGAAATGGTTACTTATGAAACATTCTTTTCAGCCTCTTTAGAGGATAGTGGGAATGTTGATGAACCTTATGATGCTCAGTTCCATAGATTAATTCAAAAATTACATAACTTGAATACTTTAGCAGAGATTGGTCAAAAGGATGAAAATTATTATACCGAAGGAACAGCAATATTAATTGCAGCAAAAAGAATTTTATTGGGTATGGACTTTGAAGAAGAAAACAATTTTCTGTTTAAAAGCCTTTTGGATAAAGAAGAGATGCGTTTTAACGCTTTAAGAGCAGGCATTGTAAAACCAGTTGAATATATAGAGCGAAAAATGCAGAGGACCGTGCCTGATTTGTGGAGACACGTTCCGGGTAATGGTTTGGTTATTGAGAAGGTATCTAAGCACATATTGTCTTTAGCTATAGTAATGTTTGAAGGCGGGATATATTGGGCGAAGATTTCAGACGGTAGTGGTTGGGAGGATACAATAAATATGAATCAAGCCAGAGTTCTGGATTATTTAAAAAAACATAATGTTTCTGACGTGAGAGCGGTTGATTTTATTTATTCTAAAGGTCAATATATTATTTTATTAGAAGAACTGTCAAAAGGTAAAGAGTGGGATCCTAAAAAAAGTATAAGTTTTGCAGAGGCTTTAGACCGCGTTATAAAAATGGCGCAATTAGTAGGCGAATTAATTAGACATGGTATATGTCATTGGGATTTAAAAACTTTCAATGTTTGGGAAAGTGTTTCAGGAAAAATTTCTTTGTTTGATTTTGACCTGGCGTTTTTTATGCATAGACTTACGCCATTTATTAAACATTTTTATAATCAGATGGAGTCAGTGAATTTTACGTCTATCCGGCGCAGACATTTTAGTATTGAGCTAGGTAAGTTTAAGCCTAAAGATTTTATACGTGAAGAGACCGCTGCTTTGGCTTTATCGCTTTTTCAGTTATGCGCGCCTAAGTTACATGGTGCTTGGAGTAAAATAGACGGATATCGGATGAGAGTAGCTGCAATTCCTGGAGAGGATGAAATTACAGTTGCAATTAATCGTTTGATTGATAAAGGATATTTTGGAAAATATTCAAAGATTTCAGCGTTTATTAAGGATTGTCAAAAAATCAAAAGAAGATTGGCTAAGCTTAACTTCAAAAGAGCAAAACGCGGCGAACCTATAATTACCGGCGCCCTGGATTCTTCTTTAAAAGGTATGTCTGCAGCTGAAGTTGAAAGCATCATTCAAAGTTACGGCGGTATAGATGCTGTAGTGCAAAATTTTGGCGGGTTTATTTTAGGCAGTCAGATAAAAGAATTATATCCACAAATACCACAGGAATTGATTTATCGTTTAGGGTCAAAAGTATGGTTTATCCGTGGTCCGCCGGAATTAGGTGCAGCTAATTATTGCTTTGAAGCATCTGATATTTTCATTCTTATTTCTGAAGGAGCATCTTACCTTGACGTATTACATGAGATTTTTGCGGTTCTGCTTCATCTTGAACATCCTCGCTTAGAAAAGTTTTTATACTCAATTAATAAGAGTCTTCCGCATTGGTGGGTTTCATTTAAGGTTTGGAAATTTAACCCGATTCTTCCAAGGGTTGAATTAACTGCAAACGAAAAAATTGCCGAACAATATCGTTTAGAAAATAATGCTTTAGATCAAAAAATAGAAGAGATTGCGGATAAGGTCGCGACAATGCCTTCATCGGTTTTGGTGCGTTTAACTGGAGTTTCTTGCTGTGGAGAGACTACAGTTTCGCGTAAGTTATCAGAGGTTTTTGCTAGACGGGGAATTGATGCTGTAGTTGCTCTTAGTGATGATACGGTTAATGAAAGTTACGCGAGTACATATAAAATATTTTTAGACGTGGATCCTAGTGTTTCGCGGTCGGATATCCAGGATATTTCTATGGTAAGACTGCTCCGCCGAGTAATTCGCGGTTTTTACCAACGTGGAATAATAGTGTCCCGTACGATGCGGCAGTGGAGCGAGGTAATTGACTGGGAAAACCGTTATATTTTAGAAAATAAACCTAATGCGGACGTAGTTATAAATACATTTTTTTCAGCAGAGATTGGATTATTAAAAGCATTATATGAGCAGCTGGTTCCCTCGTTATATGTTGATATAGATATAAATAAGTACCCTGATCTTGCTGTGAGTTTGGCATTTATACTTGCCGAGGTTGAGCCTATAGATGTCGCCTTAGTTAAGCCTGGGGATCTGTTAAGTGAATTTGTTTCTGCAGCACCTGCAGAGTTTCAGGCTGGTCAGGATTTTGCTGCGACCAGAGATTTACGTGATTTAGACGATCAGCAGAAGTTAAAGTTAAGCTACCAAATGCCTTTTGTCCGTGCCGAATTTGGTAATAATGTTGAAGTGCCTGCAAAAGCGGTAGGTGTGGCGCAAAAAATATTAAGCCGTATGGGTCAAGAAGCTGCGTTGGCTGAATTGCTTCGGGTAAAAAACTCGCAACAAATCCGGGCTGGACCACGGACGTTCTTTAAAGCATTGAAAAGAATCGGGATTGACCTGTTAGCATTTCATTATGCTGGTTGGATCATCGTACATCCGGAACTTCTTTCAAATCCTGCTCGTTTAGCTGGCGTGATCGCCCACGAAGCTGGCGCGATTGCGGGATTGCCTCACCGTGAAAATGTGTTTATTCAAGAAACAGTTGAGTTTGTTGCATCGGGAAGAAAAACTATTCCGTCTTTAAGGCTGCAGGTTCCTTTAGCAGATATATCAGCGGAATATGATCCTGCATTAGCCGCACAATATGATAAAGATAAAAGAGGACCGTATCCAATTATTCTACGAGATGCATTAGTAAAAGCGCGTTGGTTATTGACGATCTTGGCGCAGCAGGGCGTGGGAATGGTTTATTTGTACGGCGGGATGTATGAGTCCGGCGAGTTTGGAATTAAAGTGCATAAAGTTCCGCATGCGGGTCAGCATGATTTGAGCGGAGGCAACGCGTTAGGTAGGGTATTTAGATATATAACAAAACGAAAAACCAGAACTGTGGACGGTCGTACTTTTGAATTGTTTGATAATTTTGGGAATAATTTTTCAACTAAGGGGATGTTAAGAGACTACAAAATTAATTTTAATCTTGGTTTGGCAGCAAATCCTGAGCAAGCTTTTGCGGAATTAATGAAAACCGCAGAGGTATTGGGTATAAAAATTATGGTTGATTTTGTGCCCTGGCTGGCTCCGGACGCGATCAATGAAAATAATTATCAATGGACTGCGTATCATGAGTTGCCTGAATTAAATGAAGAGCAATGTTATAACGAAGGCAGCGGCGAGGCATGTGTGGCGCGGCTAGATATAGAAGGCAGAAAAAGATTTTTCAAAATCAAACATCTTGTTAATGGTATCCCAATGAAAGACGAGGTTATTTTAAACGCGTTTTTACCTGAGGTTCGGAGATATTACATAGACTCTATAAAAGCATTAATTGATCAAGGCGTTTCAGGGGTCAGGGTTGATTTGGCGCATATGTTATTTAACGATAAATTATTGGCGCACCTTTATCCCTGGCAAATAGAAGCGATTACTAATTATACCCAGCCTTGGGAAATTATTTTTAGAGCAGTCAGTTTGTATGCTGCTAAAAAAGGCAGACCTTTTACTATTTTAATGGAAACTTATTCGGACGGGGATAAATGCTTTTTAAAAGAATTATATGACCGGGCTTTTGGCACTATCGGCTCTGCTTGGCTGCAGGTTGAAACTTATGAAAAAAGATTGGAAGATGATTGGAAAACATTTAATACCGAATTTGGAACACCGATCCAAAATATTGCGGGAACGCTTGATCATATCATGGTAGAAAAACATAAAGTCGGAGTACCTGGCACTTATGATGACCCGTCGATGGTTAATGTGGGTGGTAATGTTGAAGGAATGATAAAAACTTTAATAGTTTCAGCTTTGGCAGGCGCGAATATCATGATCAATTTACGGGATTGGATGCGGCATAGCGGGCAGATTGTTCCGCAGGCTGGAGGAGAAGATTTAGAATTAGTGGCTGGACCAAGCTTACGACGCGCGCATCGCCACCCGTTTGCTACCCAGGAAGAATTTGATTTACGTCGGAATTTTGAGGATTTTGAACAATGTTTGCGTAATCTGGATTACGCGGATTTTGTAAGTTCACTTTGGCAAAATGATAATGGCTCACCTGATTTTATTGTTACTCCTAAAGAGGGCTATGCATACAGATTTTTGGATTTTGTTGAAGTGAAAAACCGTAGACAGTTTTTAGCGCTTGGTTGGCGCTCACGAGGTCGCACCTCAGTTTTTGTTTTTAATGCCTGGCGCACGGAAATTCATTCTAAAGCTTTAGTTATTGTACCGAATGTGAGGGGAGAAGAAGCGCAAGTTGTAGCTGTTGATTTTGAGCCGGGTCAACAATATGCGTTTATACCGGATATAAGGGCAGCAGTTGTAAGACCAAATAATAATACAATTTTTGAGCACATTGATATTGATGATTATGGGTGGGCGTTATCTTTATTGAGATTCTACAGGATTTATACTCAACATTCTCCGGTAAGGCAAAAATTATTTTGGAGGAATTTTTGTTATTGGAGTAGGACCAACATACTTAAGACTACGGAAATAATAGAGGGTTTAACGTATTTATTGGGTAAGATAGCTAAAGATCCGACGCTGGTTGGTTTCCGCGAAAAACATAAAGAAGCATTGCTGGTGGAATGGGTACATTTAATGACGCATTTGGTTAAATCATTAGACCTGTTGAAAATACATTCAGCTAAGAGGCAAAAATATATAAGGGATTTTGGGGAGGTATTCATTAATGCCAGCTTAGCTTTAAATATTGATCCGGACTTGGAAGAAGGGCTTTTTGAAAATAATTGTCTGATTAAGTTGTTAAGGGCTCACGGATATGTTGATTGTATACGAGCTCTTTATCTCGCGATTTTCCGCAAAAAAACTTTTAAATTTTTTGAAGCATCTGACGAGGATGTTTTGGTTTTGAATATACATGACGTGGTTGCAACTCTTGGTGAGGAATTGGCATCCAGAATCATAGTATCTGCTATTCAGGAAAGAGATGGATTATTGCTTTGCCACGCAGAAAGAATTGCGCGTAAACCGTCTAAGAAACACGACGATTTGTTCACGCTGGCTCAGGCAAATAAGGACAAACCGGTTTATATTGGAATTAGAGATACAAAAGGAAGACGGAAGAACGAAAAGTTTACAATTAATTGGGCAGCAAGATTAGCGATGTTTATGCCTCTGGAACGCGAAGAGCATATTATTGATAGACATTCATGGAATGGGAAAAAAAGGGATAGGCGCGGAGGTAAAGTTTTCGCGAAGTATAACCGGAAACAAATTAAGGAGATAATCCGGATCGCGGCAAATGGCGGGCATATTACCAAGGCTGATAATAGCAAGCTGGACTGTACTTATTTCTTTACCCCTCAAGAAATAAAAGAATGGGGAATTCATGCTGTGTATATTTCTTTATGGGATACCGGAGAGATTATCACGGCTTTTCCGATTTACGGCAGAAATATTACTTACGCGCAAGACGGAGAAACTTTAAAAGATATTCCATATTGGGAATGGGACACGTTTATTTATCGCCCAGACATGACTGCTACGGTAAATGCGAAACATTCAAAACTGTTCCGGATAATAGCCAGAACATTAATTGGACGGGGCATTAAGCTGCGCAGATGGTCTAAAGAACAGTATAGCGCGTTTATTAAAGCGATAGCGATTGCTGTAGAAAACGGCAACACTTATATCGCGTCCGAATATGAAATTGCGCATGGTACAAAAGAGCGGCTCATATCATTTTATGTGCCTGAGGGTTTGTTTGATCCTGCGTTGAAAATAAGCAGAGTTATTTTTAAGGCTGAAAGTACTCGCTCTGCGGAAAAAGATTTGACTAAACGTAAACTGGGTAACCGCTGGCTTATTACTGATATTCATTTTGAGTTTGAAGGAAAAGAAACTGACTGTGATTTTGTTTTTGAGCACGCGCGGCATTTTAGACGTCTAGAGGAGATCCGGCAGGCTAAGGTTATCGAGGATAAAAGCGTTGTCGGGATATTAAAATTTGAAGGTCCCCGATTAATAGGGCAGAGTTTTGCTAACGAATGGATTGAGCATAGAATCAGTCCGCAGGTTCTAAGTGCTATAGATATTTTAGAGCCATTTTTTAGTAAGCCGTCTATAAGATTTCAAATACATCTTGATTTGACCAGCGGGTTTGATTTTGATGAGAAAACTTGGACGGTAAGGATTGGTACTCGTCTAATTCAACATGATTTTACGCAAGTACTCATGTCAATATACAAAGTTATTATTGCTCAGACCCAGAATGGGTTAATTGATGAAAAAGATATAAGAAGAATAATGATTCAGGATTTTAAACATTATCCCTCGGTATTAATGGGTATAAGTAAGTTAATATTTATAAGTCGTTCAATAAAGAAACAGCTAATACATTTGACGGGGAAACA
The DNA here is from genome assembly GCA_015233195.1 of Candidatus Omnitrophota bacterium. Lineage (GTDB taxonomy): Bacteria > Omnitrophota > Gorgyraeia > Zapsychrales > Zapsychraceae > JADFYE01. Next base: position 74,897 of record JADFYE010000006.1, read on the forward strand.
AAAGCGAATTGATTTACCTCGAGCAGGCAGAGGCGCGTTTGGGAATGTGACGCCTGAAATCAGAGACGCTGTTTTAGCTGGAAAGGCGGAAGGCTTGGTTAAGCCCATAACGGAGCTGGATATATCTGCTGAAATGATTCCGCGAAAATGTGCCGCAGGTGCTTATATACGAGTTTTTTATTTGGTTAATGGGATAGGGCAGGATTTTATTGATGAAATAATATCTGAAGAAGACCATAAAATTGTTGATATAATTTTTTCGTCAGCTTCGCTTTTTTACGCTTTTAAACAGCTTTTTCCGGAAGCGCGGGAATTTAGAGACGCGATACGTTATCTGGTAGAGCATGGTATTAGAGAAGATTATAATATAAAATTTTTGTTAAGAGCACAATATTCCCGCGAGCAAGCTTATAAAATCGCTCATAAAAAAGCACTTATAGTGGAGTTTGGTCCAAAGGTTGAAATTCGTAAAAAGATTGAAAAACTTCTTCTTAGGTCTGCGAAAAACATAATCGTTACGCCTATGCCTTCCGACGATGGGTTAAAGGACCATGCCCGCTTAATAGATCCTCAAACAAAAATGACTCCTGCGAAGATGAAAAGGGAAATGAAAACCAACTATCATATCGAGGATGATTCTATATGGGAAAAATTAAAGATTGTTTTGAATTCTGTGGCGGATTTTGTTGATGAAGTAGATGCTGCTATTCCAGGAGAAGAACAAGAAAATAAAATAAGTCAATGGATTAGATCTTTACGGCGGGAAGATGTTTTAATCGGCAATTATATGTTTTTATGGGGAGCAATTTTAGAGGGCAGGCTATGTTTGAACGCGGCATTGGTTAATCATTTTCCGGATCCAGATTTGTTAGAAGAATTAGTTCTTACTATTTTACACGAGGCATGTGCTGCAGCGCTTAACGGAACAGATCAAGAAAATGAAGAATACGCGCAATGGATGGTACGCGAGGGTGGAAGGGAGCATTTGAGGGCGAGAATTCAAAAACAATTAAACGCTTTACCTCAGACGGTAACTCAAGTTTTTGAAGCAGAGGTTCCTGCGGCGCCGCAAGAAATTCTGCCGGCTGTGGCACAAATAATTCTACCAGAATTACCTGCTGGTATTGTTTGTATTTTTAAATTTAAAGGAGCACAGTTAATCTACCAAACCCCGATTACTCCATTAACTGAAAATTTTACTCATGCAAATATTGTTCCAGCAGTGGTGCGAAGTTTAGCTCCGTTTTTTAAAGATCCGGCAATGGATTTTGAAATACAAATTAATTGGCCGGGTAAACAGAATAAAAAGGGAAAATTAAAAAAATATAATTTTAAATTTAGACTAAACCGAAAAAAGCGCACGCTGGTTCTTGGCTCTGACTGGATTCAGCTGGGCACTCCGAATCTAATTGTTCTGATGTATCACGTTGTTATTGCTCTTTTTCAGAATGGGTTAAAAGATAGACAGTCTATAGACCAGGCAATGCAAAAAGATTTTGCGCGACATCCTGATTCTTATATAAAAAATTGGGTAGGAGGATTTATATCAGAAGAAATAAAAAGGCATAATCAAAAACCGCAAGCCCGGGAAGCTTTTGGCTGGTGGTCGTATAGGGTACAATTGTGGAAGCGCGGGGTCGGCGTATCTGGAATTGCTTCTTTATTGAGGATAGATTTTTTTATTATATTCGCGCTTACTTTATACAGATTTATCCGGATTATTACAATAGGATATTGGGGAACGCCTATGCCTGAAGGTTTTAATTTTTGGCAGATTGCGTCGGAAGAAGATATTTTTCATCCTGCAATTATGTTTTTACCAAGCGGAGTTTTTAATCGGATTGTTCTTCACGAAACCGCGCATAAAGCTGGATACGATGAAGAGGACGCGTTATATTTTGAAGCCAAGGGAGTTATTGATTACACGCAGGCACCAAGATATCGCACTGCAGATATTGTATTAGCAATTCCTGCGGACATTAAAAATATTGATACTCCAATCGATTTGGGTATATTTCAATTTTGGGGAGACCATGTAAGGTTAAATGAAAATGGAATAGTGCTTAAGCCTGCTTATCTGGAGCGAATACAGGATATTCTTAATTTTGTTGTTTATAATACTTTGTTAGATCCGCGGCTCTCAAAACTTCTTCGTTTATCGGTTGTGATCGAACCAGCGCAAATCGGAAAACCTTCTGCTTGGTATGTTCCGTCCACAAAAACTGTCCATTTGCAGGCAGTATTATTATCTAAAAATATTTTATTAGACCAGGTTTATTTTGCGGTTTATCAAGCGTTTGTTTTGTATGGGTTTTATGGTCATAAAGAACAGGTAAGCGAAGAAGCTAAGGTTTTTATAAATAATACTGCTGAATATGAAACTTTTTTCAAAGAAACAGCGTCTAGTAACAACAATACAGACGATTTAGATCCAGAGTTTGGAATGGATATAAAATTTACGGAAGTAATGCGGAAACTGCATGATTTTAATAGTTTGCCTGAAAACGAAGAAGCGCGGCAAGAAATGAAAAGAAAAATTTTAAGGACAGTAGTGCGCGCGCATAGAATTTTACAGGATAGGGAAGCACGTTGCGGGCAGGAGAATATTTTTATTTTGAAAGCGTTGCTTAATAGGGAAGACGTTAGGTTGGGCGCGATGATATCCGGCAGAAGCTATAGTCCAGATGTTGGTCGGGGATATATTAAATGTCATATTCCAAGAACTGAGCCATATTTATGGCGTCAGGTTTTTGCCCGCGATCTTCAAATCGAGCATGTAAGTAATCGGATGCTTATTCTTGCCCGGGTAACATATAAAGGTAAAACTTATTGGGCTAAAATTTCCGACGGAACCAACATACGGGATTTGCGTATAAATATGCAGGCAAGAATTCTGGCATATTTAAAAAAATATAATATTCCTAATACAGCGCGGGCTGTAGATTTTATTTATTCTCGGGGGCAGCATATTATTTTGTTTGAAGATCTTCCTACTCCAGGAGAGATTTTATACGCGGAAAAAGATTTGTCTACTGAGCAAAGTTTAGAGATGGTTATTCAGTGCACCAATACCGCTAAAAAACTTTTTAAACATGGTATTTTTTATTGGGATTGGAAACCTGAAAATTTGTGGAAGGGGCTTAAAGGCATTTTGACGTTGTTTGATTTTGACACAGCTTTCTTTTACAAGCGCAGGACAGCTTTATTGAATTCTACGTTGTACCGTATCGGAACCAAGGAGTATATGTCAGTTGACCGGAGGCTGAATGATCAGAATGTGGCTTTGTTTACGGCGGAAGATTTTATACGGGAAGAGATTTATGCTTTGGCTGCTACGCTTTTTTTGATTATGGATTATAAATCTTTCTTTGAAATATTTTCTCGTATAGAGCCATTGAGTATTGATTCGAATAGCGAGGGACTGAAAATTCCCGCAGCGGTATGTGAAGTGATCAATAAAGGATTACGTCGAGAGTATACAACATTTGATGCTTTTATTAATGATTGTCAAAGCGCTTTGGTTGCAATAGCAAAACCCGCTCGTAAAGCTTTTGGCTGGGTGCCGCATTGGAGTGAACTGCGGCAGAGGATTGGTTGGCGAGGAATAGGCAGGTTATTTTTAAATGATTTGTGGATTATTAGCGCGTTAGTATTATATGGGTTGATCCGCATGGTTACCCGGGATTTCCGCGGTCCGCCGGTTCCTCGGAATTTTACTTTTCTTCAAATAACTTCTTCAGAAGAAAACCACCCTGCTTTTGAGCTAATTCCGGTACAGGTTCAATGGTCCATATATTCGAACACCCAAGTTTATAATAAAAACAAAAATAGCAGCAAAATAGACGCGTATGCAGCAGAGGCAATAGCGTTTAAAGATGAATTGCCTGACGAGAGTAATATCGATTATAACCGGGTTGAAGATTTTCATATGGCATTGGTATTAAGTGAAGCAGAGAAAGGAAGAAGGATTGATCGCAGAGGCTGGCTTTCGATTAGTGTTGCCGCAGCGCTAAGAGGCAGAGATTATAAATTTTTAGGGGTAGGTCGTAATGAGGCAAGCAGCCGGCTTCACGCGGAACAGTTTGCGGTTATTAATGCGCTGCGTTCAGCGTTGGTAGACCATCCGGACCGGGTTGAACTTTATCGAGAGCTTGACAGGTTGGTTAGCTCTACGCGTTTGGATAATCATTTATGGACGAATGGTTTTGAAATATTAGCAGATGATTTGGCTCAGATCAGTCAGCGGATTGATCCATTATTTTTTGAAGGTGCTACTCTTTATGTCACATATATGCCTTGTCCTAAATGCGTAAGTTTTTTAGAGAAGATTGGTATCCACGATATTGTTTACGCCCAGGAAAACGTTAATTTGTTTTTACAACCCCAAGCTTATGGTTCCGACGTTCTTGACATGCATCAGACGAGTTTAACGCAGATCATATTTGCTGTTAAGGCGCAGTTGTATCGGTATGAAATATTTAAAACTGTTTTTCCGCGTATGTATGAATGGGGACAGAAGATACGCAGAATTTTTATTTATTATACCCGTTATCAGATGAAAGATTTGCGACCGCTGAGTCTCTTAACTCAATTCCGTGGCTGGTTGAGAGTTTGGGGGAGAATTAACCTTCTCCACTCAGCGGTTTTATTTTTTAAAGTCGTAGTTGAAATGATTTTTGTCCTGTTCATCCGTATGCTCGACCGAATTCATGGAAAATATAGCGAACGCGTTTTACGGATATTGTTGAGATACGGTCCGAGGGTGTCTAAATACGGCATACAGAAATTAGCGGATAAAGGTTTAAAGTTTTTGGCAGTAAAGGTTTTAAATGCGAGGGATGCCAAGATATATCCGGAATCAGAGTTTAGAATCCATAAAAATTTTGTGACTATTAGCAAATTGGGCGGATATCAAGTGCAGAGTAATCCATTAAGACAGGCGAGGCTGGATCCAGACAAAGATAAAGACGGATGTGTTTTGTGTTTGAATCATCCGCAGAACCAGTGGCGTACTGAATTCAAAACTTCAGAAGCGTTTCGGGTCAGGATGAATATTGCACCTTTTGCTTTGGATCATTTTTTGATTCTGGCAGAGGAGAATTATTGGCCCGAAGAAGTGACACATACCCAATATGTGACTCAAGATGAAGATATTGAAGAAGCTGTCCGCTGGATGAAAGATGCTAAAAAAAGAGGATACGCGGATTTTGTCATAGGGTGTAATTCTGAGGAAGCGGGTAATTCAGAAAAGCATTTTCATCTACATGGGTTCTTTTATTCTTTACCGGTTTTTAAACGGCAGCATTGGTTGCGGCGCGTTAAAAATGTGTATAAAGGATTTATTTTTGACGCGGATCATGTGGGCACTACATTTATGCTCCAGTCTACCGACGAGCAGCAATTTAAAGAAGAGGTAATGGCTTCTTTAAGACGGCTTAATGCAGGGAAAAACGGCACCGCGATCCCTTACAATTTTGTTATGTCATTAAATAAAAAGGGTGAATATACGGCTTTGATTTCTCCACGGCAAGGATCCAGCGCTAAAGATTTTGTGCAGGCGTATCCAGTATTGGTTAAAGGTTTAGGCTTAATGGAAATGTCAGAAGTATGTGTTTGCCATAATAAGGGTGGACAAGAATTTGTAACCGGTTTTGAGGAGTTGCAAGATGTTACAGACGAGATAGTGGATGATTCGCTGCGTGGCGTTGCTTATCCGGACTGGCAGTTTTTATGGCATAATATTTTTAATCTTCCAGCGAAAGAATATTTTGTTCCGTCATTTATTTGGAATATTTTAAACGCTCAAGGCTTGAATCAAGCCAAGTCTCCCGACCTTGAGGATCAGGACCCTGCCTGGCCGAGGGAAAATGTTTCCGGCGAAGAAGTTGAAAAAGCCGCTACGGCAATAGTAGAGCGCTTAATCGTCCAAGATGAAAAAACCGATCAGGCTTGGTCAGTTATTAGCAGAACTGATCCGGAATTTCAGCCTGCCATACAATATATGCTCGCCAAGGGGATAATAGATGAAGCAAATTTAGCGACCATGATAAAAGAAAGCCGCGTGCGTTACAGCCGCACTGAACAGGTTAATTTTTATGGCGCGAATGTTGTGGTCAATGATAAACGGTACATACTCATTTCTTTATGGCAGAATCCTTTCCCAGGAACAACTTTGATCCATGAATTAAATGGCAAAACTCACGAAGAAAATATAGTTGATACGCGGGAATTTAAAATCAGGGAAATGTTAATGTCAAGATTCCCGACGAATAAAGAATTTTCATATGACCGTTTAAAAGAGGGATTGTCCGCAGTAGTTAACTCTGAATTTTCCTGGAGATTATATGATCAGATGAGCTTTTTGTTCAGCGCCTGGCTGTATCATTCTCGTGAGGAAATGCGGGGCAGTTCTGCTTCGCCAAAGCCAAACAGCGATGAGGTTAATGCAATTTTATTTGATGATAAAAAAGCGTCGATGATAGCGGAAAAAGGAATATTAGCTTTGTCTCGGGAAGACCTTGAAACCATGATGAGGTTTTTAGTCCCTGAACAAGATATATATTTTTGGGTGACATGGTTTAAGCATTTTGCCAAATGTATGGATGTGGTAGCTCACGCGCAAGGGTCTTTAGAAAACCGTAAAAAGTTTTATCGCATAGCAGCGCGGTTTTACTTTTTGGTTTGGTCGTTTTCTGGGACAGGGGGAAATCAGTATGCGTATGCGTTATTCCATTGCGGCTTGTATGAAGAATCTGAAAAATTAGTCCGGGATTTTATTAATTCAGGTCATGATCGGGTAGAAAAACAGGATTCTTTAGTCGTGCTAGGTGAAATTTTATCCAAATTTTTTCAGAGGAGCGTTAACGAATTATACGCGATGATTGCAGCAGACAGGGATTTAACTGCCCGGGATTTGCTGAATTTTTTGAAAGGCGATCAGGGTTATCCAGTTATTTATGATGAAGCCAGAGAACGTCTTAGAGAGGTAATTAATGGTAGTAACGGTTTGCTGGGTCCACGTCGACGAGCTTATGCGGCACTAGCAGTTTTGGAGAGAGATATGAGCCGGTTGTGGTTGTTGATGGCGGATCATGCGGTCATATTCGCAGGGCAGCGGGACGTGTATATGGTGAACGCTATGTCTTCGGCGTTAAGAGCAGTAGAATATTCTTATGAGGGTGCTGCGGTTGATTTGAATGACACCTCTTCTTGCAAGCATATCGCGGATCAGGTTATACGGTCGCAGAACGCGTGGAATGATCTAGTTGCAGTGGTCACAAATCGCGGCGGGATTCCAGTGTCGCAAATTCTTTCTTACCGACCGTTAATTAAAAAAGCCTTGAGTTTGGTCTTACCAAAAAATTTTATAACTAATTGCGCGGAATGTAATATGGTTTTGAGCACGGAAGCATTTCAAGCTACGGTCAAGGCTTTAACCGACAGCATGGAAATATTAGATGTGGTTAGGAGCAGGATGAGAGAAATTTTTCCTTTTGTTATCGGACAAAATGCAAATCCTGCGGATTTACCGCAATTAAAAGAGGAGTTTTTCTTATATTTAGAATGTGATTCGGTTTTTGTTACACTTCCGGAAGATGCGCGCAGCAGAGCGTTTGAAAAAATATGGGAATTCTGGGCGATTGAAACCGAGGATATAAATATTTTACAAACCTGGGTCAGCAGTGGGTTAAAAGCAAAAGCGCAGGAGGATGTTTTGCTTAGAAGCAGATTATTGCGCAGGGTTTTTGTGGACTTGGGCGTGCAATTAATTATGGATGTGGAAGATGTTAATAGAGGAAATGCTGCTGTTGGAGACATTGATCAAACTACAGACCCGTATAGCATGCTGGAGTTGCCAGTTTATGTTGCGAGAGATATGGCAGACCGGGATTTTGTTACTCAAGGGTTGACTCGTTTAATTCCATGGGTGTCGTCTGAGGTTATGAGCAAATTAGAAGAAAAAGCAAGGTCGGTTATTACCAATGTTAATACTTTCATCAAGGACTCTTCAGCGATACTTGAGGCTAACGCGCAAAATGGTAAAAAACGTAAAGATAAAACTGCTGCTCCTAGTGATACGTCAGCAAAGCGGCGGACTTTAAAAAATTCACGGTTAGGAAATTCTGTAGGCGGGCGGCGAACTGGTGGTTATAAAGAAGCGTTAGAGGTATTAAAACTTAAAGTGGCGCGTACGACGGGAAAAGTGGAAGAAGATATCCGTGCTTTTCGGATGAGTATAGATGTTTATTGGAACAAATTGCCAGCAAGTATGAGAAATGAAAAATATCGGGTTATGCAAGCTGTTACAGCTGCAATACGCGCTCGTAAACAAAATATTCAAGACCAGCTCACTGATATTTTAGATAGAAATTCTGAAAATTATTTATCCAAAGTTGTTTTTCAATCTGCAGCGCAGGAGCTGGAAGATTTGAAAAAAGCGGTAGAGCCGATAATTACCGTCGCTCTTTTAATAGCTCCAATTGATGACAGGATATTAGCCATCGAACGATTAGCGCAAGAATGTCAGACCTTGACTAATGATGACCGGATATATATTGAGAACGAAGTTAATTTGGCGATTAATGATATTATGAATATTTTTCAGCAAGAACCATTGATTTGTGACGCATGGATAGAAGTTAATAAAAGATTATTGCCTATTCAGACTGCGCTGGGTAATGCTGTAAATTTAAGGGATTCTTCTGCTAGTTTTCATAATTATTTTCCTCAAATAAAAGAGCGGATTTTGGTGGTGAGTGAAGCATTAGGGGAACCTGGTCTAAGTACGCGTGTAAATGAGAAGCTCGAGGAAAGCAGTGCTTTCTGGGCGCGCTGGCTTCCGGGCACTGTTTCTTTGGAAGAATTAGCAGGACGTTCTGAGTTTTTTCCTAAAGAGCACGTACTTTATCAGGATAGTGTGTACGAGACCATAGATATTATCCAGACATCAGAATACGCCGTGTACCGGCGGGCGGAAGAAAGAGGTGAAGTATTTTGGAAAATTTTATTAGATATGCGCCAAGCGCTGGATGTTTTAATTAGAGAATCCTTTCCTGCCAGAACAGATGTTCTTGCGCTCTGGGAGACGTATAATACCCATTTAAATAATGTTTATCGAATCTGGAAGCTTCTCGGAGAACAGCATCTTTTGCGTAAATCTGCTTTAGAAAATGTTTGTGATGACGTAGAAGAATTTTGGGGTTATTTAAGAAGTAAGTTATGGTTTTATGAGATTGATGAAACTACTGGATGGATCAGCCCGTCTGATGAGGAACAAGTTCGGGCTGATTTGACTAAAGAACGACCGGAATATAAAAAAGTGTGGTCGGTAATTAGTCAGCGCATGAAATATATGCATAGGTCGCAAATTTTTCAAATATTAAACGAATTACGCGATATGCAAAGTACCTGGGCTTTGACAATTGAGCGGTTTATGGAAGCGGATCTATTTAATATTATTGAGAATACAGTGATGGCATATAAGAAGGTGTATGTTCAAAACTATCCTGAGGCTGACGCGATATTAGGTGATTTAGACATTGAATTTAATCAAGTCGGGTTTCCGCTACAGTTAAATATTATAGATGCGGCATATTTAAGGTTAGAAAAAAATTCAGCATTAAGAGAATTTAAATATGAAGAAAAAGCCAGACAGCAGCGTCTACAGCAATGGAGCAGAGTGTTAGGGTATCCGGATCTTCCGGTAAAAGAATTAGGTTTTTTAGCTTTGGAATGTCTTGAATATTACGCGGACTGGCTTGTGAATGGAGGCGAGTTAAAAGAACCTGAAGAATTATTAGCTGCAGCAGTACCTTTTTGCGGTAAAGCTAGTTTTATTGTGTCGCAGTATTATGTATCAATGCGTTCAAGTTCAATTATAAAACGGATTAAATACGGAGAAAGATCAGATGATCCGGATAGGGTTCCTTTAATTCTTTGGGCTAGTGTTTGTGTTCAAAGACGCAAAGCGAATTGTGCCCGCTCGCCGGAAGAAATTTATGATGCTCTTTACTGGTACTTGCACAGAGTTGGAAATTTAGATCTAGTGTCTAAGATATTTAAGATTGTGAGACTTCCTACCGAAGAACAAAACCACTATCGTGACATTTATCTGCATGGCATATATTTATTTGCTGATCAAAACCATATTTATTCTTTAGACGAGGAAAGAATAAAAGACGGGGTAGAGGGCATTAAAACCAGTGACAGTTTACCATCATATAAAGCTCCTAGATCAGGGAGCTTAGTTGAACAGTTTTTATTTGTACCGTTTGCTGGAGAAGTTACTGCGCCTCGTTCTGGTTCTAGACGAGAAAAGGATTCAGAAAATCATGCCCGAACCGCGTTTGAGTGGGTGAGATATTGGAAATATCTTCGTCAGATCGAGGGGGTTGGAAATCGTGGACTTTGGAGATTGTTTAGGAATGATTTATGGATTATTTATAAGCTGGCTTTAAATTATTTTATCCGGTTTGTTACATTTGGGTTTCGGGGTTCGCCTCGTCCAGAAGGATTTGCGTTTTGGCAGATCGGACTTTCTACTACAGACGCTGTTGGTTCTCGAAAAATTGAATATCACCCTGCAGTTAAATCTATTCCAGAATTTTTAATAATACATGAAAGTAGCGCCTCTGAATATTTAGCTTATATTAACGAAGCAAAATATGTGCATCAGACCAAAGCATGGATCGGCTGGGTATTAGGCATATCCGCTGCGGCTTTGATCGGATTAAAACCCATATTAATCAAAGACGGTTTATTTAATAATAATAGTGGTAACACGATCTTTAACGTGCAGATGAGTTATTATGTGTACGCTTTAGTAATTTTGTTAGTCTGGAAATTTTTAATATTCCCGATCCGCTCCGGTATAAAAGCGCATTTTATTTCCTGGCTGAATATTTTGCGTAATAATATAAAGAGAGGTTGGGCGTATAAAAATCAACATGGATATAAAGCCAGCGTTTCTGCAGTATATCATGATAAAAAATTCCGTCGGATAGCTGCTAGCGCGGTTTTCGCGCATATCTTGGCTTCACCGCTTTACTTTGCCGCTTTCATGTACAATGAAAGTAAATTAGTGGTGGATGTAATTACTAAAGCTTCTCCTATATTCTTGGTTGGCATAAGTTTTATTTCCATAAAATATAAACTGTTTCAAGATTTGGAGTTTGTGAAACAGAAATTAGGTTTACGTCATGCCGCTGCTGCAATAGTAACTATATTGGGGATTTTAATAATTATTTTCAGCACCCAAGAGAATGGAGTGGCAGTATTTTTTCAGAATTTGTTTAGACAATGGCAGGTATTGATTCCGGTGGCATCGTCTTTTTGTTTTGCCTGGTCAGATATTTTTAAAAAAGAAACTAGAAAATTAATCAGCGTTACAGATCAGCTTATAATTTCTTATGCGTCTGGAGTAGTTTTATTTCGCCTTCTTCAATTTTTCTTTAGCAATCAAACTTTCCATTTGGTAAGTTCTAGCCCGATGTTTTATACAGTAGCAATCAGTTTAAGTACTATGATCGCCAGTTTTATAATGTTGGATTATGTGAAAGTATTTTTAAGCCGATTGTTGATCGGGATGGGTCCGTTGTTTTTAATTTTTTGGCAAAGTTTAGGTAACCGAACTTTACCTACGATATATGAATGTGTTGGAGCTGTTATCGCGTTATATGGAATATACTTAGCTGGAAATCCTAACGTGCAAGAATATAGCAAACGTATGAAGAGAATCGTATTGATGGGGATCATCATGTTTTTTGTTTTAGCTCCGGCGAGTACTAGAGTTAATTTGGTTTTTAGCGATGTGAAACATGGCGCAGCCAGCGTGTTGGAAATAAATGTTATGGACAATGTTCCGGCAGCGGTTCCGGTAGAGACTACGCCACAGGCGCGAAAAGCGTTTGGTTGGTGGCCGCATCGAAAGTATTTGTGGCGTAAAAAAATTGGCTTAGCTGGTTTTGCGTCGTTGTTGCGTACGGATTTGAATATTATTTACGCGTTGACCTTATATCGGTTTATCCGGTTTATTACTTTAGGATATTGGGGTTCGCCCGCGCCCAAAGGATTTAGTTTTTGGCAGATTGCATCCGACCAGGAATCTTCAGATGCTTCATTTTCAGATATTCCAGGCACATATCATCCCGCAATTATGTTCATGTCAAAAGGCGCGTTTTATTCTACTGTTGTAAATGAAACTGCGCATAAAGAAGGATACGATGAAGCAGATGCGTCATATTTTGAGGCTGTTATTGTTTCGCGGAAAATAAAATCACCTGCGGCAGACGAGACTAAAGTAATATCTGACGAAAATTATTTTGAAAATTGCGTAACGTCGTTTGTGTCCAAGAATGATTGGAATACGATTGTAAGCATGGCGCGGAAGGATCCGGATCTGTTTATGATCGACGAGCCAGGATACAAGCCATTTATTAATGCGCTTTTAGCTCTGCGTTATATTCCTGAAGAATATCGAGGTCATTTAGTGTTTACAGAAGTTAAGGTTGAAGATTATCCAGAAGACAGATTTTTTCATCTTGATGTTGATGCGGGTTATTTTGGGACTAGAAGCGGTCCAGCATTGTGCTTTTGCGAAGTAGAGAATGAGGCAAAAACCGGCAGGGTTTGGTTCGGTAGTACTCCAGAATTTACTTATGATGAAGATGAGGTACGGCAAAAAATTGGAGAATTGTATTTGGTTTTTGATGGAATTCGTCAAGGCGGAATAAGATCAGGTATAAATATTAATCCATTGCTTATTGCGTATTGGAAAAATTTTCCTTTTGATAGGTCAGATGAAATGGCGAATTCTTTAGCTGGTAGGATTAACCCATATTCGTATGGACCAGATGAAGTAAAACGCTATTGGGCAGTAATTACGGCAATGACATTTTTACCGTCTATGACAAACAAAGCCTGGAACGCGGTGAGCGGTATGAGTAATGTTGTTCTTCCTGACGGAATACGGGATTATTTTTATGGAACAGCGCTTTCATGCTGTACTCAATTTCAAAGAACATTTTATCTCGAGGATAAAAAAGTTAAACGGGATGAAGGAGCAATATATTACACTTCGATAGAAGCGCGGCAAAAAGAAAATGAAGAAAAAGCCGCGGAAGCTATAGAGTTTGTAAGGAGTAAAAAGAGGAGTAGAGGGGCAGTCAGTATGAGCCGCCGTCGAGGCATGGCTGAAGAAAAGTTTAAGAAGAAAATTTTCTTTATGATTATGCACGCGAAAAAAGAAAGCTTGGGAAAGGTTGATCCTAAAGGGGAAATTTTTAATTGGACGCAGGATGCTTTTGAGTTGGTTCAGTATATTCGAGGAAGGCGTCTTTCTGATTCACAAAGGGCAATTGAGTTTTTAACTGAAGCCATTAATCAATGTGAAATATATTTTACCGAAGAGTATCAAAGCGCGTATAGAAAAAAGCATGGTCAGGCTGAACAAAGACGGGAAAGGAATAGTGAAAAACAGAAAAAACAAGAAGATGCTGGTCGCAGAGCAGAATATTTAGAGTGGATTAGGCAAGAACTGATTGAGCTGGTAAGTGAGATAGTGTTGGTAGATGGACTTGAGGCAGAGCATAGAAGTTCAACTGGAATTAGTATTTATGATGAATATGAAGATGGGGGTGCTGATGTAGGACCTGACGATGATGGTATAAGCCAGTTGATGGAAGCGGTTGATAATCTTGGGAATATTGCAGACGACGAAGAACCTGATCTTGACGCGAAATTGGAAGTAGCGGCGGAGCAGGAAAGTGTTCCAGTAGAAAATGATTTGCCGGAAGTGGTGACGGAAAAACGTAAACGCGGTCGACCTAGAAAAGAACGTGTAGAGACGTCTGAAAAAGCGCCTAAAGAATCAAAACAAGAAAAAGCGCCTACTGTAGTTGTTGTTTCTGCGTCTGAGATAAATACGGATATGGATGTCATCGCTTTAGCGTTGGCAACTTTAGTTTCGGAAGATCCGGAAAATATGAGAAGTAAGTTGGAAGAAATTGATGTGATGTTTCAGGATATGGATCAAAAACTTACACAAGTAGGGACTGCTGGTTTTGCAAGGATTCGTCACTCTAGAGATTTACTGAAGGAACATCGTGATACGATTTTGAGTTTTATTGATTTTAGAGTGCGGTCGATTGAGTTTAGTGACCGGATATCTCCTATGATCGTGCCTTTAGCGATTGAGCATTTAGGGTTCACATTACCTGCGGCACCACGTCCGTTCCTATCAGGTGAGCTTGATCTTTATTTTGTTTGGAAAAGGTGGGTTGATAAAGAGCGCGCGTTGTTCGCGGTTAATATATTACGTAAAATAAATGGCTGGGTATTAGAGGCAAATTCAGTAGATGAGTTAGATCAGTTTAATGCATGGGTTGAGAGCATTGAAAAATATTTTACAGCTAAAGATAAAGATTTTGATTTTTATGCTGTCACGTTTATAAAGGAGCGGATTAGTCAGGCTAAGAATATGGAAGATATGATCGTGGTTATTGAAGACTTTACCGGGAGGGTGACAGTTGAGGATAAGGATGAAATGTTATATCTATTGTATGATGACGAAGAATATTATAAGCGGTTTACTTTAATATTCCCTCGTTTGCAAAATGCGCGCCAAAAACTTGTTACAGAATTTGTTCGCATGTTTGGAGAGTTGGTTACTAGGTTTATTGCGTCAAAGGATGGAAAAATAGAACAAGCAATGGTGCAGGAAATTCTGAAATCGATTGATGAAGTAAAAAATGCGGACGACCTTCAGGCATATCCAGAAAGTCTTGCAGTTTTGGAGAAATTAAAATCCGCAGTAGAAAGATCAACTTGGTTGGAAGCGGCAGCAGATATTACTAGGTATTTACGAACCGGACAAGCTGAGATTTTCGGCAGAGTTTATGAAGTAGCTTCTATGGGAGCTCGTGGCATATGGATTGATCCGCGTTTTGGTATTTCGTTATCATCCAGCGCTATGCGTTTACCAGTGCATAAGAAACCATTGCAGCCGATTACCGAGGGAATGGTTTTAGAGGTTGTGGTTGAACAAGACCCGAATCAAGGACCGGTAATTAATGTTTATAATCAAGCTGAACGTCAAAAACTAGCCGGAGCTGCCCGTCCGTATTATTCATTAAAATATTATAACGAATTAATTGAAGGTTCTTTACAGGGAGGAGTTCTTCCTGTCCATTTGTCCGCGCTGGATATTGTTGATGCATCTCGAGGATTTTCCCTTGCTTTGACGGATAGATTTGCTTACGCAAATATTAATCAAGGCAGATTTGGTACTGGCGTATTTTGGATTCCTGGTCCGGCAATAAGTGCAGAGACAATTTCTAGGATGGTAGACCCGCAATGCGAGGCTACCCAGATTAATCGTCGTCCGCAATTTACTATTTCGCAGGTGGTAATGGAAAGCCGTGGTCTGCAATATGGAGATAGAATCGCGATCCGTATAGAAGAGGATATAAATCATGGTCAGATCTTTGTGGTTTATTTAATGTCTGATGTTGAGCAGCAAAATTTCACCAGTCCACTTATGGTCTGCAAATATTTTCCAGATTTAATCCGTAAATATAAAACTAAAACGGTGGTTGGAGATTATGTTGACGTGAATTTAGCTGAGCTGGATGTTGTTATGTATTATAGAGGGCAAAAAGGAATTAAACCCCGTAAAAATAATAAAGTGAAAATACCGATTACTACTCCGGTTGATAAAGACGGGGATGAGTATGCGCGAGGAGAGCTTCATCGGAGTTATTTGGGAGAACCAGATCGGATTATATTCCAAATATCTTTGGCACATTTAGATATTGAAGCAGCAGAAGTTCCAGACCAGGGATGGCTGAGTTTAGAAGAAGATCCTGATTATAGGCTTTATATCAGATTAACCGGCGAGGTGCGCGGGGTAGAAACAGATTTAGTTCATTATTATTTTATTGAAGGGTTTCAGAATACAGCAGCTCCGATTGATTTTAACCGATATGCTTTGGCAGATTGGATATTAAGACGGAAAAATATTCATGATGAATTTATAAAACCGCGTGTAACGAAATTTTTACGTTGCGCAGGTGAAGAAGATAATGGTGGAACATTTGTATTTTTGAGTTATCGGTTTCAGCCAGAGGTCACGATATATGTTCCGATATTTTTGTATGGAAAAAATGTTGCATTGGTTCCAGTTGAGGATCGGAAGCAAGGATTTGTTATTCACGCGCACGAATTAAAAGAATGGGTAAAAGATCCTTTGCGTGAACCGGAACAAGTTTTTGTTAGAGAAGAAAAAACCAATACGCTTAAATCTTTGAAATTGAGACGGGATAAACCCATCGCCAAAGAGCGGGAAGCAGAATTTTTAGCATGGGCAGAGCTCCATGCTGGCGAGACTGTTGATATGACTCTAGGACAAATTCAGGCAAAGTTTGATTTATCTTTAATGAGGGTGCGGCGAATTTTGAAGCAATATAATATAACAACTGCGGGACATCAAAGGATCGCAATTCGCAGGGTGATTTTGGACAAGACTAAGCCGTTGCGCGAATGTTTAGCTCCGTGCCGAGGAATGACTATTGATAGGTCTTCAACTTATTATAGTAATAAATATGGTGTGTCACAATCAATGGTATGGCAGGTTTTTCAGGAGCTTGAAATAACATCTGTAGGAGAAACCGGTAATCAAGTAGGGTGCTGCAAACGGCAGAATCGAAAACCTAATGAGCCAAGTGCCATTATTGTTGAGGATAAAATTGACATAAAACCGTTAAGTAAACAAGTTTTAAAACGATTATCTCGCTGGCCTGATGTGGTGGATTGCGGCAAGAATCTTAAAATTATTCGTAAAGCTCGAGGAATAAAGACTATGTCAGGTTTATATAAACCTGCGGGTATAGTATCAACGACCTATGGGGCGATGGAAAAACGGGTTGCTCCTCCTGACGCGGTTAATTTATTTAAAGCATGTAAAGTTTTAAAAATTGATCCTTGTCTGATTGTGTTTGGAATGCCGTGGGAAGAAATTGAACCGCAATTAACCTATGAGCAAAAAGTAGAATGGGCGCCTTACAGATTGGGTTGGTCACAGGAACTATTTGCTAAAAGATTAATGGAGGCTGGTTATTCATTTAAAAATCCTGATCCTAGACGCGCGCGCAGCGGTATTGATAGATGGAAAAATGGAGCGGTTCCGCCTGAAGCAGCCTTTCGGCAGATCATTGTAGACGTGGTACAGTGCCCTACTTTTTATCAAGGCAGAGTGGTTAGCGATAAAGAGCAGTCAAAAGGATTTTGGGGTAATATCAGCGTCGAAACTGAAGCTCGTCTGATTGCGTTAACTGACGGCAGTTTGAATGTTCGACCGATAAATTTTACAGAGATGCTTGATTTACAAGTTGAAAAACAACCAGTTAAATTTTTTGTTATACGGGATATATTGCCTAACGCGCCTGACGCATTTATTTGGGAACGGATGTCGGATAATCAATTATTGATTTATTTTTCATCGTATCAATTGGCTGAAAAAATTGCTGCAGCTGCTAAGCGAGAAGAATTGGCACAGGCGGTTTTTAGCGCGCTGCGTCAGCATGGTTATGACGAAAACTTTTGGGGACTTAGCCATGAAGAAGCGCGGCAGATTACTATTGAAAAATACAAGCCAGCATATGATTTATTAAATCGGGCGCTGGTTCAGGTTTCCCGTCCGCCAGTGCAGTATAGGGATATTTCACGTCACATTAACGCTTTTGATCCTGATCCGCGACGTAGAGCAGGAAGGGCTTCATTTCGTTCCTATGTGTTAGGCGGACAAGGCATAGATGAAACGGTTCAATACGACGCTTGGAATTTGCATAAAATGCTCGAGGAGAATGTTGAATTTGCTGGAGCATGGACGCCGTTATTGGAAACCGATCCAATTGTTTTATCAGTTATGGATTTTGTGCGGGATTTTTATGTTATTCCAGCTGGAGAGCTTTTAGAGATGATACGTTCTGACAGAGTGCTGATAAACCGGAATTTGCCCGCGACATTTGAAAGTTTAAAAATATTAAAAAATAATGTTCCATATATTTTTATAGCTGCTCAAGACGACATAACTGCTGCAGCGTCATTAGCCGCGCAGGTATGGCCTAAAGCTTCGCTTAATCCGGAACAAGAAAAAAATATTTTTTTAACGTATCGAAATTTTAGAGCCGGACTTTTGACTTTGCTCGAGCACCCGGAATTAGTAAAAGCTGCTCACCCTTCTCTTCAAAAAGCTTTAGAGTTTATTATTTATGCCCGGCAATACGGCATAGTTTGCGAATTGGTTAATGTGTTGACTGCTTTAAAAGTTGTGGAGGTTTTTATACATGATTTCAGCTTTGACCGTTTGATGTTTAAAGTTCAGGCTTTGGTAAAAGTATCCATGGATTTGGGTAATCGTAAAACCATTGCAGGAGTTGTGTTTAGGGCTGTGATAAAAATGGGCAATCTGGTATTGCTGGCGCATAAAGATGAGATAAGAAATGGTAAAATCTCAGCGGTGTTGGGAATGGCTGGTGAAATTTCTGGTCTGTATGAAACGATTTTTAAACATCAAACTTCTTTGCGCGGGCTTCAGCTTGGCGAGATTGAAAGTGTTAATCATTATTTAACAGAGGATGGAATACGAATTAAAGAGTTTGATGCTCGAACCCGGGAAACCATGTTTGAGTTTAAGTTTCGTTCTACTTTGATCGCGTTTGTGGAACAAGTGATTGGGCTTAATGTTCACCGAAAATCACACCTCGAAGTTATTTTTGATCATCCAGAGTTTGAAACTATAAAGAATTTAGTTTTCTTCGCGGAACAAGACCGCGGCAGCATTGTGAAAGCAGTTCGGGATTATGCGGTTAATCGTCGCAAACTTAACGGCTGGATCCGTACCAGTGGTAAGCATAAATTTTCAGTTAAAATGAGTTTAATTGATTTTGAAGATTTTCTCAGCGATTTTCACACTGTTTCGCTTTTAGTTAATGAAGGTATGTGGCAGTATTTTCCGGATTTGGCTTCAACTTTTGCGCATGTGAATTTTGCTATTGACCGGCTTCGTGCATATATTGAGAAAATTGGGCAGGAGCGCGCGGAAAATTTTGATATAATTATATCCATCGGGCATTTGAATGGTGTGAGTGGCGATAAAGTTGTCAGCGGTAATTGCGGCTTTTTGGGCAGCATCCCTCCGTCGTTGAGTGATTGGTTTTATCAAGAGGCGGAAAAAGATGAATGGGAAACGGTTACAGCTCTGCAAACCATGGCTGTTGAAAATGGCTTGGGTCAGCGGGTCAGGGTTTTTAAAAATTGTAGGAAATACCATGGAATCTGGTCGAGACAGGTCAGCAATATTTTTGGGCAAACTTTCCACGAGGTATATTTCACTTCTAATAAAGTTTTGAATCGTTTTTTCCGCGCGTTTCCTGAAAATAAGAAAAAAGAACGGATAGCCGCTTTAAAAATTATTATTCAGCATGAACAGGCAGAAAATAATTGGATTATTCTTCATGCTTCCCCAGAAGAAGCGCATAAGCGCGCTTTAAGTCAAATGTCTGCAGAAGATCGGCAAGTATACAATAAAGTTGCAGCTATATTTTCTCCGTTTTGGTTTTGGCGTAATCTTGCCGCTAAATCCGCCAGCGCCTTATTTCGGTTTCTTCCCTAATATATTGATTCCAGCCTTTTTATAACCCTAAAAAAATTTTTAAATTAAAAATTGACCTTTTGTGCCTAAAGTGTACAATTCTATTAAATAAATCTGACAAAAATATATATAAAATAATATAAATAATTGAAAATACGATAATAATGGTGACAAATAATATGACAAATTGATGCAAAACTTCACGCCCCATGCTCTAGATAAAATATTAGAGCAGCTGCCAAAACAAGGGTGGCTGGTTTTGGGGGAAGCTTTGTCTAATTTATCCTGCCTCGGATTATTTCCGATTTATCCTGATCAACGCGAAAAATTTGTAAAAGAATATGAAGCCAAAAATATTGCGGCTTTAGTTTCTTTTGACGGTAATACGTTGACTGAAGCGCAAGTCAAAGATCGCTTAGCGCAAAAATTATTCTTGCCTGTATCTCAAGAATATTTGGGACGGCAAGTTGACATATTAAATAACATCTTAAACAAATTGAGCGGGGCTAAGGGGGAGAGCCGCCCCTCGTTTAATGCTGAATTGGCAGCAGATTGTTTTAAAGAAATTGAAAGTCAATTCGATTTATCATCAGGTAATTTCTCGCCCGAAGTTTTTGTATCAGAAGAAAAACGAATAGTATTAGAGCAGGTTTTAGCGTCGGTAATAAAGCGGTCAGATTTTAATGAGAACATCATAGAGGCGTTGTTACTGCATTACAATATTCAAAAGATCAAGCCGTTTAAGCTTCATAATAATTTATTAGCCAAAATTTTTTCCCAATATCTTTTAGTTCAAGCTGGTCTGCCGCTTTGGAAAATATCTGCGTTAAATCAACACTTTAATATCACCAAAACTGAATATTTGCGCAGGATTGACGCTGAAATCGAAACTGCGGGTGTGGATTTTATTATTTACGCATTACGGGGTTTATCCGACGGATGGAAGACCCAGATAATTCAATTAAGCGCAATGCAGAATGATATTTGCTGGTCCGTATTGTTAGAAAAAGAATTTGCGGGGAATAGTGAAGGCGAACGCCGTCAGAAAATTTTGATGCAGGAGCTGTCGAGGAAGAGCGATGTAGTCGAACGAAATGACCTGGCATATATGAGCCAGCAGGTAAATGAAATGTATAAACACCGTCATCCGCGAACCTTAATGCGCGACATTAAAGATCTCGAAGACAAACGGTTGATTATAAGAGAAGGTAAATTTTATAGAGTTAACAAAGAATCAATAAAAGTGTAATGAACATTAAAAACTTAAAACACAATTTGGTAAACGAATCCCTCTCCAGCCTCTGGGGAGAGGGCAGGGTGAGGGGTATTTATATTCGTATCTTTATGCTTCTTATTTTTGTTACGTTTATAATCAACACGACCGACGCCCATGCCTCTTACAACCCAAATTGGACGGCTACGGACCACAATGAAACCATAACCGGAACCTGGACGTTTAATAACACTATTTCGGGAAGCATTTCAGGAAGCGCTGCGACATGGACAACTGCGCGGACTTTAGCCGGTAATAGTGTCAATGGTTCCGCGAACGTTGCATTTGCAAATAAGTTTATTGTTCAAGGTACAGCAGACGCTGG
The DNA here is from genome assembly GCA_015233195.1 of Candidatus Omnitrophota bacterium. Taxonomy (GTDB): domain Bacteria; phylum Omnitrophota; class Gorgyraeia; order Zapsychrales; family Zapsychraceae; genus JADFYE01. The sequence continues at coordinate 96,143 of JADFYE010000006.1, forward strand.
ATTATCTAGCGCGCAGTTTTTGGGTGCGTTAGCTTCAGGTATTTTATACAATACAACAACTACTGGGGTGATTGGAATTGCAACAACATCTCAATTCCCAACATTAAATCAAAATACTACAGGAAGTGCTGCTACAGCAACCACCGCGACCAACGCAACTAATATCACAACAACAGATGATACAGCTACAAATGCGACGTATTATCCTACGTTCCAAACCGCAACTGGAGGGACAAATCCTTTAAAAACATCTTCATCTAAATTAACTTTTAATCCGTCGACAGGAACTTTGACTGCTACCGCATTTTCAGGAACAACCACCGCGACTAATGTAACTAATACAGAAATCACAAATGACACGGCAACTAATGCAGTAATGTATCCAACCTGGGTAACGGCGAATAGCGGGAATTTACCACAAAAAGTATCATCGACAAAATTGACATTTAATCCTTCATCTGGATCGGTAGGTATAGGGTATACTGCGCCTACTAATACAGCTTTAGCTGTTAGTGGTAATGTGGGTGTTGGACTTAGTGTAACGCAAGCAAAATTAGACATTCTCGACGGGGATATTCGATTATCAGATACTGCGAGCGCTAACGCGGACGGTAGCAAGATGTATTACTATAACGGAGATGGTAATTATTGGAGGATGTATACAGGAGGAGATGAAACATTTAATTTTTCATATAACGGAGGTGCTGGGCTTAAGATGAATTCGACTGATATGAATTTTGGAAGCACCAACGCGATTCTTTTTAGAAGCAATAGTAATTCTTCAAGCCAAGTATCAGGGTTACGAACCGACACTTCAAATAACCTTTATGTGGAAAGTCCGCTTAACGTTTATTTAAAGCCTGATTCGGATAATAACGGATCGCAAAAAACTGCGTTTTTAGACGGAGCTGGCACAGAATTGGTTTCGATTTGGGAAACCGGGAATATGGGCATTGGTTATACAGCTGCAGATCCGGGAGCAAAATTAGCAGTTTGGGGAAATTTAGCAATTGGTTATTCAACATCAGCACAAGCTCTTGTAGTGAATGGGAATGTTGGTATTGGGAGAACTAATCCGGTTGCTCCTCTTAATATATATGATACTGCCTTAGCTAATGGAGTACTAATTCAATTACAAAGTACAACTGCAGCTGGTTACACCCAAATGGCATTTACAGGTAATACTAAACAGTATCAGATTGGTGTTGGCAATAGCGGAGCAGGGCTTGGTTTGCCAAGTAAGTTTTTCATTTATGATGGGACAGCTAACGTGGTTCGGCTTGTTGTAGATACAAATGGAAATGTTGGGATCGCAAAAACTGCTCCGGTTTACACCGTAGATGTTGGAGGGGATGTGAATATTAGCAGTACTGGCTCATATAGGTATAATACCAGTTGCGTTGCAGGTTCTTGCGCGTCGGATATACGGCTTAAAAAAGATATTAAGCCTTTGGATCCAAGTTTGAATAAACTCCTTCATTTGACTCCATCTACGTTTAAGTTTAAAGAACAAAAGTATGGACCTACAGACATAGATTCTTATGGTTTGATTGCTCAAGAAGTTGAAAAAGTATATCCGGAATGGGTAACTACTGACGATAAAGGGTACAAACATATTAATTATGGTTTTAATCTTACTATGAACATTCTTAAAGCTATTCAGGAACAGCAAGCAGAGATAGACGATCAAAAGAATAAACTCATCACACAACAGAACAAAATTGAGATGTTGAGAAAAGAAATGTGTACTAAAGACAAAACATTTTCTTGGTGCGGGTTTAAATAAAAAATATGAATATCAAAAACCTAAAACACAATTTGGTAAAAGCTCCCTACCCCTTGTGGGGAGGGTTTGGGCGGGGGTATTTTATACTCCTCATGGTCACATTGTTACACTGTTACATTGTCACGTTTGTTGAAGCCTCCTACAATCCAAATTGGACAGCAACTAATGACAATGAAACTATAACCGGAACCTGGACATTTAATAACACTATTTCGGGAAGCATTTCAGGAAGCGCTGCGACATGGACAACTGCGCGGACTTTAGCCGGTAATAGTGTCAATGGTTCCGCGAACGTTGCATTTGCAAATAAGTTTATTGTTCAAG
>JADFYE010000007.1 GCA_015233195.1 Candidatus Omnitrophota bacterium
CCTCTCTTCAGCCGTCGACAATTTATGCCAAAGCCGGAGAGGAATTTATGGTTCGGGATTGGCTTTATGCTATTTTGCTTAATTCCGCAAATGATGCCAGTATAGTATTGGCTGAAGAGGTTGCAGGAAGTGAAGCGGAATTTACAGTGATGATGAATAAACGTGCCGCAGAATTAGGGGCATCTAATACCAGGTTTGCAAATTCCAATGGGTTGCCTTCTCCTCGGGGTACGCAATATTCTACTGCTTATGATATGTATTTGATTTTTAGGGAAGCGATGCGGTTCCCCTTTTTTCGTCAAGCGATCCGCGCGCCATATAAAATTATTTATAGCCGGGATGGCAGAAAAATATGTTTGAAAAGTCATAATAAAATGTTGTTTGATAAACGCTTAGGCAAGGTGGTTTCTGGTAAGACCGGGTATACCAGATCTGCAGGAGAATGTTTTGTCGGCACAGTGCAAAGAGGCAATGAAGATTTGATCTTATCAATATTTAATTGTCCGGATCGGTGGAATGATATAAAATATCTGGTTCGTCATTACGGTAAATAAAAAGGAGAGGATATGGATAGAAGGAGCAATCAAAATATTATTGTAGCGATAGTATTAGTTTTTATTGTTGGTGTAGAAGGTTTTTTAGTAAAAAAAATATTGAATAAACAGAACGTACTTTTGGAAAGACAAAGGGTTACTTTAACGGAAGTCAGGGATCTTAAGAAACAGTTGGCTGCAGTACAGAAAGACACAAAAGCGTTCGCGAATTTTTTGGCTAAAGTCGAAACGCAGCAGCCAGGACGCGATCAACAAGCTGAAGCGGATTTTGATAAAGTATATACAATTGATGTGGGTACTTCATATTTGATAGGCGCAAAAGATGCTAAGGTAACAGTTGTGGAATTTGTGGATTTCGAATGTCCTTTTTCTGGACGTTTTTATAAACCCATGGTCGATGCGGTATCTGCTTACTCCGGTAAAGTTAATTATATGATAAAAAATTTCCCGTTGCCTTTCCATAAGAACGCGCGTTCAGCTGCAAAAGCAGTTATGGCTGCGGGCGAGCAAGGTAAGTATGCTGAAATGGCTACAGAATTGCTGAAAGATAACAGTAATTTTAGTGCAGAAAAGTATAAAACTATCGCTAAATCTTTAGGGTTAGATATGGTGAAATTTGAGCAAGATTTAAAAGATAAAGATGCGGCATATGAACAGATACTTAACGCGGATATGGCATTTGGGCAAAAGGTTGGAGTTCGCGGTACGCCGACATTTTTTATAAATGGCAAGCAGACCCGGGCGCGGGATGTAGATAATTTTAAGAAAGAGTTTGATTTATTGTTAAAAAATTAATATTTGCTATTTTTTATGCTTTATAGTATATTTTTAGCCTCTTAACTTTGGAAATCAGGCTGGCTATTGCCGGCAAGTATTAATCAGGAGGGTATTTAGATGGCAAGAAAAGGTGGTTTATCCGCAATATTTTATCGAGAAACCCATGGGGTTAAAGTGTCCGGAGGACAGCGTGTTAAAGCCGGAACTATATTGACCCGTGAAGGTCATAAATGGCAAAAGGGGCTGAACGTTGCCGGAACATCAAGTTTAGTAGCTGGATGCGACGGAGAAGTTTATTATACTCGTAAGAAGAATAGTTATAACAGAATAGTTACAGTGGTTAATGTTAAGCCGGTAGCTACAGAAGTTAAAGCAGCGCCAAAGGCAAAAAAAGAAGTAAAAGTTAAAGCAGTTGTTAAAGCTAAATAAAATTGTTTTAACTGCTTTTAAGCTTCATATAAATTATGTGCGGAATTATTGGATATAATGGTTTTCGTCCTGCAGTGCCGATTCTTATCGGCGGATTAAAAAAACTGGAATATCGAGGTTATGATTCCAGCGGGGTAGGCGTACTTTCTTCTCAAGGCGAGATAGTTGTTCGTAAGACCAAAGGGAAGATTGTTAATTTAGAAGAGCTGATCAAGCAAAAACCGATTCCTGTAAGTTCATTAGGTATTTCCCATACGCGTTGGGCTACACATGGCGAGCCCAATCATGTCAATTCTCACCCGCATTCAGATTGTACTCAGTCAATAATTGTGGTGCATAATGGGATTATTGAAAATTATGAATCCTTAAAAACTGCATTGCAGGAAAAAGGACATAAATTTGTTTCTCAAACTGATACTGAAGTGATTGCTCATTTAGTAGAAGAATATTATAAGGGCGATCTTTTTGTAGCAGTCAAAAAAGCTATTGCTGAATTAAGAGGAGCTTTTGCCTTGGGAATTATCGCGAAAGATAATCCGGATTTGTTAATAGCTGCTCGGGTTGGTTCGCCGTTGATAATCGGTGTGGGTAAGGGTGAGAATTTTATAGCATCAGACGTGCCAGCGATTTTGGATCAGACTAAGAAGATTGTTTATCTGCAAGACGGAGAAATGGCTGCGATATATAAAGATAAAGTTGAGGTTTTTAAATTTTCCGGTGAGCGGATCCAGACTAAAGTTCAGACTGTGAAATTTAACGTGGATGCAGTGCAGAAACAAGGGTTTGCACATTTCATGTTAAAGGAAATTCACGAGCAGCCGAATGTGGTTACGCAAATAATCAAGCGGCATATTAAAGGGAACAAGATTGATTTGGGTGATTTTGGTTTGAATGCGCCTGAACTTAAAGCAATTAAAAAGATAGATATTGTGGCTTGCGGTACTGCTTATCACGCGGGTATGGTCGGAAAGTATGCGATTGAAAAATTAGCGAGAATACCAGTTTCAATTGATGTATCCAGCGAATTCCGTTATCGGGATCCGATTATTAATAAAAACACGATGATAGTTGCGATCAGTCAGTCAGGCGAGACTGCTGATACTTTGGCTGCTGTAAAAGAAGCAAAGAAAAAAGGCGCAGTAGTAGTATCAGTTTGTAATGTGTTAGGCTCGTCGCTGGTTAGGGAATCAGATGGGGTGTTGTATACGCATGCTGGTCCTGAAATTGGCGTTGCATCAACCAAAGCTTATACCGCACAGTTAGCAGTATTATTTTTATTAGCCATAAAATTAGCGCATGTCCATCAAACTATTTCGGATAAAGAATATAAAAATATTTTGGCTGAATTTAGGAAAATTCCTGATGCATATGTTAAATGTTTAGCTGACCAGAAATCTATAGCAAGGATAGCAAAACGTAATTCGCATTTCGGGTGTTTTTTGTTTTTAGGACGTAATATTAATTATCCGTCTGCAATGGAAGGCGCTTTGAAGCTCAAAGAAATTTCTTATATTCCTGCTGAAGGTTATGCTGCTGGAGAAATGAAGCATGGACCGATCGCGTTGATAGACGAGTATCGGGCAGTGGTATGTATCACTCCAGAATCAGATGTTTATGAAAAGATGATATCAAATATGCAGGAAATTCGCGCGCGCAAAGGAAATATAATTGCAATAGCGACTGACGGTAACCTGGATATAAAAAATCACGCGACTGATGTTATTTATGTTCCGTCGACGCACAATTTATTGACGCCGTTATTAGCAGCTATTCCTTTACAGTTGATAGCGTATCATATTGCGGTGCAGTTGGGATGTGATGTTGATCAGCCGAGGAATCTTGCTAAAAGCGTTACGGTGGAATAAGGATGCTTTATATTGTTTCTACGCCTATCGGGAATTTAAAAGATATTTCGCTTCGAGCTCTCGAGGTGTTGAAAGAAGTTGACTTGATTGCTTGCGAAGATACCCGCCACACCCAAAAATTACTTACACATTATCAAATTTCAAAACCGCTTATCAGTTATTTCGAGCATAATGAAGAAAAACGCAGCCAGGAATTGTTAGCGCAGTTGAAAAATGGAAAAAAGATCGCGCTTGTATCCGACGCAGGAACGCCCGGGGTTAGTGATCCGGGTTACCGATTGATCAAAGCCAGTCGGGATAATGATATTCCAATTACAGTAATTCCTGGTGCTTGTGCAGTGATTGCGGCTTTATCATTATCTGGTTTACCGTCGAATGCTTTTATATTTGAAGGTTTTTTGCCAGTTAAGGCGGGTGGACGTAGAAATAAATTATTAGAATTTAAAAATGAAAGACGTACTGTAATATTTTATGAATCTACGCATCGGATATTAAAAACTTTATTTGATATACAAGAAGTATTAGACGATCCGCAAATAGTCTGCTGCAGAGAAATCACCAAAGCCTTCGAAGAAGTAAAACGCGGTAAAGCTTCTGAAGTTTTAGCCCATTTTCAAACCCATCCGCTTAAAGGCGAATTCGTTATTGTAATTTAACCGGCTTCGCAGATGCGTCATCTGCGGAGCCGGTTGACATTTTAAAAATATTTGATAATATTTAGGTATCCTTTTCCTTTCCTAACCAAGATGGGAAAGGATTTTTTTGTGGACTTGCCAATTTATCACGTCTTAAACAAAAGTATTGCCGGCTATCAAATTTTCAATAATGAGGAAGAGTTTTGTCGTTTTAAAGAACTTATGATTTATTATTTTTTGGATGATTCCGGGGTTAGTTATAGTAAATATTTAGAGCAACCTAAAGAAATAAAAACAGGTATTCTTAATACAAATAAAAAGAACCAAGTTTTAGTTAATATCATTGCCTATTGTCTTATGCCAACGCATTTTCATATGATTTTAGAAGAAAAAAGTGAGGCTGGCATATCGAAATTTACAAATCGCGTATTAAGCGGATATAGCCATTATTTTAATAATGTGCACCAGCGACGTGGACCATTATGGTAGGGCAGGACAAAGCGGGTATTAATTGAGACAGATGAGCAGCTGTTGCATGTCAGTAGATATATACATTTAAATCCTGTAACTGCAATGTTGATAGAAGATCCTGGGGAGTGGAAATGGACTTCTTATAATGAGTATATTAATAAGGATGTGGCTAATAAAAAAATATGTAATTTTGACAATTATTTGGAATTTAAAAACGATTCATATAGAAAATTTGTTTTAGAGCAAAAAGATTATCAACGTGAGTTAGCGCGAATAAAAAAGATGTTGTTAGATTAAACCGGCTCCGCAGATGACGCATCTGCGGAGCCGGTTATCTTAAGAATTGTTTTGCGATGAAGGGTTCGGTTATTTCAATTATGGTTGGTCTGCCATGGGGGCAGGTGAACGGGTCTAAACATTCTAATAAGCGTAAGTGCAGTGATTTGATTTCTGCTTCGTGTAGTTTATCTCCAGTCATGACTGAACCCCGGCATGCTCGTCTGGCAATGGTTTCGAAATCGAATGCGTCGCTGGTTCCGCTGCTTAAAATCTGACGTAAAGCGTTTTCAGGGTTTTTAATTAACGCGGGATGCGTGTGTAATCCTATTGTATCTTCACCCAGAGGCGTAGTTTCAAATCCAGCCTCAATTAATCGATCTTTTATTTCTTCCCAAAGTAAAAATTCTTGAACAGTTAATTTTAATATATAGGGTGCTAACAAATGTTGTACTTCCAGTGCGTGCTTTTGCATTTGGGTGATGATATGTTCAAAAGTAATGCGTTCAGCAGCTGCGTGCTGGTCGATGATAAGCAAATCCTCAGCTTCAAATAAAATATATTTATTTCTAAAAGTCCCAATAAATTTAGCTTTAGATAATTTTTCAGATAATGAGTTTTTAGGGTTTGAAAATGTGCCAAAGAATTCTGATTGTTCTTTTGCCAAATCCCCCGAGGAAGGAAAAGTATACTCCTGCTGAAATGGCGCGGTTGAATAATTTATAGACGGCTCATTAACAATATCGTGGGTAGGCGTGTCATTGAATGCGGGCGCTTCGTATGAACGCGGTTCAGGTATAGTAAAGGTTTGTTCTTTGACTTGTTTGATAGTCGAAGCTGTCATTAATAATTGTTCAGCTGCTGGACGCAAAAGTGTGCATAGGAAGTTTTCATTTTTAATTTTCACCTCGCGCTTAGTCGGGTGAACATTAGCATCAATGTCTTCAACTGGTATATTTAGAAATATAGCAAAGAATGGGAAAGTTCCTTGCGGCATAATTAGACGATAAATATTATTCATATGATAACTGATATTTTTATTTTCAACTGGGCGTCCGTTTACAAAAATATATTGCAGGTCTCGGCGGCTGCGGTTGATGTTAGTATCGCCTAAAATCATTTCTACTTCAATATTTTCGCCGAGTTTTTGCTGACCTCTTATGAGATATTTTTCTTCTAAATTCAGGGCAGCACTTATTCTTGCTAAAATATTATCGGTCGGGGATAAATCTAATAGGGTTTTATTTTGGTGCTCCAAAGAAAAGCGAATGTTTTTATGGAATAAAGTATAAGGTAAGAGCAAGTCCAGTATTTGATTAATCTCAGCAGTATTGCTTTTCATGAATTTTTTTCTTGCAGGTGTATTAAAAAATAATTCTCGCACTCGAATCTCTGTACCGCGGGTATTGAATGAACAGGGCTTTAATCCGACGCGCTCACCTCCACGGATATGGATTTCCCAGCCTTCAGATTGTTCGGCAGTTTTGCTTTGCATGATAACGTCCGCAATAGCGCCGATAGAATATAATGCTTCACCGCGAAAACCCAAAGACATGATGGCGTATAGATCATCGATAGATTTGATTTTGCTGGTAGCGTGACGGTTAAATATTTTTTGTAAGTCTTCTTGTTCAATGCCTGTGCCGTTGTCTTTAATATGGATCAGGGTTTTTCCAGCGTCCTCTAAAATTAATTCAATAGTATCCGCGCCAGCATCGAGAGAATTCTCAAGCAGTTCTTTAATGACTGAAGCAGGGCGCTCAACGACTTCGCCGGCAGCAATCTTGCTGATAATATCTTTAGGGAGAATGTTAACTTTGCTCATATATAGTATAGAGTTGAAAAATTTCCCTCTCCGACCTCTGGGGAGAGGGCAGGGTGAGGGGATTTTTTTGTTTTAATTTAAAAATCATAACCCCTCATCCCAACCTTCTCCCCAGAGGCTGGAGAAGGGACTAAAGTATGATAATTCTTAAGAGCTAAATTTATATCTTATTTGAAGTTTACCAGATTTGACATTGGTTGGGGTATAAAAAATCAGGCACTTTTTATCGTACCAGTCCCCACGTAATTTTAAGTTAACTTGTCCTTTTAAAATGATCGGTTCTTCATATAATTTCTCGCTATCCGCACGTTGTATTTTTACAGAACCATCGATATTTCCGGTTATAAGTAATTTTAGGTAATTAACTGATCCAGACGCATTGTTTGCCTGAAGACTGATGGTTTGGATAGTATTAAGATTTTGGATTTGTAAAACGTTTCCCCACCAAATAAAAGATTTCAAGAAAAAGGCGGCAGCAATGAAAAATAAAATTATTAAAATTTTTAATACTTTAATATTCATTATGTATTCCCGTTTTCTTTAATATAATTTTTAAGATCATTTAAAATGTTTAATGCTTCAATAGGTTTCAAATTGTTTACGTCGATATTTTCCAGTTTTTCGATAATGGCTTTGGCGCGCGGATCAGCAGATGTAGGCGTGAATAAGCTCATTTGAATTTCAGTTTGCCGCGCGTTTTTCAAGCTTTCTTTCAAGTCTTGTTTCAGTTCCAAGCTGGTCAGTATTTTTTTTGCGCGTTCGATAACGGATTTGGGTATGCCGGCTAATTTCGCTACGTATATACCATAACTGTCATCAGTGCTGCCCGGAACTATTTTATGCAGAAAAATTATTTCATCGTTCCATTCTTTGACTGACACGTTATAGTTTTTCACGCCAGAATGTTCTTCTGCTAAAGCGGTCAGCTCGTGAAAATGGGTAGCGAATAAAGTCCGAACGCGGGCTTGTTTCAAATGTTCAGCTAATGCCCAGGCTAAACTCAATCCGTCATAAGTGCTGGTTCCTCGTCCGATCTCGTCTAAGATCACTAAACTTCGCTCAGATAAATTATGTAAAATTCCGGCAGCTTCGTTCATCTCGACCATGAAAGTGCTTTGACCTTTGGAAATATCATCGTGCGCGCCGATGCGGGTAAAGAATTTATCAATTATTCCAATGTGCGCTTTTTTTGCGGGTATATAACTTCCGGTCTGAGCCAGGATCGCTAAAATTGCAGTTTGACGGATGTAAGTTGATTTTCCCGACATGTTCGGACCGGTCAAAATTAACAGCTGGTTTTCTTCCCTGTCTAACAGCGTGTCATTAGCTATAAAAGTATCAGTCAAATATTTTTCAACAACCGGATGTCTGCCGTCTGAAATAGCTAAGGTAGTATCTTCGCTGATTTCGGGTAAAGTGTAACCCGCGCTTTGGGCTAATACAGACATTGAAAAAACAGCGTCAATAGTGGCAAGACTTTGGCATAGATCGTGCAACAATAAGGCATGCGCTAAAATATTTTGCTGCACTTCTTTTATAATAGTATTTTCGATCGCTAATATTTTATCCTGGGCAGTTAAAATTTTTTCTTCGTATTCTTTTAATTCTTGCGTTATATATCGTTCACCGTTTACTAGGGTTTGTTTACGAATGTAATGGGTTGGAACGGAAGCCAAATTAGTCTTTGTTATTTCGATATAATATCCGAACACTTTATTAAAACCAACTTTAAGGGAGTTTATGCCTGAACGTTTGATCTCATCTTCCTGGAATTTTCTCAGCCAAGCATGACCGTTAGTTTGAATGTTTTTTAACTCGTCGAGTTCGGTGTTAATTTCGGGACAAATTACTTTTCCGTCGGGTTTTGCCAAAGGGATATCTTCATTAATGGTGCGGATTAAATTTTCACGCAAGTCAGTAATGTCTTTGAGACCAAAGAGTTTATTTTGTACTGAAAGCGGAGCGATCAAAGAAATTATTTCAGGGATCAATGCCAGCGTATTACGGATAGCCAAAATATCTTTAGGGTGTGAATATCCACAACTTAATCTGGAAATATTTTTTTCCAGGTCAGGGATTTTATCCAGATAGACTTTTAATTGAGTTTGGATATTTTTATTGTTTTTTAATGTGGTTACTGCTTCCAAACGCTCGTCTATAAGCTTTTTATTTTTCAACGGATGATAAAACCAGAACCATAAATTTCTTTTACCAAGAGCTGTCCGGGTGTGGTCAATGGTTTGTACTACTTGGTCTAATTCCAGTCCGCGCTGAGCAGCAGGGGAGATAAACGCGAATTCTTCGTCTGTATATTGCACAATCCGGTCAATGTGCAAAAGCGGCTGTTTGTTCATCTCTTTTAGATATTGAAGAAGACCGCCTACAGCACCGATGCATAGAGTTTTATTTTCAATGCCGAATCCGTGCAAATTCAGAATTTTAAAATGTTCGAGGATAGTTTTTTTGCTTATTTCTGGATTAAAACCCCATGCGCCATAAGGACTTAAAGTTATGGTTTTAGAACGCAATACAGGAGATTTGAACAAGGCTTTAAAATGATCGGCATCATGGTCGGGAAAAATGCACTCATAAATCGGAAGCCGGCAAATTAGCTGGGTCAGTTTATTGTCGTCTATTGGAAATTCCTGGGTTTGAATAGTTCCATTTGTAGGGTCAGTAAAAGCTAAACCATAAGTTTTTTTATCTCGCCATACTGCCATAATATAACGTACCGCGTCATCATTCTCGTCGAGATATGTACCGGAAGTTATGATCCGGATAATATCGCGTTTTACTATGCCTTTAGCCAGGGCTGGGTCTTCCATTTGTTCGCAGATTGCGATTTTGTATCCAGCTTTGACTAAACGGGAAATATATCCTTCACTGGCATGATGGGGAAATCCGCACATCGGCACGTGATTAGCAGAGCCTTTGCCCCGTGAAGTTAAAACCAGATCTAATACTCGAGAAACTTCCTTAGCATCGTCGAAAAACATTTCATAAAAATCACCTAAGCGGAAAAAAAGAATACAGTCTTTGTGCTTAGCTTTTAGCGCGTGATACTGCTTCAACATAGGCGTGGTTTCTGAGGACTGTTGCAAAACGCCCATCTGCGGCGTTATTCCCTCGTTCTCTTGTGCGGCGTACTTACTACTGTACGCCTCCGTGTTCACTCCGGAATGCCTTGCATCTGGGCATTTTCCATCAGTCCCTGGAAAGTCATTCATATGTTTAGAATTCATAAGAAATTAGTTATAGCATAAGTATTTGATTTTGGAAAGTAACCGTTTACTTCAAACCCTACTTTCCCCCTTATTTTAGGTAAATATATAATTTATACTTTATATGTAGTGTTGAATAGTTTTGAAGGGGGTAAAAAGATGGGGCAAGTTTTTAAAAAATTCATATGTTGTTTAACACTAGTTATGTTTATATTTACTAGTGTTACTCCGTCTTATGGTCAAAGCGTGTTGAGCGTTCCTGCGCCAACTACTTTAGTTCAGCTTAGTCAGCCGTTTAATCCTCCAATGCTTACAGGTATCAAGGTTCACACAGACAACCCGTTTAGATTTGAGTTTATTTTGGACGCAGGAAATAATAATGATAAAAATAGCGTAGGGGCACGATACTTCGTGCCCGAATCAGCAGATATAAAACAAGAAGCTAATCGCTTGATTAAATATTTCCTCGCCTCACTTACTGTCCCTGAAAAAGATTTATGGGTTAACTTATCGCCTTATGAAAAAGACCGCATTGTGCCGGAAGCGTTTGGTAAGACTGAAATGGGACGAGACCTTTTGGCACAGGATTATTTATTGAAACAACTTACAGCATCGCTTATGTATCCGGAAGGGGAGATTGGGCGAAAATTTTGGGATAGAATTTATGCAGAAGCTGCTCAAAAATTCGGTACTACTGATATACCAGTTGATACATTTAACAAAGTCTGGATTGTGCCGGAAAAAGCAGTGGTGTATGAAAATGCTGAAGCTGGTACGGCATACGTTGTTGAGAGTCATTTGAAGGTGATGACGGAGAAAGATTATAAAGTCATTCCTTCGCGTACCGCTCAGGATGACAACACCAATAAAATTATAAAATCAGTCATTATTCCCGCGCTTGAACGCGAGGTTAACACCGGCAAGAATTTTGCCCAGCTTCGCCAAGTCTATAACTCACTCATCCTCGCTACTTGGTATAAAAAGAAAATTAAAGAAAGTATTCTCTCCCAGGTGTATGTAAACAAAAATAAAGTCGTAGGCGTAAATATAGACGATACCAAAGCCGCAGAAAAAATCTGGGCACAATACGTCGAGACTTTTAAAAAAGGCGCGTACAATTACATTAAAGAAGAATATGATCCGGTTAATCAAAAAATCATTCCTAAAAAATATTTTTCCGGCGGGTTTACAGCTTTGAATTTAGACGAGGCAATGATAATAGAATCAAAAGAAGTCCCGTATGATCCCGATGATCCCAATAATCACAACCAATTACAAAAAATAATTATGGATTTGCTTCCGCGCGATACGCCGCCGTTTACGCCTCTAGCAAGTGTTACTCCAGTGTCAATTAAATCTATACCGCCAATTCACGCACTGGAGCCGATTCCAGCAACCAATCCTTATGCAGGGGCGGTCGTGGTATCAAACATAGAACAAGCAATTAAAAACGAAACACCAAATGTTGTTAATTTTACTCCTCAAGTCACGCCTAAAACAAAAAAAGATAAGTTAAATGAAAAATTAGAGGCATTGCTTGGGATATCCGCTAATGAAAAGCTTAGAAGTTTTATTAGTGACATGCTAAACGAATTATCTTGGGCGGATAATTTTGATTCATTTCTTATTTCGCAATCAAAATTATTAAGGAATTTACTTTTAGAGATTGGTTTTACATTTTTCGATTTACCTTTAACTCAAAGGCTTCTGGCGTTGGTGATTGAGTGGGCAATTAATTTAGGAGAAATTAATATTGATCAAATAAATTGGTTTGATGGTTTTTACACCACAAAACCAGTTTTTGCAATTGCAACTACAGCTTTGTCTGGTTTAGGTGACATAACCAAAATTGACATGGTCATACAAGGGATAAATCAGGAGCTCGAAAAATTGGGAATAAAAGGAGCTAAATTTAAAGTGTTAGCTTTAATAAAAGATAAAAGCAGGATTGATATTTTTAAAGACAAACTTCTTGAGATGAAGTCTTTAAACGTTACCTTTGAATTTGTTGAGGATATTATACCTGAAAACTCGCCGTTACTGGCTGATGTAGACGCGTTGATCGCGCTGGTTGAGCCGGTAACAACATTTGTAAAATTTGATGAACATCGCTCTCATGCCAGGTCTTCGCCACTTTTATGCTGGACAATAAATGAATATGATAAGGATATTAATCCTAATACTCGAGACACAGCGTTTAATTTCACAAATTTAAATACTGGATTTGATAGCCGTAGTATAGGTTTTTTTATTAATCCTTTCGCTGTAGGTTTGTATAACCAAAATTTAGGATTAAATGTAGAAGGTAGAATACAACAAAAAGAGGAACTTTTACGTCAATCTCTCAGTGAGATCGGGAATAAAATTAACGTACAGCCAATTAATGTAGAGGAGAAAGCCGCACAAGCGGCTGCGACAACTTGGGGATTTGTTTATATGCATAGGGACGGAGGGCAATATTTGAGGAATTTATTCCAGTATTTTTCAGAACAAAATATTACGGTATTTACTTTTTTTGGGGCTAACAATAGGTGGGAAAAAGATATAGATGAATTTGTAAAGTTTAAAGTCATAGTAGACGCCTATCGTTTACCAATTGAGATTTATGATTTAAGCGCAGATCCTAACCAAATTAAGACGATCGATTTTTCAAAACCAGTAATCCGGGTTATCAATTTAGGGGTACGAGATTTGACGACTAATATTCGTTTTATGGCTGCTTCTGATTTACCAGTTGGAGTAACCGGAGATGAGAGCTTTGCCGCCGCAGCAACATTGAGGCTGCCATTTGTTTATGAAATGGCTCCTTGGAAATGGGAGTTAGCTTACAACATTTCGCAATGGATGCGCCGTATTAATGGAGAACAAGGTAAGGCAAGTAAATTACTTTGGAATTTTATTATTAGGGAGACAGATAGCGCTGAACAGGATTTTTTATGGGGCAACTCTCCTAAAAAATATGATGAATTTAAAAGGTTTGGAGATTTTGTGGAAAGCCGACCGCTTTATCCTGATTTGGTTCGGAAAATGTTAAGGACCTTAGCTTTTTTGCATTTAATGCAGGATAGACAAAACAAGGGTGTTCCTGCAAGTAAAAAAGCATTAGTCGGGGCTTATAATTTTTGGACAAAATGTCGGGATTTCTTAAGGCAGACCTTTCAAAGCGGGGATGAAAAATTAAAAAGCTATAAAGTTTATTTAGATTCAGAAAATGATCAGGCGATGCTGCAACAAAATAGTGCTAAATTTCTTAGTGAAGCAGACCAGAAAATGTTGGGTGATTTTATTTTGAAGGCTAATGATGGGCGTAGATACAAGTTATTTTTTTATAAAAAGCCGAGCAGTGAGGGAAGCTATAAAATTATTATTCGTGAAATTGATCAGAAAGATCAGGTGATTAGAGGACGAAGGAAAGCTGGATATATAGTGATATTTCCATTTAATGAAAAAGGCTATAGAAACAGGAATGGTTTTTTTCAATTAATTATCGAAAGATTTGTTTTATTTCAAAAATCACAACAGGGAAAAAGAATTAGTAGTTCATTTTTGGAAAATTTGCCAAAAGGAACATCATTGCGAGGGAAAAATATCATCAATGAGGCTACGATAGATCAAATGAAAGATGAAGTTTTTGCTAAATTAAAAGCTACTGCTTCAGATGATGAACTTGTGCGCCTTGAAGAAAACGAACGTTATATTAATAGGGGAAGCGGGAGAGGTAGGGTTGAAAGTACAGTTCGTTTTTTTATGAATTATCAAGAGGATAAAAAGGTTGATCTTCATTTAAGTGAGATTTTCAGAAATACTCCAATAGGGAAATCATTGGGTTATGGCGGTTTTGAAATATCGGATGTGGTAATTGGGGAACAATATATGGGTAGCTTCTATGTGGCTGAATTATCGTACATTGCTCTTAAACCAGTTGATCAGGCGATGAATCAACAAGAGATCATAATTAATGAAGAGCTTTCAGTAAAAACATCAGATGTTTTTAATGTGCGTTTAAAAGATAATCCTCAAGAAGGAATTCTGCAGCCGGCAACAGTTGATCGTCGGGAATTTTTAAAAACTGCTGTGGGACTTGCGGCTATTATGGCTTTGCCGGGCTTTTTAAGAGCGGCAGAACCTAAAAAGAATTTATTACCTGCCGGAAAAAGCGAACCAACCCTTGCTAAGGCGCGGCAGATTGTTTTAGATCATTTAACTGATATTCTTCACTCAGGTAAAATGTGGACCAATATTCCTTCAACAGAATATTGGCAGGATAATGTTTTTAAAGGCGATAAAACAATGTATTTGTTTGCAATGGACGATATTGAAATTGCGCTGAAAGCGGGGTTAAAGCCGTATAATGCAGGAGAAAGTTTGAATGCAAAAGAATTCGCCCGGTTAGCCATTCAGGCGATAAAGGAACAGACTGTTGAAGAAAAATTAGATAAGTTTTTTTCAGGCAGTTGGTCGAGATATATGGTTGCCTTAGCGAATAACAGTGAAAATATAGAAATTTATGCGGAAGTTATCCGTCAAAGAGCTAAAGATATAGATCCGATTTTGGGCGCATTGGTTGCTCAATTGGCAGATAATACCAAGGATTGGCAGGTCAAAGATATAGAAAATGTATGGCAAAAATTTAATGATTCATTTTTAATACCAAAAGGATATTATGCCAGCGTTTCATCAGCAACGAATAATCTTAAACATCACAAGTTTTATTTCGCGCTAATTTATAAGATTGAATCCCGGGAGCAGACAGCTTTATCTTCTGGAAGAAAAATCGAAGTGTTGATAGCGCGAAGGCTTGATATTGTTAATTTTGCGGGAAGCCTAGGGCATACGCAAAAAGGGTTTGACCGGATATTTATTGATTTAGATTCTATCGATTATCAGATAAAAACATTGGCAGGTTATTCTAGAAAAGATTTAGTATCTGACGGTGAGAAAGTTTCAGAGAAAGATTTAATTAGTATTGAAAGCTGGGTAAGACAATTCAATAGCAGAGAGAATTTAAAACAATTAATTGTTGATGATACCAAAATGCATGAATTGGCGCATAAGCAGTATGATGATCTGAAGAAAAATTTGACAAAAGGTTTTGGCATATATCAATCGAATTTTGATAATCTTCGTGCGCGAGATCCTCAAGGCACTGATATTATTCAATCTGAAATTTATGCATATCTGACTGAAATCAAGAATGGGAATTTGCCGGGCTTGTCAATTTTTATCCTATGGCGAAGTTTTATGAAGCAAGTCCCGACAGCGGAATTTTTTGCCGGATGTTTTATTTTAAATCAATTAACAGGCGATGAGCTGAACCCTAAAAACGGAATGCAGCATGTTTTTGAGAGGGTGGCTGAGCTTTTGAATATGCCTAAAATAGAAATTTCAAAAAAAGCAGAAAAAGTGTTACAAGAATTTTTCGCTGATAAGGCGATGAACATAAGCGATCACACCGGTGGTATTGATTTCACTGCTGATAAGACGCCTTTGGAAATTAAAAATATAGGTAAAGATATCAAATTCAATATAGACGCTGCAATGCTGCAGAAACTCCAAAATACTACAGGGTTTGAGCCATTAATAATTGACATCCAGCCAATGACAGATCTAAAAGCTTTTTTGGAATTGAAATAGTTGGATCAGTTGGTTAATATGTTTGATATAATAAGAAAAATTGCAAAAAAGTAAGACATGAAAAATAAAAATATTTATATTATAGCTGGTCCGAATGGGGCGGGAAAAACAACTTTCGCTGTAAAGTTTTTGCCTGATTATGTTAAATGCCCTAACTTCGTAAATGCGGATCTTATTGCTCAGGGGCTGGCTCCATTTTCTCCTAATACAGCAGCTATTAAAGCGGGGAAATTGGTTCTTAATCAGATTGATAATTTTGCTGCGCAAGGCGTGGACTTTGCTTTTGAGACAACACTTTCTGGTAAAACTTATTTGCGCTTGTTTAAAGCGTTGAAAGCAAAAGGATATAAATTGCATCTATTTTTTTTATGGATACCGGATAAGCGGCTGGCTTTGGCAAGGATTAAAGATAGAGTTCAAGCGGGAGGACATAATATTCCTCCTAATGATGCCCGGCGAAGATTCGTACGCAGTATTTATAATTTTTCTGTGGTTTATCGTTTTGTGTTTGATTTTTGGATGTTATTTGATAATTCAGGTACTACGCCTAGACTAATTGCTCGAGAAAAGGATTGCGAACTTTATATTGCTGATAAAAAGTTATTTGGTATAATTGTTCGTATTAAGGAGATAATTGAATGAAAAAACCTGCGACTCTTCAAGCAAAAGCGATGTGCGCGCTTCGAAAAGCGATACGCGGAGTAGTATTACAGCATCAAAAAACTGGTCGTCCGCTTATGATTTGGCGTAATGGAAAAGTTGTCCGCGTGTCAGCTGATGATGTTTTGTTAAATAGCAGCAAGTAACCGCTTTCTCGTCTACCCTCTCAACCCCTTGTTTTCCTATAAATATATCAGGCATACTTGTAATAGATTGCAGTTGTGGCTTATATGTTTTTTAACAAGGAGGGGGGCAATGAAACAGATATTATTTATTATAAGTTTGGTAATGGTTTTTGCAGTACCTGCATACGCTGATAGAGGCGAGCTTACCGATTCATTTAGTTTTATTGAAGAAGGACATGACGTAAGTAATGTTTATGTGGGGTTGGCGTATTCAGCGTATGAGAAGAAAGATTTTGATACTGCAAAAACAGAATGTTTAAAAGCTTTAAGAATTGACCCGAATAATTGCAAAGCTTTAAAATTAATGAAAAAGCTTGATCCAAAAGCTGTAGCAACTAAAGATCGCAGGGCGCTGCAAAAAGAAGTTAATGATTATAAAAAACAGATTGAAGATCTGCGTATAGAAAATGCTACAATTCTGGTTGAGTCAGGACGCAGGTTAGAACAAGCAGCAGCTTTAGCAAAACAAAATAAGCAGACAGCGGATAATTATGCTAAAGATATGAGCGCGTTAAAAGCCAGGTTTGATTCTAACGTGGCTGCTTCAGTGAAATATCAAGAACTGCTTCTCCAAACTAATGCAACACAAGCCAAAAGCAAAGACCAGAAAAATCAGGAATTCTATACTAAGAATGAAGTGTTTAACGCGGTTGATAGTTATGCGTTGATTCAGAACAATAAATTGCAGGAAATCGGAGATTATACTTTGGCAAGCGCAGGCACATTGCAGAAGAATGCTGATAATGTGGAAGCGCAGAAAAAGATTGTGGAGGAGTTATCAAATAGTTTAGATAATTATAAAAAGAATATTGAAGAGCAGAGAAAGATTTTATTTCGTCAAACGCACAGGTTTGAACTTATGAATTGATGAATATAAATATTCCGAGCCAGTATTGGTTCGGGGCCCATAGGCACTAAGTTACGGGATAACTTAGTGCCTTTTTTATTTGCGAGACTTTTGCAAAACGCCTATCTGCTACGTTATTCGTTCGTTCGCTTGTGCGATGTACTGACGACGTACATCTCCGCACTTACTCGCGAATGCCTTGCATCTAGACATTTTTCAACAGTCTCTTGTATAAATGCTTAATATCTTATATAAGTATCATATGAAAAGGATATGGGCTTTTTTAAATTCCGGGAAGGGAATAGGTTGTTTATTTTTTGTGGTCGTGGCAGGGCTTTATTATAAATCGTTTGCTTTTGATTTGACCTATTTTGACGACCAGGTATGGGTGTTGGACTATCAATGGTTTTTTGCTAAATGGTCCAATGCTTTAAAGTTTTTTACCGGAGCAGATTTTATATCTGGATGTTTTTACCGTCCGCTTTTAAACCTTACTTTTTTGATCGACAGTCAAGTCGGTCATTTTCATTTATGGGCATATCGTTTAACAAATATAATCATTCATGTTAGCGGGGTATGGCTGGTATATAAATTTTTCGAACATTTTTTGAAAGATAAAAAACCGGCTTTGATATTAGCTTTGGTTTTTGCGGTTCACCCGACCTTGACTATGGCTGTGGCTTGGCTACCTGGACGGACAGATTCGCTATTGGGTGTTTTTATTCTTGCTGCGTTTTTGTGTTTTGCCTATTACATAGATAATCCTAAAAAACGGTTTTGGTTAGGTCATGTTTTTTTTATGTTGTGCGCTTTTTTGACTAAAGAAACAGCGTTGGTTCTGCCTGTGATCTGTTTACTGTATTTATGGATGGTTAAAAAAGAATGGGGAGTTAAAAAGGGTTGGAGTTTTTGGTTGTTGTGGTTGATAGTTCTACCGGCTTTTCTGATATTACGCAAGTCTATAATGGCTCAGCAGATCACAATTGTTCCTCTGGGCACCTTAATCTCGTCATTTTTTGAAAATCTGCCAGCAGTTGTTTTATATTTGGGCAAGACTTTATTGCCTATAAATTTATCGGTCTTACCGATATTGAGGGATGTTACTCATTGGTACGGCGTAGTAGTCGCAGCGTTTCTTACGATATTATTTATTTTTACGTCTGAAAAAGATTGGCTTAAAATATCTTTCGGGTTTGTTTGGTTTTTATTATTTTTGTTACCGTCTTTGGTGATGAGTTTTATAGAGCATGAATACCGTTTGTATTTGCCGCTGCTCGGTATATTGCTGGTGCTTGCCCAGACGGATCTTTTCCGTGCCAGCATGAAAAATAAATATGTTTGGGTGTGGGTTTTGATAATAGCTAGCTTAGGTTTAAAAACTTTTTATCACCAGGATAATTTAAAAAACCGGTTGATTTTTTGGAAAAGCGCGGTTAATGTTGCTCCGCACTCGCCGTTAGCGCACCGTAATTTGGCGGCTATGTATTGTTTGGTAAAAGATTTTGATAGGGCAGAGCCGGAATTTAAAGAGGCAGCCAGGCTTAATTATAAAGAGCCGATGGTGCATAATAATCTCGGTCTGATTTATATGAATCGGGGTAAAAATATAGAAGCAGAGAAAGAGTATTTGTTGGAAATAAAATACAATCAGACTTACGGTAATGTTTATTATAATTATGGGCTTTTGAAATATATGGAAAAACAATATCCCGAGGGGGCAAAGCTTTTTGAGCAGGCAATTTTTTATGATCCTAAGCATATGGACGCTGTAAAGATGTTGTTGCAGTATTATCGGTACATAAAAGATGAGGGTCAAATTAAGCGCATAGAGGATTATTTACGATCAAATGGGGTAAGCGGATTTTAATCAAAATCTTAATGCTAATGGATTTTTGATGATATAATGTTGACGTAAAATTTAAAAAGGAGCAGATATGGCAGAAGGTCAAACCCAAAGAAAAATTCTCTACCATATAAACAAATACCAGAAAATATTATTTTTTCCAACGGTATTAGTCTTCATGATCGGGTGCATGATGGCTTGGTTAAGTCTCTTATATTTTGTGTTGGGCGATTATTCCGCAAATCCCGGACTAGGGCAGCTTCGTTTTATCATTCCTTCATTTTTATTTATTTTGGTAGTTGCGTTTGTTTTAGTGATCGTTTGGCAATGCAAATTGTCAAATAGTGTGGTCGGCGCGTTTTCCCGGGTCATCCGTGAGATGGATGAAGTTCTGGACGGTAAACGCAAGGGACCGATCATTGTCCGTCAACGCGATGAAATGTTTTATGAGATCGTTCAGCGGGTGAATGCTTTCATTGAAAAACAGCCGAAATAATAAATTTCATTCATTAAAGAAAGCGAGGTTTTATGCGTAGGATAGGAGTACTTTTTTTAGGGGCGATTATGGTATTTTCTATCAGTTCAAACGTCCATGCCTCGAAAATAATATTAAAAAACGGTAAAGAAAAGAACGGGACTGTCACAGAGCAAAAGGCTGATTCAGTCCGGATTGATGTAGAGAATCTCGGAGTTCCGATAACATATTATTTAGACGAGATTGAAAAAATTTATGATGATGAAGGCAAAATTGTATATCCTGCAGATACTACGGCTGCTCCAGTAAATGCTCCAGCATCAAATGTGCCAGTTGCCTTACCTGGAAAAATAAAAGATGGTCCGTATAAAGTTTTTTATGACAGCGGTAAATTAAAACAAGAAGTTATGCTTAAAGACGGGAAAAGGGATGGTTTATTTAAAGAATATTTTGAAGGCGGGCAGGTTAAAATTGAAGTTATGTATAAAGATGATGTGAGGGTTAGTGATTATAAGGAATATTTCGAGGATGGTAAGTTAGCTTACCGCGAGCAATATAAAGACGGTAAAGTCGATGGTTTGATGCAAGAATATTATCAGAATGGTAATTTGATGCGGGAAATAAATTTTGTGGCAGGGAAAAGAGTTGGGGTAGCTAAAGAATATTATGAAGATGGAAAAATAAAAAATGAAGTGACTTTTGTTGACGATATCCAAAATGGACCTTATTCCGAATATAATGCGAAAGGTATAAAAAGTGTAGACGGGGAATATAAAAAAGGAATTAAAGACGGCGCGTTCAAATTCTATTCAGATACTGGTATTTTATTTGCCGACTCAACTTATGTGAATAATAAACAGGTTGGCGCGTATACAGAGTATTTCCCGAGTGGAAAAGTTAGTGTTGAATTAAATTTTGCTGAGGGTTTAAAGAACGGACCATTTCAAGAGTTTAATGACCAGGGTCAGTTAACTTATAAGGGAACTTATGCTAATGATAAAGTGTCGGGTGTGGTGCAGGAGTTTAAGGATGGGGTTTTGTTGAAAGAGACTACGTATGATAATGGAAAAAGAAACGGGTCTTATAAAGAGTTTTACACCGACGGAAAGGCTAAAACCGAAATAGTTTTTAAAGATGACGTCCGGCAGGAATACCGGGAATTTTTTGAAGACGGAAAAGTGCAGTATGAAGAACAATATAAAGACGGGAAAGTAAGTGGAGAGGTAAAAGAATATTATGCCAGCGGTAAGCTTTTGAGAGATTTGAATTATGTGGACGGGAAAAAAGATGGAATATATAAAGAGTATGATGAAGCGGGTAAGCTTTTAATCGAGATAGAATTTAAAGATGATAAAGAGATCAGCCGTAAAACGCCTGATGAAAAGGCGGAAGGAATAAAATAATTTTCGTAGGGACAGCGTCTTCGACCTGTCCGTTCCAAACAAGATATTGGAGGTCAATATGCTAAAAAAATTAAGTTTATTCGTGTTAGTTGCTGGTGTTAGTTGTATGTTATCTGGATGCTTTTTATTAGTCGCTGCCGGAGCTGGAGCTGGTACAGCAGTATGGATGTCCAATAAAGTCACTCAAACGTTTGAAGCGAATTTTGAAAAAACTACTCAGGCAGCGGATAAAGCTTTAAGTGATTTAAAACTTCCGACTAAGAAAAAGACCATAGAAACTAATGTTGTGAAATTAGTCAGTGAATCAACCCAAGGTAAAACCATTTGGATCGATATAACTCCGATATCAGATAAAGTTACACAGGTTGAAGTGCGCGTAGGAGCTGTAGAAGCTGACAAAAAACTCGCCGGCGACATATTGGCTATGATTAAGAAAAAATTATAACCGTCCGTAACCCCTGGGGTTGTTTTGGTTGAAAGGATTAACATGTTAAAAATTATATTGTGTTTTGTAGTTTTATCCTGCGGATTTATTTTTTTAGCACAAGCCGAACAAATTGAGTTGAAAACATATTATCCTTCCCCTCAAGGGGTATATCAGAAATTACGCCTAGTCCCAATTCCCGAAGAGAAATTACCAGATACCTGTGAAACTGGTACGTTACTTTTTGCAGAGAAAAAAGAACAGGATAAAAAAATATACACGCTTTTTATTTGTGTTGAAGGATTATGGGGAAAAGTAGTTACTTACGAAGGAGTGAAGCCTGCGCAGGATAATAAATAAGGGATGCTAGTATGGGAAAAGATAGTGTAATTAATGTTGATGGCAAAGAAGTAAAATTTAATTTTTATCCTGGCAATAGAAAAACCCCGCCTAGTTTTGAACTTATTCTTGAAATAAATTTTAGAGCGCATGCGGTATTTCGAAAAGAAACTGGAATAGATATTTTTGGGAAGCAAATAGGTTTTAATAAAGAAATACAGCTTAATGATCCAATGTTTGATCAGTCTATATATGTTGAGTGTGAGGACCAGGGATTTGTGACGCAGTTTTTAAATTCTTGGGGAGCTAAGAACGCATTGAAAGAAGTATTACAAAATTTTTCCTCTTTGCAAATTGACGGAACGCGGATGAAGTTGATTAAAAATTCATGCGAGGATTCTGTAAGTAGTCTTTCCGAATACGTTGTTGCAGGAGCACGGGCTTTAGTAATGTTAGCTAATGGTGTGCCGGAATATTCTTTTGGAATGCAGTCAGCGACTCCAGAGACGGATAAGCTGGTTCAAAAAGATCATATTTATTCTTTCGCTACTATTTTTTTACTTATTGGAGGTATTGGGCTTTTTATATGGTCAACAAGTTTTAACGTGGTCATGCAAGGATTACTTTTTAGGCAGTCATTGACGCTAAGCGTGCCTTTAATTGCTCTAGTGGTATTTTTTATTTTTATGCAATATGGGAGTTCATCTAAATCCTTGGCTGCGCTTATATCAGGTTTTGTGTTTTTAGTGATTGGATGTTTATTGATCGTATATTCCAGTATAGTGATTTTAAATAGTAAAATGGACGTATCATTACCAGAAAAATATGAGGTAACGGTTATAGGAAAATATATTACGCATAGTAAAAACAACACCACATATCATATTGCGGTTTCTTCTTGGTCAGATAAAATTTCTAAGTATGCTTTTTCAGTTGGGTCAAGCAGGTATGATCAAATAATGGTTAATGATCCATGTGTGCTTACAACTCGTTCTGGAGCATTTGGTTTCCCGTGGGTGGTATCATATCAGTGCAGTAAAAAATGAACGTTTGAAAGAGCAATGCGAAAGGAGGATTAGTATATGGGAGATAAGAGCAAGGGAAAGAAAGATAAAAAAGTTAAAAAGCCAAAGCAGAATAAAGCATAGTGTTATTTATTTAATACGTTATACTTTTTTAAGGTCGCAATTTGCGACCTTAAAAAGTATATTTGCATCTTACCTACCACTTCCTATCCAAACTTCTATACTGTATCGCTTCAGCTATATGCTGGGTTTGGAGGTGTTCTTGTCCGTCGAGATCAGCAATGGTGCGGCTCAATTTCAATATTTTGTTATATGCGCGGGCGGATAAATTTAGTTCTTCGATAGCGTGTTTCAGCAAGGATTTGCTGTCTTCATTAATTTCGCAATGTTTTTTGATTTGCCGGGCTGACATGAATGCGTTAGCAAATGTAAGCTCTTTTTTAAATCGGTTTTTTTGTATTTCCCGCGCATTTTCAGTGCGTTTTTTTATTTCAAGCGAGGGTTCTTCGTCGCCGGTTTTTAATAATGAAGTAGTATCCAATGCAGGGACATCTAAATGTATGTCAATTCGGTCGAGGATTGGGCCGGATATTCTGGATAAATATTTTTCAACTTGTAACTGCGAACATCTGCAGGTTTTTTTCTGGTCTGATAAATGTCCACATGGGCAAGGGTTCATGGCGCAGACTAACATAAATTTTGCCGGGAACTTTAGCACGTTGGCAGCCCGGGCTATAGTTACCACATGGTCTTCCATTGGCTGACGCAAGGATTCAATTACAGTGCGGTTGAATTCAGGAAACTCGTCGAGAAATAATACTCCGTTATGGCTGAGAGTTATTTCACCTGGTCTAGGAATTGTCCCGCCTCCGACTATGGCAGCGCTGGACGTGGTGTGGTGCGGAGAACGAAACGGACGATAACTAACTAGTCCGGTATCTTTTTGTAGTAGTCCAGAGATAGAATGTATTTGAGTTGTTTCCATTGATTCTTCCCAGGTCATGTCCGGTAGTATGGTCGGTATTCTTTGGGCGAGCATACTTTTTCCGCTTCCCGGCGGTCCGATCATCAGAATATTATGTCCCCCGGCAGAAGCGACTTCAAGACCGCGTTTAACGTGACGCTGTCCTTTAACTTCACTAAAATCTACAAAATATTGGTTGGGTTTTTCAGTTTTAGGAAGGGGAGTGTACGGCGGCCGATCTGTAATATTTTCAATAACCTGAATAGCTTCATTAAGAGTTCGTACTGGAAAAATTTTAGTTTTGCTGAATATCGCGGCTTCTTCAGCATTTTCAGCTGGGACGATTAATCCTTCAAAATTATCTGCGTGTGCTGCCATTGATACAGATAAACATCCTTTGACCGGCTTAACTTTTCCGTCTAAAGATAATTCTCCCAGGATCGCGAATTTATGGAGGTTTGGTAGAATCACGTGTTCTAATCCGGTGAGTATTCCAAGAGCCATAGCTAAATCAAATGACGGACCTTCTTTTTTTATGTCAGCAGGCGAGAGATTAATGGTGATCTTGCGTGATTCAAACGGATATCCGCTGTTTTTTATAGCAGACCTTACTCGTTCTTTGCTTTCTTTAATCGCGTTATCCGGCAGACCGACTATGGTGGTTGCAGGCATGCCTTTGTTGATGTCAGTTTCGATAGTAATTAAAAACGCGTTTAGTCCAATGATGCCGTAGCTGTAAGATTTGGATAACATAAAACTCCTTTTAATCCGAAAAATCGGATTTTAAGGAGTTGAAAGGGAAAAGCGAGAGGGGTTAAAGAAAAGGTATTGCTTTTCTTTTCTCAAATAATATAATGTAACCTATCATATGCACGTCAAACCGTCAATAATATAATATCTATAAAATATTTTAGATGCTGGTCTAAGGAGGGTGTTCGTGAAGAATCGTAATGTTATGATCGCAGGGATTGCTGTTATAGTTATCGCTATTGTTTGGGTAGGCTTGCTTAAGAAAAAAGAGGTGTCTAATAAATCCAACGAAGTCGCGGTTGCGTCAACGACTAAAAGCGTGTCGGCGCATGAGATGTATAAACAGGCAGAAGAATTGCAAAAAACTGGAAAACCCGAAGAAGCAAAAAAACTTTATCAGAATATCATGACTGAACATCCGGATTTTGAACAGATCGAGAATGTTCAGACCCAGGTAGGCGCGCTTAATATCGAGCAGATATTTTCGAAAAAGATGATTGAAGGCAAGACCACAGAATATGAAATAATGCCGGGAGATTCTTTAGTTAAGGTCGCGAAAAAATTTAAGACCACCGTTCCGCTTTTACGTAGGAGCAATGGACTTAAAGGTGATACCATACGTTTAGGTCAGAAATTGAGGGTATGGACTGGAACGTTTACCATTTTGGTTAACAAGTCGCAAAACACTTTAATGTTAAAAGACGGAAATGATGTGGTCAAGGTTTATAAAGTGTCTACGGGAAAAGAAAATTCCACGCCGGTCGGAATTTTTAAAATAGTTTTGAAACAGGAAAATCCGGTATGGTTTAGCAAAGAAGGAGTGTTTCCTCCGGAAAGTCCGGATAACCAGTTAGGTTCGCGCTGGATGGGATTTAATATTGAAAGTTATGGAATCCATGGTACTATAGCGCCGGAAAAATTGGGAGAGCAGGCGACTGCAGGTTGTGTACGCATGCTTAACGCGGACGTGGAAGAATTATATGACATTATCCCGACTGGTACGGAAGTAACGATAGTAAATTAAATTAGGAGAAATCTATAATGAGCATTTTGGAATTTGAACGACCTATTTATGAAATCGAAGAGAAAATCCATGAATTACGCGAATTGGGCGAAAAGAATTCAGCTGGCATTTCTCCGGAAATAAAACGGTTGCATAAAAAATTGGAACAGTTGAAAAAAGATATTTATGGGAGACTGAGCGTTTGGCAGCGTATTCAAGTGGCTCGGCATCCTGACCGTCCATATATGCTGGATTATGTAAGAGCGATGATGACTGATTTTGTGGAGTTGCACGGCGATCGTCAATTCGCGGACGATCTGGCAATGATTGCTGGTTTCGCTATGTTTGAAGGTGAGAAAGTCATGGTCATTGGTCAGCAAAAAGGACGTGACACTAACGAAAATATCAAGCGCAATTTTGGTTGCGCGCATCCTGAAGGATACCGTAAAGCAATGCGTATGATGCGCATGGCAGAAAAATTTCAAGTACCGGTTCTGGTTTTTGTGGATACTCCTGGAGCATATCCGGGCGTCGGAGCAGAAGAACGTGGTCAAGCTCAAGCTATTGCTGAAAATTTACGGGATATGATGTTGATTGAAACGCCGATCATCGCGACTGTTATTGGAGAAGGCGGCAGCGGCGGGGCATTAGGTATAGGGGTGGCAGATAAAGTTTTTATTTTACAGCATGCGTATTATTCAGTAATTTCTCCAGAAGGCTGCGCGTCCATTTTATGGCGCAACGCGGTTAAAGCTCCGGATGCGGCTGAAGCTTTGAAATTAATGGGCGAAGATTTAATAAAATTTAAAGTTATCGACGGGATTATCCCTGAGCCATTAGGCGGCGCGCATCGTGACCCAGAAGTGGTTTGCCAAAGCATGAAAAAATTATTTTTAGAAAATATTAAGGCGTTGAAAACTTTGTCACCTAAGGATTTGGTTGAACAGCGATACCAACGTTTCCGGCAAATAGGTGAGTATCTTGAGTGAAAAAAATTGATATAAAAAATTTGTCATCAGAAGAGCTGCAGGAGTTTTTACTTTCTAACGGTCTGCCTAAATTTCGCGCGGAACAAATCAGGACCTGGATATTTCAAAAAGCTGAACTCAATTTAGATAAGATGGTTAATTTGCCGCTGCCTTTGCGCAAATTATTGGACCAGCACTTTATTTTCTGGTCTCTCAAATTATGTTCTACCAAAATCTCCAAAGATAAAACCATTAAAAATTTATTTGAATTATCTGACGGGGAATTGATTGAGACAGTTTTGATACCGGCTGATGGACGCAATACGGTTTGTGTTTCTACCCAGGCTGGGTGTAAATTTGGATGTAAGTTTTGCGCGAGCGGGTTAAAAGGGTGGAAACGGAATTTAACAGCTGGTGAAATTTGTGAGCAGATTTTGTTAATACAAAAAGAAGCAGGTGTGAGGGTAACGCACGTGGTTTTCATGGGCGTAGGCGAGCCGTTTGATAATTATGAAAATGTAATAAAGGCAGTACGTGCTATTAACGCTAAAGACGGTATGGGTATTGCTGCTCGTCGGATAACTATATCAACGTGTGGTGTAGTGCCAGGGATTGAGCGTTTTGCGGGCGAAGGACTGCAGGTTGAATTAGCAATATCTTTGCATGCTTCTAATGATAAATTACGCGATGAATTTATGCCTATCAATAAAAAATATCCGCTTAAAGAGCTTATAAAATGCTGTGGTCAATATGTAAAAAAGACTGATCGGCAGATAACGTTTGAATATATTTTGATTAAAGATATTACTTGTACTGAAAATGCAGCGAGGGAATTAGGGGTTTTGTTGCGTGGGCTTTTGTGCAAATTGAATTTGATTGTTTATAATCCGGTACAGGAGTTTGCGTTTAAGTCGGTCGGTAAATCAGATATAACCCAATTTCAAAAATGGTTAAAAGCAGAGGGTTTGCATTCTACAGTAAGAGCTTCTCGAGGGACTGACGTGTCTGCTGCTTGCGGACAACTGCGTACTACTTTTCTATCTTAGCTCCAACCTTTTCCATCATTTTCTTCATATTTGGGTTGTTCATTAATTCTTGGGTCTTGGGATTATTTTGTACAGCTTGAATATCTTTGTTCATGACTGCTTTTGAAAATTCCGGATCCTGCAATATCTGCATAATTTCTTTATCATTCATTAGCGCCTGAATATCCTGCATTAGACCAGGATCTGCCATTATTTGATTTTTAACCTGATCCATTTGCGCTGAGGTTTCAGCTGGTAGAGCAGGGGTTGTTTGTTGAGGAGGTAGCGTTGTGTTACTGATGTTTGCTACGTCTTCAGATTTTACGGTAAGCTCGCCCAGAGTATCGGTTTTAATTGTATAAAATCCATTGGTAAGGCTGAGCACTTGCCCCTTGATGTCTGAACCGTCTTTTAAATGGATGACGTTTTCGGCGTAGGATAATGGAACGGAAATAGTAACAAAGAAAATAATTGATGATACTAATGTTTTAATATGGCGCATATATCTCTCCTAATGTTTAAAAGTTTTAACCTTCCGTAACCCCGGGGGTTACGTATGGTTATATAATTGCTTAAAAGTAGCGTATTGACAATAAAAATGTTGAATGTTATATTGGGACAGCTTTTTTAAGAGATGAGGGGCTGTAGCTCAGCTGGGAGAGCGCTTGAATGGCATTCAAGAGGCCAGGGGTTCGATCCCCCTCAGCTCCATTTAATAGACAAATATTTTTTTACGCCGGGGTGGCGAAATTGGTAGACGCGCTGGTCTCAAAAACCAGTGAGTGCAAGCTCATGTGGGTTCGATTCCCTTCCCCGGCATTTTTTATTTCCCATCTGTTTATGTAATGTAAATTTATAGTGACACTATAAATCTGCATTGACATTTGACGCGTTTAATGTTATAAATCAAGCATGAAATATTACAAGCGCGAAATAGAACCGGTGTTGTTAACGTGCATCAAGTCGTTCCCCGGGGTAGTTTTAACCGGACCGCGCCAGTCGGGTAAGTCGACATTACTCAAAAATACCTTTCCTAAGTATCAATATATAACTTTTGATGATATCTCCGTACTAAACTTTGCTAAAACAGATCCTAAATCCTTTTTAAATAATTTAGAAGAAAAATTTATTTTGGATGAAATTCAGTATTGTCCGGAAATATTGTCATATTTAAAAATTAAGATTGATGAAAACCCCCAGCTTAATGAGAGGTTTTTGTTAACGGGTTCGCAACAGTTCAGTATGATGAAAAATTTAGCAGAGACTTTAGCAGGCAGGGTGGCGCTTCTTGAATTATTGTCATTTTCTTATTTTGAGAAAGAACATATAAAATCTGAAATTAAAAGTTCGAATGTGTTTGTTAAGATGTGTGTCGATGGCTCATATCCGGGGGTATTGTTAAAAGCCGATAAAGAAAATAAAAGTAATTGGTACAAAAGTTATTTGAGTACTTATTTAGAGCGAGATATAAAGAATTATTATGGTGTTGGAAATATTTTACAATTTCATAAGTTATTGCAATTATTAGCCGGCAGATGCGCACAAATATTAAATTACTCAGATCTTGCGGTTAGTATAGGTGTTACAGTGGCTACTATTCAAAATTGGATTTCTGTTTTAGTTAATTCTAAAATTGTTTATATATTAAAACCGTATCATGAAAATTTCGGAAAAAGAGTTATTAAAAGTCCGAAAGTATATTTTTTAGATACTGGATTTTTGTGTTATTTATTGGGAATTGAAAGAAAAGAACAGGTGTATAAATCATATTTAGCTGGAAATATATTTGAAAATTTTTGTGTTGAAGAAACCATCAAAACTATAATCAATTCTGGTAAA
Organism: Candidatus Omnitrophota bacterium; assembly: GCA_015233195.1. Lineage (GTDB taxonomy): Bacteria > Omnitrophota > Gorgyraeia > Zapsychrales > Zapsychraceae > JADFYE01. Next base: position 29,438 of record JADFYE010000007.1, read on the forward strand.
AGGGACAATGTTTTTTTTGTGAGAACTTCAAATCAGTTAGAAGTTGATCTATTGCTAGAAATAAAGGACGAACTTATTCCTATTGAATTTAAAATGAGCATGACTCAGAATCCAGAAATGGCAGTTAATTTACAAAAATTTCGTGAATTATTTCCTAAGCTAAATTTAGGCCAAGGAATGGTTGTTTCTTTAGATGATGAAAAGCAGCTATTAAAAGGATCAGGATTTTTAGGCGTTAAGGAATATTTATCTTTTGTGAAAAAAACATATAAACCCTAATTTTTTCCACTTATTTCTCCCCCCATTTTCTTCATTTTTTCATTTCTCGTCGGTAATATATAATATATAATATTTTAGGTAAACGGTTTCTCTGTAACCCCTTGCAGCCCTTGTTTTTTGGAAGTTTTGTGGCATATTTGGGGTAGATTTATAAAGGAGGGGCAAGTCCCTTTATAACGGAAAAGATATATTTGATAAATTATTTAAAGGAGAACGTTATGTTCCGATCTATTTATTTTAAGTCTTGCGCGATTACAGTGTTGATCGCGTTTCTTATGACAACCGTGTTTCAGACGACAGGCTTTGCCCAAGTGGCAATGTATATGCCTGCGGTTGGCACACAAGTAATGCCCTCAGCATTTTATGAACCAGCTAGTGCAGTGGGTATGCAGGTTGATCCTGTAAATCCGTTTCACTTCAATTTCTTCATTGACCGCGGTCAAGACCCGTTAGCCGGTGAAATTGAAAAGACTGAATATAAAAAATTAGTTAAATATTTTTTAGCCGCATTGACCATCCCTGATAAAAACCAATGGGTCAACCTTTCGCCTTATGAACATAACCGTATAGTGCCAACTGATTTCGGTGATACTGAAATGGGTCGCGATCTTTTAGCCCAAGATTATCTTTTAAAACAGTTAACTTCTTCACTTATGTATCCTGAAAAAGAAATCGGCAAGGTATTTTGGGATAAAATTTACGAAAAAGTCTACGCTAAATACGGACAGAATGCAGAAGTGCCGGTTAATACTTTTAATAAAGTTTGGATTACTCCGGATAAAGCGGTTGTGTATGAAGACGGTGATAAAGTTTGGATTATGGAAAGCCATTTGAAGATTATGTTAGAGCAGGATTATATGGCTTTAGATAAAAATAAAGACAATTCCCGTTTTGGTTTATCAGCTAATAACAATACTAATTTAAGTGAAACCAGCACTGCCTCGTCTCAAATTGTGCGCGAGATCATTGTACCTGCGATTGAAAAGGAAGTTAATACAGGGAAAAATTTTGCTTTATTGCGTCAAGTTTATAAGTCTATGATTCTTTCTGCTTGGTTTAAGAAAAGACTTAAAGATCATTTATTATCTCAAGTATATAAAGATAAAGATAAAGTTATAGGCGTGAATTTAGATGATAAACAAGCTAATGAAAAGATTTATCAGCAATATATAGAGTCTTTTAAGACTGGTGTGTTTGACTATATTAAGGAAGAGTACGACCCTGCAAGTCAGACAGTTATTCCTCGTAAATATTTCGCGGGTGGGGGCGATTTTGCTATGTTAACTACGGATATAGTGAATGTTGTAACTCCGCGATCAGCAACTCCTGCGCAAAGAGCAACATTCGCAGAAGCAGTTAAAGGACTTGATGGTCGTATAGATATATTAAGTGCTTTGTTTACGGAAAATGATCGGGAGGCTATTGCTGCTACTGCTAAATACAAAAAAGCTCTTGAGACAGTACAGGCAGTATTGCCTCCTGAAGTGATAGCACATTTAAAGCAGTCGATTATAGATCAGTTAGCAGCAGAGGATGTAAATTTTTCAGAACGCCAAAATGCCATTGAAGCTGCATTGGTTTTAGCTGTAGCACAGTGGATAGATTTAAATAATAGCTTACACCGTAAAGATGTTGTAGTTATGGATAAGAACGGTAAATTAGCAGTGGTATCGACTGAGGTGTTATTTAAAAATACACCAGCAGAAATTAATATTGATGAATTAACTAGTTTGGTAATGGGCGGTATCAGATTTTACGCGCATTACGGTGATGCCGGACTAGCATTAGCTAATAATATAAATTTTGTGTCTGCTATCCAAGCTATGAATCGGGTAGAAGAAAGAGTTATAAGATTAGAAAAAGAGACTGATTTGAGTAAATCCGAGGTCTTAATAAGTCAGTTGGAAGATCATTACGACTTGTTTAGGAAGTATTCGGATTTGGTTGTAAAAAATCAGGAACAAGTTGAAAATGCTTTTGCTGGAAATAAGCAAGTTATTTATCAGTCTGTAACAATAAGGCAGATGTTTAGGAGTTTTGAAAATAATAAATATGATTTAGGCAGACGTTCGGGAAAATTATTTCAAAGAATTGATGCTTATAAAAGAACTGCTAAATCAACGTCTAGAACTTCAACAGCTTCGTCTACTACTGGAACTGATGAACGTACTGCTGAACAAAAAGCTATGGACGCTTGGACGGTAGCTATCTCGCCGATCTTAGATTCTAAAGAGACGGTAACTCCTGAAAAATTAAATCAATTGGCAGCTCAGATTGCAGATATGGTTTGGGCGCAATTAACACCAGATCAGCAAACTCAATTACCACGACCAGAATTAGAAGGTAAATTAGCAGCTGCTTTAGGACAAGTTTTAGATGAATACCAAGCAAAACCAGAGCAGAAGGCTGAAGTAACTGATCTGAAAGTTTTAATACAAAAACTTATTAGTATTTTATTCCCGCAAAAAGAGTCTGAACCTGCAACTAAACCAGCGGTAAAGGTAGTTGATCTAATAAAGAAGTTGAGTGGATTCGCTAAAGCTGGAAATATGGATGAAAGTGACGTTCAGTTATTTTTAGGTTTGTTGGATCAGGAAACGTTTATCAGCCTATTCAATAAATATCAGGCGTCTGCAATATATGATGCAATAAAATTTGTAATGAAAAATTTGCCTCAAGTGCCAGATGAGGAATTAGTTAAAGCTATTGTTGCAGCAATTAAAACAAAAATAGAACCTGCAGGTAAATCAGAAGAAGAATTAGCTGCAGAAAAAGCTGCAGAGCAAGCCGCCGCCGCAGCTCAAGCAGTTAAACCAAAGTTAGGAATATGGGGAAAACTAAAAGCTGCAGTAAGAAATGGATATGCGAATTGGGCAGCAGGAAGACAAGCTAAAGCCGAATTAAGAATGCAAGTTAAAGCCGCAACAGTTACCTGGAAAGAAGTTGCTAGAACCTACCACTTAGATTATAAATTTGAATCAGGAACAGCTGGAGATAAATGGGTAGACCAGTTAATGGTTCTTTCTGAAATTCAAAAAAGTGGAGTATCTCGAACAGATCTGTTGGAAGTTGTAAAAATTACGCTGAATGACGAGTTTATGAAGAACAGGAATAATCTTGAAGGGTCATTCTTATATATTTATAACGAAATTTTGCTAAACATAAAATATTCTATATTACGTGAAAAGGTGTTTTTACAATATTCTGAAGTAATTAATGATTCAGCAGAAAATAAGGTTGAAGCTGTAGCGGATAATATTATTGAAACTTTTAAATCTATAGGGTCTAGTCTAGAAATTAATAAACAAATATTAATCGATAACATTAAAGCTAATATTGCTGAACAACAAAATACGATTAAATCAATTCCTGAAAATCAGTATGATGCTGTCTATAATCAAGGGTTTGCGGAGTTGGTACGACCGTTGATAGAAGCAGACGCTGCTATGGTTGTAGAAGCAGACGAAATGACTGATCTGTTGGTTGCACTTGAACAAAGAGGGATTGTAGCTGATGAGAAAACAATCGCGGAAATTGTTGCAAATATGCCAGAAGTTGATGAACAGCTAAAAGATTATATTGGTACTGATATTTTGGCTGGTTGGACTATTATTGCTTTAATAAATGGACAAAAAGAAAGTCCGAAACCCGCTGTAACTCCTAAGCCAGCAGAGGTAGCACCTTCAGCTCGTAGTTTAGTAGAAGGCAGGATAAACAAATTAGTTGGTCAAGAGAGGGTAGATGTATTTTTTGGTTATTTGAGTCAGCAACCAACGTATAATCTCATATCAGACCACAATTATTCGGAAAATGAAATAAAAGAAGTGATACAAGCGTTACTTACAGCAGGAAAAGAAGTGACCGTGGTTGGTGTTGTAATGCAACTTATAAGAAACCGACAAGCGCTTATACCAGAGCAATTTAAAGCATTTGTTAATGGTATAGAACAATTAATACCAAACCAATATGTAAATCGTAGTGCTTTATTAAATGATTTTTTTGATACTAAAATAAGTCCTCAAAATAAGGAAATGTTAGATCAGCTTTGGGCGGCTTTTGCTGCAGAACCTGAAGGACAACAAATGGGTCTTACTCCTGAGGAGGCTAAGGATGCGGTAATAAAAATATTGCTTGATCCTACTAAAACAAAAGATTTTGAAGAAATGTTAATTAATTTTAATAAATTTCATAGCGAGGTTTTTGCTGCTGCAAAAGCAGAGAGAGCTAAATTACCTCAGAAGTCAGAAAAGTTAAATCAACTTATTGATAATTTTTTAGCTCAAACCAAGAGCGTAAAAGATTTTATAAAAGACAATCAGACTTTATGGAATGATTTTATAAACGAGCTTAAAAATTATTATCAGGGATCACCGGTGCTGGATATAAAAACGGCTTCTGATGTTGTAGAATACATTTTGGATATGGATTCTGCACCAGCGAGGTTTAAGGAGGATTTTCCAGCGTTTTTTGAAGCGTTTTTAAAACAATTAAAAGAGGGTGTTCCTGCTGTAAAAGCGGCACGTACACCAGAAGAAGTTTTTACTCAAGGAATGGAAGATTTATTAATAGCTGTTCAAGCGGTAGAAAAAGATAGACCAGGAAACGGAGTAATAGTTATAACAGCTTCTAGAGTGAAGAACTTTTTACCGTACTATATGTTAACTGATGATAATGTGTCAACTGCAGTGGTTGCTTTAAGGAAGTTCTTTACGGCAAATAAAGCTAAAGCTAAAGCTGACGAGCTGGAAAAGATAAAAGATTTAAAGTTTTTTAGTTTATTGGGAAAATTTGATAAATCAGAAGTTGATGTACAAAAACAAAATACTGTAAATGTGGTTATAAACGCAATAATATCGAGAATGGAAGTAATTGATATAGTTGCCCAAAAGGAAAAGTGGGAAACTAAAGATATAATAAGTGAAAGATTGCGTTCAAAAGATCAAGTATTGTCAAAGTCTGCTGGAGTAGAATTAATAAACCAGATAATGACCTATATTCAAGAAAAAGGTATGCAGCTTACAGAGCAAGAGGTGATTGATGCAATAAAAAGTATTTTTACTTCTGCAGAAACTACAGAAATGGAAGGCTTTAAGACTAATTATTTAGAATTTTATAAATTAGTGGCTCAACAAGCTATGAAAGACGCGGCCATGATTGTTGTTCCAGAAAATGTCACAGAGATTATAAGTCTTCTTCGTCAATTATGGGATGGTACAAATATTAATCCTTCCGACCAAGACATTAAGGATGTTTTGGAAAGTATGACAATGCCTGCTGGTCTAACGCAGGATAATGATGTTATTGTTGGTATGCTGGCGAATATGTTTTTACAAGCTCAGGAAGCAGGAAATCAACCTGCTGGACAGCCATCATTATCAAATGATTTAGATGGTTTACAACGCTCTGTAAATGCAAATTCTAAGACTTGGAAAGAAAGAATGGCGCAAGTTGGGCGGTGGGCATTAGGAGCTACAGGGTTAGGAATGGTTGTGGCAGCGGTTTTAGGTGCAATTGGGTTTTTTAAAAACGTACAACCAGTTGCTCCGGAGGCTGAGAAGCCAGCGGCAGAGCGCACATTTGATGTTAGTAGATCAAATGCATTAAAAGGTGCAATAAAAGATGGATTGACAGGAAATAACGCAAAAAAAGCAGTTCTTGATTCTTTGAAAGATAGATATGCAGAATCAGGCACAGCATTTCAGCCGGCAAAGGTAGATGCTAAGGCTCAAGGAATCGCAGATGCTCAATTTGATATTTTACATGCTCGCAATAGCGATCCAATGTTAGGCAAAAGCTATACTGATGTAGATGGAAAAAAACATGAAGGGCGTAATGCATTCAAAACATTTTTGAGAGACGCTAAGGCGTCGGGATTTTTTGCTAATATAACGGAAGCTTTTTGGGATGGTATTAATGGGTTAAATGAGGATCAACAGAAAGAATTTTTAGCTGAAATGGCAGCTATTCAAGGTCAGGTAAAAGAATTATCAGACGGCTTGATAAAAACTTTTGGCGCAGAGCTCGCAGCTTTGCAAGCAGAAGGTCCAAATAAAGAAAATCAGCAGAGGATACAGGGTCTGAAAGATAGTATCGCTTCATTAAAAGAAAAAAATGATGAAAGTCCAGATGCGATTGTTGGCAAATCTTCAGAGTATTGGCTTACATTAAATCGCTTAAAAGAACTTGCAGAGATTTCTAATAAAATGGGAGTTGTAGCAAATATCACTACAGAAGCTTTAGTTCAAGCTGAAGACGCTGGAACAACAAAAAGTAGTCCTGGTAAAGCAGTGATTTTTTCAAGAGTTTTTGAGGAGGGAACCACCAGCCCTGCAAAAACAGCCGCGGGTAACGCTACAATAGTATATGACACACAAGTTCAAGTGGCTAACAATGGTGCGCCGTCTGCATATAAGTATGTTGCAGGGGCAGGTCAAAGATTAAAGGGAGTATTTAATTCCGTAACAGGCGCAACTTATTCTTTATTGGATAAAGGCGGGAAGGTTGTTACAGGCATGGGCAAAGGATTAAAAACTCTTGCAGGGGTAAAACAAACTACAGCTGGACCAGTTACTCCAGAAGTCAGTGCTAGGTTGAATGCTTCTTCTAAGTGGATGAAAGCACTTTTAGCTCAAGCAAGGATTGATATTAATGAAAATAATTTTGCTAATGTGGCTTTAGCTGATGCAGTACGGGACAGACCCGAACCTGTAAATGTAGGTAGAACAAATCCTTACGGTATAACGGATGCTGATGTTACCAGATTATTAATGGCAGTAGGTTATATGCCGGATCAAGGATTGACTCTCGATGATATGGAAGCTATTGTGCATAATGGCAGTGATGAAGATGCAAGATCTCTTTATGAAATTGTTTTTGGTGCGCATGTGGTTTTAGCGGGTAATAGCCTTAAGGTTGTTGAGTCTTTTGGAGAGCAGGGAGCAGTTACATTTGAAACACCTGATATAGTTGCTGTAGGTAGAGGACTAGTTTTTAGAGAAATTTCTAACCCTGGAAAGTCAAAGAAAGAAATACAGAAAAGAGTTGGTGCGATAACGCCAGCCCAGGTGAGAGACGCTTTATTGGAGGCTATAAAGGAAGAAAGGGCAAAGCGACCAGCAGATAGAGCTATGTTTATCTTTGGTGAGGAAATTAGTTTTTATCCGCAAGATGATCCAGTCGGTGGTATCGACATGGATTCAGCAATGTTGAACTTGCAGATTAAACGCGATCCTAATGGCGTACCATTGCCAATGAATTTCCAGGATCCGGCAATGATGCAGAATTTAAAAGGTTTGATGCCGGTTATTATGGATATAACTAATATGCCGTCGAGTATGCTGCCGAATTTATCAGCAGCAGGTACAGCGCCGAATCAGGCATAAATTTCGTAGGGGCGGGTTTATAACCCGCCCGATGAAAAACATAATCCCCGTTGAATGATTCTATTCTTCGGGGATTTTTTATTAAACATTTTAGGTTGACAATATAACCTTTTATGTTATATTTAAATCAGCGATATATGATAGAAAAAGATGATTTTTACAATTTGGAAACTTTTGATATTTATAATGGCAAAAGATCAAAAAAGGCACTTAAAACATTGCCGGATAACTTGTGGGTCATTGCGTATCGTAAGTTTACGTTTTTAAATAGGGCGGATAAATTGGAACAATTGCGTATACCGCCGAATAACAGATTGGAAGCTTTAAAGGGTGAGCGTAAAGGACAGTATAGTATACGAATAAACGATAAATATAGAATGTGTTTTGAGTGGTATAAAGACCATCCAGCTCGAATTGAAATTGTGGATTATCATTAGGAGAAAAATATGTTACCAGAATTAAGACCACCAACCCATCCCGGCGAAATGCTTTTAAAAGAATTTATGGAGCCGTACGAAATTAGCCAGATGAAAATGGCTGAACTGCTTGAAATTAGTTATAAACATGTGAATGAGTTGGTTAATCAAAAAGTTCCGTTAAGCGTGGAAGTAGCTAATAGAATTGCTAATTTATTTGGTATGCCGGTAGAGATGTGGGTTGGTTTTCAGGCTGATTGGGACGCGTGGCATGCGAAATTCAGACCAAGTAAAATAGCCTTGAAATGTTATAAAAAAGGCGAACAATTACACTTAGCACATTCATAACAAATGGCGTCTGATCTCATATATACAAAAGTTGTGAGATCTTATACTATTTTTCCTATTTTTTAATCTCATGCAAAAAATAATCCCCAACACAAAATATCTCGGTAAGAATATTCAATGGTTCGGCGAGGTGTCGTCTACCATGGATATTGTTAAAGCACAGGCTGTATCCGGCGCTGTAGAAGGTTTGGTAATTGGCGCGGATAAACAGACTGCTGGACGAGGAAGGTTTAACCGCAAATGGGAATCGCCTTCTAATACAGGACTTTATTTTTCGTTTGTCCTTCGACCGCGTTTATCCTCTAAAGAAATGTTTGTGGTTACATTTTTATCTTCTCTTGCAGTTTGTGAAGTATGCAGAGAGTTAGGTGTGAATGCTTCAATCAAATGGCCAAATGATGTTTTGATCGAGGGGAAAAAGGTTTGCGGGATTTTAACTCAAGCGGAATTTAAGAGGATGGATTTAGATTTTTTGGTGGTTGGCGTGGGATTGAATGTTAATACCTTGGAAAAAGATATTCCTGCCGGGGGATGTTCTTTATTGTCGGTCACTGGTAAGGAGTTTGACCGGGAAGAGGTTTTGGTAAAACTTTTGGATCGGATAGAATTTTGGTATGAGCGGGTAAAAGTTGAAGGCGTTGCGCCGGTTGTAAATTCGTGGAAAGGGATGTGTGTTACTTTAAATTCTCATGTTACAATAGCTGATTCAAATAAAATTATTGAAGGGTTAGCAATAGACATTGCGGACGACGGTGGTCTTTTGGTAAAACAAAATAATAATGAAATTATCAAAATTTTGTAATATGGCTACGATAAAAACTAATCACAAGATTACTTGGAATTATGAGGTCGAAGGGGAAGGTAGGGACCTGCTTTTTATCCATGGCTGGGGCGTTGACCATCGTATTTGGCGGCAGCAGACAAAATATTTTTCGGATAAATACCGGGTAATAAGTGTAGATCTCCCCGGACATGGGGCGAGTGATTGGCATAGTGATCTTACTTTATCTGAGATTGCTGAAGATTTAGTTTTGGTTTTGGAATCTTTATCTTGCCGGGATGTTGACGTAGTTGGTAGTTCTTTGGGCGGGATGGTGGCGCTTAAAAGTTTTGAAATTGATCCAGCGATGTTTGGGTCTTTAATTTTTGTCGGATCTCTACCCAGGTTTTCCAAAACTCCGGAGTATCCGTATGGTGTTGACGTCCAGCAGATGCTTAAAGTTGCCCGTCAATTGCAGATGAATTTTCCAGATGTCTTGCATTCATTTTTTAAATCTATGTTTACGTTGGAAGAACGTCAGTCCCGCAGGTTCAAAATGATGGAACGTTTTCGTCAGGAAAGTGGACCGCCAAATGTACACGCTATTACAGAATATCTTGAAATAATTTTTGACGAGGATCTGCGCAGTATTTTAATGTATGTTAATGTTCCGGTTGCGTTTTTTTACGGCGCAGGGGATGTTATTTGTCCGCCGGCAGCTATGGATCAGATGAGAAAATTAGTTCCGGCTGCAAAATATCAATGTTTTGAAAAAGCCGGACATTTTCCGTTTTTAATCGAGGCTGAACCGTTTAATAACGAATTGGAAAGTTTTTTGCGGGTGAGGGAATAGGTAATGTCTAAAATAATAAATGATAATAACGCAGTAAATAAAATTTTTAAAAAGCAAAAAAGTTTTGATTGGAATGCTGAGAATAAATTAGCCGAAGAAGATGTTAAGAGTGGTAAAGTTAAGAAGTTTAAAAAGAAAATAGCTGCGATTAAATGGTTAAAGAAATAAAAATAATCCCTTCTCCCGCCTCTGGGGAGAAGGTTAGGATGAGGGGTTAGTTTTTTAAAAATACGAATTTTATGTTTAATTGAATTAATCATTAATTGGTTTAAAATTATTTAATTTATTTCCCCTCACCCTGCCCTCTCCCCAGAGGCTGGAGAGGGGAATCATTCTTATATTTGACAAAAAGCATAAAACAAGCTATTTTTTACTCTATACTAATTAGGAGCAGTGATGTCATACAACACCAATGAAATTCAAAGAATAGAAGAAAAGTGGCAGAAATTTTGGGACGAGAAGAAAATCTTCAAGTCTGAAATGGATGCTGCAAAAGAGAAATATTATGTTTTGGAAATGTTCCCATATCCGTCTGGGAAAATCCATATGGGACATGTTCGCAATTATACTATCGCTGATGTGATCGCCCGTTTCCGCATGATGCAAGGCTATAATGTTCTGCATCCTATGGGCTATGATGCTTTTGGTCAGCCTGCAGAAAATGCGGCAATCAAACGCGGCGTTGATCCTGCAGAGTGGACGTATGGGTGTATTGATGAGATGACCCACGAGTTGAAACGTATGGGTTTTTCTTATGACTGGGACCGCGGACTTTCAACTTGCGACGCTGAATATTATAAATGGAACCAATGGATATTTTTGAAAATGTACGAGAAGGGGTTGGCGTATAAAAAAGAATCTCCGGTTAACTGGTGCCCGAGTTGTGATACGACATTGGCGAATGAAGAAGTAATTAACGGCGCGTGTTGGAGATGTAAAAGTGAAGTTAAACAGAAAGATCTTAGCCAGTGGTATTTAAAAATTACAGATTACAGTGAGCGTTTACTCGAGGATTTAGATACTTTGAAGCATTGGCCGGAACGTGTTGTAACAATGCAGAAAAATTGGATCGGCAAGAGCTTTGGGGTCGAAATATTTTTTAAAGTTAAAGATTCAAATGAAGTTATAAAAGTTTTTACGACCAGACCTGACACTATTTTTGGCGCTACTTATGTTGTGTTAGCGCCGGAACATCCTCTAGTAGATAAATTTACAACGTCTGCGAATAAGGCTGCGGTTGAGGCTTTTAAAAAACAAGTAGCTGCTCTAAGTAAGAGTGAACGTGTTTCAGGCACAGATGCCTCTTCGGAGTCTCGGCATGATGCGCCTCTTGCCGGCGCCTCAGGCGTGTTTACCGGCGGCTATGCAATTAACCCAGTTAATAATGAGATCATTCCAATTTGGCTTGCTGATTATGTATTAATGGAATACGGCACAGGCGCGATCATGGCTGTTCCGACACACGACCAGCGCGATTTCGAATTTGCTAATAAACACCAATTACCAATGCGGATTGTTATTCAGGACCCTGCTCGTCCAGATTTAAAAGTTGAGCAAATGGATGCTGCTTATGTTGAAGAAGGTAAGTTAGTTAATTCCGCGCAGTTCAACGGTATAAATAATGTTGAAGCAATGCGGGCTATAGGCGAGTGGATGGAAAAAACTAATATAGGCAAGACTACAATTCATTGGCGTTTACGGGATTGGCTGATTTCTCGTCAAAGGTATTGGGGTACGCCGATACCTATGATTTATTGCGATTGTTGTGGGGTCGTGCCTGTTCCTGAAAAAGATTTGCCTGTTGCATTGCCTGAAAAAATTAAAATTACTGGTCAGGGCGGCAGTCCTCTCGCGTATTGCCAAGATTTTGTGAATGTTAAATGTCCGAAATGCGGTAAGCCTGCTCGTCGTGAAACTGATACTATGGCTACATTTTTTGATTCGTCTTGGTATTATTTACGCTATTGCTCGGCGCAAGATACGTCGCAGGTGTTTGATAAAAAAGGGGCAAAATATTGGATGGCAGTTGACCAATATATCGGCGGCATTGAACACGCGATTTTGCATTTGTTGTATTCACGTTTCTTCACCAAATTTTTTAAAGATATAGGTTTGGTAAGTGTAGACGAGCCTTTTGTGCGTTTGCTTACTCAAGGCATGGTTTTAAAAGACGGTGAAGTCATGTCTAAATCCCGCGGTAACACGGTTGACCCGGATACGATAATAGTTAAATACGGAGCTGATCCATTACGGGTTTGTATTTTATTTGCTGCCCCGCCTGAAGACCAGTTAGAGTGGAGCGACGGTGCGGTAGACGGTTCATGGAAATTTTTGAATCGTTTAGATCGTTTAGTTGAAGATAAATTTAAAGGTGTGAAAGTAAATTATACGATTAAAGATTTATCAGGTGCGGCTGAAGAATTGGAACGGGAACGCCACGCGACCATTAAAAAAGTTACCAGCGACTTGGAAACTTATAAATTTAATACTGGCGTAAGCGCCATGATGATTTTAATTAACGCAATTGAAAAATTTGCTCCGAAAGATGAAATTGAACAAGCAGTATTCGACCAGACTTTAAGATCATTCGTTTTATTGCTTGCGCCGTATGCTCCGCATTTATGTGAAGAATTGTGGCAAAAGATGGGCGGTACAGAGGCGAGTATAATTAAAGCTAAATGGCCGCAATATGACGAGTCTGCATTAAAACGGTCGGTAGTTGAGGTGGTTGTTCAGATTAATGGTAAGCTCAGGTCTAAAATAGATGTGCCTATAGAATTTACGTCTGATCAAGTCCGCGATCTGGCAATGCAAAATGAAATAGTGCATAAGTGGGTCGAAGGCAAACCAATTCGTAAATTTATCTACGTGCCGGAGAAACTTATAAATATTGTTATTTAAAGGTTGTTGCATTATAATTGAAACATCGCAGTTCCTTTTCAACCCCTGTTGATCCTTCCCTGGATCTAATTACAGGGGTTTTTTATGTTTAGCTTCAACAAGCAGGAAATTATCACCATAATTGTAATTTGTTCCGTGATTGTAATCGGTTCGATTTTGCGTTTTACGTCTACGCGTTTTCCTCGCCATTGGCAAAAAACTGAGTTAATGTCAGGTAATACTTGTTTCGTTAAGGTGAACGTTAACCGCGCCTCTGTCAAAGATTTGGACAATGTTCCCAATTTAGGTTTAAGCACTGCTGGTCGGATAATTTCTTATCGTAATAGTCATGGTCCATTCAAAGCAGTTGATGAAATAAAAAATATCCCGCGCGTCCGCGAAAAAGATTTCGCTCTATTCGCAAAATATCTAGAGGTTAGGTGATGAAACAAATTTATACTCATCGTCCATTCGTCCCGATCACCATAATGTTTTGCATAGGAATAATCGCTGGATATTATTTATCTGTTCCGATCTGGGCGTGGGTGGTTTTGGCAGTGACGATGCTTTTGGGGTGCATGCTATCTTTATCTTATCCATTCGGTAAATTCTTAATATTACTTTTGATATTTTTTTGCGGGGCCGCACATACGAAAATATTACTGCAAGCAAATCAGGCTGACCAATTAACCCAAAATTTATGGAAGGGGCAGGAAGTTTATATTGAAGGCTTTGTATCGTCGGACCCAGTAATAAAACATCTGCGCAATATAGATAAAACTATATTTACGCTGACATTATTTAAGCCGATGCGGGGCGAGGTTTTGGTTAATATTTTTTCTGCCCAACAGGTTTCGTATGGCGATAGCCTTAGATTAAAAGGTAAATTGAGCCGACCAATGAATTTTGGACAGGGGAGTAAATTTTCGTACCGGACGTATTTAGAAAATTCCGGCATACTTTATTGTTTAAACGTTAAGAAAGACGTAGAGATAAAAAAGTCAGGGCGTATTCAAGGGAATGGTTTGGTAAGGTTTGCGTATAATACCCGTCAGTATTTTCGCAGGATTTTTGATAAAAATTTTTCTGAGAACGAATCCGGTCTGGTCAGAGCATTGATGCTGGGCGATCGCACTGGAGTTCCTTATTTTATATCAGATATTTTTAGAAAGACCGGCACTACGCATATTTTAGCGATCAGCGGATTTAATATCGCAGTTTTAGCATTAATGTTTTTGGTGATTTTGAAATTCGCGCCTATTCACCGTAACATAATTATGACCACAGTAATAGTCTTGCTGATATTTTATATGGTAATGTCTGGATTATCTGCCTCAGTTGTAAGGGCGTCATTAATGGCTTCAATAGTCTTGCTATCGTTTATTATAGAGCGACCGAAAGATCATTTGAACGTTGTGGCAGCCGCCGCGTTTGCAGCATTAGCAGTCACGCCTTTGGTATTATTTGATATTGGCTTTCAATTATCTTTTGGATGCGTAATATTTTTAATTATACTTCCGCCCAGGATTAAAGTTTTGACCACGAAATATTGGGGTGAGCCTAAAACTAAATTCGGAAAATGGATTCTTGAAGCTTTAATTTTGTCGTTTTCAGTTTGGATCGGGATATTACCGGCTATAGTCTATTATTTCAATTCCATATCATTTGTTTCAATATTTGCTAATTTATTGATACCAACCATGATGTCAGGCGCAATGTTTTTGGCAATGGGTGTGATGGTATTCTCTTTTATATCAGCATATGTTATGAATTGTTTTGTGATAGTTTTAAAATTGTTGTTGAACGTTACTATAGGCGTTACATTTCTTTTTGCGCAATGCCCGGCAGGATTTGTTCAGATTAGAGAGCAAAGTCTTTGGTTTGTAGGAGTTTACTATTTAATGCTGTTCTTTGTGGTGGGTATATTGTATAAAAATGAATAATTTAGGGCAATTGTTTTGTGTTTGCTTTATTATATAAATTGGTTAATTATAAAAATCGGGAGAAGTAAATGAAAAAAGATGTTTTAATTCGATTGAAAATTAAGTTTGATGAGATTTTGAAATTATTTCCTAAATCACAGGTTGAGTTTTGGTATGCTCGGGATTTGATGGCAGTGCTGGGCTATGAACGGTGGGAAAATTTTATTAAAGTTATTAATAAAGCAATAAAGGCGTGTGATAAATCGGGAGGTGAAGTTTTTAACCATTTTCGTGGTGTCACGAAAATGGTTAGTATCGGTTCTGGCGCAGAACGACCAATAGACGATATTATGCTTACGCGTTACGCATGTTATTTGATTGCTCAAAATGGAGATTCGCAGAAAGAGCAGATCGCGTTTGCGCAGACATATTTTGCTATACAGACACGGAAACAAGAAATAATAGAAGAACGAATACGATTTCAAGAAAGATTGGAAGCACGTAGAAAATTACGTGAATCAGAAACTGAGCTTTCAAAAAATATTTATGAACGAGGGGTTGATGATCAGGGTTTTGGACGGATACGATCCAAAGGAGATGCTGCTTTGTTTGGAGGATATACTACACAAGAGATGAAAAATCGTTTGGGCATTTCTGAATATCGTCCTTTAGCGGATTTTTTGCCGACAGTGACTATTGCGGCTAAGAATTTGGCGACTGAAATTACTAATCATAATGTTAAGACGTATAACTTATTAGGAGAAACAGCTATTACGGATGAACATGTTCAAAATAATAGTAGTGTTAGAGGCATGTTGGGTGAAAGAGGAATTAAACCTGAAGAGTTACCTTCTGAGGAAGATTTAAAGCGATTGGAGCGTAGAGTAACTGTATTGAAAAAGCAAATGATTAAACAAGCTCAACTTCCTACAATTAAAAAAATTAATCATAAAAAGTAGAGAGGCAAATCATCTTTTCTGGAGCTTAATTGACAAAGACTATAGTCTATGCTAAAGTTCTCGCAATGAAAAAATATACTATCTTACTTATATTATTAGTATCATTGTTTCTCGCCCAGAATGCTTCTGCTTTTTGGATGTGGACGCCGCAGACCAATAAGTGGGTAAATCCTAAATATTCGGTCAAAGACACCCCTAAAGAACAGTTGGATTATGGCAAGCAATTCTATGATTCAAAGCAGTATGTTGAAGCTGTGCGCGAGTTTAAAAAGCTTATCAAGAATTATCCTAAATCCCGTGATGCGGCTAACGCCCAATATTTCATAGGTCTGTGCTATGAAGATCAAAGCAGGCTGTATTCCGCGTTTAAAGAATATCAGATGGTGTTAGAAAAATATCCATTCAGCGATATGGCTCCACAGATTATTGAACGGGAATACAAGATCGGGCAGAAATTAATGGATAACCCGAATAAGGGTACTATTATCGACGCTGTAGCTGGAGAAAAATATGATATTGTAAAAGTTTTTCAGACCATTATTAAAAATGAACCATACGGTAAATATGCCGCGCCTTCGCAATATAAAATTGGTTTGTATTTAATGGGTAAAGGATTGACGCAAGAGGCTCGGGATGAATTTGAAAAGGTGGTTAATGATTATCCTGAAAGTGAATGGGTTAAGGCTGCGAAATATCAGATAGCAGTAGCAGATGCGAAGCGCTCGACTAAAGCGCAGTATGACCAGAAAGTTACCGGCTCAGCTGTAGAAGAGTTTAAGACTTTTGTAAAAGAATATCCAGACGCTGAATTAACTCAAGTAGCGCAAGATCAAATATTAGCTTTACGGGATAAAGAAGCTGAAAATAGTTTTGTGGTTGCTGAGTTTTATGAAAAACAAAAGAATTTTCCTGCAGCTAAGGTGTATTATGAAGCGATAGTGCAGGACTATAAAGATTCTCCATGGGCAATTAAAGCTTTAAGAAAATTGCGGGATATTGGAGATAAAGATAACCAACAGAAAGTTCAGGGAAAGAAATGAAACGGTTATTTTTTTTCATGGGTTTAGTTGGGATATTTTCTTTAATAGCTGGATGCGGGTATACCACCTCAGGAGCATTATCGCCTAACCATCGTACCTTGTTTGTGAAAAATTTTGAAAATAAAGTCGAGTTTTCCGAGAACAATAATTCCGCGGCGTATTTTCCGTTGTTAGAGGTAAAAGCGCATGACAGAATAGTGGATAGGTTTTTATTTGATGGACATTTGAAGATAGTGCCTGAAGAATCAGCAGATTTGATTTTGACGGGTACGCTTAGAAATTATGAAAAAAAACCATTACGTTATACGGATAACGAGGATGTTCAGGAATACCGGGTATATGTTACAGTAGATTTGAAAATGGTGGAACGCGAAACCGGGACAGTCGTATGGGACGAGCCGGGTTTTGTCGGAGAAGGGACTTATTTATTACAAGGCACAGTTTCTTCTAATGTGGCTGGTTCGGAGCAAGGAGCTGTTGATTTGGCAGTACAGGACTTGGCACGTCGGGTTGTTGAACGAACAGTCGAAGCTTGGTAAGGAAAATGTTGTAAAACGCCCATCTGCGGCGTTATTCTCTATTTTCGATAATTTAATGGGGGGAGTTGCGAACTTTATGCCCTGGGGGATTTTTTCCCAGGGCTTTATTATTAAGCGGGGGCGGTATGATATATTTTTTGATTGGTGATAAGGTTGATGAAAAGGACGCAAAATTAGCTGAGATCAAGAAGTCGGTTTTGGGTACTTCGATCGAAGCTGAGAATTTTGATTATGAAATGTTTTATGCTGATGATTTGGATTCTGATCAGTTAAAAAAATCACTTATTTCTATTTCTGCAGTTGCCCGCCAGCGCGTAATTGTCATAAAAAATATTAAAAAATTAAATAAAGCTCTACAGGAAACTTTATTGTCTTGTCTAGACCAGAAATTGGATCAAGTACATTTGATATTTGATTGTGACGGCGAGCCTGAAAAAGGCGCGTTTTGGACTAAACTAATGTCAGGCGCTAAAATATTCAGGTTTGGCGCTGTAGAAAAGAAAAGCAGTGTTTTTGATATGGGTAATGCGATTTTGGCAAATAATTCAGTCAGGGCTTTACAGCTTATGGAAGAAATTTTATCGGAAAAAGGTCAGGACCCATTGAAAATGATGGGGGCGGTTTTGTGGTCTTGGAAAAACGGTCGTTCTAGAATGGCGGTTGAACAATATAAGAAAGGCCTCCAGTATATACAGGAGGCCGATCTTAATATTAAGCGGAGCCGTTTAGCTCCAGAATACGCGATGGAATTTCTAATCGTTAAGCTATGCTCTTTAACAGCTTGCTGAAACGTGATTTGCGGCGGCTAGCTGTGTTATCTTTGAGGATATTAGTCTTTGCGGCTTTATCAATTTTTTTGTGCAAAATCTTTAAAGTTTCTTTAGCTTCGTCGAGTTTTTTCTCTTGAACCGCTTTTAAGAAACTTTTTTCAGTTTTTTTGATCACAGTTTTTTGGTCAAGATTATTCATCTTGCGTGTGTGACTTTTGCGTAGATCTTTAATACCTGCTTTTCTTTGTGGCACTGTAAAACTCCTTTCTTGAAAACATTTCCGCCAGGGGTTTCCTGCGGAAGAGAGGCACAAATATAGCAAAAAGGATTTCGGATGTCAACCAATAAATTTGAGCTGCCTAAGACTAAAGTTCGGGAACGCTGGAACCTTGCTTTCATAAAAGGAAAGGATTCCTTTGGTTCAATTATGCGGTCAACAATTTTTATGTCAGGAGCGACTTTGATCTCTCGCGTTTTAGGCTTTGTGAGGGATATAGTTTTAGCAAAATTATTAGGTACTGGATTTCAGGCGGATGCGTTTTATACTGGATTTAAGATCCCGAATTTGTTCCGTTCGTTGGTTGGCGAAGGCGCAATGAATTCCGCAGTAGTGCCTACCTTATCCGGTTATTTAGAAAAGCGTAACCGCGCGACATTTTGGAATTTTGTCAGCGTGTTTTTGAAAGTGCTGGCTATAGTGTTATTTTTGTTAACTGCTTTAGGGATAATATTCTCGTCGGGTTTGGTGCGAATCATGGTCCCTGGTTTTATGTCAGATCCGGTAAAATTTAAAATGACTGTGCAGTTGACTCAGATTATGTTTCCGTATTTGTTTTTAACCGGGTTGCTGGCGTATTTTATGGCGATATTGTTTACGTTCCGGGCGTTTTGGGTTCCGACTTTTAGTCCGACGTATTTGAATATTTGTATGATAGCTGGGGCGCTGTTATGTTCGGGAATGAAAGAGCCAGTTTATGGCATAGCGATAGCAGTTGTGGTCGGTGGAATATGGCAGGTTCTCGCGCATATTCCGGAATTAAAGAAAGTGGGTTTTAGATATAAAAAACCTAGGAGATTGTCGCATCCGGGGGTTAAAAACGTGGGAAGACTTTTGATTCCAAGAGTTCTCGGCAGCGGGGTTTATCAATTATCGATTGTAGTAGATTCATTTTGCGCGTCGTTAAGCACGATAGTTGGGATGGGAGGAGTTTCAGCTATTTATTATGCTAATCGGATCGTACAGTTTCCTATGGGGTTGTTTGGTATAGCTTTAGCGTCGGCAGTATTACCGTCTTTGTCTTTGTTAGCCAGCCGTAAGGACACGGATTCTTTTCGTAAGACTTTGGCATTTTCCCTCGAGAATATGTATTTTGTAATGGCACCTATGGCAGTTTTGATAATGGTGCTGGCGTTTCCAATGACTAAAGTTTTATTTCAACGCGGGTTATTCGACGCGTATTCGACGGATATAACCGCTTGGGCTTTGGCATTTTCTGCTCTAGGTTTGTTTACTTTCGGCGGGGTAAAAGTTCTGGTCGCTGCGTTTCATTCTTTACAAGACACTAAAACCCCGGTGTGGGTGGCGTTTTATTGTTTGATCATAAATGTTATTTTAAATTTTGTTTTAATGTATCCGCTTAAAGTCGGCGGAATTGCCTTAGCCAGTTCTATCGCCGGCACATTTAATTTTGCTGCGTTGTTTATTATTATGCGAAAACGTTTAGGCGGTTTTCAGTCGCAGTTACGTTGGTATTGGATTAAGGTAACGTTTGCTTGCATATTGCAGGGTTTTTTGGTTTGGTGGTTATGGCAAAAATGGGAATTGTCGTGGATGTGGGTTAAATTAGGATCTGTGATATTGATAAGCTTAGTGTTTTATCAGGCGTTGTGTATGTGGTTTAAAGTAGAGGCAGCAGAGAAAGCATGGAAACAGATATTAAGGAAAAAGTAAAAGCATTGCCAACGACCAGCGGCGTGTATTTGATGAAAAACGTTGAAGGGAAGATCATTTATATTGGCAAAGCCATAAATTTACGTAAGAGGGTTCAGTCATATTTCCGTGCGTCATCTTCGCAATTAAGCAAGACTGATCTTCTGGTTGCTGATATAAGAGACATTGATTATATTCCTACATTAAGCGAAGCTGAGGCGCTGATTCTTGAGGCTGGCTTAATAAAAAAACATGCTCCGAGATACAATATCGATCTTCGGGATGACAAATCCTATCCATATATTGAAATCAAACCCTCCGTAACCCCCGGGGTTACGGAGGGTTATTCTAAAATTTTGGTGACGCGACCGAGGGAGAAATTAAAGGGTTCGATTTATTATGGACCGTATGTTAATGTTTCTTTGGTAAGAGAGGCTTTGAATTTATTGCGTAAAATATTTCCGTACTGTAACAAGATTAATTGTGGTAACAAAGAATGTTTGGATTATCATATGGGATTGTGTCCTGCTCCCTGTGCTGGAAAAATTTCTGCTAAAGATTATCAGGATAATATAAAAAATATTTGTTTGGTGTTAGACGGGGAAAAGGATGCGTTATATAGGCGTTTGCAGAAAAAAATGGCAGAGCTGGGAGAGAAAAAAGAATATGAAGAGGCGGCTAAAGTCCGTGACCAATTACGAGCAGTTTCAGCTTTATATTCTGGTTCAGCTAGTCTTAATTTTTATAAAGAGGCAGAACAATTGCAACGGACGCTGGAATTGCCCAGACTGCCAGAGAGGATCGAAGCATTTGATATTTCAAATATCATGGGCAACCAGCCGGTTGGCTCAATGGTGTCTTTCTTAAACGGCAAACCGTACAAGAGCAATTATCGTAAATTTAAAATTAAGACTGTTGAGGGAATAGACGACTTTCAAATGATGGCTGAAGTAGTTTATAGACGATATAAAAGACTAAAAATAGAGCATAAAATTTTTCCAGATCTAATACTTATTGATGGTGGAAAAGGTCAATTAGCTGCGGCAGAAGCTGAGCTTAAAAAATTAGAAGTAGAAATTCCGATCGCGTCCTTAGCTAAAAAAGAAGAAGAGATTTTCTTGCCTCGACGCAGAAATTCAATTAAATTAGCTAAAGATTCTTTGGCTTTACATTTATTACAAAGGGTGAGAGACGAGGCGCATAGATTCGCGGTTACGTTTCATAGGTTGAGACGCAGAAAAGTAAGCTTGAGTATGAGTAGAGGAAATAAATAGAGACAGGAGCTGTTTTTTAAAAAACCACTTCCCAAACTGGGAAATTGTGTTATACTCTTACCGTGAGAATAATCGCTCGATCTACATTAAGAAATTTTTGGTTGAAGCCAGAGCATTCAGACTCGGAGCAGGCGTTAAGAGCTTGGTTTGAAGAGGCTGAAAAAGCCGATTGGAAGCGACCAAATGATGTTAAAAAACATTATAGTTCTGCGAGTATTATTGGAAATGATAGGGTTGTATTTAATATTTGTGGTAACAAGTATAGGCTGGTTGTTGCGATTAAATATGATTTTAAAATAGTTTATATAAGATTTATAGGAACACATAAAAAGTACGATAAAATTAATGTCGAGGAGATATAATTATGACTATTAAGCCTATAAAAACAGAAAAAGATTATCGGTTGGCTTTAAAAGAGATTGAATATTTATGGGAGGCAAAGCCGAACACGAAAGAGGGGGATGTATTAGATATTTTAACGACCTTAGTTGAAGCGTATGAACTTAAACATCATTCTATATATCCGCCTACTCCGGTTGAAGCTATTAAATTCCGGATGGAGCAAATGGGATTAAAAAATTCGGATATTGCGCCTTATTTGGGCGGACAAAATAGAGTTTCTGAAGTTTTGAGAAAGAAGCGAAGGCTCACAATAACGATGATCAAAAAATTACATGAAGCTTTATTTATCCCGTATGAATCTTTAATTTTAGGATAAAACAAGGAGAGACATGGCAGTTAGTAATATTGGTATGCCGGATCAGGCAACGTGGGAGAATTTGTTTGATATTAAAAAAGTTTTCGCTACGCTTAAATTAAATGGTCGGATTCAAGAAGTGGTTGAGTTTGGCTGCGGGTATGGGACGTTCACGATTTCGGCGGCGGAGATTATAAGCGGAACAATTCATGCTATCGATAGCGATCCTGAAATGATCCGGGTGACGTCAGAGGCAGTTAAAAAACACCAGCTTGAAAATGTTGAAGTTATCCAGCGGGATTTTGTGTTGAGCGGGTCAGGTATGAAAAATTTGAGTATGGATTATGTAATGCTTTTCAATGTTCTTAACGCTGAAAATCAAAACGCGTTATTCAAAGACGCGAAACGGGTTCTTAAAAAATGGGGATATATCGGAGTGGTCATTTGGAATGGGGATCCGGAAACGCCGGGTGCATTAGAAATGGAAGCCGCTCCTTCTCCGGAGCAATGCAGGATTTGGGCGCGCGCGGTCGGGTTGAGTTTTGAATTAAAGTGTGAGCTTAAACCATATTTTTATGGAATGCTATTTGTCAAAGGTAATACGCTTAAGTGGAAGGACCGGCAAATTTAATGGATCAAAAACATCCGAATGATTTTTTACACGGCGTGACCTTGGAAATGATATTAAACCAGCTGGTCGAGAAATACGGCTGGGAAAAATTGGCTCAACGGATAAAGATTAATTGTTTTAGTAAAGACCCAAGTATTAAATCCAGTTTAACTTTTTTGCGTCGGACGCCTTGGGCGAGGGCAAAGGTTGAAAATTTGTATTTAGAAACGGATTGGGAACAGGTATGAAATTTGAAATAGATGTTAAAAAACATAAATTGACAAAATTTCAATGGCGCGTATTAGAACTAACTTTTACAATACCTTTAGGTGAGACGAGGACTTATCAATGGGTGGCTAAGCAGTTGGGTAAACCTGGAGCAGTGCGTGCTGTAGGGAATGCTTTACGACGAAATCCATATCCTTTGATCATACCTTGTCATCGGGTAGTTAAGAGTAATGGAGATGTGGGCGGATATGAAGGCGGATCTCCTCTTAGAAAGATTGCTTTATTAGAATTAGAAAAGCAGATAGCTGATGAATTTAAAAATTTATAGATCGGAGTTGGCATGAATATTCGTGAATTATTTGTAAAAATGGTAAGCACAAAAGCGTCAGATCTTTATTTGCGTACTAAAGCTATCCCAAGATTTAGAATTAATGGAAAGATTGAGCTGCTGGGCAATTCTCCGATAACTAAAGAAGAAATGACTGGGGTGACTCATTTGCTTTTGGCAAATGATGAGCGGCGTAAAAAATTTGAAGCTCAAAAGAGTTTGGATTTTATGCATTTTGAACCTGATATTGGAAGGTTTAGAATTAATATTTTTTTACAGCGTAATACTCCTTCTATTGTGGCGCGGCATATTTTTACTGCTATTGATACGTTTGAAGAGTTACATCTGCCAGATATGGTTTGCAGTAAATTTGCTGACTCGATGCAGGGTTTGTGTTTGGTTTGTGGTCCTGCAGGCAACGGTAAATCTACGACAGTGGCAAGTATTCTTGAACACGTAAATCGGAATCAACCAAAACATATCATTACTCTCGAAGAGCCAATAGAATTTTTGTTTGAGGATAAGAAGTCTATCATTAATCAGCGGGAAATAGGCAGTGATGTTATGTCGTAT
This sequence comes from Candidatus Omnitrophota bacterium, assembly GCA_015233195.1. Lineage (GTDB taxonomy): Bacteria > Omnitrophota > Gorgyraeia > Zapsychrales > Zapsychraceae > JADFYE01. The sequence continues at coordinate 53,226 of JADFYE010000007.1, forward strand.
CCTGACGCGCTGCGTAATGTTACCCAGCAAAGTCCGGATATAATTTATATTGGTAATATTCGTGATTATTCGACCATGAAAGCCGCAGTTACTGCAACTGAATTGGGAGCTTGTGTTTATACAACTTTTCATACGGTTAACGCGGTGCAGACGATAATGCGGATTGTTAATTTTTTTCCGCCACATCAGCATGATGAAGTACGGATGCAATTATCATTAATTCTTAAGGGGTCAATATCTTTGCGTTTGCTTCCGCGCAAAGACGGACAAGGGCGCGTTCCAGCGTATGAGACCATGGTGGTCACGCCTACAGTCGCCCGGTTGATTCATGAAAATAAAATTAAAGAAATTCAGACTTTTATTGATGAGGGGTCATTGTTCGGCATGTGTTCTTTTCAGCAATCTTTAATCCAGCTGGTTAAAGATGGTTTGGTAGATGTGGACGTTGCCCGCGCCTATGCTGACAGTTCGGATGATTTTGATTTGGAGATAAAAGGAATAAAAAGATTAAGATAGTATATTAATATAATAAGAAATATGTAATTTTTGTACAAATGCAACTAGTTGTAATTAAACAACTTACAATTTCCGCATTAAATTTCGTTTGACCTTAAAAAGCTATTTTGCTATATTATACCGTTCAAGAAACCTACCAAAAACCCACATAACAGAGAGGGATTTTTTATGATAGATAGATATACGCTATCGAAAATGGGCAATATTTGGACTGAGAAAAGAAAGTTCGAAATATTTCTCGATATTGAAATTTTAGCTTGCGAGGCAAACTGCAAATTAGGGCTTATCCCCAAAAAATCCATGGAAAAAATCAAGAAAAGCGCGAAATTTGACAGCGAAGAAATTAAGCGTTTAGAAGAAAAGACTAAGCATGATGTGGTCGCTTTCATAAATAATGTTGGTCAGTCTTTAGGCTCAGACGCGCAATATTTGCATGTTGGGTTAACTTCATCTGATCTTTTGGATACAACGTTATCAGTACAGTGCGTTGAAGCCAGTGATATTTTGATAGCAAATGTTAAAAAATTACTTTTTGCTTTGAAACAAAAAGCTAAGAAATATAAAGATACTCCGTGTGTAGCGCGTACTCATGGTGTCCACGCTGAACCTACGACTTTTGGTTTGAAGATCGCGGTTTGGTACGATGAAATGAAACGAAATTTAGAGCGTTTGGAGCAGGCTCGTGAAATGATGCGGATCGGAAAATTGTCGGGCGCTGTTGGTACTTACGCTAACATTGATCCATCGGTTGAAGAATTTGTTTGCGAAAAGCTTGGTCTTAAACCAGCAAATATTGCTACTCAGATTATTCAGCGTGACCATCATTGCCAATTCATTTCTACTATCGCGTTAGTTGGTTCTACTTTAAATAAGATTGCTACTGAGATCCGGCTGCTTCAGAAAACCGAAGTGCTGGAAGTTGAAGAGCCGTTTTTCAAAGGGCAGGTTGGATCATCAGCTATGCCGCATAAACGTAATCCCGTAACTTGCGAACGTATTTCCGGGTTATCCCGTATTTTACGTTCAAACGCTCAAGCTGCTTTTGAAAATATTTGTTTATGGCATGAACGCGATATCAGCCACTCGTCGGTAGAACGGATAATTATACCGGACAGCACGATCGCGTTGGATTACATGTTGTATAAATTGATCCCGCTTATCGAGGGGCTTTTGGTATATCCAAAGAATATGATCAAAAGTTTGGGTATTACTCGGGGGTTGATTTATTCACAGCGAGTGCTTTTGGAACTTATGAAAAAAGGGCTGACCCGCGAAGCTGCTTACGATATTATTCAGCGCTGTGCTATGCAGGTTTGGCAGGAGACTTCGGATTTTAAAGAAGTGTTGATGCGCGACCGTCATGTGCGTAAACATCTTAAAGAATCAGAGATTGAATGTTGTTTTGATATTAAATATTATACTCGGCATACAGATAAAATTTTTAAACGGGTAGGGTTAAGATAATGGAAAAAAGAAACCGTATTTACGAAGGCAAAGCCAAGATCGTTTATTTAACCGACGATCCTGATTTGGTAATTCAATATTTCAAGGATGATGCCACAGCTTTTAATGCGGCTAAACGCGGTACAGTTGCGGAAAAAGGTATTGCGAATAACCGTATCTCGTCGAAGATGTTTGAATATTTGGAATCCAACGGGGTTAATACCCACTTTGTGAAACGGCTTAGTGACCGGGAAATGTTGATAAAAAAAGTAGCGATCGTTCCTTTGGAGGTTATTGTCCGTAACAAAGCGGCTGGAACTTTTTCTCGTCGTTATGGTGTGGATGAAGGCTCAGAATTAGCTTGTACGGTTTTTGAATTATCGTATAAACGGGATGATCTGGGCGATCCTTTGATTAATGAATATCATGCTTTAGCTTTGAAATTAGCGACTGAAGCAGAGCTGAAGACGATCCGCGATCTGACTTTTAAGATCAATGATCTAATGAAAAAGTTTTTTGATAATCTGGGATTGGAATTGATTGATTTTAAGTTGGAATTCGGTCGTTTTAAAGGCGGGATTATTTTAGCTGACGAGATATCGCCTGATACTTGCCGGATTTGGGAAAAAGGTACAGGACGCAAATTGGATAAAGACCGTTTCCGTCATGATCTGGGCGATATTGAACAGGCTTATCAGGAAGTTTTGAGCAGGGTGGAGAAATAAAAGAAGTAGTAAAGGTGTAGAGGTGTAAAGGTATAAATGTTTGATAGCGGCTTCGCCGAGGTTGAGATATAAAATTATTTTTAAAAGTGAATAGAAAATATAAGATAAAAGAAGGCAGAGAGTTCCCTCTCCAGCCTTTGGGGAGAGGGTTAGGGTGAGGGGATTAAAATAAAACAAAACCTCTCATCCTTTTCTTTTTGTTAAAGGGTAAATAATTATGATTTGGCGGATTGAAATTTTTAATAAAGAAGGTGTTTTTGACGTTCAGGGCGACGGAGTTATGCGATCCGTGGTTGACCTTGGAATACATTCGGTGCATAAAGTTGAAGTTACTCAAGTTTATTCTATTGAGGGAGAACTTGACCATAACGCGGTTACCAAAATTTGCAAAGAACTTTTAACTGACCCTATAACTCAGGATTTTAAGTTTACAGTACAAAAAGATTTTTTACCTACTGTTAATTTGGAAGAGCTTAGGGTCATTGAAATCGCTTATAATCCTGGAGTAATGGATCCGGTTGAGTATTCGGTGATTAAAGGTATTCGCGACCTTGGGCTGGGAGAGGCTTCTGGTGTAAAGACTGCTAAAGAATACAAGATATTCGGACATATTACTGACGGGCAAGCTGATACTTTAGTTAATAAGGTTTTAGCGAATAAAATTATTCAGCATCAGGTAGACCACGCTCAAATACGCAGTGATCATTTTGCCACTATGGGGAATGCAGAACATGAAGTTATATCAGTAGATTTGATCGACGCAAAAGATAAAGCTTTGATGAAGTTGAGCAAAGATGGTCAGTTGTTTTTAAATATTGAAGAAATGAAAACCATCCAAGCGTATTTTAAGAAGTTAGGACGGAATCCTACTGACTGTGAACTTGAAACCACTGCCCAGACCTGGAGCGAACATTGTTTTCATAAAACTTTCAGAGGGAATATTGAATTTGAATATAAAGAAAAAGGTAAAACTAAAAAACGGCTGATAAAGAATTTGCTTAAATCCACAATCGTAAAAGCTACGCAGGAATTGGATAAAAAATGGTGTGTGTCAGTATTTCATGATAATGCGGGTGTTATTGAATTTGATAAAGAATCGAACGTGTGTTTTAAAGTTGAAACGCATAATCATCCGTCGGCGTTGGAACCATTTGGTGGTGCGAATACTGGTATCGGCGGGGTTATCCGCGACATTTTAGGAACTGGTTTGGGCGCTAAACCGATCTGTTCGACTGATGTGTTTTGTTTTGCTCCTCCAGATACGGATTGGAAAGATGTGCCTGCGGGAACTTTACATCCGAAACGGGTAATGAAAGGTGTGGTCAGCGGGGTACGCGATTATGGAAATAAAATGGGTATTCCGACGATAAATGGCGCGATAATTTTTGATCCGCTATACATTGGTAATCCTCTGGTGTATTGCGGTAATGTTGGGATCATGCCGAAAAATAAAGTATTTAAAAAGGTGAATAAAGGCGATTGCATTGTGGTTGCTGGCGGGCGCACTGGACGGGACGGTATACACGGCGCGACCTTTTCATCAGGAGAATTAACGACTGATTCCGAAGTGGTGTCATCAGGCGCGGTACAGATTGGCGACCCGATCCAGGAGAAAAAAGTTTTAGATGCTATGTTGATCGCGCGTGACCGGGGTTTGTATTCGGCAGTAACTGATTGCGGAGCAGGTGGTTTGTCGAGCGCGGTTGGTGAAATGGGTCAGACTTTAGGCGCGTGGGTAGACCTTGATAAAGTTCCGTTAAAATATCAGGGACTTAATTACGACGAGATATGGATATCTGAATCGCAGGAACGGATGGTGTTCAGCGTACCGGAAAAAAATGTGGATGAGATGTTGAAAGTGTTCGCGTCTGAAAATGTTGAAGCTACAGTTATCGGATATTTTACGGGCAAGAAAAAATTGGAATTGTATTACCGCGGCTCACAGGTTTGCGACATAGACATGGAATTTTTGCACGAGGGCAATCCGAGAATTACTAAAAAAGCCAAATGGACAGCTCCTAAATTAAAAGCTAAAAAACTTCCGGCAAAAATTGATCTTAACGAAAAATTGCTTGAGGTTATGGGGCATTATAATATTTGTTCAAAAGAGTGGGTTATCCGTCAGTACGATCATGAAGTTCAAGGGGGAAGCATTATTAAACCTTTGATTGGTAAAAATTGCGATGGTCCGTCTGACGCGAGCGTTATAACTCCTAAATTGGGATCGAAAAAAGGAATTGCGATATCGAATGGGATTAATGCCCGGTATGGAATGATTGATCCATATTGGATGGCAGGAAATTGTATAGACGAGGCAGTCCGTCAAATTGTAGCTGTAGGCGGGGCAATTGACCGTATTGCAATTTTGGATAATTTTTGCTGGGGAAATCCGGATAAGCCTGATCGCTTGGGTTCTTTAGTCCGTGCTGCCGAGGGTTGTTATAAATTCGCGGTTGGTTATGGCGTGCCATTTATTTCCGGGAAAGATAGTTTGTATAATGAATACGCGCAGAATAAAAAGACCACTGCTATTCCAGGTACATTGTTAATATCAGCAATTGGTATTGTAGACGATGTTTCGAAGACCGTGACCATGAATTTCAAGAAACCTGGCAGTTTGATTTATGTGGTCGGTGAGACCAGAGATGAAATGGGCGGAGCAGTATATTTGGATACTTGCGGTGATATGGGCGTGAATGTTCCGCAAGTTGATCCTAAAGCAGCCATTAAAACTTTTAAAGCTTTGAATCAGGCTACAGCAAAGGGTTTGGTTAATGCTATGCATGATTGTTCAGACGGTGGATTAGCGGTTACTTTAGCAGAAATGGCATTTGCTGGAAATTTAGGGGTTACCGCTCGAATAGATAAAGTGGTTTATAAAGGCAAAGAAAAAAGAGATGATGTTGTAATGTTTTCTGAGACGCCTTCGCGTTTGGTAGTAGAAGTATCGCCGGAGAAACAGAAAAAATTTGAGGCAGAATTAAAAGGGGTTAAATATAGTGTTATCGGGCGGGTGGAAAACTCGCCGGAGTTTGTTATATACGGATTTAAACAAAATGTGGTGGTTAACCTTTTTATCCAGGATCTTTGCGAAGCCTGGAAACAACCTTTGAGGTGGTAAAAATGGTAGAATCAAAGCTTGCGAAAAAAGTACCAGATTTTCAGATGGAAGACCCATGGCGGGTTTTTCGGATTATGTCAGAGTTTGTTTATGGGTTTGAACATTTATCGAATTTAGGACCAGCAGTTACTGTGTTTGGTTCTGCCCGGACTAAGAATGATGATAAAATGTATAAGTTGGCGGAAAAAGTTTCAAAACAGTTAGCAGAAAAAGGATATACAGTTATTACTGGCGGCGGTCCAGGGATCATGGAAGCTGGCAACAAAGGCGCGTGTGAGGGCGGCGGTATTTCGGTTGGGCTTAATATTGAATTGCCGTTTGAGCAAAAACCAAATCCGTATATAAATCACCTGGTTAATTTTCATTATTTCTTTTGCCGCAAAGTCATGTTTTTGAAATATGCCTGGGCAGTAATTATTTTTCCAGGAGGGTTTGGTACTATGGACGAGCTTTTTGAATGTTTGACTTTAGTGCAGACTGAACGGATTGAAACTGTACCAGTTATTTTTATGGGCGGTGATTTTTGGACTGGACTTATTGATTGGATGGAAGATAAATTGGTGGGAGATCATAAAATAGATCCTAAAGATATGAAGGTGTTTAATGTGGTCGATTCAGCCGAAGAAGCAGTGGCTATCGTCGATAAATTTTGTAAACAAGAAATGAAACGTAAAAAACGTAATAATAGCTCATGGAAAAAAATGTAAAAGTTTTAGTGTTGCGTACCGCAGGCACAAATTGTGACGGAGAAACCGCGAATGCTTTTGCTCATTTTGGAGCAACAGTTGAAAGAGTTCATATCAAACGTTTGCGCAACCGGGAAGTATTGCTCAAAGATTATCATATTTTAGCTATACCCGGCGGATTTACTTATGGAGATGACATTGAATCTGGACGGATTTTGGCTAATGAATTAAGGATACATTTAGGTGATGATTTGGCACAGTTTATTAATGATAAAAAATTGATCGTCGGGATATGTAATGGATTTCAGATTTTGGTTAAAGCGGGTATATTGCCAGGTAATTTGGATAAGGGACAAGCTGCGGCTGCAGCCGGGTTTAAACAAACTGTTACTTTGACCAATAATGATTCTGGAAAATTTGAAGACCGCTGGTCTTATTTGAAAGTTTCGGGTGAGAGTGTGTGGACAAAGAATTTACCGAAGGTGGTTTATTTTCCAGTAGCTCATGCTGAAGGTAAGTTTGTTCCGTCTGATAATGCAGTGCTGGAAGCTTTGAAACATAATCAGCAGGTCGCGTTTACATATTGTTCGTCTGAAGGAAATGCGCCGGTATATCCAGAAGCGCCGAATGGTTCAATCGAGCACATCGCAGGAATCACGGATGTTACTGGACGTATCTTAGGTTTGATGCCTCATCCAGAACGGCATTTTTATTTTGAGAATAGTCCAGGGTGGAATGGACAGACGAAAAAGGGATTGTTAGGCGATGGCGCGCAGGTATTTAAAAATGGAATTGAGTATATAAAAGGAAATCTTTTATGACGAAGAGCGTTACTTATAAGACGAGCGGTGTTGATATTGCGAAAGCTAATGAGTTTGTGGATAACATTGGTCCGGCAGTCAAGAGTACTTTTGTTAAAGGGATGATAAACCGCAAAGGTTCGTTTGGCGGGTTGTTTGAATTAAACAGCAAAGCTTATAAAAATCCAGTTATGGTTTCATCTACAGACGGAGTTGGAACAAAATTATTGATCGCTAAATTATTGAACAAGCATGATACAGTCGGGATTGATTTGGTCGCCATGAATGTGAATGATATTTTGTGTGTGGGCGCTAAACCGTTGTTCTTTTTGGATTATATTGCGTGCGGTAAAGTTCAGGTGAAAGTTTTAACTGATGTAGTTAAAGGTATTGCTGAAGGGTGCCGTCAATCCGGATGTTCTTTAGTGGGGGGAGAAACTGCAGAAATGCCGGGCATGTATGCAGAGGATGATTATGATTTGGCAGGGTTCACAGTGGGTGTGGTCGAGAAATCTAAGATAGTGGACGGCACAAAAATCAAAGCTGGTGATGTTTTGTTTGGCTTGCCTTCGACTGGCGCGCATTCTAACGGATATTCAATGGTGCGAAAAGTTTTATCTCAAGAGGATATGAAAAAAATGAAGGACGTGGTGTTAGCTCCGACAAAAATTTACGCTAAAGAAGTTGCTGCAGTATTGGCTAAATTTGACGTGCGTGGCATGGCGCATATTACAGGCGGCGCGTATTATGAAAAATTACCGAGGGTGCTGCCTAAAGGGCTTTGCGCGAAAGTAGACACATCGAGCTGGGAAGTTCCGGAATTATTTAAGATCATTCAGAAAAAAGGGAATGTGGCAAAAAGCGAAATGTACCGCACTTTTAATATGGGGATTGGTTATGTGTTTGTGATCGCGAAAAAAGATGCGGCTGCGTTTGGAAAATTTTTGAATGTAAAAAAGATCAAGCATTATATTATTGGGGAAGTGGTGAAGGATGGCAGGAGAGTGATATTAGAATAATTGTTTGCAGCTCATTTCGGGAATACGGACCGTGCTCAAACAGCGCTGGCGCTCAACTGCGCGCGGTCATATTCCCTGCATTCGTACAAACAATTATTTTATAGATAAAAGGTAAGGTTTTTTCCCTCTCCAGCCTTTGGGGAGAGGGTAGGGTGAGGGGTAATAGATGAAAATTTTAGTCATTGGTTCGGGTGGACGGGAACACGCGTTGGTGTGGAAAATTAAACAAAGTCCGCACGCGGAAAAAATATTTTGCGCGCCGGGTAATGGTGGCATAGCGGCATTGGCTGAATGCATTGATATAAAAGCTGATGATGTTGCCGGGATATTGGCTTTTGCCAAAAAAGAAAAAATAGATTTAACTGTGGTGGGACCTGAAGTGCCTTTGGTATTAGGAATAGTAGATGCGTTTGAACAGGCTGGGCTATGTATATTCGGACCGACGCAGAATGCCGCGGAATTAGAGGGCAGTAAGATTTTCGCCAAAGAATTTATGAAGGAGATGGGGATACCTACGGCAGAGTTTGCTGCGTTTGATAATATTGTTGAAGCAAAAGAATATTTGAAAACCAGTGCTTTTCCAGTGGTGGTAAAAGCTGACGGATTAGCAGCAGGTAAAGGTGTTGTAATCTGCAAGAATGAGCAGGAAGCGATTGCAGCTTTAGATCAGATAATGGGCGAGAAGATTTTTAAGGATGCTGGCGCTAAAGTTGTGATTGAAGAATTTTTAGAGGGAGAGGAAGTTTCAGTATTAGCTATAAGTGATGGAACGCATTTTGTAATGTTGGACTCAGCGCAGGATCATAAACGGATTTTTGATAATGATCAGGGACCGAATACCGGCGGGATGGGCGCGTATTCTCCGGCTCCGGTTTTAACCGCTGAATTAAAAGATGAGGTTGCTAAAAAAGTTATAGCTCCTACAGTTCGAGGTATGCAGCGGCGGGCTTCGCCTTTTGTTGGGGTTATTTACGCGGGGCTGATGATAACGCCGCGTGGTCCGATGGTATTGGAATATAACGCGCGTTTTGGCGATCCTGAAACCCAGGCAGTTTTGCCTCGTTTAAAAACTGATCTGGTAGATGTGTTAATGGCTGCGTGTAATGATACTTTAGATAAAATACATTTGGAATGGGATTCTCGTCCAGCAGTGTGTGTGGTAATGGCAGCAAAAGGATACCCTGGAGATTACCCTAAAGGTGATATGATTTTAGGATTGGATGCCGCGGCTAAAATTAAAGATGCGGTTGTGTTTCATGCCGGAACAGTGAGCAAAGATGGGGGAGTGGTTACTGCAGGCGGCAGAGTTTTAGGCGTGACAGCTTTAGGCGTTGATATTAAAAGCGCGATCGCTCAGGCTTACGAAGCAGTTTCAAAAATCTCGTGGGGCGGCGCGTATTTTAGAAAAGATATAGGACATAAAGCTATTAATAGATAAAAAGGAGACGATATGTCGCATATTCTTGTTTCTATCATGATGGGCAGTAAAAATGATCTTTCGGTTATGGAAGACACGCTAAAGACTTTTAAAGAGTTTGGCGTGGGTTATGAAGCTAAAGTTTTATCCGCGCATCGTACTCCTAAAGAAACAGTTGAATATGCTGAGAAATTAAAAAGCCGGGGGATAAAAGTAGTGATCTGCGGTGCTGGAGCATCTGCTGCTCTCGCCGGTACAGTTGCAGCGCATTCTGATCTGCCGGTATTAGGCGTGCCGATTGATGCTACTTGTTTTCATGGCTGGGATGCTTTACTTTCTACAGTGCAAATGCCTCCGGGAATTCCAGTAGCTTCTTTAGCTGTTGGTAAAATGGGGGCGAGAAACGCGGCATTATTCGCGTTAAGAATTTTAGCTTTACAGGATGATAGATTAGCGGATAAACTGGTGGCGTTCAAAGAAGAACAACGTAAAACCATTTTAGATACAAAAATTGAGCTGTGAAAACTAAAGTATTAAAAGTACATGCGGATTTTCCAGCGCGTGAAGTTATCGCTGAAGCGGCTAAGGCGTTAAGAGACGGTAAAGTTGTAATTTTCCCGACTGAAACTGTATATGGCGTGGGTGTTGATTGTACTAATCAAAAAGCCATGGCGCGTCTTAAAGAAATCAAGCGTCGGACTGATAATAAACCTTTTGCTTTACTGTTGCCTTATATGGAAAGCGTTGCCCGGCATACAGCTGAAAATGCTGCTCTTTATAAATTGTTGACGAAATTTTGGCCTGGTCCATTAACTATAGTGGTTCCAAGCAAGCAGGGCGGGAATATTGGTTTGCGGATGCCGCGCCATACTGTGGCGCTAAATTTGATACGAGCAGCGGGTTGTGATATTGCTGCGCCGTCGGCTAATTTTGAAGGTAATCCCCCGCCGGTAAATTGCTCTCAGGCTTTACGGGATCTGGAGGGCTTGGTTGATCTGGCTCTAGATAGCGGCGAATCAGAGGTAAAACAAAGCTCGACAGTAGTGGATTTGACTTTTTCGCAGCCGAAAATTTTGAGGGAAGGCGTGATTACTTTAGAGGAAATTCAAAAAGTCATGAAAACCAAAACGATTTTATTTGTTTGCACCGGTAATAGCTGCCGGTCAGTTATGGCAGAATATATTTTAAAAGACGCGCTTAAAAAAAATAAGCGGGACGATGTTGAGGTAATGTCTGCAGGTACAGCAGTTTTTGTTAATGCTCCGGCGAGTAGTAATACTTTAGAGGTTTTACAGGCTGAAGGAATAGACGCTGGGGAGCATGTTTCTCAACCAGTTGACAGTGCTTTGTTAAAACGAGCGGATTTGATTTTGACCATGACCAATGGTCATAGGCAGCAGATTATTGATAAAATACCGGAAGTCGCGTCTAGGGTTTTTTTACTTAGAGAATTTTCGGATAAAAATCCGACTGGAAATATGGACGTGGATGATCCGATGGGTGGGTCATTGCAAGAGTATAAAATGTGTTTGAGCGTTATTAAAGAAGCAGTGAATAAAATTATTGGATTAATATAAAGGATAAACATGAAAGTATACATTGGCGCGGATCACCGCGGTTTTGATTATAAAACCAAGATTAAAAAGATTTTGGAAAAATTGGGACATGAAGTTTTTGACGTCGGAACTAATGATCCGGAATGCAGCTGCGATTATCCGCGATTCGCTTATGAAGTAGCGACTAAAGTGGCAAAATTTAAAAATTCTCGGGGAATATTGGTTTGTATGTCTGGGATTGGACAATCGATCGCGGCAAATAAAGTTAAAGGCGCGTATGCCGCGTTAGTATACAGCGTCCAATCAGCACGGTTGTCTCGTCAGCATAACAATGCCAATATTTTAGTGATCGGGATGGAATCAATAAAAGCCAAAGATCTTAAGACGGTGGTTGAAGTGTGGATGAATGAAAAATTTGAAGGCGGTAGACACCAGAGAAGGTTTAATTTAATAAAGAAAATTGAAGCAGGAAAAGCTATTTAATTTAGGAGAAGAATATGAGTTTGCATAAAGTTGATCTGGAGATTTTTGAGGCGATTAGTAAAGAATTAAATCGTCAGAAAAATAATTTGGAATTGATCGCGTCGGAAAACATCGTGTCTGAGGCGGTGTTAGCAGCACAGGGTTCAGTGTTGACAAACAAGTACGCGGAAGGTTATCCTGCTGCCCGCTGGTACAATGGTTGTGAATTTGTCGACGAGGCTGAGCAGTTGGCAATCGATCGCGCGAAACAATTATTCAAAGCTGAGCATGTTAATGTCCAGGCTCATTCTGGTTCACAGGCAAACATGGCAGTATATTTGGCAGCTTTGGAATATGGTGATACTGTTTTGGCTATGGACTTGGCATGCGGCGGACATTTGACTCACGGACTTAACATAAATTTTTCCGGTAAATCATATAAATTTATTGGCTATAAAGTTAATTCTAAGACGGAACAACTGGATTATGATGAAATTGCCGCTCTGGCAAAAGAGCATAAACCAAAGATGATAGTTGCTGGCGCGTCAGCTTATTCTCGGACGATAGATTTTAAAAAGTTCCGTGAGATTTGCGATTCAGTAGGTGCAATGTTGTTTGTAGATATGGCGCATATTGCAGGTTTGGTTGCTGTAGGACTACATCCCTCTCCAGTGCCGTACGCTGAATTTGTTACTACGACTACCCACAAAACTTTGCGAGGTCCTCGCGGCGGCATGATACTTTGCAAAGAAGCTTTTGCGAAAAAATTAAATTCGCGTATATTTCCGGGAATTCAGGGTGGACCGTTGATGCATGTCATTGCTGCAAAAGCTGTAGCATTTAAAGAAGCTTTGAGTCCGGAGTTTAAAAATTATCAAATGCAAGTTTTAGCGAATGCAAAAGTTTTTGCCAAAGAATTAGAAACGCTTGGTTATCGTATTGTTGCGGGAGGCACAGATAATCATTTATTTATGGTTGATCTGCGACCGAAGAATATTTCTGGAAAAGATGCGGCAACATTGTTGGATCAGGTGAGAATTACGGTTAATAAAAATCTGATTCCTTTTGATCCACAGCCTCCGACTGTAACCAGCGGAATTAGAGTAGGGACACCGGCTGTTACTACACGGGGCATGAAGGAAGCGGAAATGAAACAAATCGCGCGTTTGATCGACCAGGCGGTAATTAATCGGGACAATAAAGCTAAATTAGATGAAGTTAAATTGCAGGTCGAGAAATTGACCAAACAATTCCCGATTTATGAAAATTTAAAAATAAATTAATTTATGAAATGTCCGACGTGTCATTATAGTGAAACTAAAGTTGTTGATTCGCGTTTAGGTGGCGACGGTAATTCTATCCGGCGCAGACGAGAATGTTTAAAATGTCAGTTTCGTTTTACTACTTATGAATACGTTGAGCATGTGCCTTTGTTAGTGGTTAAACGGGATGGTCGGCGTCAAGCATTTGATAGGGAAAAAATAATTTCCGGTTTGGTTAAAGCTTGCGAAAAACGTCCGGTAAGTATTGAAAAAATTGATAATATTACCAATGAGATTGAACGGACTATTCAGAAGAAATACGACCAGGAAGTTAATTCTAAGGATATTGGTGAAATGGTAATGGAACAGTTGATGCCGGTAGATGAAGTGGCTTATGTAAGGTTTGCGTCGGTGTATAGGCAGTTTCGTGACGTGAACCAATTTATGAAAGAATTGCAGGAGATGAAGGAAAAAGGCAAGTAAATGATTCGTGTTGAATTAAGTAAAATTATTATTGATGAGAAAAGATCTGACCAGGTTATTGTCTTAAAGGAAAAAGACGGCGACCGGCAGTTCCCGATCATTATTGGTTTAGTTGAAGCATCCAGTATAAAAATGGAGCTCTCAAAGATCAAGCCGCCGCGTCCTTTGACCCATGATTTTTTGTATAGTGTTACTGCAGCGTTGGACGCTAAAGTAGAATCTTTGGCTATTGATAAAATGGTTAAAGGCACTTTCTTCGGTAAGCTGATCTTGATCTCAAAAGAAGGGGAACGTAAAGTGGTGGATTGTCGTCCATCCGACGGGATAGCTTTGGCTGCCCGCGCGTCTGCCCCAATATATGTTTCTGAAGAAGTGATGCAAAACGCGGATATTTTTAGAGTTGAAGAATAAAAATATGGCTTTTTTATCCGATTATCCACATTTGTTTACCCTTCGTGAACTTGCCCTCCAAAAGAAAATATCAATTTACATGGTCGGTGGTTTTGTCCGCGATTTAATTTTAAAACGCGTTAATCTGGATTTTGATTTTGCAGTTGAAAAGAACGCGCTTAAATTAGCTGAAGCTTTTGCGGATAAAATAAAAGGCGCTTATGTTTTGTTAGATGATGAAAATGTATGCGGTCGAGTGGTTAAAAAACAAAAAGGGATTATTTATACTTACGATTTCGCCCAGTTTCGCGCGCCTACCTTAAAACAGGATTTAGCTCATCGAGATTTTTCAATCAACACTTTGTTGATTGATATAAATAATATTTCTTTAGATGAAGATTTAACCGCGCAGATAAAAGATCAGAATAAAGGATTGGTTGATCTTAAAAAGAAAACAATCCGCATGGTGTCGCCAAAGATATTTGTCGAGGATCCGTTGCGGGTTTTGCGCGCTTATAGCATCTGCGCGGTATTAAATTTTAAGATCGACCCTAACACCCTTAAACAAATTCAAAAAGATATGAAGCTGCTCCATAAGGTTTCTATGGAACGCGTTCGGGAAGAATTCTTTAAAATATTAGGTTCACCGAGTGCAGCTTTGGTTTTGAAAGAGATGGATAAGATTGGTTTGTTATCTGAGATTATTCCGCAAATTCAGGTTATGAAAGGGTGTAAACAAGGAGGGTATCATCATTTGGATGTATGGAAACATTCAATGGAGGCGCTGCGGCAATATGAAATTTTAGCTGAAAATTTTACCGGAACAGAAATGGGTGCTTATTTAAATAAACCTTTGAGTGGTACGCATACTTATAATGCCATGATTAAATTGGCGTGTCTATTACATGATATTGGTAAGCCTGATACTCGAAAGAAAGAAATAAATGGATTTTCTTTTCATGGTCATGAGAATGCTGGCAAAGGGATGGCTCGTCATATAGCTAAGATGTTAAAATTGTCGACTGAAGAGCGGCATTGGCTGGAAGATTTGGTGGCGTTTCATTTACGTCCGGGTTATTTAGCAAATTTTAAAGTACCAAGTTCGCGGGCGATATTCAGATTTTTGCGAGACGCTGGTTATAAAGCGCCGGCTATAACCATTTTAACTATGGCGGATCAATTAGCGACCAGAGGACCTTTGACTACGCAGGAATCAATGGATCATTTAGCGCAAATATGCGGGGATTTGATTAAAGAATATTTTAGAAAACAAAATGAAAAACCTTTGGTGAAGTTTATTAATGGGCATGATATTATGAAGGCGTTGAAATTAAAGCCGTCTCCTGAAGTGGGTAAGATTTTGCGGGAGGTTGAAGAAGCGCAGGCGTTGGGGAAAATTAAAACAAAAGAAGAAGCGGTGGAGCTGGCGAGAAAAATTTGCGTATCTCAGCGGAGCGAATGTGAAAATTAAAAATTGTGAATTAGAAATTGTTAAAGGCGATATTGCGCAATTTAAAGCTGATTATATTGTGGATGAGGCTGTTTTTGGTTTAGACGGTAAAATTGATGAGCATAAAATTCGTGAAGCGAGCGCGAAAGCTTTGACATTAGCAAATGAAAAGGGTGCGTCGTCTATTGCTTTTCCCGCATTAGGCTGCGGCAGCGGATTTCCCTTAGTGGGAGCAGCAAAGATTATGGCGCAGGAAGTTTTGAAATTTTTAAAATTAAATAAAGAAACTTCTTTAAAGAAAATTTTATTTTGTCTTTTAGACGATAAAACCTACCAAACCTTTTTTAATACAGTGTCTGGTTATGTCACGCATTTTCAGGATACTTTAGGAGACGGTCCTTATGTTACTGCTGATATAATTATTGAGATAGAAGCCGGCATTGTTTTGATCGAGCGTTCGAATCCGCCGTTTGGGTTTGCTTTGCCAGGCGGGTTTGTGGATTATGGAGAGTCAGTTGAGACTGCGGCACGTCGTGAAGCAAAGGAAGAAACTAATCTCGAAGTAACAGAGCTAAAACAATTTCATACTTATTCAGCGCCTGATCGTGATCCGCGTTTTCACACAGTTACTGTAACGTTTACAGCTAAGGGAGTGGGTACGCCTAAGGCTGGTGATGATGCAGCAGCTCTACGGATTGTGAAGTTTGAGGATTTGATGAGTTATGATTACGCGTTTGATCACAAAAATGTTATTAAAGATTTTTTAGACCATAAAGGGACAATATGAATTCACACGCAAGTCACGAAAAGAATAAAGCCGCGGGCAGTTCAGTTATCGCCGCGTTAGGTTTAACTGGCATGAAGATTGTGGTGGGAGTTATGACCGGAAGTCTGGGTATTATAGCTGAAGCTGCGCATTCGGGCTTGGATCTGGTCGCTGCAGTTATTACTGCGTTTGCGGTTAAAAAATCAGCTGAGCCTGCAGACCGCGAACATCCTTATGGTCACGGTAAGTTTGAAAATCTTTCGGCTTTTGTTGAGACGCTGTTATTACTTTTTACAGCAGGATGGATCATAATGACAGCTATTAAACATATAATTGCTGGCAAAGTTGAGATTGAGGTAACGTTCTGGTCATTTGCAGTTATGATCGTTTCGATAATTGTGGATATTTCCCGCTCGAGGATGTTGTACCGGGTAGCAAAAAAATATAACAGTCAGGCGCTGGAAGCTGACGCGTTGCATTTTAGTACGGATATTTGGAGTTCTGCTGTAGTCGTTTTTGGTTTATTTTGTGTGTTGTTGAGCGATTGGGTAAAGGGCTGGGATTTCCTGCATTATGCTGATTCGGTCGCTGCGCTTATAATCGCGATTATAGTTATTCAAGTAAGCATGAAATTAGGCAAGCAGACCATTGATTCTTTATTAGATGTTGCGCCTAAAGGTTTGGATTTAAAGATCAAAACTACAGTTGAAGCTTTGCCGTATGTTAAAAACTGCCATAAAATCCGCATTCGTTCCCTCGGACATCAGTATTTTATTGAACTGCATGTTGTAATGGACGGAAGCATAGCTCTGCGTGAAGCGCACGCCTTGACCGAGGAGATTGAAAAAGTAATTGAAGGCATTCTCCCCGACGCCGACGTTACAGTCCATCCCGAAGCGAATTAAAATCATTTCGTTTTGCTTTTCCCTCTTGTTACATGGCATACTTTCCTTACTAACTCTAAATATTAATAATACTAATTAATCTTAAATTTCAAGTTATGGCGCATCAGCAGAATTTTTTTATTAACCGGGGTGTATTATTTATTGTATTAGTTACTTTTTTTGTAACTAATATTATGCCGGTTTCGTATGCCCAGACTGTTATGCCGGTTATCGGGCACGAATTATCGTGCCCCTACAAATCTACCGTTTTTACACCAGTCTTGATTAAAGGCGTGACTGTTTATCCTAAAGAACCTTTGCGTTTTAACTTTATCGTCGATTCTGGCACATCAAAAGACGCGGATGATGCTATTAAAAAACAAGCGCAAAAAATGGTGAATTATTTTTTGGCTGCATTAACTGTTCCGCAAAAGGATTTATGGGTCAATCTTTCTCCGAATGAACCAGATAGAATAATTCCGCAAGAATTAAGCAAAACTAATTTAGGCGTTGATCTTTTAGCGCAGGATTATTTGTTAAAACAATTAACTGCCTCGCTCCTGGATCCTGATGGAGAAGCAGGACGAAAGTTTTGGGAAGCGATATATGCGAAAGTATATGCATTACACCTTCCCCCCAACAAAAGTACGGGGGTGGGGAAGGGTAGGGAAGGGGGGAAAGATTTTGATATTCCAGCCGATATTTTTAACAAAGTCTGGATCGTACCGGAGAGCGCAACGATATACGAAAATGGCAATGGTTCGACAAGCTCACCAGGGGCTACGGTTTATATCGTCGAAAGTCGACTGAAAGTAATGACTGATGTTGACTATTCTGAACACCTTCCCCCCAACAAAAGTACGGGGGTGGGGAAGGGTAGGGTAGGGGGGATCACAGCAGATATAATAAAACAAATTATACTCCCTGAAATCGAACGTGAAGTTAATGAAGGCGAGGGATTTGCTCAGCTTCGCCAAATCTATCACGCCTTGATTCTCGCTAAATGGTATAAAGAAACAGTCCGCAATAGTATTCTATCGCAAGTGTACGTTGATAAAAATAAAACTTCCGGCGCAGGTAATGTGGATCCTCGAGCTAAAGAGCAAATTTACCAGGAGTATTTGGCTGCTTTTAAAAAAGGAGCATTCGCGAAAATCAAAGAAGAATACGACCCGCAAGAGCAGAAAATCATTCCCAGGAAATATTTTTCAGGCGGATTTACTGACGATGGACAAATGAAAATGAAACTTGCAGATCAAGCCGCGCTAACAAAAATTCATACGGGGCGCACATTTCAAATGCCGGTTAAACTTAATCCAGAAACAGACCGCGCCTCATTAGCCGAAGAAAAAGACTGCAAGGAAGCTTTAAAATGGAAGAGAGCAGTTCCGGGAATTAAATTTTGGACGGCAGATCAGATCGTTCAGAAGAGTAAAGAAGCACTTAAACGGAAGCCAGTAAATCTTGGTTTTTTAGAGGCCAGTATTCTTATGTTAGATGAAGAGGACAAGAGGAGAGTTTTGCGTGAAATGCCGAAGTATGGACATGATCTCATTTTAACAGGACGAATGCTGGATTTGGCTAGTCGAAGGACTATGTTTGATGATGATCAAAAATATAGATTTTTTAAGTCATTTTTGGTTTTTGATGAGATGTGGTCAAAGGTCAAATCTATAAAAGGTATGACGGGCAGATTTGAATTTCTTTTTCCTAAGTCGGTCAAATATTATGCTCACAATTATGATGGAATTAAATCAGCGGATAAATTTTTAGCCATTGCTAAAAAAATAAAACTTTGGGGACACGGGTTTGGTAATTTTCATATGAGTGAGGCTGCTTATCATGGGGGTTATACGTTAGATCATCAATGGGCGATGCTTGAGGTAATGTTGACCCGGTGGGAAAGAGGAGCATTTGAAGTGTTTAAAGATTTTGGTTCATTTTTATCAACAGAAGGATACGGTCCGTATTTTATGATTGACCGGAATCATAGTAGGAAGAATGTTTCGTTGGAACAATTAAATCAAGAAGCTTTATTTGTTGTGCCGCTGGGTTTGGACCTGGAATTTTTCCGTCAGGGATTATTGGTTGCAGTTGAGAAAAATTTGATCTCCCGTGAAAAAGCAGTGGATGTGTATACCCGTATTGTGACGATGAAGGAAGTGGTGGATTATGAAACAAAAGCGGATGCTCGCGCCATGTTCACGCCTGAGTGGCATAGTAAGAGGAATATTGATAAGCCGGTTAAAGTAAATTCAAAAATAGATCGCGCCATGATAATTGATGATGAGGATATGATACATCTTCAAGAAAAATATAAGAGAATGACCGCGCTTGTAAAAGTGTTTGGCGAATATCTCCCTGAAACCTACACAGGTCAGAAAATAAGAGTGGCTGAACTCCTATATAAAATGGAAAAAGAGATGCCGGAGCTGATTAAGAAATTATCAATGTCGGCTGATCTTAAAGGTGAGATATATGCGCGTCTGGACGCTATTATTGACTTTATGCGATCAATAGTTGGAACTTCGTTAGGAAATGATTATAGATCTTTGCATTTGACAGCAGTCGTATTTATAGACACATATGCGGATTTTAAAGCGATTTTGGATTATGACTATTTATCTAAAAAAGATATTGAACTAATGGACTTAAGTGTAAAAAAAATAGAGCGTATTTTGGATGAGTTCATAAAAATGCACGATCAAGATGACGGGATTGAACATTATATTAAGGGATATAAGAAGCTGTTTATTGAAAGTATTTCAGCAATGAAACAAAATTCAAGAGATAAAACGAATATTCGGTTTATTAAAGATGCTTTGATTACGTTGAAACAGGGATTATTTATTTTTTCTTACCCGGAGCACTTTGAAATCAAAACAGAGGATGATCCTAAGTCATTAACAGATTGGGCAAGAAAGTTTTTGGCTAATTTTTCGAAATTGGGTGGCAAGGCTATGAGATCTTTTCATAATTTATCTGTTTTGGCTTTATATATTTTGGGAAATCGCGGAGAGAATTTATCGGAGCTTATCGAGCAGGCGCGTATAACAAATGAAAAATTTTTGGTTGAATATGATCGTATCGCGCAAATTTTATCTGGGATAGGCGTTTCTTTTCCTAAAGAACAAACAGATGAGGCGATGTCGTCTGATGAGCAGAAAGCGGCGATAAAAAGACGTGAGAAAAATATTGAGCAAAAAATCAAAGATTTTATAAAGGATAAACCTCAAGGAGTTAAAACATGGGGCGTGCCCATGGGGCATTTTTTATTGGATTCGATTCACTCCTCGGAAATTTTAAGAGCTTTAATGTTTACCGCTGCAGAACAAAATTTGTACGAAATAGCGTTAGAGTATAAAGAATCATTAAATGGATATGAAGGAATGATCAATGCATTTGTGATTCAAGGAGAAGAAATTCCTCGAATGGAAAGAAGTAGGTCTTTGGTGGAATGGGCTAAGCAATTTAGAAGAAATTATTGGTCTTTACCAAATGATAAAAGAAAAGGTTTTGCGAGTCTGAGCGCGCTGAGTTTGTTAATTTTAGGAGGATCAGAAACTTATTTGCCAGAAATCTGCCGGCGTATGGGGGTTTTGTTAAAGGATATTAAAAAAGAACATCAGGAAATTTTCAAAATTTTAGCTGAAGTAGATCCAAGTTTAAATGATAACACTGCTAGCGCAGCGATGTTGAGTGAAGATCAAAAACAAGAAATTGAAGATATCACCAGTTTTATTCGTCAGGTAGGTTCTGATTTTCAGTTGGATGTTCCCGCAGGAGTAGATCCAAACGTTTGGGATACAACAGCTTCGCATTTAGTATTGGGAAGAGTAGCAATTTTAAATGATGCAGTCTCGGCTTTTCTCTATCATAAGCCAAGTAAATATGTCGAGGACGTGAAATATTTAAAAGAGGCAATTTCTAATTTGAAATTGGTTTTGGCTCCGTGGCATAATTATGAACAATTAACTATTAAGACAAGTGATGATCCAATTTCGTTAAATGAATGGGCTGAAAAATTTCTAATTCATTTTAATAATTTAAATTTTAAGAAGCAAAAATCTTTTAAGAGTTTGGAGAAAATGGCCAAGTTGATATCAAAGGGCGGAGGGGAATATTTGCCACAAATCTCCGAAAGAATGAAACATCTGGAAATTAGTATTGAAACAAAATGTCAAAGGGTATTTGTAATACTGGCGCAGGTAGATCCGAGCGTTAAAGATGTTTTGAAAGACCAGGCCTTATTATCAGGAGAAAAAAATCTTGCTGAAGCCCAGAAATGGAACCGCCCGTTTTGGTCATTGGATGAGATCAAAGGCAAGATTCAAAATGAACTGGCGCAAGGAAAGCCTTTTAACGCGTTTTTTATGGAAGCTAGTATCGTGATGTTGAGCATAGAAGACAAGCATGATCTGTATGCGTTTTTGGAAAAAAATTACGAAATTCCTAATTATTACTATATCCGCTTGAAAAGCTTATCGTCTGGCTTTGGACAATACCATGTGTTTGATGCGACATTGTTATACGATAATCTTAGGCAGGAAATGGGAGATAGCGAGATGTTTTCGTTTCCTGCTGAAAAAGAAAAACGATCCCCGCAAGAGGAGGCCTTTTTATGGAAGTCTGACTATTTGTATGGACATGGCATGGATAATAACGAAGTGACTGGAATGGGAATTTATGTCACAGGGCAAACACCGTATAATTTACGTAATCAATGGGCGATGCTGCAGATCATGATGCGGGGATTTGGTAAAGGGGAGGTTGGGGAATTTAACTCGTTTACTCACGGATTAGTTTATCCAGGGAACTATGGTCCGTATTATGTGATTGCAGGCTCACCGCAGACAATTATTAATGGCGGAGGGTTATATGTTGTGCCTGACGCGCAGAGTTTAGAATTTATCAGACGGGGATTATTGATGGCAGTTACGAAAGGATTTATCACGGTTGAAAAAGCAGCGCATGAATTTAGCCGTGTTAGTACTATGGACGACATTATTGAAGCACCAGATTTTCGCGGTAAACTTCACAACGGAACATGGCAGAACAGCAGAAATATTGATGAACCTGTAAAGGCTCCCGGAAAAGATCCTACCCAAACGGTTGATCAAGACGTCGGTGGTATTGACATGAATGATATTAAATTGGGGCGCTGGGGTGATTCTCCGTCCATTCAATTCGACCCTAAAGCTATGCAAGAATTGCTTTATTTAAATCCGCAAAGGTTTTCCGCAGTAGTTATTGATTTTATCCCTGTCCAAAATGTGTTGGGCTTACTCGGCATTAAATAGTTAATTAAATTGATATAAATTTTATTTTGATTACTTATACTATAATTCTATTTTATGCTAAAATCTGAACACACACAAAAATAGAAAGTTAGTATATTTATGGCAAAGAATTATGGTAAAACTTCGTTAGGAATTGATCCCAAAATCGCCGCAGTATTAAGTTATTCTTTAGGGTGGGTCACGGGCATAGTTTTATATCTTTTAGAAAATGATAATAAATATGTCAGATTCCACGCGATTCAATCAGTCATTGTTTTTGGAATTTTAAATTTTCTGGTATATTTGCCTTTTTTCGGCGTGTTATTAGGTATGGCTGGATTTGTGCTCTGGTTGGTTTTAATGGTTAAGGCGTATCAAGGCGAGTATTTTAAATTGCCGGTTGCTGGGGAGTGGGCAGAGAAATATAAGTAGGGTGGAATGGAATGATAAATGTGCGTTATATATTGGGTTTGTTTTTGATTATATGGTTAGGGGTCAGTAATGTTTTTGCTGCTGAGGAGAAGAATTTGTATGAGCCAGCAGCGTCTTCATATCTGCAGGTATTAAGCGAAGTCCGCAACAGCGAACGCGATTTGGTATTTGTTCCTTCAGCTGAAAATTTATCAGCGGTGTTTAATAAAGTTGATATGCTGCAAAAAGAATTCTTTAGGGTTTATCAAAAAACTGCTGACGTAGTTGATCAGTCGTCATTGGAAAAGATCGACCAGGGCATACGTAAATATCAGCAGGATCTGATGGACGCAAAACGTATTATTGAGCAGAATGATCAATTGATGAAGGATCAAAGTAATGCTTTCTCGAGGATGGTATCAGAATTAAAACAGTGGCGTAAAGAAGTTAAAGACCGGGCGAATAATGCGATCTCTGCTGCGAATAAAGATCCGAATCAAGTTGAATTGTGGGTTAATCGTACCAATGTGTTGAATTTATTGGTCGAAGCAATGCAGGATATTCAGATAGCAAACGGAAAGATTTTTTCAGGTGGAAATATTGCGCTGACAGAATCTAAAGCCAAATTAGACCAGGTAATGGATTCAGTAAAAGTGTTGAGTAGTAATTTTGATCAGGCAGATGACCTTAAACGTGCTGATAAAATAAAGTTCGCGTTTAATGAATTTGATAAATACACCGTACAATATTGGGCGTCAGCTCAAAAAAGTTATAATTTGTTGAATGTTAGCTGGGAGAGTTTTAATTATTTAGAACGGTTGAGCGCGGCAGTTTTATCGTCGAAAATGGTGTTTCCTTCAGCCATGAATACTGCCCGCGGCGGAATGATATTTACTTTGTTTATTCCTTTGACAGTTGGGCTGGTTATTATGCTTTTAGTTATAGTATTCGCGTTTAGACCAATGCGTAAGATTGAAAAGCTGTTGAAAGAGAATCAGGGTGTAGAGGTAAGCAAAGCCGAAGCGAAAATAGATTCTGTACCTGAGGCTATACTTGCCGAAGAAGTGCAAGGAAGTTTCCCTACCAAAGAACAGATCGATATGGTAGCTCGTCCTAAATTTGTTCCTGCGCAGAGTTTGCCGCAAGAAGCTAAGGTTATAATTAAATTGTTAACAGAAGTTGCGTTTCAAGCGAATATGCTGCCTTTGAATAAGATTATCGACGAGAGTAGGCTGGGAATTAACGGAGCTGAGGTGGAAAAATTAGCGCGAAGTATTTGTGCTATAGCTAAGAAGCTAACCCAGTTAGAGCGTCAAGGGGAGCAAGGGATATATGCGGATGTTCAAGATATTAAAAACAAAGTAGACTATTCCATGTCTACGCGGGAAGTTTTTGAAGAGGTATTGCGATGCGCAGAACAAATAACGTGGGAAGTTGGAAAATTAGTTGAAGAGCTTAAAGCTAAAAAGCGGGAACCGGGCGTGGAATATCCGTCGGTAGATAAGGTTAATAACGCTATTCTGGATTTGCAAAAAATATTGAGGACTTAATGAATTTAGGCGATAACGAAAAATTACCAGAATTTAAATTTGTTAAAGGTAAAGCTGGCTCTAAAGGGTTTGCTTATGCTCAGGTTCATGTTTTGGATGATAAACAAAGTTTAAGGGTTCAATACCAAGAGTATTTTGAGAAGGTTTTTGCTTATAAAGAAGTTTTGGACGCATTAAAAGAAACTGAGAAGCAATTAGAGAACATGCAAAAAGAAATTGAGAAGGCTTTTTTCGACGTGGCTTCTTTGATATTTTCCGCTCAGATCTTAATGTTGAAAGATCCCGGATTTCTAGGTGCTATTACTAGTCGAATTGAAAAAGGGGAGTTTGCGGTACTCTCCATTGTTGAGGTTATAGAAGAGCATGTTAAAAAATTTGAAGCTGTTCCAAATTTTTATTTACGGGAAAAAAGCCGGGATGTAATTGATATTGGACGGAGATTGTTGGCGAATTTACTTGGCATATCCAATCGTGCTTTTGATTGTTCCAGCCGGATAGTGGTTGCGGATGAGCTTTATCCATCAGATATTTTAAAGTTATCTTCGCTAACTGTACATGGAATAGTGGTGTTGCATGGAGGAGAAACTTCTCACGTGTCAATCTTGGCACAATCTTTGCAAATACCTTTAATAGTGGCTGATACTCGTCGACTTTTACAATTAACTGAGAAAGATCGAATACTATTGGACGCGGAACAAGGAAATATTTATATAAATCCTTCGGAGGAGATCATAGGAACTTTCAAAGCTAAACGGCGGCTGGAAGATGAGTTGAAATCAGTCAAAGCGTATTTAACGGATAAAGTTTGTACGGTTGACGGGACGCAAGTGCATCTTTTTGCGAATATAAATTTATTAGGTGAGGTGCCGCGCGCTTTAGAATTTAAAGCTGAGGGAATTGGTTTATACCGGACTGAATTTCCGTTTATTGTTAGAAGTGAGTTTCCGACCGAAGAAGAGCAATATGTTATTTATTGCAAATTAGTGGAACAAATGGAAGACAAGGAAATAACGTTTCGAACGCTCGATATAGGCGGGGACAAAGTTTTATCTTATTTCGATGACCATCAAAAAGAAAAGAACCCGTATCTGGGTATGCGGTCAATCCGGTTTTCTTTGCGGCATAAAGATATTTTTAGCCAGCAGATTCGGGCGATTCTCCGGGCGGGTGTTAAAGGTAAAATCAGGATCATGTTTCCTATGGTTTCGTCTATGGATGAATTTTTAGAAGCGAAAGAAGTGGTAAACGATAATATACAGTTATTGGCTAAGGAAAATGTAGAGCACAATAGTTTTCCGAGTATAGGTTTAATGGTGGAAACACCGTCGGTATTGAGCATAATTGAAGATCTGGCGCAGGTTGCTGATTTTATGAGTGTGGGCACGAATGATTTTATTCAATATATGCTGGCGGTAGACCGCTCTAATGAAAAAGTTTCGGAATTATATATACCATATCATCCGGCAGTGTTACGGGCTTTTAAGGTAATAGTTGACGCCGCAAAGAAATATGGCAAAGACATGTCAGTCTGTGGTGATATGGCGCATGATCCGCGTTTTGTACAGTTTTTGATCGGAGTGGGAGTTAGAAAATTAAGTATCAATCCGAATAATATGTATAAGATTCAAACTGCGGTAAAAGTGGTTGATTTAAAATCGGCAGAGCTTTTTGCCTCTGAGGTTTTGAAAATCAGTCGGGTGAATGAATTGGCAAAAAAATTCAACGTTTAGAAAGGCAGATATGATAGCGCAGCACCCTGAATATATAATTATGGATATCGAGACTACTGGGTTGTATCCGGATAAAGGGGATAGGATAATTGAGATAGCAGCAGTTAAATGGGCGGAAGGTAAGATTAAAGAAGAGTTCCAAACTTTTGTTAATCCTCGCCGAGCATTATCGTTGGAGGCGCAGCGGATAAATAATATTACGCAGGTAATGGTCAAAGACGCGCCAATAGCGGATGAGGTTTTGCCTAAGATTATTGAATTTGTGGGCGGTGGATGTATCGTCGGACATAATATAAGATTTGATCTTAATTTTATGAGTTATGAGTTGGCTTTGTTCGGACGTAAATTTAGGGACGAAACCCCGACGGTAGATACTTTGAAAATGGCGAGATATTTAATTCCGCATTTTAAAACTTATCGGCTGTCGTATTTGGCTCAATATTTTGGATTGCCGATGGGGGAAACTCACCGCGCTTTAGTAGATGTAAAATTAACTGCAGATCTTTTTAACAGACTGCGGGAGATCGCAGGAGAACAGAATATATTTTCTGCCAGCGAATATGTAAAATTATTCGGCGTGGAGAAACCAAAATTCGCGTTGCAGCAGGCGGAACAGGGAAGTTTATTTTAAATATGAATTTGATTTTGTTATTTAAAACTGATTTTATAGACGAGAAAAAAGTCAGGTTAACTGACCGGAGAGCTGAACACATCCGTTTGATTCATAAACCCGAGGTTGGCGACCAGTTACAAGTAGGTTTGTTAGACGGTAAGATCGGTATAGGCGTTGTTTCTTTGGTATCTGAAGCGCAGGTTGAAATGGAGGTGCAATTTGAGCGGGCTCCTCCTTTAGCTTTGCCAGTAACCTTATTGGTGGCTATGCATCGACCAATAGTATTAAAACGGGTTTTGTATACTGCTACAATGATGGGCGTTAAAAATATAATTGTGTTCCATAGTTTCCGGGTAGAAAAAAGTTTTTGGAATAGTTCGCTTTTAAAAAATGAAGAATGGCGGGAACATTTATTGTTGGGGTTGGAACAGGCAGGTGATACGATACTGCCGAAGGTGACGTTCCGAAAGCGGTTCAAGCCGTTTCTCGAGGATGAAGTACCGGAAATGGTCAAAGGAACAACTGCCTTGGTCGCGCATCCGGGAGGTGCGCTGCTTAATAAAATCGCGGTTAACGCGCCGGTAATATTGGCAGTCGGACCGGAAGGCGGATTCATTGATTATGAGATTGAGATGTTTAAAAAAGCCGGGTTTACTTTGGTTGGTTTAGGGGAGAGAATCTTGAGGGTAGAAACAGCAGTAACTGCTTTACTTGCAAAGTTATTTTAAAGAAAGGATAATTTATGGGTACGACGGAGTTTTATTGGGCATTAGCGTATATTTTTGTTTTTGTAATTATCTTTACTTCTAAAATGGAAGATGGGATTAAAACTTTTGCGGCGCTGGTGATTGTTTTGACTTTACTCTGGATACAACAGCCGGCTTGGTTTGTGTGGGTGACGCATAAAGTAAAAATGTTTTTTGACGCGTATAAACAAGTTTTCGACGGAAAATGGTAGAAAAGGAGAAAACATGGCACAGAATAAAAGTGGAGGGAATTGGTTTGTGAGTTTGTTGGTGGCTGCTGCTATATTTACCGGCGGGTTTTATTTGGGAGTTTATCGTGAGCCGGTTTCAGCAAAAGCAAAAGAGATAGTGCCGCCTTTGGTGAAAAAAGCTGAGATGAAGATAAAAGGGATGTTTGGGATAAAGTAGGAGGAGTGAATGAATAAAGTTTTATTTTTTGTCTTAGGAATATTATTTTTTTCTGCTGTGGGCTGGGCAAGTGATATTGTGGACGTTGAAATGGCAGTGTTGGCTAATGATTGGAAGCGGGTTGACCAATTGATTGTCGAGGTCAAGCCCAACACTAAAGATACTGGTCAATTAATAAAATTGGATTATTGGCAGGGTTTGGCTGCTGTTCAAACTAAAGATTATTTAAAGGCTCAAGATATAATTAATAATGTTTTGAAAAATCCCAAGCTAGATGCTCATTGGCGCAGTAAATTTTATTTGGTTCAGATTGATGCTTTATTTTTAGATGAACGTTATGAGCAGGCAGTTAAGGCGGCAGAGGAATTTGTAAAACTTGAAGGTAAGTCTGATTTTTTATCTTTAGGATATTTGAAGTTAGCCAGAGCAGAATTGAAGATGGGGCGTTGGGCTGACGCACGTAAGCATTTGAATAAGATCATAGTTGAGTTTCCGGTTAGTTTAGACGCTCAGGCTGCTGCGCAGCTTTTAACTGAAAAAGATTATTTTTCCGTGCAGGTCGGTTCTTTTGGAGATAGGGAAAAGGCTACGCAGATGTTGAATACTTTGAAAGATGACAAAGAGAATTCTTATGTAATAGAGGCGAGCGATAAATCAGGACGAAAAATGTATAGGGTTCGTGTCGGGCGTTTAGCTTCGATTGCTGAAGCCCAAAATTTGAGAGACAAGTTATCTAAAAAAGGTTATCCTACAAATATTTTTCCGTAATTATGAATATTATTTTTATAGTCGGTCCTACTGGTGTGGGGAAATCCGCGGTCGCGCTGGAGTTATCCAAACGTGTTAACGGCGAGATTGTTTCCTGCGACGCAATGCAGGTATATGATCAGGTTAAAATTGCCAGCAATTGTCCAACGCCTGAGGAAGAAAAATTAATTCCGCACCATTTAGTTGGCTGCGTTCCTATCCAAGAAGAATTTGATGTTTCCAGATTTTATAAGATGGCCTTAAGTAGTATTGAAATTATTATCCAAAAAGGTAAGATACCTCTGGTCTGCGGCGGCAGCGGAATGTATATGCAGGTTTTGCTCGACGGTATTTTTGACAGTACAGCTAAAGATGAAGTGTTGCGCCAGCAATTGTTTAAACAGGCACAAGAGAAAGGTCCGGAATATTTGCATAAAATGTTGATGGCAAAAGATCCAGCTTCTGCAGCAAAAATACATGCTAATGATCAAAAACGTCTAGTCCGTGCGCTGGAAGTGTTTCATAAAGAAC
Organism: Candidatus Omnitrophota bacterium; assembly: GCA_015233195.1. Taxonomy (GTDB): domain Bacteria; phylum Omnitrophota; class Gorgyraeia; order Zapsychrales; family Zapsychraceae; genus JADFYE01. The sequence continues at coordinate 82,221 of JADFYE010000007.1, forward strand.
AGCGTCCTATTTCAGAACTTAATAAACAAAGACAGGGGTTGTGGGGAAAATACAATATCTGGATTTATGGATTGCGTATGGAACGGGATTTATTATATGGACGGATCAATACCCGGGTTGATCAAATGATAAGCCAAGGTCTGGTCGAGGAAATTAAGGCTTTAGATAAAGTTGTTTTGAGCAAGACTGCTGAAAAAATTATAGGCATTTCCGAGATCCGGAGTTATTTATCAGGGGAAAAAACTTTGGAGCAGGCAGTTGAATTAATAAAACAAAATACCCGAAGATATGCCAAGCGTCAAATGACTTGGTTCAGGAAAGAATCTCGTATAGAATGGATAGATCTATCGCCGGATTTTAAGCCGTCGGATATAGCAGATAAAATTTTTTCGCTCTGTATTTTGTAATCTAAATAGGAGATTCATGGACGATCTTTTGAACTTAAAAGGTGTTAAACAAAAAATTCTGGTAGTAGCTGTTGAATTTAAACGCGAGCGGAAAATCTGGCTGGCTCAGGATATTTTGGAAGAGATGAAAGCTTTAGCTGAAGCATGTGAAGCTGAAGTGGTGGGTGAATTTATTTGTAAGGTTGATAAACCTTCCGCTAATAATTTGATCGGTAAAGGCAAGGTCGAAGAAATAAAATCTTTATGTGATAACATCGGCGATGTGGATATTATAATTTTTAGTGAGGATATAAAAGGCAGTCAACAGCGTAATTTGGAAGAATATATAGGGAAGACTGTAATTGACCGCACCCGCTTGATTTTGGATATTTTCGCGCGCAGAGCTACAACCCGTGAAGGAAAAACCCAGGTTGAATTAGCACAGCTGCAATATTTACTGCCGCGCTTGATTGGGCATGGGGTTGACATGTCTCAGCAAGGCGGTGGTATTGGCACGCTGGGACCTGGTGAAACTAAATTAGAAATCGACCGCCGCAGGATTAGTCAGCGTATAGATAAATTAAAACGCGAATTAAAAGGCATGGTAACTGACCGCGAGGTTACCCGTTCCAGACGAAAAGAAAATCATGTGCCTTTAATTTCTTTAGTTGGTTATACCAACGCTGGAAAATCTACTTTAATGAACGCGCTTACCGGAGCTAATCAAAGGACGCAGGATGGTTTGTTTACTACTTTGGCGTCTTTATCCAGACAATGGAACTTGCCTAATAATCAAAAAGCTATTCTTTCAGATACGGTTGGTTTTATGCATGACCTGCCGCATAATCTTATTGAATCATTTAAAGCCACTTTAGAAGAGGTTCAGCAGGCAGATCTTTTACTGCATGTGGTTGATTTAAGCAACCCTAATTTTAAGCATATGTATGAAGCAGTAATTGAAGTTTTGACCCAGTTGGGTGCTAATGAAAAACCAACTATAGTGGTTTTTAATAAAATTGACCGGCTGCCTGAACGGATACCATTAAAAGATATTGGTACGAATTTTGAAAAAGCTGTAATTATTTCAGCGCTTTCAAAAGAAAATCTGGAAGAGCTGATTAATATGGTAACGGTTATATTAGATGAAGGCATGGCGCAAGTAAACGTTTTAATACCAATGAACCGCGCTGATCTTGTGGGGTTTATACATGAGAATGCCGACGTGATAAGTAAGGAGTATCAAGAGGACGGATGTCATTTAACTTGTAGAATTTCTAAACATTTTTTAGGCTCTTTAAGACCTTTTTTATTGGATAGTATAGAGGACAAAGACGTTAATGAAAAATATTGATTTTGTAAGCGGTTTCCCAAAAACCGGGAAAACTGTTGTTTTATGGGGGTTCATATAGGATACTTTAAGTAGGACAAGGCAGTATTCCCAATAAGGAGGGGAAAATGAAAAAAATTTATGGAATTTTATTATCAATGGCAGTGGTTTTAGGGTTTTCTTCTCTAGTACATGCGGGTACAACAACAACTAAACTTCTTACGAGTGTACCTGCTCCAAACGCGGTTTATGACACTGTTCAGTTAAAAAGCGCTAAGAATGATGGGGATGACTGCTCTTCAGGGGATCAGGCAGGTAAGCTGGCTACTGACTCGAATTCAAAAGTATTAGTCTGTGATAAGACTACTAAGAAATTTAAAAAGGTTGAGGGAATTTGGCTGTATGATTCGACTGATCCAGCTAAAAAGCGGATTTGGGCAAGCGATACTACCTATAATGTTGGGGTTGGTACAAGCGTGCCAAAAGTTAAGTTAGAAGTTGTTGGGAATGGTATTTTTGGTAGTAATTTGACATTATCAGCAGCGAATGCCTTAGCTGTTGGTTATTATAATGCTAATAATGCCAGCTCGTTGTTTGAAGTTGGTAATGGTACTAATGTTACGCCTGCTAGTGCGTTTACAGTTTTAAATAATGGTAATGTCGGGGTTGGAATATCTGTTCCTAGCAGAAAGTTAACTATTTCTACGGCGACACTGTTGGATGGTATTTTACTTAAAGATGGAACGAGATGGATGCAGTTTATGTCCGGAACTGTTGGAGGAGGTTCTTATAATGGTATTACTCAAGCAAATGATAACGTAATAATATATTCAAATGGAACAGCAGGACAAGGAGCATTTGTTATTGCTCCGTGGAGTGCTGGAACTACAGGTATAAGGATGGATGGTGCTGGAAATGTTGGAATGGGAGCGGTAACGCCGCAATCCACATTACATGTTAATACTGCTACCAATGATGCGGGTATTGAAATATCTGGAGCAACAAATGGAGTTTCTCCAGTTTTGAAGTTTGGTAATAATGCCGCAACACCGTTAATTTATGGTCGTATGGGTATAGCAGGGCATGATGGTGCACTTTCAATGGATGCAAAACAGTATGATTTAGTTATTAGGTCAGACGACCCAACAAATACCAATAGTTTTCACAATATAGTTTTTAATATTAAAAATGGTTTAGATTCTAACATGATTATTACTAAAGACGGATTTGTAGGTGTTAATACTTCTGCTCCTTCTACAGTTATGCAGATTAAACCTCCTACTGCTGGTAATGGATTTGCGAGTTTAAATTTAAGTGGTTCAGGTACAGGTAATGATTATGTATATTCAGGAATAGGTTTTACTGATGAAAGCGTACCTAATGGAAATGGTTATTATGCAAAAGATTGGAATTTGAGCCTGGTAAAATGTTCTGAAAAGCCAGGAATATGTCAAAGCGGACAGTTTCCTTTGATTGAAGGAGCTTTAGTATTACAACAAAGATCAACAAGTCAGGTGGGAGTTGCTCAAAATAGATTATTCATAGGAAATAATGGTAATATTGGGTTGGGCACGCTAAAACCAGAATCAGGTTTGCATGTTGCTAAGGTAGCGCAGTATAGTGGTATTAATATAACAACTGGCAGTGTTAATCTTGATGGTACTGGTCAGAATTATCCTGCTGGAATCCGTTTTAATATTGAAGAGCCTGGACATGCTCTTGGGTATTGGACAGGAAGAGTAGTGGATGATTTTCAGTTTATATTTGAATCGCCGTTTCAAATTGGAAGTCCAAGTGCAAATCCAGCAATTTCATCATCAATTCTGAGTTTTAAACATTGGGCTGGAGCATCTCGACCAGCAGATGCTGTGGGTATAGGTGTGGCGCCGGGCAATATGCCAGATGTAAATTATAAGTTGTATGTTCAGGGGAACATTTATGCAACTGGATCAGTTACACAATGGTCTGATGTTACTTTGAAAAAAGATGTGCATACTATTCCTGACGCATTAGCAAAAATTAATCAGATCCGTGGGGTTAATTTTAAATGGATAGATGAAACTAGAGGTAAAGAAAATCAAATGGGTGTTATAGCTCAGGAAGTAGAAAAAGTTTTTCCTGAGGTGGTTAAGACTGATGATAAAGGAATAAAAGCAGTTGAATATGCGAATATGGTCGGTGCTTTGATTGAAGCAGTAAAAGAATTGAATCAGAAAGTGGATAAATTGTCTGCTGAAAATGAAATGTTGAAAAAGCAGATGAATGTTAAATAGCTTTTGCCGTCGTTGACGGGCGATTCGCCTTCTTGTGTTCGGGTTATACCAGAGCAGGAAGGCGTTTCTTATTGCTGCCGCGGGACTGTCGCAAAACGCCCATCTACGTCGTTATTCCCATCGCTCGCTTGTGTGGCGTACAGAAACGTACGCCTCCGTGCTTACTCGGGAAATGCCTAGTATCTGAGCATTTTTCAACAGTCCTTTTGGAATAGCGTTAATTTAGAAATTAAAAGTAATCCCCTCTCCAGCCTTTGGGGAGAGGGTTAGGGTGAGGGGTTATTATGTTTTTAGAATTAAGTTTCGTGTCTAATAATTTCTGTGGTAAAATTTAAAAATATGAAACGATTAATATTATTTATATTTTTATTTTTAACATGCGCGCCTGCATTTTCCGCAGTAAAGCTTGAGGATGGAATTTATAAAAAGCTCTTCGATAAGACCGGCGAAGTCCAAGCCCGCTATCACTATAAAAATGGTGTACGCCACGGGCATTTTAATACCTATTATAAAAATGGCAGATTAGAGAGCGAAGGTACGTATCTTTTTGGGGTTTTGCAAGGTAGGGCACGGATTTATTATCCGAGCGGTTGTATGAAATTTGACGGATATTATAAAAATGGGTTTTTAGAGGGGAAAGCTGTGTTGTACTTTCCTAATAATGCTATTGAAGCTGAGGTATTTTATAAGCATGGTAAAATAAATGGTAAAGTTTTGGAATACCGGGAAAATGGAAATTTGGCGTATGAACGGCATTATGTTGACGGTAAAGAAAATGGTGTTGTTAAATGTTATGACGAGAACGGGAAAGTGTATATTGAAGCACGATTTGTGGATGGCGAGCAAAAAGGTATTATACGCGAGTATGGAGTTAAAGGTAATTTGAAACGCGCGTATGAGGCAAGGAACGGGGTGCCGAAAGGTTTATTAAAAGAATATACTGTAGACGGGGAATTGAGTAAAAGCGCTTCGATGGATCAAGGAAAAATCGTAGATGGTCCAGCATTTGAATATTATGATAATGGTGCAGTTAAGCGAGCTGTGGAAATAAAAGCGGGTTTACGAGACGGTGAATACAGAGAATTTTACCGGTCAGGTAAATTGATGCTTAAAGGCGTTTTCAAACAAGATAAACGCGACGGCACTTTTATGTCTTATTATGAGAATGGTACCATAAAAAATGAGACTAAGTTTGAAAATGGACAGAAGATAATCAGTAAGAATTATGATGAAGACGGAAAATTGCTTTTGAAATAGGAGTTATATGTTGATATTGTTTATTATTATTATAGTAATTTTAGTGGTGGGCTTGATCGTGCTTAGTGTTCCTAATGTGGGCGAGAGAAAGAATCGGGATGTATTCTTGAAGGAGTTTGCTGAGCTTTTAGAGGGTGAAGTGAAGCCTTGGGACGACCGACCAGGGTCTTCCCGGATATTTTTCCGGTTTAAAGGTAAAGAAATGATTTATGAGGATATAATTGAGCGCGGGTTAAAAGAAAATGTTAATCGCGGGTATTTACGCTTGCCTATTGAAGGTAGTTTAATGTTGACGTTTACTGAACGAGCTAAAGTAAAAATGATCAGAGACGAGAAACCTGAATCAGTTCCGGATTTATATAATAAGATGAAGAGAATAGAAATCGTGAGTCAACTTCCTAAAGAGCTGGACGGTTTAGAAATACACACTAATGACCATTTTATGATTAATCAATTGATGAAAGAAAAAGTATTCTTGAAACTTTTGGCAAAATTAAAAAATGTGGACGTGCGCGGTATAGTTTCTATGCCGGTAAGAATGTTTGAAGGCGCGTTATCATTGGATATTTATGCTCGAGGACCTCGTCGTCCGAATCTGCTGGCTTTTTATACTGAACCGCATGGCATTAACCAGTATTTGAGTATTATGGTTGAACTCGCCGAAACCCTGGAATCTTTGAGAAAGAAATATGAATAGTAGTGATAATTTGTAAATTTCGAGTCTCTAGATTTGTTATTGACAACTTTGGATTTTTTACTATAATTCATTTTTAGCAAACAAGACCAAAGAGTGCTAATATATTAATATGACAAACAAGCAAAACGAAATACATACCAGAAAAGACCGAGTTCTGGGCGTTACTGTAGAGGAATATATCCGTACAGTAGTTCCGGTAAGCTCGTCTTATATTGCTGAACATCATTTTTATGACCTGAGTTCTGCGACCATACGGAACATTCTGGCTGAATTGGAAGAGGACGGTTTTTTGACTCATCCGCACACATCAGCTGGTCGTGTTCCTACGCAAAAAGGTTATAGATA
>JADFYE010000008.1 GCA_015233195.1 Candidatus Omnitrophota bacterium
GGTATACAGTGTTTTTTTCTTCCGGCAGGGATCAACATATTATTTCTCCGTTCTATGTTATGGTACAACTGTACCATAATATAGAACACCACTGTCCATCTGTCAAGATTGTTTTATAATAAGCAAAAATCCTTTGCGCTCATTTATTCTGTTTTATTTACCCTAAAAATATCAATGTGCTTAAAATGTGCTAAAACGGTGCTAAAACATGTGTGAATTAGTACCAATATATACCAATTTATGACTTGAAATTTTTGATAAAGGAAAGAAGCAGTAATGTGCTTAAATGAGTACTTCCGTCGGTGTTGTTTAAATTTGCGGACAAAAAAATGGTGCCGAGACCCAGAATTGAACTGGGGACGCAAGGATTTTCAGTCCTTCGCTCTACCAACTGAGCTATCTCGGCACGATTTATACTTCAAAGGAAACGCTATTTTATATAAGCATCTTCCATTTGTCAATAAATTATAAAAAAAGGGACAGTTCCCTATCGGGCGCTGTCCCTTTCATAAAAACAAATTTTACCCCTCATTCATCCGACTCATAATCTTAACAAATACATCTTGCGCGACACTAATCTTTGGCATACCAGCTTTTCTAGCCTTAACCCGGACTTTCACTGTCTTGTCTGTTACAGCAACGATAGCAATTTCAACTTTAGCGCCTTGGATCTTAGCTATCATTATTCCACTGTCTGACATTTCCTGTATCGGCGTACCCATAACTGTAACAATTTCTTTCGCAGTCTCCCATACCGATTTGCGGTCATTACTGGTCAAGCCTTCAACAGTATCCGGACTCACTACATAACCGCCCAACGCGCCTAGCCCACCCACCACCAAATAAATACAGCCAGAAAAAGAAAACACGATCGGCATCAATAAAACGATAACAAATTTTTTCAACCCCCCCCATACAGTTTTCACGGCTTCTCCCCCATTTAAAAATTAAAAACCAAGACCCCTCTTATAAATTTATAAGAGTCATCTTAAAAAAATATTTTTTGGAAACAATGCTAAAAATAACGGCAGGATTGTTTCCCCCCAAGATTTATAGTAACACAAAAACAAATACTGTCGATATAATTTATAAAGAACATCATTGGGAGGGTTGGGGGGACTTAAACAAAGATTTAATCCGCAAAGCGTCTTGATTAGCCGGATCTAAAAACAAAACCCGGTCTATATCCATAAGCGCATCATTGTATCTGCGCAAATTTATTAACACTATCCCCCTTTGTAAATAAACACCCGTTTTGTCAGCGACATCACTCTTCAATGCAAAATTAAAATATTTCAAAGCCTCATAATATTTTTTTTCTTTAGCATATAAAACACCCAAATTAAAATTAACAAATTCATTCTGCGGATCAGCCAGCAAAGTTTTATTATAATAATCAAATGCCTGTGAATAATTATCTATTGCTGCAGAAATCGCGCCTAAAGCATTGTATCTTCTGGCTAAATAATAATTTGAAAAACCCGCGATTTTCTGACGAGAAATATACGGAGAACTAAATTCTTTGAGCTCCATATTTAACTGATAATTTGCCCAAGCATTCCAGGCTGTTATCAATATCAATATGCTTGCAAATAAACCTAACCATACTCGCCTTTCTCTAACTTTAATAAAATTCATTAACGAAAAAAACACTGTATACCCGAATATTAAATTAAAGAATACCGGAGCATAAAAATAATACATATTGTAATAAAGATTTTCCATTCCCCGCTCTTGAAACCTACCCCACGTTACAATAACGCTATAACTCAAAGAACAACCCAAAGCCATAATACCAGTTAATATTCTGGGATCTTTCAATCCATAAAATATTTTTTCTCCTTTTTGCATACAAACCCTGACTATAACACCTATTAAAAGCAACATAAAAACCATTAACCATGCCGCATTAATTATCAATATATTTGTTTTCCCTATATCGATCATTTCCGAAGGAGATAAAATTCCTGCAACAACCCGCATACCTGGAAAAATCGGCATATGATAATTAAATACACCCGGGATTACTCCGCCTACCCACGACAATCCATAAAATTTTAATACTGGCAACAAACTACCAACTAACTGTCCGGTATGATATGAAATTTTTACTCTGACTATATAATCTATAACGTCCCAAATGGTATAAATAATAATCGGGAACCATAACAGCGACCACAATTTCCAACCTTTAATTGAACCAAATTTAAACCAACCGTATACCAATAAACCAAAAAATATAATTACCGTATACACCAAGGAAAACTCACGTATAAAACACGCCAGCGACATGCATGCAAATATCCGCCAAAAATATTTTGTCGCAGTCTGCCCTGAATCACAATATTTAATAAAAGCTATAAAACTTTCCAAAATCAGAATATGCGCGACCATACATATATTCATATGCTGAAACGTAACCATATCTTGGGTCATCAACATAAGCGCGAAAAAAGCGCTCATCACCACTGCGCCAAAACTTGGATATATCAAATATAAAAGCCGGAATAATTGCCAGACCACCAACAAATGCAAAATTACGCTAGTAACTTGCCAGCCAAAAGGGTTGCAACCAAAAACCGATTTTTCCGCGGCTAACAAAACAAAATATAAAGGTTTGAACATTTGAAAATCACCAGCAAAAAATATCCGCTGCCGACTGTAAGAATAAGTATTTTCTACCGTCTGCACAAACCCGTTTAATTGTGCGGTCTCAGCAAAATAATTTTCCTGGTCACTGCGACCCATATGGAAAAAAGAAGGGGTATAAACTATCGTAGTAAAAACAATTATAAGCAGTAGCGCTAACCAGCATGTACGGCGGTGTGGAATAAAAACCTTATATTTTCCAATTATATTCATATAAAAATTTAGGCGTGTATTTTTACACGCCTTAATTTAACAATATTTTGATAGGCAATTAACTTTCGCCATCATATAGCTGACCTTTTAGCCTCCACGGCAAGGTTTTCTTCCATGATTGGCTTTCTTTGAACGCCAATTTAGTTTACCTCTTCTGGTTCTCTTACTCATACATACTCCTGTTAAAACACATTAACATTTATTTTTCTATTAATTTAAGGCTATATTTATATACAAAAAAGCTGAAATAAGCAACACATTTTTTTATGTCTTACTTTGCCCCTCCCCTGCCCCTCCCCACAAGTGGGAGGGTAAGTATATATTCCGGTAATTCAGCCAAGCTATTCGCCAAATGATCAGGTCCGGCTGAAACCAATTCTTCCTTATAGCATGATCCAGTTGGAACAGCAAAAGTTTTAACTCCTGCGCTTTTGCCGGTCTGAATATCCAGATCCATGTCCCCTACAAAAATCGCTTCTTCCTTAAACAGTTTAAAATGGTCTAAAATCTTAAACACTATCTCCGGATCAGGTTTGACATTTAAAACTTCATCGCCGCAAACTATATAATCAAACCAGTCAGCGATTTTAAGAATATCTAAAACCATACGCGCTGACCAGCCCGGACGATTAGTAGCAACTGCGACTTTATATCCTTGTTTATGCAGCCATTCTAAAGTTTCTTTTGCCGCAGGTAATAGCGTGACCAACTCTGTAAAATGATCCGCGCCGTATTCACGATAAAGACTCTGAACTTCATCAACTTTATCTTCAGATACAAACTTCAACAATAAATTACGTTCACCATGACCCACGCTACGTTTAACCTGTTCCAAAGTTAGCTCAGAGTAACCAAACTTAGCCAACGCATAATTAAGACTTTTACAAACCGCCTTATACGCGTCAAACACCGTCCCATCAAGATCGAAAATTACTAATTTAATCATAATTTACTCGCCGCATACAACATAAACATCCCGCTTAAAGCTAACACAAATCCAATCGACCCTTTACATAAAATCACTAACGCATCCCACCAATGTAATATCAACGTGATTCCACCTAACAAAACTACTGATCCAATAACAAACAATAAAAATCTTTTATACGCCCCGTTTTGTTTTTTATTTTCTTCAGCCATCAATCATCTCCCCTTCCTCTTGCGGACGAGACTTCCATCTGCGATGCATCCACGCCCACTCATGTGGATATTTACGGATATATGATTCAATGATTTTAGTTATATTCCCCATATTAACTTCGAAAAATTTTTGCTCATTCTCAAAATTCTCTAACTTATATTCCGGCTCAATAAATACTTTGTGTTTCCCGTCGGGTTGGCGAGCAATAAACATCGGAACAATCGCTGCCCCAGTACGCTGAGCAAAAACTACTGGTCCAGTAGCAGTACCGGCTTTTTGTCCGAAGAAATCCACGAACACTCCGCCTTTAGCGCCAAAATTCTGATCTGCTAATAAAAACACCACTTCATTATTCCGCAAAGCTTTAATAGTTTTCAAAACACATTCATTGCGCGGATTTGTAAATATGGTTTTAAGACCAATAACTTCCCGCTTCTTTAAAAGATATTCCGTCATTTTGGGGTCCCGCGCAGGTTTAATCACACAATTAGTTTTATACCCTGCTTGCACCGAGCCTAACATCATCAATGGAAAATTCCCATAATGCGCAGTTAAAGCAATAACGCCTTTACCTTTTTTTAACGCCGCATCTAAATGTTCCAAGCCTTCAAAAGAAACATATTCCTTAGCTTTCTCAGGATGAGCAATAAAATAAAATATCTCAATCGCGCCCTCGATAAAAGTATCACCGCAGTGACTCAGAATCTGTTTCAGCTCTGCAATGGTTTTTTCTTTTCCAAAAGCAACCTGCAAGCTGTTGATAGCCACCTTACGCTGAGAACCCATAAATAATAAGGCGAATCTTAATAAAGCCCGACCAATAAATCTAACCATAAAATATGGTCCAACCCGAAATATAAAAACCAAAAATTTTAAAACCGCCCTGGCAAAACCCCGCACCATAGGCTGAAACATTTTACGCTCAAATTTCATATTACTTTGCCTTCTTCTTTGATAATATTTGCTGAACCACTGTCAACAATTTACCTCGATTAACCGGCTTAGTTAAATGCGTTTCTGCTCCAGCCGCCATCTCAGCTTGAATATCATCCGGAGAATCTTTGGCAGTTAAAAATACAACTGGTATATGTTTTGTCTTTTCATTTTCTTTGAGTTTACGACAAACATCCCGACCTTTCAGACCAGGCATAATAACATCCAACAATATAAGATCCGGAGATTTATTTTGTGCAGTTTCCAATCCTTCTTCGCCGGATTTAGTAGTTAGAACCGCGTAACCCTGGCTGACTAAAATTGCCCGAGCGATTTTAATTGAAGTCATATCATCGTCAATAATTAAAATGCATTCCCAATGTTTCTTAAACAAACGATAGATCCAATGCTTAACACTATTAATCATATCATTCTCCTTGAGCTCGCCGCTTTATTAAAAACCCTATCATTCCCAACAAGAAAAAAATAATACATATAAATATAAAAACATTGCCATGCCGAGTATAAAAAGTCCGTTGTGAACTTACTTCAACATTATCTTGAGCTATACCCTCGACATATGTAGCTTTACCTTTGGCATCCATCAAATACCTAATAATTTTTCCATACGGAGAAATAAAACAACTTATTCCAGTATTCGCCGCACGCACCACACTACGACGGTTCTCCACCGCCCGAAATACTGAACTCTGCAAATGCAAATAGGGTGATTTCGTATCCGCAAACCACGCGTCGTTAGTTATATTAACCAAAAATTGCGCGCCAGTATCAACAAATTGCCGAACCAATTCCGGTATAGTATCTTCAAAACATATCAAAACTGCAAAACGAACTTTATTAAAATCCAATATTGTAGTCTTTGTTCCAGAGGTAAAATCAGTAATTGGAATCAAACTGCCCAATATCGGCGCTTGTTCCCTAAACGGAACATATTCACCAAACGGTACTAAATGAATTTTATCATATCTCCCGGCTAAAGCTCCATCTGAACCTAATAAAAGTGCTGAGTTAAAATATTTGTTATTCTCGGCAACTACTGACCCGACCAGGATAGGAATTTTATTTTCTGATGCCACAGTCTTTAAAATTTCAAAATATTTTTCGTCCTCCCACAAAATCCCAGGGAACGCGGTTTCCGGCCATATCAATAAATCCGGACGAGCAACCAAAGCTTGTTTGGTCAAATTGGTATATTTATCCATAATCGCAGGCCAACGCTTCTCATCCCATTTCTGGTCTTGAGGAACATTGCCCTGAACAACTGCAACTTTAATCGAAGCAGAAGACTTATCAAAATATTTAATGCAACCTAATCCATACCACCAAAGCCAGCCTATAGTTGCAAGCGAAACCAATATCCAACCAGCGACCTTAAATAATTCACGGCGGTAAAAATATGCTTTATAAAAACATAAATTTACAAAGAACACTGCAAACGAAACACCATACACGGCTGTAACATCCGCAATCTGGATAACCGGCAAATTTTTATATTGGCTGTACCCTAAAGCTCCCCACCCAAAACCGCTCAATATGATCGACCGAAAAAATTCTAATATAACCCAAAACGCAGGTAAAACAAACAACGGCAATAAAATCTTTCGACGATAAAAATACATTATGCCAAACAAACCAAAATACAAAGCTAAATAACCGCATAACAAAACCGTACCTAAGAATGTCAAAACCGCAAGCCACGGCATACCTACCATTAGCCCTGATATACCAATCCAATAAAACGCACCTAAAAAAAATACAAACCCCGACCAGAAAAACCTCCAAAAACTTTCTTTTAAAGTTGCTGTCTCGCATACAACAAACAACGGCACAAAAGCAATCCAAGCCAACCAATACCAATCAGTCTTTGGGAAGGCGAGGATCAATAACAGCGACGACAAAAATATCATCGACCAAATTTTTTTATTAATTTTCAAATTTTAATGATTCCCACAGCATTTTTTAAACTTTTTCCCACTCCCGCATGGGCAAGGATCATTGCGTCCTACTTTAGGACCTTCGCGTCTTTCACTTACCGGCGCACTATGTCGTGCTCCTCCAAAATCAGGCATCGCACCTGGCTGCCCTCCCCCTTGTGACGATAAACTCGACATATCCTGATGAACTGTATGCTGAGGTATAGCGCTGAAAACCCCTTTGATCTCCGTTTGTCTGCTCTGCATCTGAATTCTAAAAATTATTTCAGCCAGTTCCTCATGGATTGCATCATACATTTGTTCAAACATCGCAAAACCTTCTTTTTTATACTCGACCAATGGATCCTTTTGCGCGTAAGAACGAAGACCAATACCTTCCCGCATCTGGTCCATAGCATACAAATGATCTTTCCACCGGCTGTCTATAACCCGCAAGAAAAGCATTTTTTCCATATAGCGCAAATGTTCCGGTTCTAACTGCTGTTCTTTTTGGGCATAAACTTTTTTCAATTCCTCGACTATAAAATCCGTAGCTTCATCATGAGATAATTTCACAATATCGGATTTTTTATCACCCAAAACTAACCCGAATTTATCCCGCAAATAAACTTCCAATCCATCAACATCCTGAACCGCATCCTCTTTCTCTGAGAACAAATAATTCCTGACTACCGCAAATACTAAATTATCAACAGCTTCAAAAATCAAATCTTTTACACTTTCCCGCTCCAACACGTCGCGGCGTAAAGAATAAATAACTTCGCGTTGCTTATTCATAACATTATCGTATTCAAGTAAATGTTTACGAATCTCAAAGTTATGGGCTTCAACTCTCTTCTGTGCCACCTCAATCTGTTTAGTCAAGATCGGATGGTCTAGCACTTGCCCCTCTTCAACTCCTAAAGAATTCATAATCCCAATCATGCGTTCTGACCCGAACAAACGCATTAAATCATCTTCAAAAGAAACAAAAAATTTAGAAGAACCTGGGTCGCCCTGACGCCCTTGACGACCACGCAACTGATTATCAATACGACGGGATTCATGCCGCTCTGTACCTAATACATGTAAACCACCAGCCTCTAAAACTTTCTTATTCTCTTCCGCGCATTGCTGGGTGAATTGCTCAATAAATTTTTTAATCATGGCTTCCTGGTCAGCATCTTTATCGTCTTGCATTTTTTGCGCTACCAGCTGCTTCGCTAAATATACCGGATTACCACCCAGAACAATATCCGTACCGCGTCCTGCCATGTTAGTCGCAATAGTTACTGCTTTATACCGTCCAGCTTGCGCGATAATATGCGCTTCAAGCTCATGGAATTTCGCGTTTAAAATTTGATGCGGAATACCTTTGTTCTTCAATAATTTCGATAAGTATTCTGATTTCTCAATTGAGATCGTACCAACCAGGACTGGTTGACCACGTTTATGAAACTCTTCCAGTTCCAAAACCACAGCATTAAATTTTTCTCTGACACTACGGTAAATCTGATCTTCAAAATTCCGCCTGCGTATTGGTTTATTCGTAGGAATAACCACGCAATCCAATTTATAAATTTGTTTAAACTCAACCGCTTCAGTATAAGCCGTACCAGTCATACCAGATAATTTTTCATACAAACGGAAATAATTCTGGAAAGTAACTGTTGCCAGCGTCTGGTTTTCGCGCTCAATCTTCATTCCTTCTTTGGCTTCAACTGCTTGATGCAAACCATCAGACCATCTACGACCTGGCATCAAACGTCCAGTAAATTCATCAACAATCATAACTTCTTTCTCTTTAACCACATAATCCACATCGATCTTAAAAAACTCATGCGCTTTGATAGCTTGTAAAATATGATGACGATACTGCATAGTATCCATATCATGCAAATTAGAAATTCCGAAAGACCGTGAAATTTTTTCTTCACCCGACTCAGTCAATGAAACCGATTTATTTTTTTCATCTGCTGTATAATCATAACCTTTGGACAACATCTCTAAAGTCTCGCCTTTAGCTTTGGCATTGATAATATCATTCTCACTTAAACGCCGACCATGTAGGTCATATACAATTTTATCAGCACGATAATAAATATCCGTAGCTTCTTCAGCCGGACCAGAAATAATCAAAGGCGTACGTGCCTCATCCACCAAAATACTATCTACCTCGTCAACAATTGCGAAATAATGCCCGCGCTGGACCATGTCTTCTTTATAAATGACCATGTTATCGCGCAAATAATCAAACCCGAATTCATTGTTAGTCCCGTAAGTAATATCACAACCGTACTCGCGCTGACGTTCTGCCGGACTCATATCATGCTGAATAACTCCTACGGATAAACCTAAAAATTCATACAACGGTCCCATCCAATCGCGGTCACGTTTGGCTAAATAATCATTAACTGTAACTACATGCACGCCTTCGCCGGTCAAGCCATTCAAATACGCAGGCAAAGTTGCAACCAAAGTTTTTCCTTCACCAGTGGTCATTTCCGCGATGTTCCCGCCGTTTAAAACCATTCCACCGACCAGCTGCACATCAAAATGCCGCATTTTTAAAATCCGTTTACCCGCTTCCCTCGCGATAGCAAAAGCTTCAGGCAAAATACTGCTTAAATATTTTTGTTTGGATTTTTTAACTTCTAATTTCGCGGCATCAATCGCGATTGAAATTTCATCTCTTTCAGTTTGATCTTTTGCTTCAAGATATTTTTTCTGTAAATCAACCAAATCGTTTTTTTCTTTAGCAATTGCTTGTTTGTAACCCTGACGAAAAACCCCGGTCTTAGCTTTTAATTCTTCATCACTTAGCGCTGATATTGCTGGTTCCAAACCATTTATCACTGAAACTACTTTAGAAAATTGTTTTAATTCACCGATCGAAGGCAGCGGACTTTCCGGCGGAACATGGACATTAACTTTTGGTTCCAACGCGTTAATAAATTTTTGCGCGCTTCGAACCATTCCTTTTCTTAAGAAAAAATCAAACATGCTGTAATCCTTTTTTAAATTATATTATTTACTATTCAATTTTTGATATTTTAAAAATGCTTCCATAAAAAAATCTAAACCGCCGTCCATGACTTTTTGAATATTGCCGGTTTCTGCGTCGGTACGGTGATCTTTTACCAAAGTATACGGCTGCATCGTATAAGAACGAATCTGACTGCCCCATTCAATCTTTTGTTTAGCCTGATATTCTTTTGCTAATTTTTCTTCCTGCTCTTTCTGCCTCTGTTCATACAAACGCGCTTTCAAAACTTTCATCGCGGTATTTTTATTCTGTAATTGCGAACGCTCATTCTGACTTTGCACCACTATACCGGTCGGAAGATGGGTAAGACGCACTGCGGAATCACAAGTATTAACACTCTGCCCGCCTGCTCCAGAAGAACGGAAAATATCAATTCGCAAATCTTCAGGTTTTATTTCCACCTCAATATCGTCTTCAATTTCTGGTATCACATCCACACTCGCGAAAGACGTATGCCTGCGTTTATTAGCATCAAATGGAGAAATCCGCACCAAACGGTGAACACCCTTCTCAGCTTTCAAATATCCATAAACCATATCACCTTCAATACCAAGCGTCACATTCTTTATGCCAGCTTCTTCACCCGCTAAAATATCGATCACGCTAACTTTAAATCCATGCTCATCAGCCCAGCGGTTATACATGCGTAAGAGCATATTCGCCCAATCGCAAGACTCAGTACCTCCGGCACCAGAATTAATGCTTAAAATCGCGTTACTTTTATCAAATGGTCCGCATAAAATATTCTGGATCTCGATTTTTTCTACATCCGCTTCCAAAGCAGCTAATTCAGTCCGAATTTGCTCCATCATCACCTCTTCACCTTCAGCCATTGCATGTAATTCTTTAAGATCACTCAGTTTTTTAACATCCGCTAAATACGGCTCAACACACCCCTTAAGATATTTCATTTCCTTCATGAACTTATTCGCTTTGGCAGAATCTTCCCAAAAATTAGACTCATTCATCTTAACTTGAATGTCATCAATGGCTTTTTGCTTTACCGGAAGGTCAATAAAGCCTTTAAGCTGGTCTAAACGCGGCTCTAATTCCTGAATTTTACGTTGAATATCATCTGCCATAATAATAAATTTTAGTATATATCATAAGAATTTTTATATAATAATGAGACTTTTCAAAACGCGATATTATAACATAGGAAAGCAGGTTTGCAATCTAAAGAAAACCATGCTAATATTGCACCTATGTTAGAAAAAATCCGAAATCAAATCGAAAAAAATTTACACTTATTCCTTAACCAGCGGCTGAAATTCTATCAATTAGATAAAATCCATCCTAACTTTCATAAACATTTAGTTGAATTTTCCCTGCGAAAAGGAAAACGCGTACGACCTTTACTTTTAGTGCTGGCTTACAGCGGATACCAAAAAACCGCAAAACCTATATCCCAAAGTATTTATCGGGCTGCAGCCAGTATTGAGCTTCTGCACAATTTTATGCTAGTCCATGACGATATTATTGACTGTTCTGTGCTTCGCCGCAGCAAACCAACTCTTCATAAACTACTGGAACACGCTACCCCGTGCGCACAACCCAAAAAATTAGGTGTTGATTTAGGCATTATTGCAGGAGATCTATTGTCAACCTTATCAGTTGAAGCGCTGTTATCTGTAGATGAAAAACCAGAACGCAAACAAACCGCTCTCGCATATTTCACGCAGACTACTATATATACAGCCATAGGCGAACTAATCGATACAGTCTATGGATTTGAGCCCCTTAAAAAAATTTCAGAAGAAAAAGTTTATCTAAATTACACGCTTAAAACTTCACGCTATACTTTTGAAGGCCCGCTGATCATTGGCGCGGCATTAGCCGGAGCACCAAACAGCGAGATCAAAAAATTATCTGAATTAAGTATTTTGGCAGGACAAGCATTTCAAATTCAAGACGATGTAATCGGAATATTCGGCACAGAAAAAAGCATTGGAAAATCAATATTAAGCGATCTAGAAGAATCGAAAAAAACTTTGCTAGTATGCCACGCCTTCCACAATTTAAAAGGCAAAAACAAAAAACAATTCATTGCGATTTTCACGAAAAAACACAAAACATTAGATGATCTAAGCGAGATTAAAAAATTATTATTAAAATTCGGTTCATTACAATATTGTTTAACTGAGACGAGCAAACGACTTACTAAAGCATTGAAACTTTTAAATAATTCAAAACTTAAACCAGCGGTCTGCAAAGAGATCAGCCAAGTCATAAATTCCCCATTTAAACCAAGCGTAGAATTAGCAAAAGAACGTGGATTGAATTTTTAGTTAATACAAGCGCGCGCAAATTTCGTCCAACACTATTCTTCCCTTATCAGTAGCTGCCAAAACATCTCCAAACCTCTCTAAAAAACCATCCCTAACAAACTGCGCGATCAACGTGTTTTCCTCGTCAGATAAATACTCATTAAATCGTTTTTCAATCGCTTTAACATTCACCCCCGCATTCATGCGTAATCCTAAAAGTAAGGTCTCTTTAAAACGAGTACGATTATCCAAAAATTCTTCGCCCTCAATCGCCCGACCAGTATTTTGGATTGCGTTCATATAATCACTGAATTTACTATAATTCCAATACCTGTGCCCGCTAATATGCGAATGCGCTGCCACACCTAATCCAATATAATCACCGCCCTGCCAATAATTAAAATTATGCCGCGATGCAAATCCTAGACGATAATAATTACTAACCTCATACTGCGCGTATCCATTTTTTTTCAAAGTTTCATTTACAAAAAAATAATATTTCGCAAATTTTTCTTTGCCCACAGTCGGTTCTTGTCTGACTTTAAACAAACTATTGGTATCAACACTTAAAGCGTAAATTGAAATATGGTCGCATCCCAGCCCAATTACGGCATTTAGATCATGCTCTAATTCCCGAGGGGTTTGATCTTTAAACCCAAACATCAAATCCACACTTACATTTTTAAAACCTGCTTTTCGCAGAAGTGTTATCGCGTTCTTGCTGTCTTGTGCATTATGAGCTCTCCCCAAATACTTCAAATATTTTTCATCAAAAGTCTGTACCCCAACACTTACCCGGTTAACGCCCGCGTTTAACATCGCGTTAATTTTATCATCAGTAATATTTTCCGGATTTAGCTCGATTGCTACTTCCGCGTTAGGACTGATAATAAAATTCCGACGAACACCGAAAAAAAGTTTTTGGATTTGTTCTACAGCTAATATTCCGGGAGTACCGCCTCCGACGTAAAGCGTATCAATGTCTGAACCTTTGTACGCCATTGACTCTTTAAATAAATTTTCTAAATACTCATCCGTATCTTTTTCTCTCCCAACTACAACCGAGAAGGAACAGTAAAAACACTTCTGTTTACAGAAAGGAATGTGAATATAAAGTGATTTCATAATGAATTAAGCCCCTCCATAAAAACTAAAATCGTATTTTTATCATCATAACACTATTCCGACGGAAAATTTTATTTTTTTAATGAAAAAATTTTCAAAAATTTTTTATTTATGTTTGAAAACAGAAAAATTAGAGTTACTATAACAATTGACAATTCAATAAACCCAAAAGGAGGAATTGAAATGGCCACAGCAAAAAAAGCAGCTAAAAAACCTGCAAAAAAAGTTGCAAAAAAAAAGAAAAAGTAGTTTTCTTCAATAAAAAGACCCTCTAGATTTTAGAGGGTCTTTTTTTATCTCTTTACTTACCAAAAACTCATGCTTCCTATCCAAATTACAACCGATTATTTTTTCTTAGCTATTTTTTTAGCTGCAGGCTTCGAACTTTTTGAAACTGTTGCTTTTTTAGCGGTAGACTTATCATTGTCTTTTTTAGTATTCTTCACTTGCGCGTATTTCTGCGGCAGATTATATTTCATCCATTCCATAGCATACAATTTAAGCCATTCATCCGTAGCCCGTTCAATCCCAATGCTATAACCGGCTTTTTGACTTTCGATCCAGAGATGCTTGTTGATCTCTTCGATAACTTCCTTATTTTGTAATAATGCGCGTAACTCGTTTAATTTCATTTTGCCCCCTTTTGAGTATGTGTTAACTTTGACAGCGCTCACATTATACAAAAATTTTAATTAAATACAACTATTTTTTATTTGTGCTTTGTTGTAACTATTTTATTCTCTATTGTTTATCACCCTAACCAAAATCGCGCCGATTTCAAATAAAACAAGCATCGGCACAGCTAACATTAGCTGCGAAACCACATCCGGAGGGGTTAATATCGCGCTGACAATAAATATCCCCACATAAATATATTTACGTAATGCCACAATTTGCGGATAACCGATGATCTTAATAAAAGCTAATAAACTCATGACCAAAGGAAGCAAAAAAATCACGCCAGTATACAACACTATGACTAACCAAAAACTCAAATAATTGCTGACAGTTATCATTGGCACAAATTTATCTGAAGCAGCACTCAATAAAAAATTTAATCCTACTGGAACCGCAATATACTGCCCAAACGCCACGCCTGAAATAAAAAATGTCGACGATAACAACGATAATACTAATAATCCCCTGCCAGATTTTTTACCCAGAGCTGGACGGATAAACGCCCATATTTGCCAAGCAATTATTGGAAAACCAAATATGACTCCGCCTAAAAAAGATATGGACATGCGGGCTGTGAATATTTCCATCGGGTCATTGAACACCGCGAATTTTATCGGCTCAGTAATTTTTTCTAGAACCAACAAACTTAACGGATAAAAACCGAAAGAAAAAGCGAACCATACAATCAAACATATCAATATACGTCGCCTAAGTTCAGCTAAATGCGCGAATAATGAGTTAGCTTCCATTAATTTAATCTTTATCTTTTGTCTTATCTTTGTCGTCGCTGGATTTATCGGCAGGAGTATTCATGGCTTTCTTAAATTCCTGAATAGCATTACCTATTGCGCGCGCTAATTCCGGAAGTTTTTTCGGACCAAATAAAAGAAGCGCGACCAGCAAAACTACAACTATTTCACCAAAACCAATCCTTCCCATAATATTCTCCTTTTTAACTTTTCATTCTGACAAAAACAACCACCACCAAACTTGCTATAAAAGCCAACACATTCATTATTCCAACTGCGAATAAATTTTGAGAGAAGCCATATATAGCCCACAACAAAAAACCAAAAGATGTCATAAGCAGCGGCAAAATAGCACTCATACCAAATTCCGCCAAACCCGACGCCAAATATAACCATAAAAATATTCCAATAATCACACAAAGCCCAGCAACATAACCTACCAATGATTTTTCCGATACAGTTTTATCATGTAAGCTGTTATCTACTACTTTTTGCTGTTCAGAATTTACTTTAGCTTCTGCAGGCTTAATAACAACTCCGGATTTTGGTTTCGGTAAACTTTTTGCCTCTTTGGCAGCAGCATCCTCAGATAAGCTTGGACTCTCAGCTACGCTCGTCGTTGCTGCAACACTTTTGTCGCCTGATGCTTTATAAAAACCCTGATGAAACCCACTCCGCAAAGGTCGAGCAGCAAACAAAAGAATCAAAATAAAAACCAATGCCCCTAAAAACGCGGCAGTAATTTTAGAAATTTCTATACGACCTTGAAGTTTGCCTTCGCTGATATTCGCCTCAACGTCAGTGATAAATTTGCTGATTAAAAACCAATCTATCACCATCCAGAAAATTAATATGCAAATTTTCCACCAAATCAAAGTACTAATTAATCCTGCTTGTTTCCCCAACTCGCCCTGGTCCAGCCACAAAGCATAAACAATGCCGTAAGTAACCAAAAACATTAACGGCCAGCCTGCAAATAACCAATATTTCGCCCAACGCTGAATACGCGCCACGCCTATCCCTACAGCAATATGCCAAACGCTCCTCACAAATATCGCTAACCCAAGTAAAAGTACAGTTTCTTGCGGTACAACATACATCCCTGATTCTGGTTTACGCGCTATGAATTCCCAAAAAAAATACCCGGAAGACAAAGCTGTCAACTGAGCCACGCCTAATATCATCCGGCATAAACCATAAATCTCGAGAACAAGTTTTTTGATTTGGGTCGTCATTTTTATTTTCGTCCAAGCAAGACGAACATTTTTTTCTTATACGCTTCAACGCCCGGCTGATCAAACGGATTAACTTCAGATAAATAACCTGACATACCAACTGCTTTTTCAAAGAAATAATATAAATGCCCTAAATTAAAAACATCAGCCATATCTATATTAATAGTCATACTGGGAATACCGCCCTCAAAATGCGCTGATGAAGTTGCCTGATACGCTTTCTTATTTACAAAATCCAGCTCTTTACCTGCCACAAAATTAAAATCATCCAAATTTTCCTCGTCTTCTGGAACCAATACCGATCGTTTTGATTTTTCAATCATAACAAACGTCTCAAATATATTCCGCATCCCATCCTGCATTAATTGACCCATAGAATGCAGATCTGTAGAAAAAATCATAGACGCTGGAAATATGCCTTTGCCGTCTTTGCCTTCGCTCTCACCATAAAGCTGTTTCCACCATTCACAAACAAAAGCCATGTTGTCATAAAATGAAGACAACACCTCAATAACCTTGCCTTTTTGATAAAGCACATGCCGGTAAGCCGCATATTGATACGCTGTATTTTTTTCAAAATCCTTTATAGAATACTCTTTTTCTGCAGCTTGCGCGCCTGCCACGAATTTGCGGATATCAACTCCTGCCACTGCCAAAGGTACTAACCCAACTGGAGTTAAAATTGAAAATCTGCCGCCCACATCATCCGGAATTACAAAAGAGCGATAACTATTTTTTTGAGCGATCTTAAGCAAGGCGCCTTTTTTAGCGTCGGTAACGCAAATAATACGGTCTTTCAACTGCTCTTGCCCGTATTTTTCCAACATAAATTTTTTAACAATTCTAAAAGCAATAGCCGGTTCAGTAGTAGTGCCGGATTTTGAAATAACCACAACTGTAATCCGTTTATCTTTAACTTCGTCTAACAAATTAGCCAAATAATCAGCGCAAATATT
Organism: Candidatus Omnitrophota bacterium; assembly: GCA_015233195.1. GTDB lineage: Bacteria > Omnitrophota > Gorgyraeia > Zapsychrales > Zapsychraceae > JADFYE01. Next base: position 16,927 of record JADFYE010000008.1, read on the forward strand.
ATGCCCCACATAATAAACCGGTATCTTAGCAGCGTCGCGTAAAAATTCAACCGTAGCCCGGATACCTAAATATGAACCTCCAATACCGATCGAAATCAGACAATCAGAATTTTCCCGGACTTTTTTTCCCAAATCTTCAAGCTCATCAATTAACGCCGGTTTAATCGACGACGGTAAATTGATCCAACCCAAATAATCACTACCCTTGCCAGTTTTATTATGCAGATCTTTATGCGCTTTTTGAATCTGAGGCGCTATTTTTTCAATATCTTTAGGACTTACAAAACCCTTTAAAAGGTCTTTATTCAAAGTTAAAACCATATCAAATCTCCTTTTATAAAAAAAACCAGAACCAACCCCGGGGGTTGGTTCTACAGAACCAACCCCCGGGGTTGGTTCTGGTTTAAACACGTATTAGTTAAACAAAAATAACGTCGAAAAGCAATATAAATATGCTATTTGATATGGAGAGAAGAACAGAGACAAAAAAAAGACGGCACAAGCAACGTATCGGAGGAAACGTTAAAGCTTGCGCCGTCAAATATCGGCTAATAATTACAAATTTTTAAAAGCAAAAGCTACTCTATCATTCCTAAACATTACACTCTTATCATGCCCTTGTGAACGATACGGATATCCAAAATAATGCCAAGCTTCTTCGCCTGGTCTTTTGTCACCGCTGTTCATGGCAGTCTTCACCATATCCGGACTACCCCAAATTGCTTGTACTTGAGCTTTACTCATACCTTTTTTAATAGGAACAGACGTACACCCTGCAGCAAAAACACACAACAAAATAACCAAAAGTAACTTTTTCATAGCCCCCCCTTTTTTTATATCTCAAAAACCGTGGCTGGTTTTTTTATATTTTTTAAAACTCCCCCCGATTTTCAAAGAACCCCCCGCCCCTTAAAACAGGAAAGCCCCCGACTCTACAAAGAATCGGAGGCAAAAAATGCATTGCTTTTTGGGCAACCCAGCCTCCCTATTCCTAGGGACTGTCGGCTTTCCGTCCCCTGGTTACTCAGGGTTTGGCTTTTTCCAACACCATCACTTCACAATTAAGTATGCCACACTAAAATACAAAAAAACAAGGGCATTTCAGCTCATCAAAGAAAGCGGTTACTTTACTATTCCAATCCCAACATAGGTAACGGACTCGGGATTGAAATAATCCGCAGAATAATTCCCTCAACACCAAGAAGATTTCCTTTTTGAAATTCAGCTACCATGGCAGGGTTGAACCTGAAAGGTTCATCCTGAGCGAGTCCATCCGGACGAGTCGAAGGACTACCATTTTTAATAACATCCAACCCCATTTTATTACCGTTTAATTCAATACCACCGTTTACAATGGCTTTATCAGCTTCGTCTACCCGCTCAAAAAAGAAATTACTATCTGTTTCTGCACCAAAAAAAGTAAACCTTCCAGCTGCAGTAACAGGACGCCTAATCACTATTTCTATTCCCTTGCCTGATTCTGATAAAACGTCAAACAACCCGTGCTCATAAGAAACGTCATTTACTGTACGTTCATCAGAAGTTACCTCAAAACCAATAAATCTATTTTCATCTGTGGGGTCATATAACCTTTTTATAGTTATAAAAAAAGATTTGCCCTCATAAGGAGTATCAAAATTAGGCGTTACCATATATTTCGCTACCTGTTGATTCCCTGAAAATGGAAACCTATGAACTTCTTTAGTTCCATCAACTGTAAAACTATTTTCATCGTCTTGATGATTCTCTGCTGACGCCTGCATAGCCAAGTCATTGCCTTTCACAGCAGCCGTATCTACCATAGCTTTATCTACCCGATCAAACACATAACTTACTGACCCTGTTCCTGAATAAAAGAAAAATGATCCCATAACATTATCAAATTCCGGAACCTCAATGATTATTTTTTCATCACTAGATACTGAAGAAAGTTTTATTTCCTTTCCCAGAGCAGGACTCTTACTTACTGTCCACTCGTCAGAACACATGACCTCAAACCCCAAAAACTTACCCAGTGAATATTTTTTTTCAAAAGTTACAAAAAATATTTTTCCAGTACTTGATTTAACTTGATATTTTACTTTCAGCTCATTATTTATAAATAACTGTTTAACAACGCTTCGTTCTGCTCCACTACTAACCGTAAAATCATGCCTAAACACATTACCGCTTTCTCTTGCCTTTTTAAGCAAATTATTCAATATGTCACTATCCTTAAATAAAGGAACTTCCTGCGTTAAATACTGCAGCCGTTCTGCCGCAGCAATAGCTGCTGTTTTCACAGCTTCATTGTTATTTTCTGATGCAAAATTTATAGCTAATTGAATACGTTTCCAGATCCCTTTCCTGGTTCCAGATATATCATCTTCATTAAACCCTTCCAATCGTATACTCTCTAAAGCTGCAAATTTTGCCCATGGACCATAGTTATCTTGAAGAATAATTGCAGCAAATAAAAATGTTCTTTGTTGTTTTTCTATATCAGTTAATCCGCCAAAATCAGCCCAACTTCTAATTGCTAAAGCAATATCTGCATCTGAATTAGTCTCTGGCTTTGTCAGAACGCCCAATAACCTTACTTTTTCTTTTGCTAAATCTGCTTCTGACACCTGCATCGCAGCGTCTGGAGCGATACGTTCTAAATTAAAAGTCATTTCCTTTAATTCTGAATTAAGGGAAGCACCACGGGGATTAGGGACCATATAAAAAATACCCCATAATTTATCACTCGCCATAAAAGAATCATAATACACGCTATCAGGTACCATTGCCTGCCCCTCAATAAACGTTGTAACAATGTCTTTTGGAATTTTTACAAGATTATCCCCTTCAACTTTCATAATAACTACTGGTTCTGCCGTATTTTTCTTTTGGGTAAATAATATCAGCCCGCGACCAGACGCAATAACATCTCCGCTATCTAAAATTACATTCTCTAAAATTTGTCCATTAACCAACAAACCCCAGGTGTTATCATGCTTGAAAGACTGAATCTTAATCAACCGGTTGCCCGCAAGTACCAAATTAAAATATTCCATAGCTGCAGCTGAAGAAACTGGAAAACTAAAGCCTTCCATACGAGGATAAAAACGTTGTTTGCCAGCAGCAAAACCATAAAGAAAGAAATTTTTAACAATTTCAGGTTTTTTTGAAAAAGCATCTCCCAATAATTTTAAAAAATTTGACGGGGAAAGATCTATTCGCTCCATACCATCACGACTCATATCAATAATATAAAAACAAGACAAAGCTATCTGATCCGGTTTAACTGGTTTGCGTTCAAAATCAACCGCGTAAACAACTTCACCATGCTTCTTAAAATTTTCGTTAAGATAAAGCGACTCATGATCAGCAATTACAGTTAAAAGACTCTGCGCATAAATTGATTGTCCTAAAAATTCTTGAGTTAAAAGCAGTACCCACTTAGGATCTATACCTGCAGTTCCCAATTTAGCCAAAACTGCTTGCGCATCAGCATCTAATTTCAAAGCTTCAACTCTTTTCTGATCATCTGCATCCATTTGTACATTCATCGCAGCGTCGGTCTTTTTAAAAGTTACTCTATCTTGTGTAACCGTAAGCACCTGCATCGTTCCAAAATTCTTATCATAGTCTATAATATAATCATAAGCGCCAAGAAGTACTGGTCGCCTTATTGGAACTACTGATCCTTGAGTTTCATATGTTACCGAAATTACAGCTTTTAAATCATCTCTACGCTCTACATGTAAAAAATAATCCTTCCCTAAAGGATATTTTTCACCAACTGCAACCGTGAATATTTCTTCTGAACCCGCTAAAATAAACGGTAACGGCAATATTTGTTGTCCGGTTTTTACACTTCTTTGATAATCCCCATACGAAAATAACTGAGTATCAAATATATGTTCAATCATTTGACCTGTTTCAAACCGGTTATTCCATCTTCCCCAATATGAACTCGAAGAATACGCGGCATATGGACTGCGATCTACAATCCCACCCTGCCACATCGCATGAAAATCCTCTCTGGAAAATCCTAACGTATACAAATCTTTTGTTGGTGATACTTGAAACTTATCCGCTACTGTAGGAGTATCTATCAACCTACGTCTTAATTCATCAGGAATTCTTTTAATAAAACGTTCATCATCTTTCCAATATTTAAAAACCCGTACATTTAATGCAACAGCAACCCACATAGAATCAAGTATCCACTGAATCGTTTCATCCTTCATCTGCCCCATATTCCGGTTAGCACGAGCATCCTTAAATAATTGCCGCGCATTTTCCGCTTCTAAAACCCCGTCAATATATGCTCGAGCTATCCATAAATCATCTTTATGCAAAAGATTATCTTGTACTGCCCATCCCAAAACCTCATTAACCCTTTGTGCAACTTTATCACTCCATTTTTCCATCTTCCATGCCGCCCAAAAAGGCACAATGTCAGGATTCGGAGCTAAATATTTATTTTTACTATCAGCAAACGGATCATGTTTAAACACCTCTACGTCGCGGGTAAGATTTAAAATTCTTTCATATGAAAGCGAAAGAAAATTAGGACCTTCTCTATGATAAGCACCAACAATATCATCAATATTAGCTTTTAATTTTTCCATTAATTCATCAGTCAACCAGTATTTTTTTTGTAGAATAAAGAATTGAAAACCATCTACCATCATAGCCGCGTCATCAATCCCAACATCAATTGTTGTAGGAGTGCTCTGAATTAAAAGATTAAATCTTCCATCTTGAGTTCTATTCATCGCATCTAACACGGCAAGAGAAACCGCGTTTGACAAACTATCATTTTTAAGCCATTTCTCTATAGAAAGGCTTGCTCCGTTGTACGATACCCTGAGTGTTTGTTGAGCCTGTTGTTGATCTAAAACTTTAAAAGCTGAATAAAGTCCCATATAATCAAGATCTAACCCCACGCTTATGACATCTGACTGCGGAGTATTTTTCGTTGTTGTAGCACTAACATTTTCTTCCCATTTTTGTAAACTTCTAAACCATTCATTAACTACGCCACCTCGGGATTGGTCTTTATCAATGTTACCCTGATCGTCGATCACAACCTTTAACCAGTTGTCACTTTGCATGATATAACCGCGTTCCGATCCTGCTGGAAATTTTACAACTGTATAAATAAGCGTTTTTGGATCTTTAAAATGTTTAATCTCATTCATCATATACTGATGCAACATTAACACGAAACGATCTTCTCCAGTTTGCAACACTATTTTGCTTGGAATTATTTTTCTTCCATGAGTGATAGTATATTCCACTTGTGATACTGCAGTTGCATTCATTGCAAAGTCAGCTTTGGTTGCGTCAGTAGATAAAATTATTTGATATGCCCAATAATTAACATTGCGAGACCTAACAACACTACGATCCCTAGCCAGTTCACCTTTAACAAATTCTGGATGATTATCCTTAAAATCTTTAATAAAAGCCATACCATCCTCGTATGCAGCATCAGCAGGTAAAGCATATCTAATTCTGATATTACTTACAGCTACCGGGGTTTGTGAGTTTTCTAATAAATATTTAGCATCTGAATTATGCGGAATAAGTGCAAATTTATCATTTGGCCAAGTTATTGTAAATACCGCAACACTACTGTCAGAAAAAGTAATGTTTATTTTTGTTGGCGTTTTCATATCATGCTTAAGAGAACTATATAAATTTGAAGCCATCAAATCAGCAAATATTTGCGAAAAACTTAACTTAGGCGTTACCTTCTCCGACATCATCGCAGCGTCGGGATTTGCCTTAACCATATTTACAGTAGCCATAGCCATGTCACCGTCTTTAAAAACATTATCACCAGGCGCCCGCTCATGAGCAATTTGCATTGCTTTATCAATACCAAAACCATCCACAATTCCACCTGAAAAATATTTGCGGCTTATAACTTTCTGGTCTACAGGGTCATATTCTTCTTTAATATAATCGTACGCGCCTTTTTTGAAGGATTCTAAATATTGGGCGTAAATTTTTTCTTTAACCGCAGGATCAGATGATAAAACACCACTGGTTTTATCTTTATTTGAATAAACCTGATTTAATAACGCGTTCTTTAATGATTGCTTATACCAAGTAGCTAATATCATTGAATAAAACATCTGACGAAGCTGAGCAAAATGAGCGCCTTCGTTAACTTCTTTTTCAATGGCTGGGATGATGATCTCTTTTAAAATTTTTGTATTATCCCCCCCTACCCTACCCTTCCCCACCCCCGTAATTTGGTCAGGGGGAAGGTGTTTTTGCGCCCAATCAGATGCTTGACAGTCATTCTCTGTTAAAACCTTCAAATGTGCTCCGACCACATACGCTGTATTATTTCTTTCTAAAACCTTTGCCTTATCTGCTACAATCCAAACTTTGTTAAACGTATCTGTTGGGATTTCAGACGTGCCAAATTTGGCTTTAACTTCAGAATAAACTTTATCCCAAAACTTCTGTCCGATTTCTTTTTCAGGATAAATAAGTGAAGCAGTTAATTGTTTCAAAATATAATCCTGCGCTAACATGTCTCGACCTAATTCAGTCTTGCTTAACACGTCAGGAATAATGCGATCTTTTTCAGTTGGAGATAAGTTGACCCAAAGATCATTTTCTTTAATAGTAAGAGAAGCTAAAAAATATTTAATAAGTTTTTGTGATTCGTTTTTGAATTCCGGAGCATCAATTTTGAGTCCGGACTTGCCTGTATCCAAAATAAAATCAAAAAGCAAAGGATTATCAGGATGAACTTGCAAACCTTTCATCATGACCGGAATATAAGCAGACGTAGGTAAAACCATTGTACCGGGAACTGGTAAATTAAGCCCATTCGACAAGCTCAGGGCAGGCTGCGCATAACCTGTGCCGGTAAAAAAGTTGGTAAATAAAAAAGCTGTTAATATAATTAAACTGACCACGCGTCGAAACATATAAAATCTCCATATATAGGTAAATTAATAATAAGATGGGAAAGTATGCCATATAATATATAGATATGGCAAGGGGACAAAGAATAAGACTTTTGGAACCATCCGTAACCCCCGGGGTTACGGAAAGGTTAAATTTTATTTTTACGCTGATTTGACAATTTTTTAAGATAAATCATCAAAATTGAGATTGCCGCAGGGGTAACTCCAGAAATTCGATTGGCTTGACCAAGTGTCATAGGCTTAAACTGTTTTAATTTTTGCTTAATTTCATGTGATAAGCTCGCAACCTCATCATAATTAAGCTCCGCAGGTATTTTAATATTTTCTATATGTCGAAATTTTTCTATTTCTTTTTTCTGCCGGATAATAAACCCTTCATATTTTATTTCATATTCAATCTGCTCAACAATTTCGTTAGACATATCAACAGCACTTCCGCAACATTTCATTAATTTTTCATAATTCATTTCCGGACGTTTTAAAACATCACTTAAAGACGCTGGCTGACGTAACCCAGCTGAACCAAATTTTTCTAATGCGCCATCAAATTCACCTTTAGGATACATTTTGGTTTGACGCAGCCGTTCTACTTCCTGATTAATTTTTTCATACTTAACTTCAACTTTTCTAAAATATGCTTCAGGCAATATCCCAAATTTATATCCATATTTACTCAACCGATAATCTGCATTATCTTCGCGCACCAGCAACCGATATTCAACTCGCGACGTAAACATCCGATACGGCTCTTCTGTTCCTTTAGTTACCAAATCATCAATTAATACGCCAACATATGCTTCATCGCGCCCTAAAATAAATGGTTCTTGTTCTTTTGCATGCAGACCAGCATTAATGCCTGCGATCATTCCCTGCACTGCAGCTTCTTCATAGCCGGTTGTACCATTTATCTGCCCGGCTAAAAATAAACCTACGACTTTTTTGGTCTCCAAATTCGGTTTTAATTCCGTCGGAGGAATAACCCCATGCTCAATCGAATATCCATATTGAACTATTTTTACATTTTCCAAACCTTGAATAGTATGGATGAATTCTTCCTGAACTTCAGCCGGCAAACCAGTCGACACCCCATTTGGATAAATAAGATCTGTATCTAAACCTTCTGGTTCCAAAAAAACATGATGCGATTTTTTATCCGAAAATTTTTTAAGTTTATCCTCTATGGACGGGCAATAACGCACTCCAGTTGCCTGGATCTGCCCTGAATACATAGGCGACAAATGCATATTTGCCTGAATAATTTCATGAGTTTGTTCATTAGTATGCGTTATATAACACGGTACTTGCGGTTTATCTTTATGAATACTTGCGGTACGGAAAGAAAATGGAACGATCTGCTCGTCCGAATGTTGAATAACCATGTGAGAATAATCTATGGTTCGTCCATCCAGCCTCGGCGGAGTACCAGTCTTAAAATGCAATACCTCAAAACCCAGCGCCCGAAAACTGTCAGCTAACTTTACTGAATTTGGCTCGCCTATACGTCCACCTGGAGTGATCTCTTTTCCTCGATGCATTCTCCCGTCAAGAAAAGTACCTGCTGTTACAGTAACCGACTTAGCATGTATCTCAGTATCATCATTAACTTTAATTCCATAAATCCGTCCAGCTTTAACCAAAAATTCTGTGGCATGACCTTCTAAAACATCTAAATTTTCTTGAGCACGAATAGTGCGCTGAATATATTCTTTGTATAATTTGCGGTCTGCCTGACACCTCGACGATCGAACTGCCGGACCTTTAGATGAATTCAACTGCCTAAATTGAATACCAGCAAAATCCGCGGCTAAACCCATAACCCCACCGAGTGCGTCCACTTCCTTAACCAATTGTCCTTTACCAACTCCGCCAATAGCCGGATTACAGCTCATAGCGCCCACAGTATCAAAGAACATGGTAACTAAAAGGGTTTTACAGCCCATCCGGGCTGACGCAACGCAAGCTTCAACTCCAGCGTGTCCCCCGCCGATAACTATACAATCATAATTTTTCATAAGTTAGAATTTAACCTGATTAGAGTGATTTGTCAACAACTTGAGAAAAGGCTACTTACTACGATTAGGTGTTAAACACGATTCGCGGATAACTAACTGCGGGGGTAAAGTCAAACGTTGACGATCTGTTTCTTTATTCTGTATTGCAGTATATAAAAGTCTAACTGCTTTTTCTGCCATTTCAAACAAAGGCTGTTTAACTGTAGTTAAACCTACTGTGCCAAATAAACACGATGGTCCATCATCAAAACCGATAACTGAAATATCTTCTGGCACTTTTAATCCGGTTTCAAATATCACACCGATAATCTCAGACGCCATTTCATCACTGGCTGCAAATATGGCAGTCGGACGCTCTTTTAATGCCAACAGTTTTTCAATCGCTAAATGCGCGCTGCGACGGGAATAATCACCTTTACAAATATAATCTTCCGGCACCTCACATTTTTTCTTATCTAAATACTGTTTAAATCCATCCAAACGCAAAGCCCCTGCCTGAGTATTTAAATTACCCGTAACCGTCGCAATCTTACGATGTCCTAAACTAAAAAGATAATCCGCAGCAATCTCCCCCCCGAGTCTATTATCTACTGCAATATAATCTACTTCCAGGTCATCAGCCTGGTTATTAATTATCATACAAGGAATACCGCGGCTGACCGCTTCTTCCACTTGTTTACGGTTTTCAATAATGTCAGCAAAAATAATTCCGCCGACAGCATTATAATTTATCGGATTAAATCCATTCGTAATATGAAAGACCAGGTCTAAATGCAAAGTTTCGCAAGCATGACCAATACCGCGGATTATTTCAATAGCGTAGAATGAATGGAACATGCCCGGATATCCAGGCATGACCAAACCAATAGAATTATTTTGCCCACTGGCAAGACGCTGAGCATTTACATTAGGAATGAATTTAAGATGCGCAATTGCTTCTTCAACCTTTGCCCGGTTTTCCTGATTAACTGAAGGCAGGTTATTAATTACCCGGGAAACGGTCGCAATAGAAACCTTGGCCCGTCTGGCCACATCACTTATACTAGTTTTTTTCTTCTGCAATGTCTTAATTAGCGAACAGTATCGCCTACGCTGATTTTAACTTTTTGTTCTTTTATATCTGCCGCTGAAATATCTTTACGAACCTGAATAACTTCCAAGCGGGCAGCCTGATCTTGCCCTTTATAAACATAGAACACATCACCTAAAGCCACGCCTTTATTCTCGCCGGCATCAATGATCACAAAATGATTTTCTTCATTTACGCTGACCACTTTACCGGATATACCATGACCAGAAACTGCTTCAGGTTTTGAACTTACTACAATTGCCGGCAATTCCACTGCGCCATTTTTATCATCTTTCGGATAATTGAAAGAAGTGTTTTTAATCGTCTTATCCAAACTATCTTTTATCTGCCAAATCTCGTCGATCTTGCTTTGAATAACTGATTCAGTCTTACCTAATTCGCTCTGCACTTGTTCTTTTTGCTGAGTAATTTGTACTACTGATTTTTCCAAAGCTGATTTTGAAGCAATCAAGCGCTGCATTTCTTTTCTTAAATCAATATTATCTTTACCCACCTGCTCTAAACGGGTTTCAACTTCTTTTTTCTGATTCTTTGAACGCGCTAATTCAAGAGAAAGATTGTTAACCATTTCTTCTTTATAACGCATTTCCTGTTCAACCTGCTCTTTTTCTGCTTTTAAAGAATCCAACTGAATACTCATGTCTGAACTCTTTTGTTTTAAATCAACCAATTTTACAGAACTATCTGACAATTCAGTTTTAAGTTTATTTACTTCAACTTCCAAAGCAGCCTTTTGCTTAATAACTCCAGCCCAATATTCTGCATTACCGTCTGAAGCAGCTGAAGCATCCGGAGCAGGCGCTTCCTGAACTGCTGGCTTAGCGTCCTGAGATTCTTTCAACTTCTTCGCCAATTCTTCTTGTGCTGATTGAGCTTCTTCTAGCCGTTTTTTATATTTTTCCGTCGAATCCTCTGCTTCTTGAACTTTAGAAGACATTTCATCCGCTTTAGCCTGAGCTTGCTGTAATTGTTCATCAGCAGTACGCTTCTGTTCTCCGAGATCCGCGATTTGTTTGCCTAAATTTTCACGTTCCGCAGATAAGCTTTTTATATTTTCTTCTAAAGCTTTTTTATTTTCTTTAAGCTCCCCATTTTCCTGGTTCAACGCTTTTTCTTTTTTACGCAGACTATCGCGTTCAGATTGTAAAGCCGTGTTTTGCTGATTCAGACTCTGATTGGATATAGCTAAAAATATAGATAAGCCCAAAAAAAGCACTACAAAAACCAACAAGAGTATGAGACCAGTCTTCGCGGTGTTAGACATGTTTATCTCCTTTTTATGTCCGTATTCGATTATGAATATAACAAACAAGGATAAGGGTCTCAAGCATAAAACCATTTTTTTTATTTTTTTTTATGAAATTTTTCCGTCGGAAGGAGCTAAAACGCCAACTGCAGTCTATATAAATAATTAATTAATGTAAAAAAATACTATTCTCAAATAATTACAGCTCATTCAAACCTGATGTCATCTAAATAAAATACCACAATTTCAGAATTAACTTCAGTACTAGTAGTCCAAGAAAATCCGCCAATAATAGAAGTAAGATCTTTGCCTGAAAGATCAATAGTATATTTTTTCCATTCATTGGAAAGAATGACTGGTCCCATTACTGCCATATCAGTATCAGGATAATCGCCGCTGATCCCGCCGACAGTAAATTCCTGAATCTGTTCCCCGCCTTTTTCTCCTCGAGCCCAAAAGGTAAGTTTGGTCGCGCCGGTTAAATTATAACCACCTTTACGTTTACCCCAATTATTCGCGGGATTAAGCCAATATATTCCTGACCAATTTGCTCCGTCGCGAGAACACTGGACGTCATATATTATTTTAATGCAGGATTGTCCGGCATGACACCCGCCGACCCATCCCTCATCCATCTTTACACACTGTCCGTCCGGCATAAACCCCGACGGAATATAGTGGTTTTCCTTAGTGCCTTTATCCAAATAAACATGAAAAGGTACAAATGCCGTTTCATTTTTTTTATCAGCATATTTAACAACTTTAGTTTCAACCGCTTTATTCTCAACCTTGACTTTGTCACACGCTGATAACAAAAAAATTAAACTCGCCGCTATTCCTAACTGCAACTTCATAACCACTCCTTACTCAAATTAACCCACAAAAAATTTTGCCCTGAACCCACGGTTCAGGGCAAAATATTACACTAAATCATATTTTCAAACAAGTGTTTTTTATAATTGTGCTAAAGCTTCTTGCGCAGCCTCTGCAGGTTTCCAAAACCAACCTTGAGGATCCCAGCACTGTGCAAATGAAAACTCATCAACTAACGTTTTATAAACAGCCTTTGCTTCATCTTTTTGTCCAGCCTTAGCTAATACCTGACCTTTAATATAAAGCGCGGTACCTACATCATTTAACGCCCAGAAATTAAAAATCTGTTCTTTAGATTGCCAAGGATATTCAGTCAAAGACCCTTGCATTTCTTTTGCTTTAGCAGCATACAACTCAATAACTTTATCAGTATAAGTTGTTACCACTTTAACATCACCTGACGGCAATGCTCTCCAAGCTTGACCAACTAAATAACTGGATGAATAATCTCCGAAATCAACATTAAGACCAGTATCAATCTGCGACATTTTTTCTTTAGCAGCATCCGCAGGCTTCCAGAACCAACCATTAGTATCAAAAGTCTGACCGAAAGAATATTTATCAACTAATTTTTTATAAGCTTCTACAGCTTCTTTATCTTTTCCTGCACGATGATATGCTTCCCCTTGAATAAATAAACATGTTGCAACATCATTTAACGCCCAAAAACTAAAAATCTTTTCATTAGCACCTGTAGGATAGGTGGTCAAACCTTTTTGCATTTCTTCAGCTTTAGCACCATAAAGTTCAAGACATTTTCCGGTATACGCTAAAACACCTTCTAAATCATTCTTGGCTAAAGCCTCCCAAGCCTTTTTTGCCAATGTTTCTGATTTCATATCGCCAAAATTATATTGGGCGAAAACAGATGAGCACAAAAAAGTCATGCTCAAAAACATCGCAAAGATTGATAATAATTTCTTCATAAAACGCCTCCTCCTAATAATTTGTTGGGTTTTTATATAAAATGGATTTAAATTACAGAATACTTATAAAGTATAATATATATATGTTAATTTTGCCAGTCGGTTTACAAACCATAAAACCTTTAAATCCAAATATTTACAATCTTAAATAAAAAAATTTTTTAATTAAGGCGTATTCCACAACTGTTTATATGCATAATAAGCCTTGCGTAATTGCCTCATATAAGGACTATGTCGTCCATCGCCCTGACTTACAATTCCAAACCACTCTTCATAATAAAACCCACCTGGGAATGGACCAATAGCATCAGATTTTGTATCATGCACAAATGGTTCATAATTTTTCCACCACTCATCTAACCATTCAAAAACAATACCGCCCAAAGAATTCCCAATGCCTTTGCCTGCAGTATTAGATTCAATATCCATCCAGTTACCGATGTGATAATCAGCTTGTGCTTTTTCTCCCTGTTCAAAAGTCAAAAACGGCGCAAAAGCTGGCGCGCCATATTCAGTAATAAATGCCGGCTTACCGCTTGCGTCAGCCACCTGTTCCCAAAGCGATCCAAAACCATAATCTCCTCGATAAACATTCGCAGCAAAAATATCAACATTGGGACAATACTTACCAAAAATATCCAAGAATAAAGTATCTCCATTTCCGACCGCTACCGGATGATTTGGATCAATTGATTTTATCATCTGCGCCACCTCGTCAACAAATTTAAAATACGCCTCAGGTTTTTTATCCGCGTTACATGCCACGCCATAATTGTTCTCATTACCTAAAACCCACACCAAAATATAAGGTTCATCTTTAAATTCCATGACCATCTTTTTCACGGATTCCATCATTTTAGCTTTATGCGCGGGATTTTCATAATCCGTACCTTCAGTCCAGGTTGCGCCAGAACCTATCGCGTACTTACCCAAAAAATCTCCCATGACTACCATAAACCCATACTCTTTATACATTTTCCTTAACAACTCTTTATTCGGCGGACTTGGAAAATGATATAAACGTATAGTATTAACGCCCATCTCTTTCATTAGTTGAAAATCACCCACCACCGGCTCATCAGCGTCTTGAATATTATTTTTATTTTTATCAACCCACGCTTCATACGGCGCATCAATTATTCCACTATTATTAAGGTCTTCTTCCATCCAGTTCTTTTTTGTACCCTTATCCGGACTCTGACCTACTGCCGTAGGTTCATACGTTACGCCTTTAATTAGGAATGGTTTACCGTAGACCAACATCTTCCAGTGACCATTGTCATACCGCACTAACTGCACGTTACCACTACCTACAGTCTTAACTACTTTCCCTAAAGCTTTATTTTCTTCAAATTTGAATGATTGTTTTACTTTATCCACTATCCCGATCTTAACGAGCTTTCCCGGCCAAATTGTAAACACATCATTTTTCGGATCATTATCAAAACCGTTTTTTATTTTAATTTTCATCCATTTAGCTTCTAACCCTAATTCAGGATGTATTCTTATAATATGCTCAATCTTTGCTATAGCCGCTTGACCAGGATACCAAGGTGTCTGCCAATTAGTCATAGCTACAGTTCGTGGAAAATGCACGATCAAAGAATGGTAAGCTTTTAACGCTTCCTTATACATTCCGGCTTTTTCAAAAATCACGCCTAAATAAAATAACCGGACACCCCACGGTTCTTTAGCCGTAACCCATTTAAAATATCCGGTCTCGAGATCTACAGTATTAACAAATTTCCAATAATCACTGCCGCATATTTTTCCTTCATTATTAAGTTCTTTGTATCTAGGATTAGAATAGATATCAGTCAAATTCGGATAAATACCTTCACCCACCGCTTTTTTTAATCCCTCCAGATCTGTAACTCGATAATGATAATTTTCAGTTCCAACATTTACAAATTCACCATATTTAGAATAATCAACAACTTCTTCTTTTCCGGGCGTAGTTAACTGCGGCTTGGTCCATACCACATTTTTAGGATCAATATCTTTTACTTCTGGAATACGTCCTTCCATTACATCAATACTAGCTTGCGATTTTTCAGCTACTGACCAAAACCATCCTCGAGGATCCCAAGATTTACTCCAATGATAATTTGTAAGAATATTTTTGAAATTTTTTACTGCCTCAGCAGTCTTGCCGTGATTCATAAGAAACTCAGCCTGAATAAATAAACAAGTCGCGACATCATTTAACGCTGAATATTGTGTTTCTTGTCCTGACGCAGGAAAATCAGTCAAATCAGATTCTTGCGCAGCAGCTTTATCGCCGTAATATTTTAATACTTCTTGGACTAAAGAATCTAACTTAGCTTGATCACCTTTACCTGAAGCCTCCCAGCAAAATTTTACATATTCAGACGATGCTTTAGGTTCGGCGATAACTGAATCTGTTTTTTCCGGAGCGGTTACTGCAGCGGCTGGAGTTTGGGCATAAATATAAGTGCTTGCAAAAAAACAAAACGATAACATCGTTAATAAACCAACCCGAAATTTACCAAAAAATTTTTTCATGTTTTTACCCAATCAAATTTTAAAATTACAAGACTGTTCAAAAATCTTATTATTGGACGGTTGCGCCTTCAGTGAGACCTTTAATAATATGCTGCTGCATAAACAAATATATTAAAATGATTGGTAACGCCGCAATCGTCAATCCAGACATCAAGATCGGATAATCGACGCTATACGTACCTTGAAATACCATCAACCCTCTTTGTAAAGGCATCAAGGAAGTATCATTCAAAAGTAAATACGCCAAAATATATTCATTCCAAACATTCAATGAATTAAAAATCACAATAACTGCCAAAGCTGGACGAGCCAAAGGTAATGCCACGTGCCACCAAATACCCAAACGACCGCACCCGTCGATACGCGCCGCGTCTTCCATATCATGCGGCAGTTTATCAAAAAATGTTTTTAATAATAAAATGCTGACTGATAACCCAACACTGATCATACATAGTATATACCCTATCCGGGTGTTAGCCAAGCCGAGTTTAGTCATCAAAACATACATCGGAACGAAACTTCCGGGTAAAGGTATCATCATCGCAGCCAAAAACATGCCGAAGAAAAAATTTTTTCCTGGAAATTTAAGACGAGAAAACGCGTAAGCAGCCAATGAAGATACTAAAACAATCCCGACCACAACTGATACGGTATAAACCATACTATTTAAAAAATATATCCCGAACCCGCCATCTACCCAAGCCTGAATATAATTTGAAAAATGCAGATCCCTCGGAATTAAAGTTTTATCTGTAAAAACCGTCTGATTGGTCATCAAGGAGCATCTAATCATCCAAAATAAAGGAAATAAACAAGTCAAAGCCACAGACATTAAAAAAGAATGTATGATAACCGACTTAACCACTCCAATAGCTTTGTAACGTGAACCTTCCATTTAATATTATCCTTTAACATATTAAACAAATTTTTAGTTTTAAAATCTCCGGTATTTTGCGGAACGCTTGTTTACCCCTGCGAGTTAAACTTCACTCGACGATAATTCTCGCTCTCGTACAATAAAACCTGTACGAGCCATGCCCGCTCGAATTATCAACGTCCGCTTAAATACCTGTGACTTTAACTTACAAAATTTGTTTTTACACTATACTATTCATTGCTTCGTTTTACTGCCAAAAGTTTTTGATAATAATGATAAACAAACTAGAATAATCCCGAAAGTAACGCCCATAGAACACGCATACCCAAACCGATTTGTCCCCTGCATCGCTAACAAAATACGAGTAACTGGCACTTCTGTATGATATCCTAATCCCTGGCTGACCATAGCTTTGATCAACACGAATACCTGCATGGAACCTAAAATTGTCAGGATCACGACCACAGAAATCACCGGAAGCATCATCGGCAAAGTCACATGACGAAACGTGCTCCATGCCCCTGCTCCGTCGACCTTGGCTGCTTCATAAAGCTGATGATCAATGGTCTGTAAACCAGCGAGCAGCATAATGAATCCCCAGCCGAACCCTTTCCAGCAATGAACCACAGCAATACATGTAAGCGCGGTTTCCGGATTAGACAACCAATTATTCACCAGCCCAGGTAAACCGGATTGGACCAGCCAATAATTCAAAATCCCGATCTGTTGTCCGCCCTGAACTCCGGCATTTAAAATCCATTGCCAAATCAAACCAACTACAACTTCAGATAATACTGGAGGTAAAAAGAAAATAACTTGATAAAATTTTTTCATGCGGATTTGGCGATCACAAGCCAAAGCTAGAGCAAATGCCAAAGCATTCTGGAACGTAAGCGCAATAAGAGTGATATAAGAAGCGTGCCAAACCGACGTCCACCAAACCTTATCTTTCATCAATTCAGCAAAATTAGCTAACCCTACCCAACTGCGATCTGGACTTATACCATTCCAATCTTGTAAAGATAGACGGAAAATTTCAAAAAAAGGATATATATAAAAAATAGAAAAAAGAATAACTGCAGGCATAATAAAAGATAAATTCTTTAAATTATCTTGAATTATTAATGTTCTGGGCTTTAAATGCGTAGGGTTAGTTGCTACTACTGACATTATTACTATTTTTTCTTCTTAGACAATTGTTCTTGTTTTACTTTTTGGACTTCTTGAGCTATCTGCTCCGGCGTCTTCTCCCCGATCAAAATAGATTGAATACCTTTTAGAAATACTTCACTTACAATTGGATCTTCATTTAACGCCCAGAAAGTCGGATGTGTAGCCTGATCCATAACACTCGCAAAAGAAGATAATACTTCAGGTATTTCAGCCAAAGCTTCACGGTTAGACGGTAAATTTTTGGTTTCTTTAGCTAAATAAGTTTGCTGGTCTTTTTCAGACAACCATTTTAAGAATGCAATAGCTTTATCTTTACGCGGCGACATATTATTAACTACCAAAGATGACCCTGCTCCTCCCCAAATCTTCATAGGCAAATTTGAATTAATAGCCGGTGGAAGCATAACTCCATATTCTAAAGAAGGATTCATACCATTATAAACATTAACGCACCATGAACCATTAAAAGCAAAAGCCGCTCGTTCTAAAGCAAAATCCTGTTCAGCATATTTATTCGCCTTGGTTACAACCCCTTCAAGTAATGCGCCTTTATCCACCAATTGCTTAAACACATCCAATACTTTTATCCAATCCGGGTCAGTGTAAGGAACTTCTCCTCGATAAGTAGCCATGATTTTTTCTTCACCCATTATATTAAAAGCATAATTAGAAGAAAAACAATCCAGCATCCATAATTCACCCCATCCGGAAACTAAACCAGATACTCCTACCCGCTTGAGCGCTTGAATCGCCTCTAAAAATTCTGAAAAAGTTTGCGGCGGAGCCTTAACTCCAGCTTTCTTCAACAATTTAACATTATATAACATTTGAATATTAGTCACGTCGAGCGGAACCCCATAAATACCCGGTTTAACGCCATAAACATTACCTTCTACAAACCGGTTCACGTCTAAAGCTTTTGGAAAAAACCAATTTTCCCATTCACTATTATTAGCTTTAAAATCCGGCGTAAGATCCGCAATGAAACCGCCTTTAATGAATGCTGAAAAAATTTCTTTTTTATCGAGGATACCGTAAATATCTGGGAGGACTTTGGCTTGAGCTGAAGCTACAACTTTTTGAGTATATGCTTCTGAAGGAGCAAAAAGATCGATTTTAACTTTAATACCAGTTTGCTGTTCATATTTGGCGGCTAATTCTTCCAGCGCTTTATTGCGATCAATCATCCAATGCCACACTGAAATAGTATTTAAATCTTCTTGCTTTTTACCGCAACCTGAGCAACTCAACGAAAAAACCATCACCGCAGCAAACAGCATAATTCCGAGTTTACGATCCATTTAAACTCTCCTCGGTGCTTAACGATTTATATAACTTATTCTTACTCTAAATTAATACAGCATATAAGTTTTTATCTCTGAAAGAATATCAATGTTAACATAATGAAAAAAAGCGGTCAAGCTATTTATACCGCATTTAGTAATACTAAAGCACTATTAAATTTAGCCATCTTGTAAGATAAATTTTATGATTCAGATACAGCAGAATGAAACACGAAGTTGTATAAAGAAGCCATTTTTACCAATAAAGGTTTTGCAAATCTCAAACCAACATCCCACATATGATCTCCGCGAATACGCGCCCACATAACCCGACCTTCAACTTTTACTGGTATTTCTTGTCCAGGAATTTGAACATCCACAGATACATTATCTCCATAAAATAAACGATTTTGGGTCTTAATACGGACGCCATTTGAAGAAATATCTGAAACAAAGACTTGATCTCCTACATGAGGATCAGCAGCGCAGAATGAAGCAGGTAAAAATAAAGGTATTCTTTCAAAAATACGATTTTCAACATTCACTTCTGGCATATTATACTTTTTCTTTAAAATATCCGCTTAATCTAGATTTCGAACCTTGCATAACTTCTTTGAAAGCTAAACCAATCCGAAACAACCCATTAGCTAAAGGCGTAACCCACTGTACTTCACCTAATACTAATACTGAATGACCTTGTTCATCCAAATCAAGTTCAATTGCCATTTGTTTATGCAAAGGGATATCCAGCCGAGAAACTAAACCAATCCCGCCCTTGCTGAAATCCACTGTTTTTGAAAGATCAAAAAAGTTACCTGCCTGCGCTTCAACTGGCACCAAACAAGATAACCTCGGAGCTTTACGTTTGTTGAACAATATACACCTTCTCTCTAAATTGATACTACCGAAAGCCGGTCGAAATTTCAATATCTTAATTATGTTTTTAAAGAAAACCTTTACTTGCGCATTAAATATAAAACATAAAACCCCATTTTGCAAACCTATTACAGAATATTTTTTTTACTGTTGACTAATTATATATTAAAAATAAGAATAGTAGCATGATATATTTAACCGATAAGATTGTTGTAGTGATCTTAACCATTTATTTTCTAATAGGTTGGCAACGCGGATTTTTTAAAGCGATAATTGGACCTATTGCTTTTATTGTAGGCACATTAATAAGCGCTGTTTATTATTTTGAGACCAAAAATCTAATTATTGCAGTCATTATAGGAATAATTGCTCCGCTCGTGTTGGGCGTTATTTTTTCTATATTATTCCGTCCACCGCCTAAAGATAAAGACGATAACTCCTCTCCTACAATTTCATTTGTAAACCGGGCAGCAGGTGGGTTAATATGCGCAGCCTGGTCTGGTGGCATGGCAATACTTTGCATTATCTTAGTGACTTTAATACCTTCAAATTTTAAACCGCTTGCAAGCATAAAAAAAGACATTTCCTCGTCACAAACTTATAGAATAGTCAATAAATTATCCGGACACCGGCTCAAAAAAACCGTTTTAGATATAGACATGTTCAATAATTTGGTAAAGTCTGAAAAAGTACAAGAAGATATGCAAAAATCCGAAGCTTATAAAAATTTGATGGACGACCCGTCAGTAAAATCCATACTTAACGACGCTAAAACTTTAGAAAGTATACAAAAAAAAGATATTAAAAGTCTGATCGGTAATCCTAAAATCCTGGCTATAATGAATAATCCCGACCTGATAGGCAAGCTGATGCAGTTTCAAAAAGAAATAATTGAAAAAAATTCTGCGGAATCATCTAAACAATTAAATAAAATGTAAACCGGCTCCGCAGATGACGCATCTGCGGAGCCGGTTCATTTACCAATACAGAATTGATCAAAAATAGCATCGAGCAGATCCGCGTCAATATTCTTTCCCGTAATAGCATCCAAATTATTTACTGCGGATTTAATATGTTCGGAAATAAATTCCAAAGATAAAGTTTGATCTAAACCATTTGCCGCATCACCCAATGATTGTTTACACATCTTTAAAGACTGAATATGACGAATATTGCTGACCAAAATTCCGTTAGTATCCACTTGTGAAGAATGCCAGATTTTTTGAACTATCATATCTTCCAGAGCAGGCAAGCCTTCAGAAGTAACTGCAGAAATCTTTGCTATTGAAACGTTGGGAAAAAACTCTGATACTTTTTTCTCGTCTATATTGTGTCCTAGATCTATCTTATTAAAAATAACAATGACGTCCCGACCTTTAAGCTGTTCCATCAATTCTACGTCTTTATTCGTCAGAGGCTCGCTGTCGTCTAAAACCAATAATGCCAGATCAGCGCCTGCAATATACACATGACTACGTTTCACTGCTTCCTGTTCGATTTTATCTCGAGGATCAATCAATCCAGCAGTATCAACCAACTGAAAAGGGATTCCCTTTATCTGCGCAGTCTCCTCGATAGGATCTCGCGTTGTTCCTGCGATTTCTGCTACGATCGCGCGTTCTTGTTTTAAAAGTTTATTCAAGATCGACGATTTACCAACATTCGGTTTTCCGCAAAGAACCAGCCGAATCCCTTCTCTTAATATGCGACCATGCTCGGACGCGGCTAATATTTGTTCGACTTTTTTAATCGCTTTGTTCAAATGTTCTTTTAAAAAACCCGTCTTATCCGACTCAGTATCATCTTCAGGAAAATTAACTAATGCCTCAACTGAAACATAAACTGTCATGATCTCTTCGCGGATCTCGTCTAACTTTTTTGAAAGTTCGCCTTTAAGCTGATTATTGCTCACCCTTAAATACGCGCCGGTCTTAGCACGAATCACGTCGAGTACAGCTTCTGCCTGAGCAAGATCAATCCGACCATTTAAAAACGCGCGTTTCGTAAATTCACCCGGATCGGCTAACCTTGCGCCATTATCTAATATCAACTGTAAAATCGACCGCTGCGCCATGCTCCCGCCGTGACAGCTTATCTCGACCACATTTTCACAGGTATAACTTTTTGGCGCTAACATAACAGTCAGCAAAACCTCGTCAATCAATTCCCACTGACTATTTTTTTCTCGACCAACTTCGCCATAATGAACTGTAAAAGTTTTAAATGAAGACGGTAATGCTTTATTCTTCGCCTTGAATATTTTATCAGCTATTGATACGGCATCCGCACCGCTAATACGAATTATACCTATACCGCCGGCGCCAGTGCCGGTAGCAATCGCAACAATCGTGTCATCTATTGGATTTAATTGACTCATATAACTTTCCTATTAAATAAACTGAGCCTACAACTACGACTAGTTCAACATCTTTTCTGACCTGCACATAGTTTAACGCATCGTCCGCATTTTTAAAACAACTCACTGGAATGGTTTTAAAACATTCTTTCAATTCTTCTTTCGTAAACGCGTAAGCTCGGTCATGAAATCCCGTAACCGCCACAACCTCTCTTGCTATTTTTTGCAGACATTCACATATTGCCTGCCGATTTTTATCCGACGCTAATCCTAAAATTATAACCGGCTTTTTATTCGGAAATACTTGCGCCCAGGTTTTTACAAATTCATTAACTGATTCCTGCGTGTGACAGCAATCTAAAACAAAAGTCTGCCTACCTCCGACTATTTCAAACCTTGCAGACCAATGCACATTATACGCGCCCTGATACACCGCCTCATCAGATATTTTAAAACCTTCATGTCGTAAGCCCTCGACCACGCATAATGCTGCAACCAAATTCTCCGCCTGACATTCGCCGAATAAAGACAATTTTAGATCATCAAATTCTTTATCACGCAAAGCTATATCAATGTTCTGTCCTGAACTATATATTTTGCACTCTTTCACAATCGCGTCTTTTCCCACGCGAAAAATATTTTTCACCTGCTCCGCGGCGATACGCTTATTAATGATTTCTTCGGCTTCAGGATATTGTTTCGCAATAACCGTAAATTTATTCATAGACTTGATAATCGCGGCTTTTTCCGACGCAATCGCGGCAATAGTCTCACCTAATATTTTGGTGTGTTCCAATCCTATCGGCGTTATTACAGACGCAAACGAGTCCACCACATTAGTCGCGTCCAAGCGCCCGCCTAGACCCGTTTCTAAAACCGCCCAGTCAACTTTCTGTTCTGCAAAATACATAAAAGCTATCACAGTCAACCATTCAAAATAAGTAAGCTGGTCTAAGAGCGCCTGCTCAATGTTGTCTTTTATTTTTGAAATGATGCGAGCGAAATCATCCTTGCCTATCCTGTCATCAATAAATATTCGTTCGCGGATATCCAAAATGTGAGGAGAGGTATAAAGCCCGACTTTAAAGCCTGCGGCTCGGAGAATGGACGCAATAATTGCGGCTGTCGACCCTTTGCCTTTAGTGCCGGCTATATGTATAGACTTGAATGTGTCTTGAGGATTGCCTAATACTTGTAAGACTTTTTGAATATTATCCAAACTAAAATCCGAAGCTGACGCCTTATGCAGCATCCGCTCAAAATTCACACACTGCTCAAGATAATTTATTGCCTGGTCGTAAGTAAACATATAAAAACATAACATGAAAATTTAAAAATACGAAATAAAAATTATCACCATCTCATTATCAATACTTTATAGTTCATAGTTCATAGTGAACTATGAACTATGCAAAATGACTATTTTATGCTATATTTATTTCATGAAAACAGACACATCAGCCAAAATTATTGCGTTCATCAAAGATAAAGGTCAGGCCAGCCCTAAAGATCTTTACGATCTTTTGCATCTGAGCTCGCGAGGCATTTTTAAACAGCTTAATACATTGACTGAAAAAAATATTCTTTCAAAAACTGGTCGACCGCCCAAAGTTTTCTATAAAATAAATGAAAAAAAACCATCTTCACACTCTCATCTTAACAACACGGCATTAACCAACCTTATCAATGAACGCTTTTACTATATTTCTCCCTTAGGCGAAGAACTGACTGGACTAGAAGGCTTTCAAGCTTGGTGCATAAAACAAAATGTGCCTTTGGAAAAGACCGCGAGTGAATATACCAAAACCTTAGAAAAATATGACCACTTTAAAAAAAATAACCTGATAGATGGTACATCAAAAATTACCGCGACGTTTAAAAAAATTTACCTCGATAAGTTGTTCTATTTGGATTTTTACGCGATCGAACGTTTCGGCAAAACCAAACTTGGTCAATTACTGCTATCTGCTAAATCCAGTCAAAACCGAAAGCAGATCACCGCTCTTATCGACACAATCAGCGCACCCGTAAATAAAATAATCCAGCAATTTGATATTGATGCAGTAGGATTTATACCTCCGACAGTAAAACGCGAAATTCAGCTGATGAACGAACTCAAAAAACACCTTCATGTTAAAAAACATTTACTTTCAATCGTTAAAGCAAAAACAAATATCATTGTGGCGCAAAAAACATTGAATAAATTAGACGACCGCGTACTTAACGCTCAAAAAACGCTTTTTGTGGAAGACAACCAACCATTTAAAAATATTTTACTAATTGATGACGCTGTCGGTTCTGGCGCAACCATTAATGAAACTGCCGCGCAAATCAGACATAAAAAAATTTGCACCGGAAAAATCATCGGCCTAGCCATCGTCGGAAGTTTTAAAGGTTTTGACGTGATCAGCGAAGTTTAACATTACCTATTCAAGAAATGCTTTTAGATCTGTTAACGGTAGGACGCTGATAATGACAGGCACAAAACCGGAAGCGTTTTGAAGTTTTTCAAGCATCACGGCATCCATGTGAAACTTAATCCCCTCACCGCTGGATTTAGTTTGCAAGGTGTCGGTAATAGGGTTAAGGTCAATACCACCTTTTTGGGCGTTATCAGCGCCTGTCAAGCTTCTTATCAAACCCTTAACTCGACCCATCACAGTTCTCGACGTATACTTGGACGTTTGAGAGATATAAACCATCCCTGCTGGTCTTTGCTCGTTCTTTGGCATGACATATACACCTACTCGCTCATTGCCTGAACTATTTGCAACAGTCCCATTATCGGGAAATTGTCCCCACGAACCATCATAAAAATAATCACCAAATTTTTCCAGTAACACCGCAAACGATGCTCGCCATGCCGCCTCTACCCTAACCTGCCGCTCAGGTCCTTTTTCCCAAAGATATTTCTTCTTTTCCTCAGTTAAAAAAGAAATCCCTCCTCTTCCATATTGCCCAAATCCAAAAAAACGATCAATGCTAAATCTGCCAACCACTCCGATAGCCAATTCGACCTCATCGCTTCGCGTTGGTTTGGCTAAACGCCCGCGAAGATCATCGCTAATTTGTTTTGCCCATTTTTTGGCAAAACTGAAAGATCCTATATAAACAGTAAATGTTTCACCATTTGCGTCTCCGCCATGCAAAAATTTAAAAAGATGCCCATTTTGCAACAAATAATCGGAAACAAATTCAACATTCTCAGGCATCACATTCAAATGAACTTTCCATCCAACATTCACGCTTTTTTTTACGACGCCATTATTAAAATCATATTTCATTTCCTCACGAGAAGGAGAATATTCAAATCCTTCAGTACTCCAATGGAATTCTTTATTCGGATATCGAACAGGTAGTTCCCGTTCTAATTTCTCAATGACCTCCTTATAATCTGAATGTGTATTTTTATTAACCGGCAAATTTTGCGACATAGGGTGCCCTGCTCTCTTAAAAAATACATCTTGCGTCTTGAGTACGTCCGCATTCGTCACATTCATCGCCTGATCTCCAAGAGTCTTGAGATCTTCAGCAAATTTTTTCAAATCCTTTTCCGCTTTTAAACGATCAATGTTTGCTATATATTGCTTTTGTTCTTCATTTAGTTTTGGACTGACATATCGCACAAAAACGTTAAACACGTCTTTTTCTGCAATACCGTATGAATTGAAGTCAGGTAAAGTTCTTGCCAAATTTTTCCAATCAACATCCTGACTATCATTAAACTCTCGAACAGCTTCCATTAGAACTTTTACTGCTCTGCGACCAACAGCATGGGTCTCTTTATCATCTTCCTTAATATTGTTATAAGAAAGATACTCCTGTAATTTTTCCAGAGCATCCCCATGTCCGATTTCACTCAAAAATCCAAAAGCCCAAATATCTGCTAATGCCTCAGAAGATCCAAACAAATTATGACCGATTTCATGCGCTATAACCCCTAAAACTAATTCAGGCTCGCCTTTCAGCTCTTTCAGAAGCATCATCCCAACTTCACCAGCCGAATTAGCATTATTCAAGCCTCTGACTGGTGTTGTATCAACAATATATGCCAACATTAATGACTTAAATTTATCTGCTGAAAGCTGTGATTTTCCTATCATTTTGGACGATACCATATAAAACAAAGAATTCATGTAATATGCTCTCAAGCGAATATTCGCTTGCCGCATGGCAACCGTTGTCTCATCCTGATTATCGGGAATCATAATCGGCTTAAGATCCCTAACTGCAGCTAATCGTTCTTGCTGTTGATCAGCGTTAGCATTATAAAGATCTTTTATATTCGTAATTATAGCATCCAATTCATCCGCAATAACCTCATCCCCATTGTTATCAACAATCTTCAGCAACTTGAAAAATGATCTGGGATTATTTCTAATCATGCCATCTATAAGACCGCTTTTATTGAATTTGGCATTAACCCTTTTCCAAAGATCTCCAAATGTACTGTTATATCCCTTAATCTCATTTAAATATGAATCATTAAGCAGGATCTTTGCAGAATCCCAGGAGATAAAGAAAGGCCTTAAGCTTTTTGGGTCTGACGTAAATTTCTGAAGAAACCCTTTTGGGTCCTTTATGAAATCCGCAGGCATCTGGCTCAGCCCACGAACAGCATTAAGATCATTAGGAGGAAGCAACTGATCAACAACATCTTCACCTAAAAGAGATATCAAAACCGTACGGATCGATTGAATATCTGTATCAATAATAAACACAGCTAACTCGGGCTGACCCAACAAAACATCTACCTGATCCGAATAGGATTGTTTATACTCGTCCGATAACACTTTCAAGATTTTAAAAATTCTTTCAGGGTCATTAGTAGTAGCATACCTTAGAAAATACACCAGCGAATTAAAGCTGGGCTTAAAAATAAATTTCGAAGCATTTTCACTTTCAATGTTGAATAAATAATTTAATAAGGGTTGGGACATGTTTGTATTCATCATTCCAATAAAATTTACGACATTTTTTCTTTCTTCTTTAGACAAATTACTAATAAAAGATATAAAATCCTTATCAAAAAATACCAAATCCGCCTTATTCCCAAAATTATTTTTAAAAGCATTTTTTATCGGTCCAACTGATTCCGGCCCCTTTAAATGAATAGCCCTCACCACTCCCGCGCTCCCCTCTCGTGTTAAAAATCCTTTCCCAAATAATTCAACAGTTTGATCAATCGCTCGCGAGATTTCTTCAACTCCGCTATCTTTAACTAACCGAAATAAATCCAGTACGTCTTCGTGATGAAAAACCTCAAGCCCACATGTCTCTTTTAAAAAATTCCAAATTTTCCGTGCATTTTCATATTCATCAGACTGAATATGACCAAACTCATCTAAAAGCGTTTTTGAAATCCCATAGTTCAATATATCTTTATCAAAAACTTTTTCTAATGCTGCCTGTTGTTCAGGATTTGAAACTCCAACAACAAATCCATTAGATAATTGCAATGACTCATCTTTAAAAGTAGCAAGCGTAAGATGTATCGGTTTCATCTCCACGAACATATCCGGGTTAGAGTTAGCGTGTTTCGTTTCACTCTCTTTCACAATCGTTAATTGAGGTTGAGCAATTACTCCATTAATTGAAGACGCCATAAGAGAAACAGCTATTATTAATTCTCGCAAACTATTCCTACCTAATGAGCTCATCATGGCAGAGCTCATTGTCCCGATCTTCTTAATATCTAACGCGTTTTTTATGCTTCCAGCAAATCCAAAACCACCTGAAAAATATTTGCGCGGGATGATCGTTTGGTTCACAGGGTCGTATTCTTCTTTGATATAGTTGTACGCGCCTTTTTTAAATGACTCGACGTATTTCGCCCAGATTTTTTCTGCTTCTTTGGGGTCTTTGATGTTGATGCCTGCGATTTTGTTTTTATCCGAATAAACTTGGGATAGAATACTGTCTTTGATTTTTTTCTTGTACCAGGTGGCGAGGATGAGTGAGTTATATACTTGGCGAAGTTGGGCGAAGTTTTTGCCTTCGTTTACTTCTTTTTCTATTGCTGGAATGACAATCGCTTTTAAAACTTCTTGGGCAAGTAAAGATTTCCCCTCACCCTGAACTTGCGAAGGGGAAGGATCTTTTTGTGGTACTCCCTCGTCCGGCGTCCTCGGGATGCTTTTGGAATCTTTCATTTTTTGCATTGTAAAATAATCGGTTTCCAAAAGCACTTTCAGCTTCGTTTCCACTATATACGCCGTATCGGTTTTGGCGTTTTCATAGACGACGGCTTTTTCAGGGACGATCCAAACCTTGTTGAACGTGTCGACTGGAATATCGGTTGTTCCAAATTTTTGATTAGCCTCAGCGTACACTTTATCCCAGAATTGCCTGCCAATATCATTTTCAGGATATATAAGGGAAGCTGTGATTTGTTTGAGTAAATAATCCTGAGCCAGAAGATCGCGTCCCATTTCTGTTTTGCCGAATGCGTCCGGAACAATGCGGTCTTTTTCAATGGGAGATAAGTTAACCCACAAATCTTTTTCAGGGACTGTGAGTGAGGCGAGGAAGTATTTGATTAATTTTTCGGATTCTTGTTTAAATGGTAACCCTTCGGCTCCTTTAAGTCGCTCAGGGTCATTTTGGCTCGAGGAATCTCCTCGATCCAAAATGAACTCAAATTTTAGAGGGTTGTCTGCGTGAACTTTAATACCTTTGAGTAATGCAGGTGTGAATGCTGGGCTGAGCTGAACCATTGTGCCAAGAACTGGCATAAATGGTGATACTTGAGCAAAAGATATATTAAAAGAAGAAATCGTGAATACTATTACGAGGAATGACGCTAATATTTTTTTAAATACTCTATTCACCTTTGCCCCCTTCTTTTCCACACTAAAGTATAAACCAGTAAATATAGTATAAAAAGGGGGTAAAACGGGTTTCAGGAAAGCGGTTACTTTAGTGCTTGAAGTGGCGCGCGCCTGTTAAGACCATCACCATTTTATATTTATCCGCGGCTTGAATAACTTCCGCGTCAGCGATAGAACCACCGGTCTGGATTATGGCTTTGATGCCAGCTTTATGGGCGAGTTCGACGTTATCGGTTTTGGGCAAGAACGCGTCTGAGACCATAATTGAACCTTTTGCATCTTTACCGGCTTTACGGATCGCAATATTCACGCTTTCCACTCTGCTGGTCTGACCACAACCTATACCTACGACACGTTTACCTTTAACTAAAATGATCGCGTTGGATTTCACACCACGCACTACTTTCCATCCGAACAGCATTGCCTCAATTTGCGCTTTGGTGGGTTTTTTCTTGGACGCAATCTTAAGATCTTTGGACGCAATATTCAACTCATCTTTATCCTGCAATAATAATCCACCATAAACTTTTTTAAGATCATATCCGCCGGATTTCAGCGCCTTAAAATCAAATTCAATCAAACGCACATTTTTTTTCTGGGTCAATAAAACTAAGGCTGTTTTCGAAAATGACGGAGCAATAACACATTCCATAAATCCGCTTTTAGCAATCAATTTTGCAGTTGCCTCGTCCACTGGTCGATTCAATCCGATAATCCCTCCGAACGCTGATATGGTATCAACTGCCAACGCCTGTTTATACGCTAAAGCTAATTTCGCGTTCTCCGCCAATCCCGTCGGATTATTGTGTTTGATAATAACTGCCGCAGGCTGAGAAAACTCTTTTATAAAATCTACTGCCGCGTTAAGATCCATAATATTATTGAAAGACAATTCTTTACCATGCAGCTGTTTTAAATTAGCCAAACCATTTAAAGGTCCCTGGTCTTTATAAAACGCGGCTTTTTGGTGCGGATTCTCGCCGTAACGCAAATCCTGTACTTTTTCAAAACTAAACGATACTTTTTCAGGTAAAGATGTTTCAGCCACTTTCGCTTCTGGAATACGTTTTAATAAAAACGCAGATATTGCCGCATCATAAGTTGCAGTCCGGGCATATACTTCTTGAGCCAAAGTAAATCTGGTCGCAGCAGATACCGCACCATTATTATTTTTCATTTCAGTCAAAACAGCGTCGTATCGTTCAGGGTTGCATATCACAGTAACGCTGCGGTAATTTTTAGCAGCAGAACGCAGCATAGACGGTCCGCCGATATCAATATTTTCAATCGCATGCTCCAAAGATATTTTTGGATCTTTAATAACTTGTTCAAAAGGATACAAATTCACGACCACCAAGTCGATCAAACCAATGCCGTGGTCAGCTAAAGCTTTCATATGTTCTGCATCATCACGCAATGCTAAAAGTCCACCGTGAATTTTAGGATGCAAAGTTTTTACCCTGCCGCTCAACATTTCAGGAAATCCGGTATAATCTGAAACTTCAATGACTGGAATGTTAGCAGAACGCAATTCACGAGCTGTGCCTCCGGTAGACAAGATCTCTATACCCATTTCATGCAGACCCTGCACAAAAGGAACTAAACC
Source organism: Candidatus Omnitrophota bacterium (assembly GCA_015233195.1). Lineage (GTDB taxonomy): Bacteria > Omnitrophota > Gorgyraeia > Zapsychrales > Zapsychraceae > JADFYE01. The sequence continues at coordinate 47,527 of JADFYE010000008.1, forward strand.
GGTTTTATCAGAAACACTTATGAGCGCGCGCTTGATTGACATATGAACCTTTCGAAAGAAAAAAGGGGCAATATGAAAATATTGCCCCGATTTTTTAAAAAATATACTTAATGTTTTTTTGCTTTATGACGTTTTTTTTCTGACGGTTTAGAATAAAAACGACGTTCTTTAAGTTCCATCAAAAATCCGTCTTTCATACACGCTTTTTTGAAAAGACGCATAGCTTTTTCAAAATTAAGCGAATCATTAACTCTTACTTCTATCACTCGAAATCACCGCCTTAAAAATTTAATGTAAAATTATTTTTACACGGGCACGATATATCGTGCCCCTACGTTCATCTTAAATCAGGTCGATATACTAACACAACACCCTTTTTCAGTCAATAATTACATCACTGCTTGCGGAGACACGATCATAAAGTACACCATCATCAAAGTCAGACCAACCACAATTACCATAGTAATCGCAGTAATCCAATTCAACAAACGAGTATTACAAAAATCACCCATTACTTCTTTATTATTGATCAACTTCAACATAAATATCAAAATTATCGGAAGTAAAACCCCATTACCTACCTGAGAAAGATACATCATTCCTAAAAGCGGAAAATTCGGAACTAAAACTAAACCAGCGCCCATAATAATCATACCTCCATACAAAGAAAAAAATTGCGGAGCTTCTTCAAACCTTTTATCCACACCAGCGTCCCAACCTAACCCTTCGCAAATACTATACGCGGTTGATAAAGGCAAAATCGAAGCCGCAAATATCGAAGCTACAAACAAACCAAAAGCAAATAAATACGACGCATACGCGCCAGCTAAAGGTTTCAACGCAACAGCAGCGTCTTTAGCTGATTCAACCGGCACTCCGGCTTGGAATATGGTCGCAGCGCAAGCCACGACGATAAAAAATGCTACGACCGGAGCAATAATACAACCGCTAACCACATCCAATTTTAAGTGTTTATACTCTTCTTTGGTCAAACCTTTCTCGACGATAGATGACTGCAAATAAAACTGCATCCAAGGCGCAATAGTTGTACCCACCAAACCTACCAACATCATAATATAAGGTAGTGTCCATTTTATATCCGGATGAATAGTCTCATGATAAACCTGGTTCCAATCTGGTTTGGCTAAAAATCCTGAGATTACATACGCCACATAAAACAAACACGCAAATAAAAATACCCGTTCAACTAACTTATAAGTTCCTTTAACTACTAAAAGCCAGACCAGAAACGCAGATATAGGAACAGAAAAATACCGACTGATACCAAATATTTCCATACTAGCTGCAATCCCTGCAAATTCAGCTAATACGTTCCCAAAATTTACAACAAACAGCACACACATCAAATAAAAAGTAATTTTTACGCCATAATTTTCCCGAATCAGATCTGCCAGCCCTTTTCCTGTAGCAACTGCCATGCGCGCGCACATTTCCTGGACGATGATCAACGCTATAGTTATAGGGAACAACGACCATATCAAAGTATACCCGAAATGCGCGCCTGCCAAAGAATAAGTAGCAATCCCGCCCGCGTCATTATCCACATTCGCAGTAATAATCCCCGGTCCCATAACCGCCAAAAACATAAGTGTGTTACGCACCGCTCTTGACTGAAGTATTTTTAACCACAATTTTTTAAACATGTTTTTTCCTATATTTGATCACGATATTTTTTCCAAGTCAAAGCGATCAATTCTTCCATAACGTCATCGATAGTAATTACCCCTTGCAAAATATCCTCGTCGTCAAGAACCGGCAAAGCCAAAAACTTATATTTTTCCAAAAGTACAGCAATCTCTTCCATAGTATCATCTGTACGCACAAAAATTTTGGTATGATAACAGGTTTCAGAAAGTAATTTTTCTGGAGGTTCGTTTATAAAACGCTTTAATACTGTCACGCCTAACAAATGATGCTTTTCATCGACCAGATATATGGTGTAAACATTCCCCGGAAACGCAACATTATCTTTAACTTTTTGGATCGCGTCCCCTACTGTAGCATTAGAATTAAGATACAAATATTCGGTAGTCATCAAACCGCCGGCAGTATCCTGCTTGAATCCTAACAAATTCAACAAAGCCTTAGATGTTTTGGATTGCATCATCCGCAAAAATCTCGAGCGTTTATCCTTCGGTAGTTCCTTTAAAAGATCTGTCGCCTCATCTGCAGGTATATTTTCCAACAATGAACTGGCTTCTTTTTCTTCTAAATGATCAATCAAATCTTCCTTTTCCTGCAAAGTCATATCCGTGAATATTTTTCTCTGCATCTCCACGCCAAAAACTTTAAACAAAGATAATTTCTCAAAAATATCCAGATCTTCCATAATATCCGCGAGTTCAGCTGAAGGAATCTTTGCCAATTTTCCCATTTCCACGTCGGAACGCACCACATTTTTACGCGAACCAATATTCAAAACGTGCGTATGTTTCCAGGATATCAACATCTCTTGGCTTAAATATAATGAATCCGGATGTATTAATTTTACTATCGCATCAACAAACGGCGTCCATTCCAATCTACGGATCAGCCCCCGCGTTCCCACATCAACGTGCGCCAAATAAAATTGTTTATCAACTTTCAATAAATGCACATCATTAACCCGCACCACTTTACGACCATTAGTATCAACTACCTGCTGATCCAGAATATCCGTCCTTACTGACAAATCCGGACGAAATCTTTCTTTTTCAAATTTTATATCTTTCAATAATATTTGAGCCGTACAAATTAAATCGTCTGTAACTTGAAACACTTCGGTAGGAATGGCGGCATATCTGCGGGAAAAAATATTTCCTTTGCGGATTATTACCTGCTGCGCCTTGGGAAACACCTCGTCTTTAACATTCATGGAAAAATCAAAAATCCTGCCCATGAATTTATTTTGCGAATCGCGTACTGGACGCCCCAATAGTTCAGATAAATAAATAAAAAATTTCATTTCACCTGCTGGTTACTACCCCCTTACGAGGGCACATTGAATTAAGTACACATTGAGAACATCGAGGAGAAACCGGTCGGCAAATATTTTGACCCCAGACGACCAGAAGTGAATTATATGCTATCCAATAGCGTTTAGGCAATGTTTTTCTCAAAATATTTTCAGTCTCGTCAGGGCTTGACGTTGTAACATACCCAAACCTATTAGAAATACGGTGAACATGAGTATCCACGCAGATACCCGGCTTGCCAAATCCTTCAGTCAAGACCAGATTAGCGGTTTTCCTGCCTACACCTTTAAATGTCAATAACGTATCTAGATCATCCGGCACTTGACCATTAAATTCTTTTATAAGACGCTGACACAATTCAAGAATAGTCTTAGCTTTAGTATGATAAAACCCGACCGGATAAATCGCTTTTTCAATTTGTTTGGCGGTTAACTTTATCATAGCTTGCGGAGTATGCGCTAATTTAAACAACCGTTCAGACACTGGAATAGTAGTCTCGTCTTTAGTGCGCAAACTCAACAGACAGGATATCCACACTAAAAATGGGTCGTGCCACTTTTTACCGACCATAGTAACTGAGGGATCCGGTAGATTTTTTTCAGCTTGACGGAGTTTTTTAATGACTTGGGAAATGTTGTGATTGTTGACCATTTAAATTTATCGGTGTTATCGAGCTTATAACCGGTATAAAACCTAAAACATTTTCAGTTTCATAATTTTGACTAGTTGCTGATCCATCAAATAACATAGCACTATCGCCTTGCTCTGTAACTGAATATTTTTCCGGATTAAGATCAATACCACCGACTTGGTCAGAAACATTAATGGCACGGTCGCCATGCTTTTTTATCCATTCCTTCCATTCACTCTGCGTCATGGATGCTTCAATCGAAAGCCCCCTATTATCTGCTGTAACTTTAACACGCTGAAGCGAATATCCTGCTTGTTGTAAACTTCGTATAAAAGGAGTATCAGTCATTGCTGCAGCAACTTGACGCATAACCGAGCTATAAGCAGCTCCGGTTTTTTGTTTAAGATTTTCCATAATAGTGTAATGTACTCTTTTTGCCTCCCATACATTCGTAACCTTAGGAAATTTTTTAAGCAAAAAACTTTTTAACGCCAAATAAAATTTTATTTTCGTGGGTTTATTTGTAACATCCTCGATTTTTATATCTATAGGCTGACCTGCGCTTTTTAATATCCTCCGGAAAACCTGCGTCAATAATCCATTCCTCCTAAGATCATAAGACACGCCCGTTTTCACATCTTTTAATTCAAATGATAAAAATTTTAATTTATAAGATAACTTAACCTTATTACCCACAAATGTGCCTTCAATTTCTGCAGGATACTTGGATGCTAATAGTTGTCCATTTACAGTCATGTGCAACCCAAAATATTCTTCTGTACCATTACCTGCTATCCGCCATTCAAATACTTCCGGAATATATTTAGGATCGAATTTAAAAATATTACGTCTAGATAATTCAATTGTTCCATCTCCAATCGACAAGGAGACCTTTTCACCATCAACACTTGTGAGTGAAATTAAAGATTTAGCCTTACGCGGAATTAAAACTTTTCCCTTATCGGGATCATACAACAAATCATATCTTTCCATCCCCATATAATAACGCAGAGGATACATAGGTCGATTATCGATAAAAATTGGGTCATTCAAAATCGATATCCTGCCCTGACCACCTTTAACTTGGGCGCTTACCAATGCAACTGGATCATCCTTAAAATTTTGTTTTACTTTTTTTACCACTGCCAAATTTTTAGGAGAAAGTACCGCTCCTGCCTGCATAGCCTTGTCACTAATGCTCGCAACTATTCCGAAATTACCATTTCCCCCTCGCTCACTAAATGAAAACTTATCATATCCAGCACTTGAAAATACTTTAACAAATGGAGTATCCATTAAAGACTTTTCCATATCACTCAAAAAATCAGTATATGAACCCCTTAACAACTTTTTGTACTCTCCCATATTTCCTTGAAACTTATTCGGCATATCAGGGAATACGTGTTTCCATTTTTTATATGCCTGATCTACTGCTTCTCTCGTCTGCTTATTATCAACTTGATCCACATAAAAAATCACAGGGAATGGAAACCCCTCTAAAAACATCCTCATAATAACCTGCAACAACCCCATACCGCTTAAATCTTGTTTTAAAATCGAACTGGTGCGGATCATATTAAAATACGCGTAAGGCAGATGAATAATAGCCCTGCCTTGTTCGTCAACATCCCATCTGCTCATCTGCATAAACATATTTAAATGTCCACCCTCTAACGTATATGCTTCTTCCTCCGCAATATGAAATCCGAAACCAATATTGAGTTTTTTAGTATTCATACTAATATTCAAACTCAAAGGACGGGGATCCCATTTTTGTTCAAAATTCAACACATTGTTTTTATCAATTACTATTTCTCGTCCATTAATTGATAACATCAAACCATCAGCCGACACAGGCGATACAAAAATTTTGTCATTTTTAAACGGCTGCAAAGATTCATCCAGCAATTCCCCTCTGTTTACATCAAAATAAAAACTTTTTACTGATTTATTATCATCTAAACGTAACCTAAGATACGCTTTACCATTAACCATTTTCGGTTCTTTAGTAAACCAAACTCTTAATCCATCCCCTAAATCCAAAGTTACACCAAGCACTATTCCTTGCATGCGCGCGATATTCTGATAAATCAATTCCGTAAATTTTTGTTTGGTTAATTTTTGCGATGCATTACCAGTCATGGCATAATCAATTTCTTGGTACACCCGTGGAGCAATTATCTTCTCCCATTGTGCAGGTGAAAATTCAGCAAACGCGTGTAAAGAATTTGAATTAGATTCATCAAAATTAATATCCAGCCCTAACTCATGCAATGTCCTCCCTATAGGAGACCCCTTTAATCCTATATACATATAAGACATAAAATCTTTGTATTGTTCTGGCTGTTGTGGATCGAACCTATTCTTAATCACATTTAAAGAATCAGGAAAACTCAAAGGCATTTTCTCTCTATACTTACTCGTACGTTTTAAAAAACTATATTGTTTGTCTAAAATTTGTTTAGTTCCATCATCACTTCGAACCTCTTCAAAAATAAATCCAAACCTGTCCGGCATAGCCGCAACAATATAACCAAGAACATTCGACATTACCCCTAAATTACTCAATGGTTTTTTCGTACCATTTTCTTCAACACTACTAAATTTTACATTTTTCAAAACCACATAATACCTGCCGTTTTTTAACTCAATGCCTCCGATTTTCATAAAAACGCCGTTTGTTGCATCCAACTTCTCATAAGCTTTCCCGTCAAATTCCAATTCAACATCTATAGGATGACCATCTCTGATTTTTGTATTTAACACCAATTTTTGTGGCTCTAAACTATCTTCATATTTATGCTCAGGAGCCTCCGAGAGCAATACAGTTTTATAAACATCCTCCTCCAAAATTGAAAGCAAAACTCCGTTTTCATGCTGTTCAAGATGAAAAGGTCCGTCTTCAATTGACTCAATACCATCGTTTTTACGGATTTTAGCAGTTTTTAAATTTACCAATAAAGTAGTATATTCATAATTCGGACGCATTACTCTGATTTGCGTATATTCTGTTCCTCCGATTATTTTCGGATATTTCATCACCCATAAAAAAATATCATCACCTAAATTCAAGCGCGTACCCAATACTTGCCCATTCATATTCCGTGCTGCCCAGTTTAAACGTTGAAGCATCATTTCTTTTATAGGATCCGTACTATGCCTAACTGGAATCATCTCTAAATCAACCGATACATCTTCAAGCGGTCTGCTCTTAAGCCCCCTATTAATAGTATCGACACCATCTAAATAGTCATTTTCCTCTTGGAGCATCGCCAAATCTACTTGCACCCCGCCTGAAAAATATTTGCGCGGAATTATAGTCTGAGTATTAGGATCATATTCTTCCCGAATCGCGTTTACCGACCCTTTTTTAAAAATATCTGAATAATTATTAAATATTCGCCCCTTAAAATCTTTTTCAGGACGGATAAGCCCCTCAGTTTTTTTCTGATCCGCGTATTGCCGCCCAAGAGCGTTTTTACTAAAATGCCTCTTATACCAGCCAGCTAAAATTAGAGAATGAAATATCTGACGCAAAGGAGCAAACTCTTTCCCCTCATTGACTTTTTTAGTCAAAATCGGAATGATAATCTGCTTTATAGCTTGTTGCTCACTCCCCCCATCTTTACTTTGTACAACCCCGTGATCGCGAAGCGTTTTTACGGGGCTACCACCAGCTAAATATTCCCCCTCAGTCATCACCTTGAATTTTGCTTGGTCAACATAGACGCTATTCCCTTTAACTACTACGCTGACTTTATCTGGAACGATCCAGACCCGGCTTAAAATCCCCTCACTTACCTCTCTACCTCTTTCCTCTTTACCTCTTATTTCATATATTTTAGAATAAATCTCATCCCAAAATGTCCGTCCTGTTTCATTATCTGGATTTAATAAACTTGCAGTGAGTTGTTTTAAAATATAATCCTGTGCCAACATATCCTGTCCCATCAAAGTCCGGTCAAAACCTTCAGGGATAATGCGTTCTTTTTCTTTAGGCGATAAGTTCACCCATAAATCTTTTTCCGGAACAGTCAACCCTGCCATAAAATAATTAATTAACTTTTCAGCCTCAACCTTAAATGCCGCATCAGTAAGCTGAACATCGCCCCTATCAACAATAAAATTAAAATGAAACGGATTTTGTTTATCAATAGTCATGCCTTGAATTAAAACCGGCATTTGCACATTGGAAACAACAGGCACTGCAGAATTCTGGGGGAGAATTTGACCAAAAGAAACAACAATAGAATTTTCAATAAAAAAACAAATAATAAAAAAAAGACATAAAATCTTTTTTGATAAAACTATAAAGCTTATATAAGACTTTGTACCTATACACATAATAAAAGTATATAGTATAAGCACAAAAAAAACCATAAACCACGTTGGGTTTATGGTTATAAAGACTTTAGGTCGTAGCCCTGGTCAGCTAAACCAGAAAGATTTTCGCGCCAGTCTTTTTGAACTTTTACAAAACATTCAAGAAAAACTTTGGTTCCTAACAAAGCTTCTAATTCAATCCGCGCTTCTGTACCAATTTTTTTCAACAAAGACCCGCCTTTACCTATAACTATTTCTTTTTGCGTTTCCCGTTCCACCATGATCAACGCTTTTATATGAGTAGTTCTGACTCTTTTAGGCTGGATCGATTCAATGACTACATCCAAAGCATGCGGCAATTCATCCCGCATAGCATTAAATAATTTTTCACGGATAATATCCGCAATCGCCCAGCGCTGTGGATAATCCGTAACAATATCCTCCGGATACAATAATTCTCCTTCAGGCAAAAGATCAAATACCAGCTGAATCAATTTATCAACATTAACTTCTTTTTCGCCGGATAAAGGCAGCATCGTTACGTTAGGCAACTCATCCAAGTTTTTTCCCATTATCCTCTCAAAAAAATCTATATATTCAGGTATGCGCGCGCCTTTTTTTGTATCCACTTTGTTCAAAGCAAAAATAACTGGAGATTTTAATTTTTTGATCTTCTCGACCAGATACTCTTCTTCTTGACCAGGAATACGCATAGTATCTGCCAAATAAATAACCACATCCACATCACCAAATGTACCTTCAGACGCGCGGTTCATGTACTTGTCTAATTTATCCCGTCCTACATGCAATCCTGGAGTATCAATAAACACAATTTGTCCACGCTCGTCGGTAAATATGCCGCGGATCTGATGCCTGGTGGTCTGCGGAATTTTAGAAACAATAGATATTTTCTCGCCGCAAATACTATTCAATAGCGTGGATTTACCTACATTCGGTCGACCTACGATCGACACCATGCCAGATTTTTTTACGACAGTCTGCTCATTTTTGGGCATATTTTTTTCTCCGAAAATTCAATGTTGTTAAAGCTACCGCGCTAAAGAATACCACATTCATCACATTAAACACCCGCCAAACCATATCCTTAGACTGAAATCCTGACGGAGCCATTAATAAAATACAAACCCAAACCCCCACCGCCCAGACTAAACTAACATCTTGCGACGATTTTCTTTCGATCATCCGCAAAATCAATGGGATGTTAAATAAAGGCAGAATCACTGCTGCCGCAAAACCTATCTTATCCAATAAATTCATAAACGCCTTTCTATGCCACTTTAGCAAATGCTAAATATTTCGCTCGTCGTATTTTTACATCTGCTAAAGTCAATTTAGCAGTTTTATCCATTGCAAAACCCTCCACATTAAACGATGAACATATAGTCGCATATACCAATGCTTGACGTATAGACGTTTCATTAATTTTTTTAGCCGCGCTTAAAAATCCCATAAGCCCGCCTGCAAAAGTGTCCCCTGCGCCAGTTGGATCAACCACTTTCTCGACCGGATAAGCAGGGAAACCGCACATAAACTGTTTTGAATAAAATAAAACCCCATGCTCGCCTTTTTTAATTACTATAAATTTGGGACCTAATGCAGCTAAAGCTTTTGCGGCTAAAATCAAATTATTCTCGCCAGTAATGTCCTGAGCTTCTTTATCATTAGCCACAAATAAATCGACCTTCTTGATCAATTTCAACAAAGCAGTTTTTTGCGTATGAATCCAAAGATTCATACTGTCTAATCCGACGAATTTCGGAGATTTCATCAAAGATAAAAATTTATCCTGAGAAACAGGATCAATATTTCCTAAAAATACATTTGAAATATTATACTGCGCTTCAGAAATGCTAGGCTGATAATTACACAAAACGCCGATTTCAGTAGCATGAGTAATTGCCGCATTAAAATTTTCTTTTTTATACTCCCCATCCCATTGAAAAGTCTTACCTTCTTCAATTTGTATCGACGAAACATCCACGCCTTTAGCTTTTAAAAAAATCATATATTTTTTAGGGAAATCTTTCCCCACTACGCCTGCAATCGCCACTTTAGTAAACAAACTCGCACTCATCGAAAAATGCGAAGCTGACCCGCCAAGTAATCCACGCTTTTCACCAGACGGTGTTTTTAAATTATCCAATGCAACTGTACCCATGACGATTAAAGCCATATTTATTCTCCTATAATTTTAATTAATACTCGTTTTCGTCTTTTGCCGTCGAACTCCCCATAAAATATCTGTTCCCAAGTACCAAAATCTAATTTTCCATTTGTAACAGCCACTACCGCTTCCCGTCCCATAATCTGCCGTTTTATATGCGCGTCAGCATTATCTTCGCCGGTATCATTATGCCGGTATTGATTGACCGGTTCATGCGGAGCTAATTTTTCCAGCCACCTCTCATAATCACCTAGAAGCCCGCTTTCATCATCATTAATATAAACGCTTGCAGTTATATGCATCGGGTTAACCAAACATAATCCTTCTTTGATCCCGCTCTTATCAATCGCAGCTTGCACCTGGTCAGTAATATTAATAAATTCTCTGCGCTGTTTAGTTTGAAAAAATAATTCTTCGCGATACGATTTCATTTATATTCTCTCCCAACTTTAATTCTTTCTTTCAACGGCGGATGATCATAAAAAAACAATTTCTCGAACGTCGAAGGATTTTGTTTAGCTAAATTCATCTCACCTAACTTCTCCATTAAAGAAACAAACGCCTCCGGCTTCTGCGTCATTCGCAAACAAAACTGATCAGCCTGTTTTTCAACCAACCGGCTATACCAATTAAGAGGCATAGCAGTGCCTAAACTAAATATAGTGAACACAATCGCAAACATAGGTAAAAACGCAATGTCAGCCACGCCCCGCATACCAAAACTAGTTGAAAAATGTGATAAAAATGCCGCGACCAAATAAAAACCGATAAGCACCACTACCCCATTTACCAATAACAATTTCAAAATATCCCGATGCACATAATGACCCAGTTCATGCGCTACTACTGCCTCGATCTCCTCAACCGTATATTTTTCGACTAAAGTGTCACTTAACACTACCCGACGGGAATTACCCATACCGCAAACAAACGCGTTGGCTTTTTTAGTCTTTTGCGAAAAATCAATCATATAAATATCTTTGAGCGCGACTTTGCATTTCTTGAACATCCCAAAAATCCGATCTTTCAATTCAACATTATTAATCGGTAAATATTTATAAAACAAAGGTACAATAATATTCGGAGTTATCCTAGCCATTACCACAGCCATAAATACCCAAAACAACCATGCCCCAACCCACCAGCTCGACGGAAAATGTCTTAAGAAAAAATATACCACTTCAACCAAAAGCATGATTAAAACTAAGCCCAGGATTGAGTGTTTCAGGTCATCAGTCCACCACTGTAAAATATTTTGATTTGATAATTTGAATTTATGCTCCCAAACAAAACCGAGAAAAAAATTCAAAGGAAGATGAAAAAAATAAAGAGTGACGGAGAATATCAACAAAAACACCGCGTTTACTATCCACAAATTCGACGATATACCAGAAGCCCAATCCCTGACCAGGGCGCTATATCCTAAAAAGAAAAAAGCTAATATCACAACCAGATCTAAAAATAGCCCAATAAAAAAACAGCGGTTCTTAACATTATTATACTGGTCTGATCCATTTGTCGTCATAGATCTGAAGGACCTTCAACCATGCTCTTATCCTTCAATACTGTAAAATACGACTGGAATCTGTGATCTTTCCTTAAATTATGCAAGTCAGCGTCTGTCTGCATAAAATCAAAATCATCATATCCGCACTTTATAGCTTTCTTGATAGTAACCAAGGCTTTATCCACGTGATTAAGCAAAGAATAGCTGCACGCCAAATTGTAAAGCACAAATTCGTCATCTGCGCGCAATTTAGACAATTTCTCGTCAATAATTAAACCATTTTCGAGCTCACCTAATTGAGTGTAAAGATCGCCTAATGCCACCAACGCCTCAATAAAATTAGGGGTTTTTTGTAAAATACCTTCATAGAATTTTTTTTCAAATTCTAATGTTCTTTTTGTTATACCTCTGGCCATAGTTACCTCCTCTATGACTTAATAAATTTTTTTATTCGTACGACCGCTTCTTTTAAATCTTCAAATGCAGTAGCGTATGAAATGCGCACATGTCCTTCTGCTGACGGACCAAATGCCACTCCCGGAACTAAAGCTACTTTTTGTTCCTTCAAAAGGTCTTTAGCAAAATCCATTGAACTCATACCTGTAGTTTTTATCGAAGGAAACGCGTAAAAAGCGCCTTCAGGCATGTGGCATTTTAAACCTATTTCATTCAAAGATTCAATTATAAACTGTCGTCTCCGTTTATACTCAATTTTCATCATATTAACACTTTTATGCCCATTAGCCAAGGCTTCTTCAGCAGCCATCTGACCGTTGATCGAAGCGCACAAAATCGTATACTGATGAATTTTAGTCATGCCAGCTATAACTTTTTCCGGACCACAAGCAAACCCAATCCTGAAGCCAGTCATAGCATACGCTTTAGAAAACCCGTTCAAATAAACTACCCGCTCCTTCATTCCCGGCAAAGAAGATAAAGCCACATGCTCAAAATCATAAGTCAGATCATCATAAACCTCGTCGCTAATCACCACCAGATCATGTTTTTTAATAACTTTACACAAAGCAGATAATTCAGCCTTGTTATATGAAGCGCCGGTGGGGTTCGACGGATAATTGATCATCAGATATTTTATTTTATCTTTTTGGCAAGCTTGATCCAATTCTGAAGGAGTCATTTTAAAACCATGCTCAGCTTTAGTAATCAAACTTATAACTTTAGCGCCAGCCATATCTGCCAAAGGAGCATACGAAACATAACACGGTTCAGGAATCAAGACTTTGTCTCCCGGATTAATCAAAGTTCGCCAAGCCAAATCTAAAGCTTCACTCACTCCTACAGTAATCAAAATTTCATTTTCCGGATCATATTCCATTCCGAATTTGTATTTTAAAAAATGCGAGATCTGCTTGCGCAAAGATATCAACCCTTTGTTAGAAGTATACGAGGTGTATCCTTCTTCATAAGCAGTAATGGCTTTCTCGCGGATATTCCAAGGCGTGACAAAATCAGGCTCACCCACGCCTAAAGAAATCACGTCTTTCATTCCCAATACCAAATCAAAAAAAGCCCGGATCCCAGACGGAGCCATATCCTCGACTTTTTTCGAAATCTGAATTATTTTATTTGAATTTTTCATATTTAATACGATATATTCGGGCGCTTGCTTTTTTCTTTTTGTTTTAATACATGCCCGTCTTCTTTATATTTTTTCAAAAGAAAATGTGTCGCAGTACGGCGGACATTCTCCATCGGCGATAATTTAGCTGCGATGAAATTTGAAACCTTCTGAATATTATCACCTTCGACAATCAACAACAAATCATAGGTTCCGGAAACCAAATAACAGCTTACCACTTCCGGAAAACTATAGATCCGCTCTGCCACATGATCAAACCCCACATCTTTTTGAGGGGTCACGCTTACTTCGATCAATGCCCGGACAAAAGAATTTGATTCTCTGACCAGATCATGATTAATCAAAGTTTTATACTGTACGATCACGCCGCTGCTCTCATATTTTTTGATCGCTTTTTTAATTTCAGCCACAGGCTTACCAGTCATTTTCGCGATTTCTTCAGCGGTAACCCGAGCATCACTGGCTAATATTTGCAATATTTCTTCCATTATTTTCTCCTTCTAAAAAACAGCAAATTAAAAATTTTAGGTTTGATTTTAAGTGATAGAATTTTAAAAGCCGCTTCGCTACTTGGCACTTTGAGCCGCGATTTGTTCACGCAGCATCTGATTTTCTTTATCCAAAGCAATTATATCCTGCACCATCTGCTGATGCGAATTTTGTTTTTCAATCGTATCGCGCACAGCCCCGTCGACATCAGCATATTCTTTTTCAAGCTTTTGAACTTCATCTTGCAATGCTTTCAATTCTTTTTCTTTGACGAAAATCTGTTGCTCCATCTCTACCAATTTATCGCTCTTACCTGAAATTTTTTTCTTATGCACTATCTGCTTTTTCTGGTCTAACAATGCTGAATAATCCTTTTCAAAACCACTAATTTCTTCAGCTAATTTTTCAGCTTGAGTCAAAACATTGGACCGCTCCCCATCATGATTATTAATTTCCAACAATACTGTCCGTTCCTGTTCTTTCAATTCATCCAACCTGTGACGTAATTGTAAAAGCTCTGCCTCACTGCTGTGTTTAGTGTCTTGAAAACCCAGCTCACTTATCTTCTGATCCAGCTCAAGCGTGCGTTTTTCATATTGCAAATCAGCGAATTTAAGTTTTAATCCACGCAATACCTCATCCATATCCAGCATCTGCTTCTTTAAAACTAAATTTTTAGTCTGGTGAATCAAAACATCATTCTGAACCGAATCAATCTGTTTACGATAATCCTGTATCTTGGTTTGCTCTTGTGTTTGTAATTGTCGAATAACACCGGCATTCTGTTGTGCGTCTGTAGCTTTAGCTTTCTGCTCTAATATCCGCCGTTCAATTTCGGATTTCTTATTTAATAACCGATCATACTGTTCCTGTAATTTTTGATTTTCTTTTAATGCGTCTTGGGCTTTTTCTTTCATGGATCGGATAGCATCAAAAATAGAAGCATCTGGTATAGCCTGAGCCCAGACAAAAGAAGAGCAGAAGACAAGATATGCCACCAAAAATATATGTTTAGCACTTTTCATAAAAAAATATTATACAGACAAGCATACTAGCAAGCAAGGATTACAGTTATCGCTCAATATAAACCGCATCATCCGCCGTATAAATAACAGTCTGCCGCGAATGAACCCGGGCTTTCTTACGTAAAGTGTAAGACGGGACCATTAACATAGGACGAAATGACTCTTTAGTAGCAGTTATATTCGGCATGCCCATATCATCCATTACATTGACCATTGAATAACGGCGTACTGCTGCGTCATTACAAAATTCCCGAAAAATATACGTCGGCAAACCTTTCATAGAAAGATCCGCGGTTTCTAAAAGAATACAGAACATATCCTTAGTCAACTGATAACCAAAAGTATACGCACATATTTTACCGTCGACTAACACCACTCTGCCTACCATTCCTAAAAGATCAAAATTTTCAAACACTACATTATTTACCGTAATATTCTCCTCCAGCATAAAATCATAAAGATCGCCTTGCGCTGTAGAAAGCCGCTCCTTGGTCCAATCCAGCAACAATTTATTACATTCTGCAGCCATAGATTTTTCAAAAGGACGGATTTGACAATTCGGATATGTATTAACAAAACGATTATATTCCGCGCGTTTTGATTTATATTTATTACCCACGAGTCCAGCGATATCTTCAGTCCAATAACAATACTCGGCTAGACGCAACGACGATAAATATTTTTCCGGAGCGCATCCATGCACCATACCCGCGCCGATATTTTCAATCCGGCTTACAGTTTTATCCGCGTTGCGATCATTCATGATCCGAAAACAAGTTTTAACCGCTTCCGGATTAGGGCTGGATGCTAAAGGCGGGAAATATAAAAATGTACCCAAACCATTTTTTGCAAATACGCATAAACTTTCTTTAATAATCCGGAAATCAAAAGAAAAAAAATCTTTCCATAAAAAAAGATTAACAAACGACAATGCCGCTAAATGATGCGGCTTACGCTGCAAATAAGTATTAATTAACGCGCGTTTTGAAAGTAAATCGTCTGTTGACATCTAAATTTTTACCTCGAACAGGTCTTCGAATTCTTCCTGATATCCCGGATAATCCCCTGCCAAATGTTTATTGTTACGTAAAAAATCCAACACTTCTGGTCTTGCAAAAAATTCTTTCAATTGTTTTTCATAATCAAAAAACTTTTGCGTGTTACGATGTTGCCCAACCATCGGACAACTCGTATGTGCGCTCAGCACAATTTTATTGCCTCTTTTCATCAACACAAACGGATAAACTTTACATTCAAACGGACGCTTCGTATATATATCACAACAATGTTCATCCTTAGCCAGACAAACACACAAAAATTTATCGCCGCTTTGCGGAGCGCGTATATACGACCGCTCGTCGATAATATCCGGACGACCAATCGCTTTGATCTCTTCCTTACCGCACCGTGGTCGCCAGCTGCTCTCTGGTTCATAGAAGCGGCAGCAGCCGTCACACTTTAAACAAACTTCAGATATAGCAAACGAAGGCAAACCTTCCAACATGTTTTATTCCTTATATATATTTATATTTCAAATAAAATAGAAAGCTATAAAAAATTAAAATAATTTAACTCACCCTGCTACCTAATTTTATTGGTCTTTCAGTTGTCAATACTGATAATTGTTCAGTATCTTTTACTGCCAACAACATACCTTGCGATTCTTCACCGCGCAGCATCGCAGGTTGTAAGTTCTTTACTACCACGACCTTTTTGCCGATAAGCTCTTCTTTTGTATAAAATTTGCGTATCCCAGCTACGATCTGACGCTTTTCCTCGCCTAAATCCACCAGAATAACATATAAACGGTCAGCGTTAGGATGATCTTTGACTTCCAACACCTGCGCCAAAACCAATTCAACTTTTGCAAAATCTTCTATTGTAATCATAAAATCCTCCAATTTTCAAAAACGAATTTTTACATTATATTGAAATATATTTTCTAAAACAATGATTTTTTTATTCAATTCATAAATATATTATTAATAATTTGTCGTAAAATATATACCAATGCTATAATTCTTGCATGCAATCAAATCCCGACTCAAATTTAACTAAATTTATTAAAAAATACCAAAATATTTTTTTCCTATGTTTAACTATTATAACCGGATTATTTTTTGTCCTGCCTTTATCCAATTTTCAGGCTTACTTAGCCCAAGGTGATCATGGACGAGAATTATACGGATATTGGTTAACTTCACAAGGAGGATTACCTTACCGCGACTTTACCCACATGTTCGGTCCATTCATGCCAGAATATTTTGGTTTATTATTTAACATTTTTGGAGCTACAGTTCAAACCGCTCTCCTCGGACAAAACTTATTTA
The DNA here is from genome assembly GCA_015233195.1 of Candidatus Omnitrophota bacterium. Classification (GTDB taxonomy): domain Bacteria; phylum Omnitrophota; class Gorgyraeia; order Zapsychrales; family Zapsychraceae; genus JADFYE01. The sequence continues at coordinate 64,592 of JADFYE010000008.1, forward strand.
TCGTATTAAACGGTGTGCTGATTTATTTAATCTGCAAACAATTCAGCTCAAATTTATTTTCGTACACATTTGCTACAGTTTATTGGGGGCTGCGCGATTTTGAATTTTTCTACACCTATAACCACACTGCCGGAATATTTGCCATTCTGGGCGTGGTATACATGCTGATCCGTTATCTAAATTCATACTCAATTAAATTTTTATACGCGGGTTTTACTTTCAGCGCTTTATTAATGTTAATCCGGTTAAATATGGGGATAGCTTTTTGGTTCGGGTTTGGTCTATGCGTAATACTGATTCACATTCTCGACCAAAAACCCATGACACCAAACATGTTAAAACATTTTTTTATAAGCGCGCTATGTTTGCCTATTCCGGTTGCACTAATATATGGAATACTGCTTTATGGATTACCTAATTATGCAATATACCAAAGCTTTCCCTGGGGCAATGACCAAAGAACTGACGTGTCACATTCAATCACCCAATGTTTGATAAACCTTCGGGAATATGTCATCTCAATATTCTCGCGCTTTAAATCTTATATCGTCGCTGGTTGGGCAATAATTTTAAGCAGTTTATATATCGGGTTAATGGTATTGCAAAAAAAATTTACTGAACCATCTGACCGCAAATTATTAATCCAATCATTACTGTTGGGCATTTTAATCATCCTCGGTTTACACGAATTTTTAGCCAGTAGTGTTTATTACCGGGTTGAATGGGTAATCCCGATATTTTTTATTTTGTTAGGAACCATGCTGCAAATGATATTTAACAAAGGCAATAAAATATTTTCTTTATCCATCGTACAAACGACTATTTTAATACTTATCCTGGTCTTGTCCTACAATAAATTTAACAGCTATTTAGCCCTAATAAATAAAGCCGCTAAACCCACGTCTTGTTTAAATTGGAACGGATCAAAAGTATGCACCTTCCAAGAGCCGGCATGGTTCCTGACTGTTTATCAAACTTTAGATTTTATTGACAAAAATATTCCGTCAAATGAACCAATATTCTGTGTGCCTTACGACGCTTTATATTTATTTTTAACCAAACATAAAAGCCCGACCCGGGAAATAATGTTGTTCCAACATTTCCGTATCCCGCCAGAACAAGATAAGGCGATCGTTGATACCCTCGAAAAAAAACATGTGAAATGGGTAATAATTTCTAACCGTGCAATATCTATCGAAGACGGCATGGGAGTATTAGGTCAGGATTATTGTCCGCAATTAGCAGCTTATCTGGAAAAGAATTTTGAAATTGTTAAAGGATTTGGTCAATGGAACAACCAGCCCAGCTGGGCGTGGAATCATGCGACGAGGATATTAAGAAGGAAATTATTTTAAAACAATAGAACTCGCGAAATCCTTCGGATTTCTTGCGCAGTTCGAATCTGTCGGGTTCGCCAACCAAAAAATAAAAAACCCCCTGGAAAATTGTAGACGAGATTGGCATCTCGCTTTGCTCGATGATTGAGCGCTAAAGCGCTCAATAAAACTCGCGAAATCCTTCGGATTTCTTGCGCAGTTCGAATCTGTCGGGTTCGCCAACCAAAAAATAAAAAACCCCCTGGAAAACAGGGGGTTTTTTATTTTTGGCGGACCCGACGAGATTTGAACTCGCGATCTCAAGCGTGACAAGCTTGCATGTTAACCAGACTACACCACGGGTCCTATATTTACTTCTAAGGCGATAAAATGGGCGGTGCTGGGCTCGAACCAACGGCCGCCTGAATGTAAGTCAGGAGCTCTACCAACTGAGCTAACCGCCCTAAAATTTTCGAGTACTAATTTAAATCCCAAAAGTGTGCGATATATTACAATATAAACTTTTTTCTGTCAACAGCTTTTAACCTCTCCGTAACCCCCGGGGTTACTTTAGGTTAAACTGCTAACTTATGCTCCATGGGCTCAGTTGTGTCCAAACCTAATAATGGTAACGGACTTGCCAGTGGCGTGATTTTAATTATAAACGCTTCAACGCCAGTAAAATCGCCTCTCTGGAATTCTGCAACCATTGCTGGATCAAATTGAAATTCAACCCCTTTCCCCTCTACAGCTACATCTAACCCCATTTTATTTCCATTAAGATCAATACCACCCGGAGCCTGACGTGCTTCTAACTTTTGTCTTTTTTGTTCAATCATGCGTAACGCACTTTGACGTAATGCATTGTTAGCAGAAAGCCACCTACGAGCAAATACTTCTTGTACATCTAATTCTGAAGCTTTTCGCGCTTTTCTAACATTTCTGCTCATATCTCTCAAGGCTTTTAACTCTTGTAGATTTCTCTTTTTATCACCATTGTCCACTGCCATTGCTTGGTCCTTCGCATCTACATATTTAACTGTAAAAACAAAAGCCCCTTCTTTTTTTGCAAAAACTAATAAATCACGGATTCTATATGATAAATCGTCTGCCGCTTCTCCCTTAGCAAGTTTTTCTTTGGTCAGCCATTTAAGAATATCTTGCCGCGCCTGCAGTCTTGCGTTTTCCTCTGCCTGGGCGAAAGAACTAACAGTATTTAACTCAATGGTATAAACATTTCCTCTACTTTTCAAAAATTGTTTAGTCAATTTTGTTGTTTCTTTGAGCCAAACTATTTGCTCCGCAATCATTCGTAAAACCTCTTTATCCAATCCGAAACTCTCGACTTTTTCTTTAAAAATTTCGACAGAGGTAAGCATATATAATACGGCCCGTAAAAGTTCATATCCACTCCTTGATTCTTCAGGAAGGATTTTACTTATACTGGTTTCCCATTCAAAAAAATCTGCCTTTGATATAACGCTATAAATATATTTCATATCAACAACTACTGCCATTTTTTCCGCTTCTTTTAAAATGTCAGCTTCAGACATTCCTTGTTTGCGCAAAGCACTAAAATGGGCTTTATTCTCTTTTATTATGCTCTGCATCCGCTCTTGCCGATCTTCAACTATTGCTTTACCCATATCTAAAATTTTTCTAAATTCCCAATACCGACTGATCCAGTGTTTCACTTGATCCATTTTCAATATCGTTCTAATTTTTTTATCGCCCATCTTTTGCTCATGAACATACATATTATCCGCGAGTATTTGTACAGCAATCTCTAATTCATACAAATCTTCGCAAGAAGAACTTAATAATTGATAAATAGGATACATTATTAAATTATCATTTAAAGTAATGCCTGAAACTACTTTATAAAAAAATCTTTTTAATCTCGTTTTTATTGCGTCTTCCTCACTATTGATTCTTTTCTGCAATTGCGAACGAACATACTGCTTTGCCCTCTCACTTAATTGTCCGGAACCATCTTTCAAAAGAAACGACGCTGGTATAGACAACATCGCCGCGTCAACAGTTATGGTTACGCGTCCAGATCGCGTTTCTCCAGCTTTCAAAAGACGTGAACCGCCGGGCTGTCCCTGCATATTAGGACCATTGGCTGTGGTTGTTACAGATTCATCGCCCATAATACCAAAATTTTCTCCACCTTCTTTACTTCCATCCCAAACATGAAATACACCATACCCCTCTTTATTCACAAACATATCTCCAGACATTTCAACTTTAGTGATAACGCCTCTTTTGTGATCCCGTGTAATAGAGGTAATAACACCTTCTTGGGACTTCACCAAAAATGTGTTATCATAGGTACCGCCTCGCAATATTTGCGGCGTATTAAGATTTTTATTCCCTAACGCCAACAAATTTCCCGTAGGAATTAGCTCATCACTAACTTCAAACACTTTTTGAGCTCCACGCACCTGAATATCTGTTTCTCCTGGTGAAAATATTCTCTTTGGATGGACACCAAAATCAGCGATAACTTCATAACCGCCATCTCGTTCTGCTTCTGCAGACGTTGTCAAATTTTGCGTTTCAACATCAATGGTCAACTCTTTACCTTTGAAACTATATGTAACCGTGGTTTTAGAATGACCCAGCGCTTCCGCAAGACCTGGATAATCCGTAGTTTCAAATGACGCTTGAACAACAATAGCTCCGCCTTGTTCTCGGACTTCAAAATCTTTCCATGTGTCAGCGCCGCGTCCGACTCCGTGCATAAAATTTTTTGTTGGTCTTCCGTCCAACACAGCCCTTGTGAGTCCCTGAATCTCTTCAGGCTTAAGTTCAAACATTCTTCCGTTGCGAATGACCGTTCCATTCTGGATCCGGTTAACAAATGGCATCATAAAAAACAACCCGCTGCCAATTTCATTAGGAGCTTCAGACATGAGCAAGGTTTCCTTGCCGTTGACAATATGGGAGACTACGCGGAACCCTTTAGTAGCGATGACCGTTATGCTTGTTTCAGGTTTTTGCGGCTCACCTTTTTCCGTGAATTTTAAAAATACTTGTCCCTGCTTTACAGACATTTCAGCTTTATACTTACTATTTGTGCCGTTGATACCTTTAATGGCGTTTTCAAACAAAGCAGACTTTGAGTCAGACGCCGCGTTCATTGCCGCGTCGCCTATCACTTTCCATTTATCAGGATTCGCATCCAGAAAATCAAAAAGCTCTTTCCAATTAATATGCATTATGTGCCGCGCACTGCCAAATCCATTATTAATTAAAAAAGCTGCAGAACGCACGTTGAAAAGATCACTTATTCTGCGCATAGGCAAAGCATCAATCTTTTGTTTTAAAATTTCCCACGGAACTTTTTTCATTTGGTTGCCATCAAACCTTATTACTACAAAAGGCTCCTCCTTATTTTCCATTTGACTACAAATAAGAAAACCATTGCCATATGACACAAAATCATTTGGACCCAAATTAACGTTTATAGATTTGCCATTAATTATCAAATCCCACTTGTATTTTCCTTCTTCTCTTGATCTAAGCTTAATTGTTATCACCTTATCTTTGTTAAAAACCACCTGCGTAAAATTTGAAACCGATAGATTAGAAACTTCTACTTGCAACGAAGATCCTTGAATCATATATTGTTCATCGCCTAAGGCAAGACCGGTTCTAGCTTTCCAATCATTCCTTGGGAAAGTATACATTAAAAGCTGAATAAAACCAGAAGCTGATACCCTTAATTTAAACCGCACTTCTTTCTTTTTTACAGGATCTTGATATGAACCGATTAAATCTATTTTGTCTTGAAGGACAGCATTAGCCGTCCAATCTTTTTCTAAAATAACCTGCCCAAATTTTGCAAGTAATTTAGGAATATTGTCATATTCTGCAATTGTCACAGATAAAAATTTATCCGCAGTCAAAGTCTTGCCTAAAAATTCTCGGGTCATACCCATAACATCCATACGACTTAATATCATTTGCTGCGTTAAAAATACTACCGCGTCTTGTGCAGATTTATCCAAACCCAACGTCTTGATTAATGCTGCCTCACTAGGCGTAAAAAACATTGCCTCATCTGTACCGCTTAGGTCTTCATTTAATTTTTCAATATCAGCTTTAACTCCGTCCATGTCTACACTTTTATTCATATATGGATCATTCCATCCATTTATTTCTGCTGATGCAATAACCTTAGAACCAAAATTAATCACCACAGTCTTAATGGTTCTGCCCTCTCCCTCACTTCTTTGTATTCCATCTACTTTATAACTAAAAAGTTTTCGGTTACCATAAACAATATCAAAACTCGCAATAGTAAAAAGAGCTGGTCGCGTTGCTGTTGGCTGTACTATTTCCGATACTATTGTTAATTTATCCGCAAGGTCTTCTTTGCCAATAATTTTAAATAATTGTTGGCACAAAGCTAATCCGTCTTCAGAACTCATAAACACATTATCACTTAAAACTTTTTCCAACCCAGCCGCAAATGAATCTACAGAATCCGCTAGCTGTAATTGGAAAAGAAACCAAGTTCGTATAAATTCATTCGCGTTTTCTATACCCTTTATTTCTTTTTTCTGATTTTGCTTATTCTGCAATCTGATTGCGACAACAACCGCTGCTTTAAAAAATTCTTTGTTACTTAAATACGAGGAAACATTCTTAAATTCTGCTAGCTGTGCCTGAGGCTTAAAACTTAAAAACTCTTTGCACCATGCAATATTCTCAGGAGTTGCTGCTTTTAATTCATTACCTAATAACTCAAAAAACTTTTTTACATTACCTGTCCATGAAAACTGATCCGGATTATATAACACTTGAGATTCTAATAAGAACCTACGCATAGCATCTCTATCTTCATCGGTGCGCTGACTCCTTAATTGTTTAGCGAGTGAACCTGCTAGCTGCGGTCTAGGCGCTCGAAACCTAATCATCATCGCCATATCGCGTTCGCGTATTCCCATTTTTGTGTTTTTGTCTACAGAACAATTACACTTTGCCGCAAGCGCAAATTTAACCATTTCTTTTAGTGTTATTCTAAGTAGTTTTGCTTGTTTACCAAACATCTTCCAATCCGCTTTAACACGAACGTGTTCCGATATTCCCCCAAAAGCATCAACCGTAAATTCCCCATTTTTGTCGTCTGCTATCCAAACCTCTTGCACCACAGGAAAAGCTTTAACATCGTACCCTATAATAGTCTTAACTTCAGGGGCAATCTTTCCACCTAGAGATTTGACAATACTAGCTTTTTTAATAACTTGATCTAATAATTTCTGTATTGTTGCTTTTTGTGCTCGTGGTTGCGCCTTCTTTTGAATATATTCCGCGACTGCAATGTTTAAATGATCATTTGCTACATCAACTGCCTCCCTTAATACGGTCGGAGTTGAAACCATAGCGCGATCCCGAGAAGAGATTCCTTTTATTTTCTCATTGCTCACAGAAAAACCGTAGAGAGCGACAATCAATTTAACAAATTCCATTTTAGATAAACTCATATGTTTTAGGACATCTTCCACCTCATGTACGTAAGTAAATAATCCATGCGCGCTTATAGTAAAATTTTGCCCTTCAGGATTAACTCTGATAAAATTTCGAGGATCCTTCCAGGAAACTTTAACGTCATAAGCTTCTTTAAGAGGCATTATTACTGGGTAGCCCATTATTTCTTTAATTTTTGTATCAACCTCGCCCCCTAATGATTCAAGCATCCGTGCATATTTTAAAAATTTAGGCGCCCAAAATTCTACTTGTGGTCGAGTAACAATAGGCAAAGCACGTTCCGCATCATACTGCTTAACAAACACTTGCAAGACTGCGTTGACCGCATCCTTTGCTGTTCCTCGTACAATTTTTTTACCCTTGGCTTTTGTTGCCATTGCTGCATCAACTGGCACGCCTAAATACGCAGCTACTTTTTGCTTTAGCTTTCTAATCGCTATTTCCGCAGTTTCTCTAATAGCTTCGTTTTTAGGGTCTCCCAAAATTTTTTCATTTAATGCCGTAAATATTTTGAATAAAACCTTTGATAAATCTTCATCAGTTTTTACCAAACTTGTATCAACTTTCATCTGCCCAAAATAATAAGTTTTTACCTCTTTTACATGTTCATCTGTTCCCCATATTACGTTTTCTCTTTCTTGGGCATTCGGATTATCTGTCAATTGCAGGCTATATTCTAAGTGTGCTAGATTAACAATTAACATTTCATTCAATTTTCTCAATAATGATCCCACAGATACTGACTCAATAAAAACCGTACCTTCTTGTTCAGACATAATGAAAAAATTTTGTCCTGGCACCTTACGCCTCAAATCCCAAATAAACTCAGCTTTTGTCCTATTAATACCCGTAAAATGATCCCCCGCATTTGTTTCCGAAAACAGAACATCTTCTCTCGGTATTGTAGCGCTAGGGTCTATATATCTTATCTTAACTGCTGGCGATTCTTCTCCTGCTATGTTAATCGCGCGCGCTGTTGCTCTTTCAAAAACCTGGTCAAAAGAAACAACCCTTTCTCGTAATGGATAATTTTCATCTACGCCCAACATCGCCTTATCTAACTGAAAAATTATTGGGTCAACAGAAGCTGTTTTAACTGCAAAATATATTTTACCGTCTATTCTGATTTTGAAAAAATCCCAAGAACGGTTCAGGGCATTTCTGAATTCTGATTTTGCATTACCAATATCTAATTCCTTTAAAATATATTTGATCGGACTCACTGCTACTGCCTGTTGCGATTTGACATGCCCATCTTGATCAATAAAAAGATCCAAAAGGTATTTTCCGGGTACGGGTTTTTCTTCAAAAATTTCAATATTAGACGCTCTCACAAAATAATTTTGTGCTTTAACCTCTGCAATAAGCTCTTGCCCCCGCATATTAAAAAAGAAATACGCTGCCGCAATATCAGCTACCTCATTGCCAATCATGGCGATGTCAACTTGCTTATTAATCGCCGCGTCTGCTATATGAGCGGCAACTGCAGCGCCTACTGCTGTTGGACTATCAACTTCACGAATATCTAACTGGTTCTCATTCGCAACCACCCCTAACTCTACAAGATGACGTCTGACTCTTTCTTTATATTGCGGAGATAACCAGTAGGTGCTTCCGTCTATAACAAAAGTATACTGACCAATTTCTTTAAGTAATTTTCCGTCAGGATCCGCTTGTTTTAACGAAGCGCCAATAATAATAGCTGATAATTGAGCTGCGCGAGCCATAGTATTATCAAACACATCATAGATTTGACGAGCAACAGATTCATTTGTAATCTCTGCAACACCTAACCGGTCAGTAATTTTTTTAACTGCTTGTACCGGATTTGGACTTGATAAAACCTCTGTAATAAATTCAGGCGCAATCGTTCCTTTATTTTTTAGTACGTCAACATTAGCGCTTCCAAAAATATTTTCTTGTTCATGTAATTTATTAAGTTGTAGTGCGATTAATTCCCCTAAGCCTTTTCCGGTTAACATTTTCTCGAGTGGATTAGATTGATTTGCCCCAACTAATGAATTCCAGAAATCAATATCTGCTTGTGACTTGAACACTTCTGAAACAGCAATACCGCCGGCTTCTGTATTTAAGATGGTTCCATCGGGCATTACAATACAAATATTAAAACCTGTACCAATAATAACGCCAAGCATGCTTCCAATAGCTGATAATAATGTAGCAGTTGTATCATTAAGAAGACTGTTAACCTCGACTGAAGAAACCCCTTTGCGCTGCAAAGCCTGCTTAAGAACATTAACAACATTACCTTGTATTCCCTTTTCAAACCATCCTTTAGTCCTTCGCAGCAGCGTTCCTTCTGCAAGGCTGGTTTGCTTTATAGGAAAAGCAAAAGAAAGCCCTGCTTTGATTTTTTCCGGTAGAGTAACACCCGCTTTTCTTGCCTTATTAAGTAGGCTTTCCATTTTCTGAGCAACAACATCGAACACAGCTTTTTCATCAGTTATATCCACATCAACCGCTTCTTTTTCCCAATTCAAATCTTCTTTAGAAAGTATCGTTGCTTTGCCATCTTTTAAGTTAACTAACCGTAAGTGCAAATTCGTTCCGCTAAAATCAATACCAATAGATATTCCTTCTTCACGACCAGTTGAGCCGGTTAAAAGCGTTTCCAACATATGTTTGCGCTGTGAAGGTTCCACAGATACCCAAGAGCTAAACGCTTTCCCAAAATGATCCATCAATGTGGTCATTTGAGTAATGTTGTATGGAACAACTCGTGATGAAGAAACCATCGCTTTGTCTCGCTGCCCATTTTCCCATAAATAGAAATCACCCGTTCCTGTCACTACTCCACCTACTCCAGTAGAAGACATATTTCTCCACCCATTATCAAACAGCCAAGCATCCAAATTACGTCTTCCCTTGAGATCTGTCATAACACCTATATGAGCCTGATGATAAGTTAAAATCTCTGTCTCTTCACTGGGGACAACAAACACTTGGTCATCATCAGAAACTCGAAATCTATAAAAATATTTTTCGTCACCAAATACTATTTTAGCTAACGCGGCTCTAGATATTGAACCCACGCTTTTCGGTATGATAAAATCAACCCGCATAAGTCCCGGAACAATTGCATACCCAGGATGTCCAGCATGTTCAGCTATATAAATTCTTTCATCAGATAAACCTGTCCACTCTAATAAATCCCGCGCTGTAGCAGCTCCAAACACCCATTGATATGTAAAAATTTCCCCTGGTTTCAGATCTAATTTAAGTATGCCTTGCCTAATTGCCGATCGTAATGCATCGCTTATCATCGCTTTATCGCGACTTGGAAGTCTTACAGAAATCTCGTCGAACAATAGTACAAACCCTGCCCAAGAGACAGCAAATATCATTCTAAGGGTACCTTCATTTTGAACACCCAATTTTGAAGCTATACCATAAACAATAAGAGCACCCGCCATTGATCCTGAATACATTAATAACGCGCTCGCGTTCGCGCTCATTGCAGCGTCGATCTGAGCAGGAGTGCTGGTTCTAAATCTCGAAACAATTTCTTTCAACCCTGTAAACTCTTGAGGAGATACCCTAGATTCTATTGCTCCAAAAGCCGCTATTATCTGTTCTTCAGGCGCGTCATGTATTACATTGATCATCTTCTTCACCGAAGCCAAAGATTCCCCATCCAACGTGTTCATCGCCAAGTCGGTAGGAATCGTATTCGCAGAAAAAGCGATAATAAACTTTGCTTCGCTTCCGCGAATATTTACTGTCACTGTGAAAACATTCGGAAATCTTTCGAAAAGAAGTTTACGCGTGCTTACAGGAAAAATGAAAGACTCGCCGTCTCCAAAAACAAGCATCTGATCAGCTTCAAATGTTTTGCCGTTTTCAATACTTAAAATACTCGATCTTTGACTAGTCTTAAAAATTTCTTCTAATCTTGCTGATAACACATCAAGAGTGACAATCCCATCTTTTAAAGATTTTAATAAAGAATCAACTTTAAGATTTTGCATCTCAGTCAAAACGCTCTGCGGCACTAACATAGCCGCATCAGTACGCTTTACACCAGCCTCAACCATAGCTTGGTCGCCGGTTTTGCTTATCGTTTCGCCTAAAGATAAATTCCGCGCAACTTGCGGACCTTTCTCTTCTAATATTTCACCCACGCCTAACCCGCCGGAAATATATTTCCGTGCTACCACTGTCTGAGTTTGCGGATCATACTCTTCCTTAATAAGGTCATAAGCGCCTTTTTTGAAAGACTCTAAATATTGGGCGTAGATTTTTTCTTTCATGTTAGGATCGTCTGATAAAACACCGTTGGTCTTGGCTTTATTGGAATAGACCTGATTCAAAAGTGCGTTCTTTAATGCGTGTTTATACCAACTGGCTAAAATCATTGAATAAAACATCTGACGTAACTGAGCAAAATGGCTGCCTTCGTTTACCTCTTTTTCAATGGCAGGAATAATGATTTCTTTTAAAATTTGTGTATTATCCCCCCCTACCCTACCCTTCCCCACCCCCGTAATTTGGTCGGGGGGAAGGTGTTTTTGCGCCCAGTCAGATGATTGATAATCCTTTTCCGTTAAGACTTTAAGATGTGCGCCGACCACGTACGCTGTATTATTTCTTTCTAAAACCTTTGCTTTATCTGCCACAATCCAAACTTTATTAAATGTATCGGTCGGGATTTCTGCTGTCCCGTATTTTGCTTTTACTTCAGAATAAACTTTATCCCAAAATTTCTGTCCGATTTCTTTTTCCGGATACAACAATGACGCGGTTAATTGTTTTAGAATATAATCCTGCGCCAACATATCGCGTCCCATTTCAGTCTTGCCTAATTCGTCAGGAATAATACGGTCTTTTTCTGTCGGAGATAAGTTGACCCATAAGTTTTCTTCTTTGATTGTTAATGAAGCGAGAAAGTATTTAATTAATTTTTGAGATTCGTTTTTAAATTCAGGAGAAGTAATTGCCATACCGCTTTTGCCGCTATCTACAATAAAATCAAATAACAGCGGATTATCTTGATGCACTTGCACGCCTTTGATCAACACTGGCTCAAACGCTGCTGTTGGACTAAGCATTGTACCGACTGCTGGAAGACCAATAACTCCTTGCGCTTGTGCAGGCAAGACACTGGTCGTTAAAAACGCGATTAAAATAAATAAAGAAATCAAACGGGAAAAAATAGAAAATTTTGAACGAAACATATCTTTCTCCTTGTTTTATTAAAAGTGGAGAAAGTATGCCATATAATTATAAAAAAGCAAGGGGGACCAAAGGGTAGGCGTTTTAAGCAATAATAAAATTATATTAGATAGCTTTTTCTATTTCAGATAAAATTTGCTTCGCAGCTTCTTGAGGATCTTGGGCATTAAGGATCGGTCGACCGACTACTAAATAATCACTTCCGTTTTTTATTGCATCAGCTGGAGTAGTAATTCGTTTTTGATCACCTACCTCAGCGCCTGCTGGTCGAATACCAGGAGTAACAATCACAAAATCTTTTCCTAATTCTTTTCTTAACATTGCAGCTTCCTGACTAGATGCTACCACCCCATCCAATCCAGCTTTTTTCGCAAGACGAGCACGTTCTAAAACCAGAGCTGCAACTCCTTCGGTTTTTGCGTCGCTGGTCAATACAGTTATGCCCACAATAATGGGTTTTCGTACTCCTAATTGTGCAGCAGTTTCATGCGCCGCATCAGCAGAACGTTTTAACATTTCTTCCCCGCCTTGCGTATGCACTGTGCACATAAATATCGCGTTTTTACTTATTTCATCCGCGCTCATTTTAATCGCAGAGCTGACTGCACTCGCAACTGTGTTTGGAATGTCGTGATATTTCAAATCCAAAAAGACTTTCTTGCCCTTAGAAATAACATAACGCACAATTTCAGGTCCGCACGCCGTAAATAACTGACTACCGATCTTGTAAATATCAACCGCGTCGTGAAGTTGATAAATTATAGCTTTAGCTTCCTCGAGGGTATAGACATCTAAAGCCAAAATTAGTTTATCTTTTGCGTTCATAACACCGTCCATTAAATTAATTTCACACTATTTCATTTATTTTCTGCCAGGGTAGCGCGAAAATTCTGCTGCTTAACTTAATTTTTCGTGGTACTTGGCAAACCAAATATCCGATATTTGCTGACTTATATTCAGAAAGAAACACGTCTAAATGCCGTATATCCTTCGTGGACGGACGGTCAGTTAATTTAACTTCTACCGGCGTGTACTCTCCTTCTCGATCAACTACCCAATCCACTTCTGGTCCATCAGCATCACGCCAAAATCTAATTTTTATTTTATGATCCTTAACGCGGGCATTACGGATCATTTCCAAACCAATAAATTGCTCGAAAATTTTTCCCATTAAATCCCTGGGTAATTTTATGCCTTCTCGTCCAGCTGAACGCCTCACCCCAAGATCAAAAAATAAATATTTAGAAGATTTAGTAAGCTTTTTACGGGTTAAACTTTGTGTTAATGGTTCAACCCGCTCAATAATAAGACAATCTTCTAAAATTTGATAATATGCTCCAATCGTTGTATGGGAAACCCCTATCTCCTGTGACAATTTACGTAAATTAATAATTCCGCCTGATTCACTGGCTGCCAATTCTAAAAACCGCGCAAAATCTCCCAAATTCCGTACGGCTGCTTCCGCTCTGACTTCTTCCTCCAAATACGTAGTCACATAAGAGTCCAAATCCAGGTCCTGATCCGCGGTTTTATTAACTACAATTATCCCTGGCAAAGAACCAAATAAAATTCTTTTCTCTAAATTTTTTGCTGGATACTCAGCAAGGCTAAACGGATCCATTCTAAGTGTAACCACTCGTCCAGGAAGCAAATTAATTTGAGCTCCCCGGCGCAATTTACGCGCGCTTGATCCAGTAATAATAAAATTTGCTTTACCCCTATCAATTAAATCTTGCACCGCGTCCAAAATTGCCGGAACTTTCTGAACCTCATCCAAAATTACCAATGGTCGCTGATTTTTTGATGCCGGAACTAAAGCTTCTATTTCTCCACTGAATATCTGCGGTGATTTTTCGTATCTTTGTCTGATCTCCGGACGCACAAATGAAATTACCAGATCAGCCTTAAACTGATTCATTAGCGTTGTTTTACCGGTTTGTCTCGCGCCAAGAAGTAAAACACTTTTATCGCGCTTCAACGCCTGAATAATTTTTTCTTCTATAATTCTTTTAACGTATTTCATGGTTTACATTTTCGCCGAAAATGGATAGTTAGTCAACCATTATTTTAAAAACCCAATCAAAGCCCTGATATCGTTAATTTTTTTCGCCCGCATATATGCTTTGATACCGTTTAACACTTGCAACGCTGTATCTGGTTCAATAAAACTCATAGTACCTACAGCGACCATGGTCGCGCCTGCCATAATAAATTGTAAAGCATCGTCCGCGTTCGCGATGCCGCCCATACCAATGATTGGGATTTTAATTTTTTGCGCGGTTTGATAAACCATGTTAACAGCTATCGGACGGATCGCCGGACCGCTTAACCCGCCGGTAAAATTACCGATCTTTGATTTTTGTTTTTCTACATCTATAACCATAGCCTGAAATGTATTGACCATGCTGACCGCGTCCGCTCCTGCCTGTTCAGCTGCTGAGGCGATATCCGCGATACTCGTAACATTCGGCGATAATTTTGCGATTATAGGTTTGTTCACGACTTTTTTAACCAGAGCTACTATCCGAGCAGTAGCTTCAGCGTCTTGCGCAACCAACATTTTATGCTTTAAATTAGGACACGATAAATTCAATTCAATCAAAGCAACAGACGGGCAGGCATTTAATTTCTGCGCCATGATAACAAATTCTTCGTCGGTTTTTCCTGAAATACTGACAATGACCGGCACTCCCATCTTTGCATATATTGGCAACTTCTGGGTAATAAACGCGTCAATCCCGTCATTTTCTATTCCAATCGCATTAACCATTCCAGACGGAGTTTCAACAATACGCGGTGGCGGATTACCTGCTTGCGCGTTAAGCATTACAGTCTTGGGAATAAGCGCGCCTAACTGTTTTATATTTTTCATGTCCCAGGCATCGCTAAATGTTCCAGAAGCAACAGTCACCGGATTCGCAAATTTTACTCCAGCAATATTTACAGATAAATTCATAATATTAACCATAATTTCAATGCTTAAAAAATATCATATTGATAGCTGCGACCAATAACAACACCCCAAACCCTTTTCTTAACATGTCCCCTTGTACACCCTGAATCCAATATGCTCCAGCAAATCCGCCGACCAGCAAACCCGCAGCCACGAACAACGCTGCTTTAACATTTACATTTCCCGCCGCGTAATATTGCCAAGCTGCTAAAATAAATACCGGTAATAACATCACTGCTAAAGACGTGCCTTGCGCCTGATGTTGTGAAAATCCAAATATATAAATGAATGCTGGTATCATAATAAGCCCGCCGCCAATACCGAATATACCGCTCAGCACGCCTGTCACAATTCCAAGTAATATGAAAAGAAAATTTTGCATTCTACATTTCCCCCCCCCTCCCCTACCCCTCCCCACAAAGTGGGAGGGTGATTTCGGGTAACCAAGTGTTGCGCGAAATATCAAAGACTTTTAAAAGCAAGCCTTTAAAAAACCACCTCATCCAACCTAAACACCGGACCATCTTTGCAACACGTCTTATATCCATTTACCGTCTTAACTACACAACCTAAACACACACCCACTCCGCACGCCATTACTTCTTCACATGAACATTCACCTTTTAATCCATGTTTTTTCGCGAAATCCTGCACCGAAGCCATCATCGCCCGCGGACCACAAGTATAAATCATCGTC
The DNA here is from genome assembly GCA_015233195.1 of Candidatus Omnitrophota bacterium. Classification (GTDB taxonomy): domain Bacteria; phylum Omnitrophota; class Gorgyraeia; order Zapsychrales; family Zapsychraceae; genus JADFYE01. The sequence goes on from JADFYE010000008.1 coordinate 80,250, forward strand.
CGTTCAGCATCAGCCTTGATCTTGTTGAACAAAACCGACACCTTGCCTTTTACGCCAACAGACCCGTCATCGGTTGACACAAAAACTTTGCAGCCATTCTTTTTAAATTCACTCATATTAAAAGTGTAATCTTTATTCCGCCCGCCGTAAAGCAGCACTAATTCATAGCCTTTGTTATTTAATGTATCCGACAATGCCATAAAAGGCGCTACACCAATACCACCGCCTATCATAACCACTTGCTTAACCTTTTTAGACGGCAAAGAAAAACTTGTACCTAATGGACCGATCACATCCAAAACCTCGCCTTTATTTTTTGCAGACAATATTTCTGTGCCTTTGCCGCGAACTTCATAAAACAGTTCAACACTTTTTTGACAGCGAAATACGCTGAACGGTCTGCGGAAAAATGGTTCAAGCCCGTCTGATATGCGAACTTCAATAAATTGTCCAGGCTTGACTTGAGCAGCTAACTTCCCCGGCTCAAGAATAAGATAATACAGTTTATCTGTAATCTTTTTATTAGATAAAATTTTTAATTTAAACTGATTCTTCATATTTGGCATTTTGGGCAATAAAACGTACTACGCTGCGCCTGAACTATGTTATTGATCAAAGTTTTACATTTTATGCACGGTAACCCTTCCCGTCCATAAACTTTCAATTTTTCAGCAAAACGACCTTTACTCCCCGACGCATCCCGATAATCCCGAAAAGTAGTACCACGATTTTTTATAGATTCTTTTAAAATTCTTTTTGAAGCTTTAACTATAGCGCTGATCTGTTTAGCATCCAACAAACTACTTCTTTTTCTGGGATCAATACCTGCCTCAAATAATATCTCAGACGCGTAAATATTCCCAATCCCTGCAACAAATTTTTGATCCATTAAAAGAACTTTTACCGGAATGCTGCGTCGAGCTACGTGTTCAGAAATATATTTAACATTAAACTGTTCACCTAAAGGTTCAACCCCCAGCGCAGCAAAATAATCAATACCTTCCAACTTGTCTACAGCACATATCCGCCCGAACATCCGCTGGTCATTATAAATTAAATTTTTTGCATTGGAAAGTTTAAATACCACTTTAGCGGCTTTATCATATTCCACATTTTTCTGCTTTGACTTGACCAATAATTGACCAGTCATTCCTAATTGCACAGTCAAAAATTTTTTGTCCGATAAGACAAAAACCAAAGCCTTACCTCGCCGATATATATCAGATATAATCTTATTTTTTATGCGGATGGCTAATTTTTCAGGGGTGATATTACGACAAACTCTCGCGGCTATGACTTTTACATCAATAATCTTAATACCTTTTAACTGCTGTAGATCTCGTCGTATAGTTTCAACTTCAGGCAATTCAGGCATAAGTTTGTTTACCATTACATATAGTGGCTATTACCAAACCTTTTAATTTTTTACCTATAAAAGGTGAATTTTTAGATTTAGACGCGAAATCTTTAGCAATTACTTCCCATTCTTTATCCGCGTCAAATATTGTAATATCAGCGTCCATGCCTTCGGCGATTTTCCCTTTTTTATCCAGACCAACTATTCTAGCGGGCGACGCTGACATTTTATCAATCAATTGTGTTAAAGTAAGAACCCCTTTACTAACTAATTCAGTTACACCTAAAGCAAACGCGGTCTCAAGACCCACCATCCCTGACGGTGCTTGATCAAAATCCAACTCTTTTTCCTCCTGGCTATGCGGCGCGTGATCCGTAGCTATACAATCAATCGTGCCGTCTTTTAATCCAGTCTTTACCGCCTCAACGTCTACTTCAGAACGTAACGGCGGCTTAACTTTAAAATGCGTATTAAAAGATTTTATCTCTTTATCAGATAAGGAAAAATGATGTGGACATGCCTCAGCCGAAACTTTCACTCCGTCTACTTTTGCCCGTCGGATCAATTCCACCGAACGTTTAGTGCTGACATGAGCAAAATGTATCCGGCAGCCCAAATAATAAGCTAACTCTATATCCCGGGAGATAATCGTGGTCTCTGACACAACCGGATCGCCTTTCATCCCTAACAAAGTCGAGAAATACCCTTCATTCATAACCCCGCTTTTGCTCAATAACTGATCTTCACAATGCTCAGATATCAAGACGCCAACCATTTGACTATATTGTAAAGCCATGCGCATTACTTGCGAATTATTTACAGATTTTCCGTCGTCAGATAACATCAAGCATCCAGTTTTATGCATCTCAAACATATCAGTCAATTCTTCGTCCTGCTGACCTTTGGTTACAGCTCCTATAGGATACACATTAACCAGACCAACTCTTTTTCCTTCTCGGATAACAAAATCCACCAAAGCTATATTATCGATCGGCGGTTTGGTATTAGGCATACAAAATACCGTGGTATATCCGCCTTTTGCTGCAGCTTTTGAACCAGTCTCGATCGTTTCTTTATATTCATGTCCGGGCTGACGGAAATGCGCGTGCAGATCAATAAAACCAGGTGATGCGTATTTTCCTGCAACGTCTATGCTTTGGTATCCGTCTGCTTTTAAATTCACGCCAATCTTAACAATCTTCCCGTCTTCAATTAAAATATCCTGCAATTTATCACTGACCCCGTCAGCGTTAACAATCTTTGCGTTCTTAATCAACAACATACCTATCCTTTCGTATAACTTACACGGGCACGAAGTATCGTGCCCCTACGCATTTTTATTTAGCCCCCAATACCAAGTACAAGACTGCCATCCGAACCGCAACCCCGTTAGTCACCTGTTCCAAAATCAATGACTGCTCGCCGTCTGCCACGTCTGACGAAATTTCCACTCCCCGGTTCATTGGTCCAGGATGCATTATCAGTAATTCTTTTTTGCCTTGTTTTAAACGCTCGGTTGTTACACCAAACTCGATCGCGTATTCCCGTATAGACGGTAAAAAGTGATCTTTTTGCCGTTCTTTCTGTATCCGCAGCAATATCATCACATCGCTTTGTTTGATCACTTTATCAACATCATAAGAAACTTTAGCGCCTAACTTTTCAATCTCAACTGGTATCAAAGTTGACGGACCGCACACTGTGACTTCCGCTCCCATTTTAGTCAAACCCATTAAATTCGACCGTGCCACCCTCGAGTGAAGAATATCGCCGACTATCCCAACTTTCAATCCTTCCAGTCTGCCTAATTTTTCTTTAATAGTAAACATGTCCAGCAGCGCCTGAGTAGGATGAGATCTGCACCCGTCACCAGCGTTAATTATCGACGATTTTAAATTATGCGCGAATATCTGCGGTACTCCGGGTGTAGCATGCCTGACCACTATAGCGTCTACATTCATAGCCTCCACATTGCGCGCTGTATCCAATATCGTCTCACCTTTTGACAAAGAGCTGGTATTGACTGCAATATTTATGGTATCAGCAGAAAGCCGCTTAGCCGCGAGTTCAAAAGAAGTGCGGGTTCTAGTCGAAGGCTCAAAGAAAAGCATTACCACAGTCTTACCCCTCAAAGCTGGCACTTTTTTAACATCACGGGAAGAAACTTCTTTGAACGAGCGCGCAGTATCCAATACCATTTCAATCTCTTCTTTGCTTAACTCCTCGACATCTAATAAATGCCTTTTAGTCCATTCGCTCATATTACTTGTTCTCCTCTAAATAAACCGCATCCTCTTCATTATCACTTTCACTTAAAACTACTTTTACATTTTGTTTAAGCGCGGTCGGTATATTTTTCCCCACATAATCCGCGCGTATTGGAAGCTCGCGGTGCCCTCTATCGACGAGCGCGGCAAGCTGAATACTCGATGGTCTGCCAAAGTCCATAATTGCGTCCAAAGCAGCCCGAATGGTGCGACCAGTAAAAAGCACATCATCAACTAACACTACTTTTTGTTCATTAAGATCAAAATCTATCAAGGTTTCTCTAATGATTGGCTGAGAACCTACTAAGGTAAGATCGTCGCGGTAAAGATTAATATCCAAAATTCCGACTGGTACTGCCTGCCCTTCAATTTCTTTTATGGCTTTAGCTATACGCGCTGCCAATATCACACCCCGAGTTCGTATGCCAATGATACATAATTGCGCTATACCTTTATTCTTCTCAAGTATTTCATGCGCGATACGTATGATAGCCCTGCGCACCAGATCGCTGTCCATTATTTTAGTCACACTGCATCTCCTTGTTATAAATAAAAAAACCGTTCCCCGAGGTTTCCCTCAGAGAACGGATTACATTTCTGTTGTTAAGCTTTTTAATTCTCACGTACAGCTCCTTGCTGATCTCACAGGATCAGTTTAAAGGTTTAATGCATTGGTTATTTATACCATTCTTTCTCTAAAAAGTCAAATTAATGTTTAGCTCCAATAATCGGTGTATTTATATTTGATGTAATACTAAAAATTACCGGAATTAGACCATCAAAATCACCATTTTGAAATTGTTCCAGCATTGCCGCGTCTAATTTCATGTCGATTTTCTGCCCTGCAACATTCATCTTCATGTTACCAGAATTCATGTCAATACCGCCAGGCATTGCCGAATCTTTTCTAACAACTTGTTCATCATCTTTTACCTGCTTCTGCTGTACATACGTCTGTCTTAATGCAGCTACTACCCTTTCTCTTAATTCTTTTACAGTAGCGCGCGCATCACTCCAGTCATTCCAAAACCCTAACGAAATATAATATTCCTCACCATAATTTTCAATTCTAATATTTGAAGGCAATACAGCATCAAGCCGTGCTTGCTTCTCATGTGAGGTATCCATAGGATTATCCATATTTCCATAAAATAAAATTAGCCTATACTCACTGCTATTATCTCCATTATGTTCAGGCTGTGGTATTTCTTTAATTTCTTCACTATAAACTTTCTCTACAATATCAGCCAGCTCTTCACCAAACCAATACGTTAATAACTGCTTTTTAATATCCTTGAGCTTTGTTTCTGCATCACTGCTGCTATTCAAAAACCCTAACGAAATATAATATTCTTCGCCAAAATTTTCAATTCTAATATTTGAAGGCAATGCAACATTAAGTCGTGCTTGCTCCTTATATGAGGCATCCATAGGATTATCCATATTTCCATAAAATAAAATCAGCCTATACTCACTGCTGTTATCTCCGTTATGATAAGGCTGTGGAACGTCCCGAAGTCTTCCATTATTAACCAATTCCAAAATCTCCACTTCTGGTGGTATTGCAGAAATATCAGCTCTGTCTGTGTTACTAATCGTTCCGGCTTTCAGTTCTTTTCTTGTATCTTGTAAACCAACTTTTACCCTCGCTGAATTTGAGACAGCGATATCAGCACTATCCACAACCTTCATTGCGAGATCAGCGCCTAAATTCTCAGCCAACCCGCCGGAAAAATATTTGCGCGGCAAGGTTTCACCATTAGCCATAACATCTTCGCGAATAAAATTAAAAACCCCTTTTTTATAAGCTTCAACATATTTTTTGTAAATTGCCTGCGGGTCTAAATTAGTTTTTCCAAGTTCCACTCCGTTTATCTTGGATTTATTTGAATAAACCTGATTAAGCAAAGCGTTTTTTAAATTCTTTTTGTACCAAGTGGCAAGAATCATGGAATGAAAAATTTGACGTAAATTCGCAAAATTTTTACCAGTATTTATTTCTGCTTCTAGTTCAGGAAGAACTATCTCACGTACCACTTGTTTTGCAAGTTCAGTAGCACCAGAAGTAGTTTCCTTTATATTCGATTTTTGCGCAGCCAAATAATCTGACTCTAACATAACTTTCAAATGACTTCCTGCTACATAGGCGGTATTATCCTTAACATAAACATCCGCTTTATCTGCCACAACCCAAACTTTATTAAACGTATCAACCGGCACTTCGACGTTACCGAATTTTTCTTCAACCTGAGAGTAAACTCTGGACCAAAATTGT
>JADFYE010000009.1 GCA_015233195.1 Candidatus Omnitrophota bacterium
CATTCTTTATGCGTGAGATCTACACTAACGCAAAAGCGAAGCAAGTGAAGGGAATATATTTGCCTGTAGACAAGGCGATGAAGGCGACAGTGCAAGAGGGTAAAGATTTTGCTGAGATTTTGACAAAGTTGCCTGAAGACACAAAAGCCAATATTGCTGAAGTAATTAGTGAATTTGCCCAAGGACATCCCGGCAAAGAAACAGATCCTGCAATGATGGCAATTTTTGAAAACATGCTGAAATCTTTAAGAAATATAACCCCAAACCAGATCAAGCAATTTTTAAATAAATCAAATTATACTGATGAACAGCGCACAGCATTAACAGTATTTTTAATGAGTATTCAAACTGCTACAGAAACTCAACAAGAAGAATTATTAAATGAAATAAAAAGGCGTGGCTTCAACGAAACTGATTTAGAACAATTGGTTAATCATTTAGCGGGATCCGTTACACCTCATAATACTACTTCTGCCTATATTAGACAGCAAATTATTAATAATGAGTCATCTATTTTGTCTTTGTTAGGTGGCATCACAATGGTTACGATATATTATATAATGAACTCTAATTTACATAATGGCATTATTCCCGGCACAAACATTTATATTAATGCTCTAGCAGGTGGTGCACTCTTTGGCTTAGGCATGATAATAGGTAAAAAAATTCTTGTCTTAACGCAACCTTCTTTTAAAAATGATAGAAAAGATAAAGCTATGCGGCAAGAAGAAAACGGTGGTATTGATTTGAACGCCGCTCAGTTGTCAGTAGACTTAAAACAAAGCAAAGGGTTTGAATACAATGTTGATCCAGCCATGCTTGAGCAATTTATTAACGCGCCGGGCGTGGTTTCGGTTATCACGAATATTCAGGTTATCCCAAATTTGCCGATGTTTTTAGGTTTTGCGACTGAAGAGAACAAGACCAAACAAGTAGCTTTAAAGTTAAGCTGGTTGAGTGCAAAAGACCGGAAGAATTTAGCATAAAATATGTCTATTAATATGACAATTAAATTGACAATTTATTTGTCATATGATATCCTTTGAATCAGGAGGATAAGATAATGATTACTATTAAAGAAGACACTACCCTGGTCGGGGTTTCTGAAATGCGCACAAACATGGAGGGGATCCTGGCAGCAAGCCGTAAACATAAAGTAATTATTGAAAAACGCCATAAACCATACGCGGTTTTAGTCGGCGCCGATCAATATACAAAAATGGAAAACCGGCTTGAAATGCTTGAGGACTTTGCCTTAGCGCATTTAGCAAAATCAAGAGATAAAAAATCTAAATCTTCAGACTATATTGCTATTGAAACCGCACTTGCAAACCTATAACTTAAAAAATGACCTGGCAAATCCGCATCCATAAATTGGTCTTAACTGATGATTTCTGCGCGATCCCGCTAAAAGAAAAAGAAACCATCTTAAAAACCATAAAGAAAAAACTTTCTTTTGATCCAGAAGCGTATGGCAAACCATTGACAGGAGAATTTAAAGGGTTATGGCGACTGAGGGTAGGAGATTATCGCGTGGTTTACCGCATGGTTAAAACTGAGATACTTGTTCTTGTTATTAAGGTCGGCATAAGGCGAGATGACCGTGTTTATAAAGAATTATTTCAACGATTAAACAAAATATAAAAACATTTATTTCAAAAAATCGCCCTTTACATCCGCCTAAAAATCTGATATAAATGGCTTCCGTTTTAGAAACTTTATGCTGGCGTAGCTCAGTTGGTAGAGCAGCTGACTTGTAATCAGCAGGTCGGGGGTTCGAGGCCTCTCGCCAGCTTTTGATCTTTTAAAAAAGCATTAGAACAATCGAAAATCGACAATAGAACGCAATGGAGTAAAATTATTCTATTCTCAATTTTCTTTTTTCCATTGCTCTAGTATGGCAAATATAAAAATTTTAATTAATTGCCATACTTCGGGTAGGTACTCAAGTGGTCAAAGAGGACAGACTGTAAATCTGTTGCGCTTGCGCTTCCAAGGTTCGAATCCTTGCCTGCCCATTTTCTGCGGGCGTAGTTCAATGGTAGAATACAAGCCTTCCAAGCTTGATACGTGGGTTCGATTCCCACCGCCCGCTCCATTAATATCAAAATCCCCAAGCCGCAATCCAACCAAGGGGCTGACATGAAATTCTTAAAAATATTTTTTCTCACCTACGCTTTCGTCGGCATAAACGCAATTAATTATGTCTCCGCTGAAAATTACCTTATAACCCCAAACAAAACCGAATTAATGTTCTTAGGTACTGCCACAATTAACGCGTTTCACGGCGAATGCAAATCATTTAAAGGCGAGATCCAATTAAACGAAAATAAAAATTTAATTACCGCGTTAACCGGAAAAATTGTTGTAGATGTAAATATGCTGACTTTGCAAAATAAAAGCAGTGATAAAAAAATGTTAGCGCTGCTGCAAAGCGACTCATTTCCCATAATTGTGTACGAAATACAAAGTTTCAAAACCAATCCAAATTCGACCCCAGAAAATATAACTGGTAAATTTCTAGGGCAGTTAAGTATCAGAAAAACTACTCTGCCAATTGAATGCACTGTTGCGTTAAACAAAAATGTCAGAGGAGAATATGAAATTCAGGGCCGCACCAGTTTAAGTTTAACCAAATTCCAAATTAAACCTCCCACATTTTGGATGCTAAATAAAGTCGATGATACTATTGGAATTATTTTTAACGTCACACTGGAAAATGAAACTAAAAGGAAGTAGAATTTAGACCATGAAAGTAACACTTTTAATCCCAACTTTAAATGAAATTGACGGCATGAAAACCATCATGCCTAAAGTAAAACGTGAGTGGGTCGACCAAATTCTGATCGTAGACGGAAAATCTACTGACGGTACTATTGAATACGCAAAGGCGCAAGGTTATGATGTAGTAATTCAGCAGCAAAAAGGCATACGCCACGCGTATATGGAAGCACTACCTTCAGTAAAAGGCGACGTGATTCTAACCTTTAGTCCGGACGGGAATTCCATTCCAGAACTCATCCCTGATTGCATTAATAAGATGAAAGAAGGTTATGACATGGTAATTGTATCGCGTTATGCCAAAGGCGCGAAAAGTTATGATGATGATGCTATCACTGCTTTTGGAAATAAAGTGTTTACTACGTCAATAAGTTTATTACACGGCTTTCCGTATACAGACGCTATGGTAATTTACCGTGCGTACAAAACTAGTTTGATAAAAGAATTAGATCTCGATAAAGACGAGAGTTACGAATTACCCGAAAAATTGTTCAACACAAAAATAAGTTGGGAACCTTTGTTATCAATCCGGGCGGCAAAACGTAAATTGAAAATCGCCGAAATCCCAGGTGACGAACCAGTAAGAGAAGGCGGCGAACGCAAATTACAAGTACTGCGCTGGGGCGCTGCTTATATGTTTCAAGTTATTAGTGAAGTGTTTACGTGGAAATAAATTTACAAACAAATTTTTAAATTTAAAAGCGCAGGGATTAAGCAGACGTTGATAATTCGAGCGGGCACGGTTCGTACGCGAAGCATACGAGAGCGAGAATTATCGTCGAGCATAGGTTAACACGCCGGGTTAAACAAGCGTTCTGCGAAATACCGGAGATTTTAAATAAAAATTTGTTTCAACTTTAGGAAACAAACTATGAACATTACCATTATCGGCGATGGAGGCTGGGGAACTACTTTAGCCATCCACTTATCCAAAAAAAAATTCGCAATAAAATTATGGGGACCGTCTGCTTCTTACATAGCAGAAATGTCCAAGACCAGGCTTAACCCAAAATTTTTACCTGGAATAAAATTACCAGATAATATTGAGCTATCCTCAGACCTGAAATCTGTTTTATCTTCAGCAGACCTTTTAGTTTTTGCCGTACCATCAAAATACGCTATCACGGTTTTAAAACAGATCAAAACTGCTAAAGTTGATTTAAATAAAAAAATTATGGTCAGCGTAACTAAAGGACTCGACGATAAATCCTTAAAACGCATGTCCGAAATAATCACTGATAACATTAAGGGAATCGAAGTGGCAGTATTATCTGGACCAACCATTGCAATGGAAATAGCGTTAGGAATTCCTTCTACAGCAGTGGCAGCTTCTAAAAAAATGAAAACTGCTAAAACTATTCAAGCTATATTTAATTCTTCAACCTTCAGGATATATTCCAGCACTGATGTTATAGGCGTTGAATTAGGCGGCACAGTAAAAAATATTATTGCAGTAGCTTGCGGAGTCTGCGATGGTTTAAAATTCGGAACTAATACCAAAGCAGCATTAGTTACCCGGGGACTGACTGAAATGGCTCGCTTAGGTAAGGCAATGGGCGCGAAAGCCAAAACTTTAAACGGATTATCCGGATTAGGCGATTTAGTCACAACCTGTTTCAGTCCTCGAAGCCGCAACCGTACTTTTGGCGAACAATTAGGTCTTGGGAAAAAAGCCAAAGATATTTTAGCATCTATGGAAATGGTAGCGGAGGGAGTAGAGTCAGTTAAAGCAGTACATAAATTAAGCCAAAAATTAAATGTTTCTATGCCTATCACGACTGAAGTTTATAATCTGGTCTATAAAAATAAGAATGCTATGCAAGCAGTATCTGATTTAATGACCCGGAAAACTAAATCTGAATAAAAAGATTATGTCTGATCTTTTTAACCATATAGACAAAAATTCACCTGCCAAAATCATCAGCGTTAGCCGCAGGACTGACATTCCAGCATTCTATACTGACTGGTTTATAAATCGAATCCGCGCCGGCTTTTGTGAAGTTGCCAACCCTTTCAACCCTCAGCAGATAGCCAAAGTAAGTTTAAAACCAGAAGACGTTATAGCTTTTGTTTTCTGGACCAGAAATCCAGAACCCTTAATGAAATACTTGCCCGAATTAGACGAGAAAGGTTATAAATATTATTTTCTTTATACCATAACCGGCTATCCCAAACCTCTCGAAAAATCTTCACCTACTTACGCTTCAGCCATAAAAACTTTTCAAAAATTAAGTGAAAATTTGGGCGCTAAAAAAGTTATATGGCGTTATGATCCGTTAATATTATCAAACCTTACTCCAGTCGAGTGGCACATAAAAAATATAAACAATCTTATTAATGATCTATCCGGCTATACTGAACGGATGATGTTAAGTATTGTTGAACCGTATAAAAAAACCACATCCCGTCTTAAAAATGAAACTAACGAAAAATTTATTCTTGATTCAAACGCATTTACACCTGAAACCTATTACCCAATATTCGAACATATCGGCAAAACTGCCCAAGCAAGAGGGATAACTCCGATGTCTTGCGCCCAAAAATATGAATTAGGAAAATTCGGAATTGAACATGGCTCATGTATCGACCAGAAACTTATCAACAACATAACAGGGAAGCAATACACTTTTACAAAAGATCCCAACCAGAGAGAATTTTGCCAATGTGCGGCATCAAAAGATATAGGTGCACCTAACTCATGTTTATTCGGCTGTCCATATTGTTATGCTACTATAAGCCACGGAACAGCTTTAAAAAATTTCGCAAAACACGATAAAAAATCGACGAAACTATTATGAAAAATTTTTTAAAATCCATTTTAATCTGGTCGCTTAGAATATTACTGCTCCTAACTATACTGATCATTTGCTCATACAAAATAGCTACCTCCACAAAAATTGTTCCTAAAATAATTACTAAAACCATTAACCAACAATCAAAAGACCTGCAAATCAATAATCTAAAAATCGGAACAATAATATTCGCGCCTGATAATTATATTTTAAAAAATTTATCGTTTGAGGTGAGCTCCCAAGGCCAAAAATTTAATATTACAACCAAGACCGCACTTATCCATAATATATTAGCCCCGACATTTGAAATATCTATCAATGAACTCACAATTAAAAATTCACAAATGTCGTTTGAAAATATAAACCTTAACGGACAATATGACCCATATAAAACCAAAACTTTTAAAGGTATGGCAAAAATACAGACGATAGAAATACAAAAATATATGTTTAACCGTATGTTAACTTTTGTTAATTATTCACCTGAAAGCATTGATCTATCACCAGTATATGTCCGCTCAAATAATAAATACAAGGGTACTATGCAAGGATCTATAAAAATACAAACTCCGCCCCATACTTTTCCAAAATTAAAAGCTGTGCTGGTTTCTTCTAAAGGCGATATGGATTCGGACGTGATCCGTTATTTAATGGGAGACATTAACAACAATTTATCGTTTTTACCTTTCCAAAAACAACTAAATGATAAAAAATTTATACGACTTGAAAAATTTCATGTGACAGTGCATAATAAATCTTCTGAAAATTTAGAAGCAGAGATAAATTTAGACAGCTCCGAATTAAACCTGAAACTTAACCCAACTATAACCATTAATCTGAGGTAGCTACTGTGAAAAATATTTTTTTATCACTATGCGCGCTCGTGTTTGCAGCAACCTTATGGGGTTGTACTGTAAAAGCTGTGGGCGATCCCAACCGCCCGATAACCATTAATGCTCACATAACTGTTGATATTAATGGTTTGAAAAACACTGCGACCAACATCGAAGATTTCGTAAGCGGTAAAAATGAACAAGTCCCGGTAAAAAAATAAGGAGAACTTATGAAAAAAATATCCATATTAACATTAGCAACTTTAGGTCTTATATTAACTTTCACGAATTTAACTTTTGCCGCGCAATATGATTTAAAAGAAATGACGCCTGAAGTGCAGCAAGCGTTAAATAACCGCAAAGCCCGTTTTAGTGAATTAGAAAATCTTAAAGCTGCTGGAAAAATCGGCGAAACCAATCAAGGTTATGTACAAGCTTTAGGTGATGCAGCATCAGCTAACATAGCCGAGCAAGAAAATGCTGACCGTAAAGTTGTATATCAAACCATAGCTTCTCAAAATGGCATTGCTGACCAAATATCAGTTGTTGAACAAGTATTTGCTCAAGTACAAAAAGACAAAGCTGCAGCAGGTGTAAAAATCCAAAATGAAGACGGTTCTTGGGGAACAAAATAACAAGGAGGTTAACATGTTTGGTTTAAACGATCCGCAAATCTGGCTGGCATATGTTTTATGCATAGCCGGCACCTTATTATGTGTTATATACGGTGCAGTCAACTGGAACAAAGGTGATGAGCCAGTTTATCCAGAGGATGAAAAATGGGTGAAAGATGAAAAAAATATTGAGGAAGAACTTTAATCCCAGTAAAGGAGATACCCAATGGATATAATGACTTTAACCATAACTTCGGTCATATATTTGGCAATAACAGTTTATCTAGGATATTACGGTTATAAGAAAACCAAAAACTCACTTGATTATTTAGTTGCTGGAAGAAATATTCACCCTTTTATCATGGCATTATCTTATGGCGCTACCTTTATCAGCACCTCAGCCATCGTTGGATTTGGAGGAGTAGCAGCTCTTTATGGTATGGGTCTATTATGGCTGACCTTTTTAAATATTTTCGTCGGAATTTTCATTGCTTTTATTTGCTTTGGAAAACGCACCCGCCATATCGGTCACAATTTAGATGTACATACTTTTCCTGAATTAATCGGACGCAGATTCCAGTCGCCATTCATGCAAAGTTTTAGCGGTTTAATTATTTTCAGTGCTATGCCTTTATACGCAGCAGCAGTATTGATAGGCGCAGCACGATTTTTAGAAGCTACTTTCCACATGGATTACAATGTAGCACTTTTAGTCTACACTTTAATTGTATGCGCTTATGTATTTGCAGGAGGGATGAAAGCAGTTATGTACACCGACGCATTCCAAGCAATTATTATGACGATTGGTATGCTTTTGTTATTAATTTTTACATATGTAAAACTTGGAGGAGTAACTGCCGCGCATCAAGCTTTAGCCAGCATAGGAAATTTAGTGCCGGAAAAATTTGTAAAAATGGGACATCTAGGCTGGACCAATATGCCGGCATTCGGCTCAGAAATATGGTGGACTTTGGTTTCCACTATTGTTATGGGCGTCGGTGTTGGAGTATTAACCCAGCCGCAATTAGCAGTACGTTTTATGACTGTTAAAAGTAACAAAGAACTAAACCGCGCAGTCATGGTCGGAGGTATTTTTATTTTATTAATGACTGGCGTGGCTTTTACTGTAGGTGCTTTATCAAATGCTTACTTTGTAAATAACCCGCAATTTGGAAAAATCTCGATCGCAGTTGCAGAAGGTAATATCGACAAAATCATACCTTTGTATGTTAATTCAGCTATGCCGCATTGGTTCGTGTACATTTTCATGCTAACTCTTTTAGCAGCAGCTATGTCGACCAGCAGTTCTCAATTCCACTCAATGGGAACATCTTTCGGAAGAGATTTTATTGAGCGCACTTTCTTTAAAGGTCAAAAAAGCAGTCTTGGCATGACCAGGCTCGGTATAGTAATTAGTGTAATTATAACTGTTGTGTTAGGTTATAAATTACCAATAAGCGTGATAGCGGTTTCAACTGCAATATTTTTTGGAATGTGCGCCAGCATTTTCTTACCGGTATTTATCGGCACACTTTATTTTAAATGGATGACCAAAACCGGCGCGATCTGCAGTATGTTAGTCGGTCTATTTGGTTCAGCAGGATGGATGTTGTTCGTACATCTAAAAGAATCCAATGCAATCGGATTTTGCAAATTCGTATTCAGTAAACCAAGTGTTGCTTCATTTCCTTGGACCGTAGTAGACCAGCTTTTTGTAATTTTACCGCTATCATTTTTAACCGCAATAATAGTTAGTTTGCTCACTAAAAAGCCTGATCAAACTCATTTAAACAATTGCTTTAAACACATTTAACCAAAACCAACCCCGGGGGTTGTCGAATTTACGACAACCCCCGGGGTTGGTTCCGGTTCAAAACTAATGAAAATATCACGTATCATCATAGTATTGGCGCTCACCGTAGGAATAGCATACGCGATTATATTAATAAAACCATCACATACTAAAGAATCCTTTATCGAAGCAGTAGCTAAAGGTCATATCGATATAGTAAAATCGTTTATAAAAAATGACGCAAATGTTAATACAAAAGATATTAATGATAATACTGTTTTGATACTGGCATCTGATGGAAACCATGCTGATGTAGTAAAACTGTTGCTTGATAAAGGCGCTAATGTTAATGCGAAAAATAATAAGAGTCTTACTGCTTTAATGGTAGCTTCTTATAAGGGTAATACCGACTTGGTTAAACTATTACTTCTTGATAAAAGTATTGATGTAAATGCAAAAAACAATCAAGGAAATGCCGCTTTGTTAGGGGCAGCTGCAAAAGGTTATATTAAAATAGTAGAGCTGTTGATTGATCATAAAGCTGATGTTAATGCAAAACACATGCAAGGTCTTACTGCTTTGATGATAGCCGCTCAAGAAGGACATATTGATGTAGTGAAACTATTAATAGATAAAGGCGCGAATATTAACGCAAAAGACATGACTGATAATACTGCATTAATGCTGGCATCTGAACGGGGTCATACTGAAATAGCTAATATGCTAACTGCTGCCAACAAAGTAAAACAAGCATCTAATATTCAACAAGCTGCGACCAGCAAAGAATCCTTGGTAGAAGCAGCATTAGACGACAATATCGATTTAGTGCAGCAGTTGCTTGATAATGGCGCTGATGTTAACTTAAAAAACAAGTCAAGCATCACTGCTTTGATGGGAGCATCGTATAAAGGCAATGCTGAAATAGTTAAACTGTTAATCAAAAAAGGCGCAAATATTAATTTAAAAAATAATGATGGTACTACTGCTTTTATGTTTGCATCTACAAAAGGCAATATGGAAATAGTTAATATGCTCCGCGATGCAGAGACGGCAATGCAGGAATCCAATAGTGAAAAAACAAATACAACCAACCAAGAATCTTTAATCGAAGCAGCATTTAATGGTCATATCGACGCTGTAAAATCCTTGCTAGAAAATGGCGCAGATGTTAATGCAAAAACCCAAAAAGGCAGTGTTACTGCTTTAATAGGAGCAGCTGCTGTAGGTCAGATTGAAATAGTAAAACTTCTCCTTGATAAGGGGGCAGATGTGAACGCAAGAGCATACCTGGCAGGTTCAGAAGGGATTACTGCCTTAATGGCTGCAGCTCAAAATGACCAAGGTAAAATAGTGAAGCTGTTGCTTGAGAAAGGCGCGGATATTAACGCGAAAGACAAATACGGTCTTACGGCTTTATTATTAGCATCCTATAGAGGTCATGCAGATATAGTAGAGATGTTGCTAAAAAATGGTGCTGATGTGAACGCTAAAAATGGCGATGGCACAACCGCTATAATGTTTGCTTCTAAAAAAGACCGCTACGAAATCATAAAAATGCTCCGTGCCGCAGGGGCGAAAGATTAAGAAAAAGCCAAAGATTTTCTTTTGCTTTTACCTGATATTTTTGTATAATACACCTCAATTTTCATGATACAGTATATAATCTAAAATTAGTCTAATTATTGTATATAATAGGACTTTTCAAAGTCCTACTTTTCGGAGCGTAGCGCAGCTGGCTAGCGTACTAGTATGGGGTACTAGTGGTCGAGAGTTCGAATCTCTCCGCTCCGACCATTTAAATTTTGTCCGTTTAACTTTTAAAAGGGAGCGGCTACATGGGCTTATTTGGTAAAGAAACACCAAAAAAACCGGAACAAGATGAACATCTTGATCGGCGGCATTATCCCAGGTTCAAAAAAAACTATATTTTAAAATATTTCCCAAAAGATAATCCTTCTGAAAAGATTGAGACTACACAGTTAAAAAATATCAGTTTTGGCGGTATGTGTTTTATTACCACCAAAAAATTTGAAAAAGACCAAGAACTCTTTCTGGAACTTCAGACCCCATATTTATCTGAAGTCACTCATTTAGAAGGGGTGGTTCAAGAATCACACCAAAAAATATCCGACGTGCTTTTTGAGACCAGATTAAGTTTAAAAAATCTTTCTCCGCAAGCAGAATTCCTGATCAGCAAAATGGTAGAATTCTTTGCTAAAGAAGAAAAAAAACAAGGTAGCACACAATGAATAAAATAAATATCGGTTTAATCGGGTTTGGCACTGTTGGTTCTGGTACTGCTGAATTCTTACATGCCAAAAAAACCTATATAAAAAATAAGTACCATACGGAATTCGTATTAAAGACTGTATGTGATCTTTATATCACTCCGGATAAAGTAAAAAAATTTGGTAAAGTAAAAATAACTAAAAAATATCAAGACATCCTGGATGATCCTGAGATAGACGTAGTGGTCGAACTTATTGGCGGACTTCATCCTGCAAAAGAAATTGTGTTTGGAGCACTTTCTAATGGCAAAGACGTGGTAACTGCCAATAAAGCCTTGATCTCCCATCATGGAAAAGAACTATTTACATTGGCTCAAGAAAATGGTCTACGTTTATTTTTTGAATCAGCAGTAATGGCAGGCGTACCGACCATAAAAACCGTAACTGAGGGAATTGTAGGGAATGAATTCAACGGTATATACGGGATATTAAACGGCACTTGCAATTATATACTAACCCAAATGACTGATAACAATTGTTCATTCCAAGACGCGCTAAAAAAGGCTCAGGAAAAAGGTTATGCTGAAGCTGACCCGACTCTGGATATCAGTGGAGGGGATACCGCGCATAAGCTTTTGATAATGGCGTATTTAGCATTTGGTAAATTCATAAAGTTCGGCGAGATTTACACTGAAGGCATTTCACATATTTCACAAAATGATATTGAATACGCCGAAAGTTTAGGTTTAGCAATAAAATTATTAGCTATAGCAAAAAAAGTAAACGGAACAATTGAAGCACGTGTTCATCCAACTTTAATACCCAAAGAACATCCATTAGCGTCTATAAACAGCGTGTTCAATGCCATGTTATTAGATTCTGATATGTTAGGTAAAGTTCTTTTATCCGGAGAGGGAGCAGGAAAAATGGCAGCTGCTTCTGGAGTTGTGAGCGACCTTATTAATTTAGTTCATAATCCATCTCAACCGATTTTGGCTAATTTGACTTATGAAGATAAATCTTTATCAATCAAAAAGATCGACGATGTTGTGAGTAAATTCTATTTGCGGTTGTTAGCAGTGGATAAACCCGGGGTATTATCAAAAATAACCGGCGTATTAGGAAAACACGGTATAAGTATTAATTCCGTTACCCAAAAAGAACAAAATAATAAAGCTCCAGTACCAGTGATCATGCTAACTGACCACACTATTGAAAAAAATATGCGCAACGCGCTGAAAGAAATTGAAAAAATGGCAGTTATCAAAAGTAAGCCGGTTGCAATACGAATGGAGACTTTACAATGAAATGGACTGGTCTGATAAATCATTACCGGAAATTTTTACCAGTAACTGACAAAACCCCGGTCGTTACTTTGAATGAAGGAAACACCCCGCTGATTAAATCACTTTATTTGTCGTCGTTGATCGGATTAGAAGTGTATTTGAAATATGAAGGGTTAAACCCGACAGGTTCTTTCAAAGACCGGGGTATGACCATGGCTATATCCAAAGCTAAAGAGGACGGTGTAAAAGCTGTAATGTGCGCGTCCACTGGCAACACTTCAGCGTCTGCATCAGCTTATGCCGCCCGTGCAGGAATGAAAAGTTTTGTACTAATACCCGACGGTAATATTGCCCTCGGTAAATTAGCTCAAGCCATGATCCACAATGCTACGGTAGTTGCTATAAAAGGGAATTTCGACCAGGCATTAGAAATGGTTGTAGAGGTAACTAAAAAATATCCGATTGCTTTAGTAAATTCTATAAATCCATTTCGGATTGAAGGTCAAAAAACTGCGGCATTTGAAATTTGTGATTTTTTAGACGATGCTCCGGAATTTCATGCAATACCAGTCGGCAATGCAGGTAATATTACCGCTTACTGGAAAGGCTACAAAGAATATAAACAAGTCGGAAAATCAAAACAGCTCCCGAAAATGTTAGGATTTCAAGCCGCAGGTTCTGCTCCTATAGTTTTAGGCAAGCCAGTTTTAAAACCTGAGACCATCGCGACTGCTATCAAAATCGGCAACCCTGCAAGCTGGAAATTTGCTGAAGCTGCGCGAGATGAGTCTAAAGGTTTAATTGATATGGTTACAGATGATGAAATACTTGAGGCATACAAACTGCTTGCTAAATACGACGGTGTTTTTTGTGAACCAGCGTCAGCAGCGTCTGTTGCCGGTATAATAAAATTAAATAATAAAGGATATTTTAAAGGACAAAAAGGACGCATTGTTTGTACGCTGACTGGGCATGGATTAAAAGATCCAAATATCGCCTTAAAATGTGTGGGAGAGCCGATAAAGATAAATGCTGATATGAAAGAGCTATTGGAAAAGATTGGATTTTAAAAAGAAGATAGCAGTAAGAGGATATAGACAAGAAAACACATGCTAAAAAATAAGAAAGTTTTAATTACGTGTGGACCGACATGGGTGCCGATTGATGAAGTCCGGGTTATCAGTAATGTGTCCAGCGGGCAAATGGGGCATATATTGGCGTCTGCATTTTTACGTGAAGGATGCCAGGTTACGTTAATAGAAGGTCCAGTTCATCAGCCCATGACTAAGACAGAGGGACTCAAAGTAATCCCGTTCTTTTTTTATGAAGAATTGCGCACAACTTTGCTCAAAAAATTAAAGCAAAAATTTGATATAGTAATTCACGCGGCAGCTGTTTCTGACTACAGGATAAAAAATACTTTTAATCATAAAATTAGTTCGTCGTTAAAAACATTAAAATTGATTTTAGTTCCAACAGCCAAAATTATTACTGAAATAAAAAAAATACAGCCAAAGTGTTTTTTGGTTGGTTTTAAATTAGAGCCTGGTCTTGGTCGTGACGCATTGATTGACCGGTCACGAAAATTATTTTCAGAAGCCGGCTGTGATCTGGTAATCGCAAATTCATTACGCGGTAATAAATATAAAGGATATATCATTGATCCCCAATTGAAAGTTGCTGCTTCAGCGGATAGCAGAGAGGGAATCGTGAAAAAATTAATACAGGATTTAAAAAAATCATGAAATATATAGTTATAGTTCCAGACGGCATGACAGATTTGCCCATAAGTTCTTTAGGCGGGAAAACTCCTCTCCAAGCCGCACGTACTACAAATATGGACCACATGGCGAGTAATGGAATTTGTGGAATGATCCAAACCATACCTCAAGGTATGCAGCCAGGATCAGACGTAGGCAACATGTCATTAATGGGATATGATCCAGTTGAATATCATCCTGGTCGTGCGCCGTTAGAAGCTGCCAGCATGAATATTAAACTTATGCCGGATGAAATCGCATTCCGCTGTAATTTAATTACCATGAGCGATCATATCATGAAAGATTACAGCGCCGGACATATTAAAAATAAAGAAGCAACCGTACTGATCGAAGCTCTAAGTAACGGAATTGATCTGCCATATGGAAAATTTTACGCAGGTAAAAGTTATCGGCACTTATTAGTTTTAAAAGTCCGTGACCCGGAAGCTTTTTGTAATATTGAAACTGTTCCTCCGCACGATATACTGGAAAAAGATATCCGTGATTACGCGCCTAAAGGTATTCATTCTGAGGTTCTTATCAGCATCATGGAACGCGCGTACGCTATTTTGCATAAACATCCGGTTAATGATGTCAGAATCGATTTAAAAGAAAATCCAGCTAATATGATTTGGTTATGGGGGCAAGGGATGAAACCCCAACTTCCAAACTTTAAAGATAAATATGGATTAACTGGGGGAGTAATATCCGCTGTGGATCTAGTTAGAGGCATCGGAAAACTCGCCGGACTTGAGGTAATAGAAGTCCCAGGTATAAATGGATACTATGATACGAATTATTTAGGCAAAGCCGAATACGCGATCAACGCCCTTAAAAATAACGATTTTGTTTTCATACATATTGAAGCACCGGATGAAGCTGGTCATAACGGCGATATTGAAAATAAAATATTATCATTAGAACGCATTGACCAGGAAGTCATAGGCACTATACTTAACCGCGTGGATATGCACGATACCAGAATACTGGTTGTAGCAGATCATCCAACACCCGTCGAGGTAAGAACCCACACTTCAGAGCCGGTAAATTTTCTAATGTATGGCAAAGGCATTGAGCCTAATGGCGCGGTAAATTTTTCTGAAATATCCTGCACAGAAAGAAACTTTAAATTCGCCAACGGCGAAGAAATGATTAATTTTTTTATAAAAAAACATTTAGATTGAAAGGATAAATTGATGAAAAAGAAGTTCACAGTTGTAATGAAATTCGGTGGATCTTCTGTCGCCAATGTCGAGCGCATCCAAAATGTAGCCCGACGTATAATAGATACTAAAACCACGAATAACAATGTAGCGGTCGTGGTATCTGCCATGGGCGACACCACTGATGAATTCGAAGAATTGGCGTTCAAATTAAGTAAAAATCCTTCGACGCGCGAAATGGACATGCTGATGTCTACTGGAGAACAAATTTCTTGCGCGCTGGTTGCTATAGCAATCGAAGAATTAGGACATAAAGCCATATCATTCACCGGCAACCAAGTCGGAATATTAACCGATGGAGAATATTCAAAAGCCAAAATCCAAACTATTAGCGGCGACTGCATTAAAAAAGCGTTTGCAGAAGGAAAAATCGTTATTGTAGCTGGGTTCCAAGGCGTTGACTCAAAAAATGAAATAACTACTTTAGGACGCGGTGGATCAGACCTTACTGCAGTTGCTCTGGCTAAAGCATTAGACGCTGATGTATGCGAAATATTTACAGACGTAACCGGTATATACACTACTGATCCGCGGATTGTTAAAGACGCAAAAAAATTAAAAGAGATCACATTTGATGAAATGCTGGAAATGGCGTCATTAGGCGCTCAAGTTATGCAAGCCCGTTCAATTGAAGTCGCAAAAAGGTTTAACATCCCGCTCCACGTCAGGTCGAGCTTATCAAAGGAGGAAGGTACAATGATCGTAAAGAAACTTGAAAAAATCGAGGATATCTGCGTAACTGGAGTAACTTTAAATAAAAATGAAGTTAAAATAACCATTTGCGCGGTCCCGGATAAACCAGGCATTGCAGCGCAATTATTCGGCGAGGTCTCAAAAGCCGGAGTTAATGTTGATTTAATCGTGCAAAACGTCAGCCACACTAAACAAACTGATATTTCATTCACTGCGCCTAAAGCAGACTTAAGCAAAGCTTTAGACGCTACTCGTAAAGTTGCAGCTAAAATCGGTGCCGGCGATGTTTTAGAATCCAGTAATATTGCCCGCGTATCTATAGTTGGTTCAGGCATGCGTTCACATCATGGTATTGCAGCGACCATGTTTAAAACTTTAGCTGATAACAAAATTAATATCGATATGATCTCAACTTCAGAGATCAGCATTTCCTGCATCATCAATAAAGAAGACGCGGAAAAAGCAGTAACAGTTTTACATAAAGCATTTGAATTAGAAAAATAACCTAAGAGGTTAATATGTCCAGACAAATAGTAATATACGATACAACTTTGCGCGACGGTTCCCAGACTGAAGGAGTTTCATTTACATTGAATGATAAACTCAAGATAACTGAAAAACTCGACCAGTTCGGCATCAATTATATTGAAGGCGGATGGCCAGGTTCTAATCCAAAAGACAAAGAGTACTTTGAAGCAGTCGCATCAATGAAACTAAAAAACGCGAAAATTGCGGCTTTTGGTTCTACGAGAAGGACAAAAACCAACCCATCAGACGATGTTAATCTAATCGAATTAGTAAAATCCAAAGCCCCAACTATAACAATCTTTGGAAAAACCTGGGACATGCAAGTTACTGATATTATACGGACGACTCTGAATGAAAATCTTGAAATGATATCTGACTCAGTAGCTTTTTTAAAAAAGAACAAACGCGAAGTTTTTTACGACGCTGAACACTTTTTTGATGGATTCAAAGCTAATCCACAATACGCTATAAAAACTGTTCAAGCCGCGCAAAATGCCGGAGCAGATTGTATTGTATTATGTGACACTAATGGAGGCACTTTACCACATCAAGTCGCAGCAATTATTTCGGAATTACAAAAACATATAAAAGCTCCTCTAGGAATACATACCCATAATGATCTGGATATGGCAGTATCAAACAGTATTATTGCTGTAATGGCAGGCTGTACTCAAATCCAAGGCACATTTAATGGATTAGGAGAAAGATGCGGCAACGCGAATTTAACTACTATCATTGGTATATTATCGACCAAAATGGGATTACAAACCATACCTGAAAAAAATTTAAAAAATCTGAAACAGACTGCATATTACATAAGTGAAATAAGCAATTCTATAATAAAAGATAATGCTGCTCTGGTCGGACATTCTGCTTTCACACATAAAGGCGGGGTACACATCGACGCAGTTATAAAAAAACCAGCAGCATATGAACATACCGATCCAACTATATTCGGTAATCACCGCAGATTTGTAGCGTCTGAATTGGCAGGAAAGATGCCGATACTTATAAAAGCACAAGAGATGAATGTAACTCTAGATAAAAAATCTCCGGAAGCCAAGAAATTATTAGAAGAATTACAGGAAAAAGAAAATCACGGTTATCAATACGAAGCAGCTGATGCCTCATTTGAATTATTTGTAAAACGTTCTTTACAAAAATATTCACCATTCTTTAAACTCGAAGGCTTTAAAGTTTTTTCAGAAAAACGTTTCGACGGAAAAATATTTGCTGAGGCTTCAATCCGGGTAAAAGTAAAAGGTCACGAACAATTTTCAGCTTCTGCAGGCGACGGTCCAGTAGATGCTTTGGATAAAGCCCTGCGCGCAGCTCTTCTAAAAGCTTATCCTCGTCTTAAAGAAATGCATTTAAGCGATTATAAGGTTCGGGTTTTGGATACAAAAGAAGGCACTGCTGCTAAAGTGCGCGTGCTGATCGAATCTCAAGATGAAACTGATACCTGGACTACAATCGGCGTTCATGAAAACATAATTGAAGCCAGCTGGGAAGCGTTAACAGACAGCATTGAATATAAACTGTTGAAGGACAAGAAAAAATAAATGGAATTAGAGCCGCGTTTTAATTTTAAAACTATTGATGAAAAATGGGGAAATTATTGGTCGGGAGATGGGACTTTCCGCGCCAAAGTAAACCCTAATAAAAAATCTTTCACTATTGTTATACCTCCGCCGAATGTTACTGGCATTCTGCACATGGGGCACGCGCTAAATAATACTTTGCAGGATATAATTATCCGTTACAAACGCATGGCAGGATTTGAGACTCTTTGGATGCCAGGAACAGATCACGCTGGTATTGCCACCCAAAACGTTGTCGAAAAACAATTAGCAAAAGAAGGCAAGACCCGTCAAGAAATCGGCCGCGAAGAATTTACAAAATTATTATGGTCGTGGAAAGATAAATACGGCGATACGATAATTCATCAATTAAAAAAATTGGGGTCATCCTGCGACTGGGATCGTACCCGCTTTACCATGGATGATGAATACTCCCATGCAGTAAAAGAAGTTTTTGTCCGTCTATATAATAAAGGCTTAATCTACCGCGGTGAATATATTATTAACTGGTGTCCTCGCTGTCATACTGCGCTTTCTGACGAAGAAGCAGAGCATCAAGATACTGATGGCAAACTTTACCACATAAAATACCCGATCAAAGGCGAAAAAGGGTTCATAATTGTAGCTACGACTCGTCCAGAAACCATGTTAGGTGATACTGCAGTTGCAGTTAATCCAACTGACGAACGATATACCAAATTAAAAGACAAAACTTTGATCCTGCCTCTGGTTGACCGTGAGATACCAATCATTGAAGATGATTTTGTTGACCTAACATTCGGTACTGGCGCAGTAAAAGTAACGCCTGCCCATGACCCGAATGACTTTAATATGGGTAAACGTCATAATCTGCCATTTATCAATATCCTGCATCCCAACGGTGTGGTCAACCGTAACGGCGGAAAATATAATAATTTAGACAGATTTGCTGCGCGTAAAGCTGTTATCGAAGACCTGGAAAAACTTGGACTATTGGTAAAGATCGATGAGCATAAACACGCAGTAGGACATTGTTACCGCTGTCATACTGTGGTCGAACCATATTTATCAAAACAATGGTTCGTTAAAATGACGCCTTTAGCCAAACCTGCAGTTAAAGCAGTTGAAGATGGACGTATCAAAATTTATCCGGAACGCTGGAATAAAGTTTACATGAACTGGATGGAAAATATACGCGACTGGTGTATTTCCCGTCAGATATGGTGGGGACACCGCATACCAGTTTGGTATTGCCAAAATTGTCCGGATGACAAAAACATGATCGTGACTTTAGACACGCCAAAAGTCTGTCCACATTGCGGGTCGCACGATCTTAAACAAGAAGAAGATGTTTTAGATACCTGGTTCTCATCCTGGCTATGGCCTTTCGCCACCTTAAATTGGCCTAAAGATAATCCTGACCTAAAATATTTTTATCCTGGCTCAGCATTATTCACAGCGTCAGAAATCATATTTTTCTGGGTAGCACGTATGATCATGGCTGGAATAGAATTTATGGGCGATATTCCATTTAGCGAAGTTTATATCCACGGAACAGTACGTGATTCTATCGGACGTAAAATGTCTAAATCACTTGGCAACGCTATTGATCCTCTTGAAATCATTGAAGAATACGGCGCAGATGCCTTACGCTTTAGTTTGATCATTAATTCCGGACAAGACTTGTATATTTCAAAAGAAAAATTTGAGATTGGACGTAATTTTGCGAATAAAATCTGGAACGCATCCCGTCTGATATTGATGAACGTAAAAGCTGTTGATCCAAAATTTGATCTGCAAAAAACGGAATTGGATCTGGCATCAAAATGGATAGTGTCACGCATGTACACTACGATAAAAAAAGTAGGGGATAGCATAGAAAAATTCCGTTATTCCGAAGCTGAATCTTTAATAAACGAATTTTTCTGGAGCGAATTCTGCGATTGGTATTTAGAAATAATAAAAGACCAGTGGGATAACCCGATAATCCAAAATACCGCCTTTATTATTCTTGAAAATTCTTTAAAAATAATTCATCCATTTATGCCATTTGTTACCCAGGAATTATGGGCAAACATTCATCCTGAAAATAAAGATTTAGGCTTACAACCTTGGTCCAGCGTACAAGAAAAACTACTCAATACCGATACAGAACAAAAAATGGCATTGATCATAGAATTGGTAACTGCTATCCGGAATGTCAGAGCACAATGGAACATCAAGCCATCTGAAAAATTAAATTGCATTTTAGCGGCTGATAACGCATCCGATCAAAAATTTTTAAATGAAAACCGAGCCATGATCGAACGTTTAGGTCGGTTAAACCCAATAACTATACGCGACACTTTAACCGCACAAAAAAATACAGCTACCGGCGTAGTTAGAACAATTAAATTTGCTTTACCATTGGAAGGTGCGGTTGATTTAGAAGCTGAAAAACGTAAAATACTTAATCAGATCAATGAGCAAACCAAATTGGTAGACGGCATTACCAAACGTTTATCTAATGAAGCTTTTGTCAATAAAGCGCCGGCTGAAGTAATTGAAAAAGACCGGGAACGCTTAATTGAAATCAACGACAAAATAAACAAAATGAAACAGCTGATAACTGATTTGAGTTAAAAACTATGCTGACCATAAAAGAAATCGATCATACAATACATTTAGCGTTAGTCGAAGACGCGCATGATATGGATATTACTACTAATTTCCTTATCCTGCCGTCAAGTATATCGGAAGCATATATAGTATCAAAAGAACCAGGAATACTTTGCGGCATTGATATAGTAAAAAGACTTTTTAAAAAACTTGATAAAAATATGCATTTCAAAACCAGTTTTAAAGACGGCGATGCCTTAAAACCCTGCGATAAAGTACTTGAAATAAAAGGCAAAACCAGAGCGATTTTAACCGGAGAACGGACCGCGCTTAATTTTTTAAGTTATTTATCCGGTGTTGCGACAAATACCAATAACTATGTAAAAGCAGTCAAACCTTACAAAGCCCAAATTTTAAGCACCCGTAAAACCACTCCCGGCTTACGTAATTTTGATAAATACGCGGTACGCTGCGGCGGAGGAATAAATCACCGTAAAAATTTGAAAGAAATGATACTTATAAAAGATAACCACCGTGAAATATATCATGGAAATATTCTTTTAGCTGAAGCGATTTTAAAATTTCAAAAATCACATAACGAACCTATTTGCGTAGAAGTTGACACTCTGGCAGAATTCAAACAAGTACTGCCAACCCAGCCTACAATAATTTTATTAGATAACATGTCCTGCAGCCAAATGAAGCAAGCAGTAAGAATACGCGATAAATTTAATAAATACAAATTGCCTTTACTCGAAGCTTCCGGAGGAGTAACCCTTAAAACCATACGTAAAATCGCTCAAACCGGAGTTGATCGTATTTCTATAGGCGCGCTAACCCATACCCATAAAGCCTTAAATTTATCAATGGAAGTTGTACGGTGATGCAGAAAATAAAAAAATTTTTATTATTCAATTTTATATTTATAGGGCTACTGACGATATCAGGCAGATTTGTAATGCCGGTTCATGCAGCAGAACCAACCCAAGACTATTTGCTGGACGACCGTAAACAAATCGATGAATACACTGAAAAATTCAGACAGATCCCAAAAGATATTTTATGGGAAATGATCAAAGATGACACTTTAAATCCGCTAAAAACTACAGCTGCACTCCGGGTGATGAACCAAGACTTTGTAAAAACCATGGTACAATCAGAACGGCAGCAGTATGAACGAAAATTATTGCGGAATCTTTCCAAAAGCGATTCACCATTTATCCAAGTTGAGACCATGTACGGCATTTGTGTTGCCAACCGTTATGAATATTTTGATTCAATGGTCCCAGCTCTGATCCAAAAACTTAACCATTATAATACCGGGGTAAACTTACTCGCCTACGAAAACCTAAACAAATTGTTACTCGACGGACAAAACCGTCCAAGAGAAGCCAGAGTAGTTTTTAATACTTTACGCAAAATCCTTTTTTTATCCCGCATAAAACTAGAAACCATAACTACTCCTGAACCAAAACTTGACCGCCAACTTAAAATTTTACGCTGGGCAATAAAAGTTTTAGGGAATCAAGAACTACAAAGATTACCAAGAGAAGTGATTCATTTATTGTGAAAAGAGTTAAAGGTGAGGGGCTTGAAAAAAAATAATTACTTCATCAAAATAATTACCTTAACCATTATTCTTGCCTTATCCATCTGGGCGTGGATGCGTTTTTCTTATCCGCAAATGGCGCTTATCGACTTAAAAATCGATCGGCAACAAGCTTTAAATACCGCTGAAAAATATTTGAAAGAACAAAATATTGATGTAAATTCTTTCAAACACGGCATTGTTTTCGGAAGGGTCGGACTTCCCAGCCAATATTTACAAAAAACACTCGGCTTCAAAAAAATGACCGCGTTCATAAACCAAAACCATTTTCAAATGTTTTATTGGTCGATACGGTTTTTCAAAGAGAATCAAAAAGAAGAATTCCGCTTTAGCATAAGTTCCGCAGATGGACAAATACTAGATTTCCAACATGTAATTGCCGATACTGATCAACGACCAAACGTTACTCAAGAAGATGCCCGCGCAGTTGCGGAAAAATTCTTGCATGAAAAATTCAACTTTGATCCAGCGGCATATATCGCCAAAGAAATCCAAAATAAAAAATTAGACCATAGAAACGACTACACCTTTAGTTGGCAGCGTAAAGACATAAACATACCCTGGACTGAAAAAACCAACAGCGGCACGGCTAAACTTATTTCCAACGTCAAAATATCCGGAAAAGATATACTGGAATTTTCCTGGCAAATACTGGAGATACCGGATGATTTTAAACGTGATCTAAAAACCCAAGAAGAGGTAGGTCAAAATATAATTTTAGTAGTGAGCACCTTATTATTTATATTATCATTGTACGCGATTTATTTTTTGGTGCTAAAACTCAACAATATCGCGATCATTCAAGCTAAACCATTTTTCATTTACCTAAGCGTATTCTTAATGATACTTTTTCTTGCCAGTATATTTAATTCTCTCCAAAATCTTATCTATAATTATCCCACCACTGCGAAATTTATTTCATATATAAACCGTAGCCTCGCAACCTCTATTCTCGGAATTATAATTTTAGTTGTCGCACTAATCATTCCCGGCATATCTGGTGAACTTCTAAATCGCGAATTGACTCCAGAAAATATAAAGGGCGGGCTCCTTTATAAAATCAACTCAACATTTTTCAACCGTTCTATTTCTTATGAAATCTTGATTGGATATGCTTTATGTATAATTTTATTAGGGCTGCAATCTATCCTAATAAATGTCGGACAAACTCATTGGGGAGTATGGTTAGAATACAACTGGTTAACCCAATCCTCGACAAATTATTGGCCAGTGCTGGCAAGTTTCACTCTAGCGATACGCGCCTCTTTATCCGAAGAATTTTTATTTAGAAGTTTTGCTATAAACCTCGGTAAAAAATATTTTAAAAATATTGTGATTCCAGTAATTCTATCTGCAGCACTGTGGGGTTTCGCGCATAGTTCATACCCGGTTTATCCAATGTGGTTCAGAGGAATAGAAGTAACAATTATGGGATTTATACTTGGTTTTTGCTATTTACGCTATGGCTTATTAACTGTCATAATCGCACATTATTTGTTCGATGCGTTCTGGGGTTCAAGCCCATTTTTATTCAGCAAATCCATCACTATGAATTCCATATTAACATTCGTAATTTTATGTTTACCCGCGCTTTGGGCATTGATTGCGCTTTTGGTTAACCAGCCCAACACTGAAAAAAATAAAACATACGAACTAAATAAAAAGCAGGAGTTTAATAAAGAAATCCTGCTGGCTTATTTAAAACAAAATCCTGACCTGGCAAAATCCAATTCAAATGAAAAATTGATCCAGCAAATAACTAATAACGGCTGGGACGTAATAGTAGTAGAAGAAACCCTGCGCCAATATTTATCTCAAAATAATTCACAAAACCAATAAAATAGAATATATTAACACTAGAGATAAATCGTTAAATATTTGTGAGGTTGGTTTATCCCACTTAAATATTAATATATCTAAAGGTACAATTATGAAAAAAATAATTATGTTACTTTTTCTTTTATTAAGCCTTTTACAAACCGCAGTTTTTGCTGACACAATTATTCTTACCAATGGCGAAACAATATCAGGGACGATAGCAGAACAAAACAATAATTTCGTTAGAATTATAAATAAAGAGGGGATAACATCTCGCGAATTCCTGATGGAGGATGTTGCAAAAATTACCCTTGATAATATTACAACTGAATACCATCCTTTAAAACCTGGCGTTGTCATTATAGATAAAACTAAGCCTGAAGAATCCAAAACTATTGAAACCATTAATCAAACTGCCTCTGCCCCAAAAATCAAAACTGAAGTATTAACAATGAAAACACTGGAAAGCATGCCTCCTGATGAAACCGCCTCACCAAAAACACAAACAACCAGCACTTTTAAAAAGCAAAAAAACGAAAATCCAATTCTAAAATTTAAATTTTCCATTGATAAAAAATATCAAACAAAATTTTTAAAAACACTTGAACAAATAAAAAAAGATCCCAAAAATTTATACATAATACTTTTAATTGCCATAATCCCTGTTTCAATATTTATCTATATTATTTCATTTTTATGGGCGCATATTTTCCCCAAAAAAAATAAAACTGAACAAAACCAACAGCCAGTAAAACCTATAGAAATCAAAACAATTAATGCTGATCCGGCTCCTGTAAAAATCACGACGCCAGAACCTATGCGCGTTATTAAAGTGCCTGAAACTGAACCGGAAACAAATACTGATACAACAACCGCTGAAGCTAAAACCTATTCAATGCCAAAACTAAAACCAAAAATAAAACCCTAATGAACGAAGAAAGACTATTCCCAGACCTAACGCCAATTCGCCATAAAAAAAATAATTATATTGGCTGGATCGACGGCATTACTAAAATGAAAGAATTTTTTTCCGGAAATACTGATGTTTCCTGGCAATATCGTATCTGCGTTACCGGAGAAAATATGAAACGGGTCGCGCCGCAAGAAGATCTGGAAATAAATTACGATAATCCAACTCTTCCGACCCATCTCGAAGAGCAAAGAGATGAAACATCTCATTTTAGAAAAGAAACAATTTTGCATTCTTTAGGATATCAATTAACTGATGTGACCCGTATGCAAAGAGAAGAGCTATTACTTAACATAGCCATACCATATTTAAAATTACCTAAAGTTCTGCGGACCATCAGTGACCTTATTTACAGCAAGAAACAAAGATTACAAAAACATATTAACGCGCTTATTGAGTGGAATTATGATCTAGATATGCTGCTGACTAAATACGGATTGACTAACCCTGAAATAACAACCGAGATTTTAAGTTATATTTGCAAAGTAAAAGAATTATTAGAAAAACAGTACTTGAAAATGAAAATATCATCCGCGGATATCGCGGCTGAGATAAAAAACCGTAAAAAAACATAAAGGACCCCGTACCAATGGAAAAAAATTTCGTACTCGACACCAACGTCCTAATCCACAATCCTCAAGCTTTATATTCTTTCGCGGATAATAATGTGATTCTGCCTATAACTGTTATCGAGGAATTAGACCGGTTCAAAACTGAAGCTGATAAAAAAGGCATGCATGCCCGTCAGGTATTACGCGAAATCGACCGCCTAATCAAAAAGGGCGCGTTAAAAAAAGGCGCTAAAATGGATAACGGCGGAACATTGATTATCTACATAACCTCATTTAAAACTTCTGATATACCGTTAACCGATAAAGAACTAAACGATAACCGCATCCTCGCTGTAGCCTGGCATTTGATGCAACAAGGTAAAAAAGTATTTTTTATATCTAAAGATGTCAATGCTCGCATTAAAGCTGAAGCCATGGGTGTACCTGCACGAGATTACGAAAAACAAGTAGTAGAATACGGCAATCTTTATCGAGGATGGAAAGAGGTTATTCTTCCTAAAGCTGAATACGATAAGCTCACCCGCGATAACAAAATGACCGCAAAACCCGGCTTCTTAGCAAACGAATTCGCGCAAGTAAAACCCGATGACGGGAAAAGTTTAGCCATATGTAAATATGATCAAGAACAAAATGTCCTAAACCGAATTTGCGACGGATGCAGCATTATGGGCATAAAACCACTGAACGTGGAGCAAAGGTTTGCTTTTGATCTTTTATTAAACGATGATATAAAATTGGTGACACTCGTCGGGCAAGCCGGTTCAGGAAAAACTCTTATGGCTTTATGTAGCGCGCTTTCAAAAATTCTCAATAAAAATCCGGTATACGAAAAACTATTAGTTGTCCGTCCAATCATGCCGTTAGGAAAAGATATTGGATACTTGCCTGGAAGCAAAGAGAAAAAACTTAATTACTGGATGCAGCCTATATTTGACAATTTTGATTTCATCTTAAAAACTTCAGTATTAGCCAAACATGAAGATGTTGTTGCCAGTGCTCTTACTGTTGATAATTTAATGCGGTCTGATCTGATCGAAGTCGAAGCTGTAACGTATATCCGCGGACGCAGCATTCCAAATCAATTCTTAATAGTTGATGAAGCGCAAAATTTGACTCCACATGAAATTAAAACTATTATTTCAAGGGCTGGAGACGGCACCAAAATAGTGCTCACCGGCGATCCTGATCAGATCGATAATCCATATTTAGACGCAAACTCAAATGGATTATCCTATACTGTTGAACGATTAAAATCATTTAAATTATTTGGACATATGTTATTGTCAAAAAGCGAACGTTCCGAGCTTGCCTCATTGGCTGTAGCAGAACTCTAAAAATGTTATTAAATAAATTTACATATCATTCACCAAAAGAAATTTCTGAAGCTATTGAATTGCTGGACGATAAGCCTAACAGCAAAATATTAGCCGGAGGGACGATTCTAATCGCCAATCTTAAATTATTTAAACAGCGAAACATGCCAACCCCTGAACATATTATAAGTTTACGTAAAATACCGGAATTAAAAGGGATTAACATCGATACTGACTCAATCACTATTGGCGCGATGACTACTATAAATGAATTACAACAAAATACACACGTCAAAAAAAATCTAAGCATTATAAAAACCTGCTGTGAAAATTTAGCCACTACACCGATTCGTAACATGGCAACTATCGGCGGAAATTTAACCTGCCGTTACACCTGGACTGAATTAAGTTCAGTAATGGTAGCGCTAGACGCCCAATTTATTTTCAGGTCCGAATCAGGAATAAAAACTATTTCTGCTGAAAATTACTTTTTTGATCAAGCTAAACAAGAAGGAATACTGACCCATATAAAATTAAAACTAAATGCTGACCGCATCAGCGCCTTTAAACGAATTGGCAAGCGCGCTATCGTTGATAAACCCATGCTTTCAATAAGCGTATCAGCTATCGCGCAAAATAAAAAAATAAATGACAGCCGAATAGTTATAAACAACGGTTATAGTTTCGCAATTAGAGATAAAAAAGCCGAGAATTTCTTAAACGGGAAAAATTTAAATATTTCTTTAGTAAAGGACATACTACAACACATCGACACCGAAATATTTGACAGCCGCAGCGACGACTATAAAAAACACATGTCTCGCATGGCTTTGACCGACACAATTGAACAATTGGTGCAACAATGCAAATAACATTTACCTTAAACAAAAAATCGCATACCCTGCAATTGCATGGTCATGAAACCTTATTAGAAGTAATCCGCAATATTATTGGTAGTACTGGAACAAAAGAAGCTTGTGGGGAAGGTGAGTGCGGCGCTTGCACAGTTTTTATAGACGGTAAAACCATTTTATCCTGTTTGACTTTGGCTTGTGATTGTGCAGACTGCAACATTACTACTATCGAAGGTTTATCCGAAGGTGATAATTTACACCCGATCCAAGAAGCTTTTCTGGAACAAGGCGCAGTACAATGCGGATTCTGTATGTCAGGCATGATACTTGCTGCAAAAAATATTTTAGATAAAAATTTATCTCCTGATATTGATGAAATTAAAAAAGGGTTAGACGGAAATTTATGCCGCTGCGCAGGATATCCAAAAATATTTGAAGCCGTGAAGGCAGCAGGGATAAATTTAAAAAATAAAAAGCAATAGTGTAGGGGCAATATTTCGTTCCCGATTTAAAATATGCGCATTCAATCATTTGACAAAAATTTTGTAAATCCAGTTGGCAAAAGCGTTCCGCGTATTGACGGAAAAGGCTTAGTAACTGGTCAAACCAAATTTACACAAGACGTAAATTTGCCAGGTATGCTGGTTGGTAAAATGATCCGCAGTCCGCATCCACACGCACGAATAATTAACATTGATACTTCCAAAGCAGAAAATTTACCTGGAGTTAAAGCAGTTATTACTGCAAAAGATACGGGTGAAATAAAATTTGGGTCTAATGAATTTTTCTTCCCGCATCTAGTAGATCAAATGCCTTTAGAATCACAAAAAGTACGATACATAGGCGATGAAATAGGAGCAATAGCTGCTGTAGACGAAGAAACTGCTGAACAAGCATTAAAATTGATAGAAGTTCAATATGAAATTTTACCCGGAGTTTTTGATGCTCTGGAAGCCATGAAACCCGGAGCTCCCCAGATACACGAGAATGTGCGAAATAATATTAATGTTATACTACCAGTTAATATCGGCAATCCTGAACGCATGTTTAAAGAAGCTGATTATGTCCGAGACGACGTATTTTACTGTCCATCAGCCGCGCATACTTGCATGGAAACCCACACTTGCATCGGACAATATGAAACATTTTCAAACAAGATAACTTTATGGATATCCCACCAGGCTCCGTTTAAAGTACGAGAAGCTATTGCTAAATGTTTTAAAATGGATTTAAACGATATACGCGTAGTGAAGCTAGCTACTGGGGGAGGCTTCGGTGGAAAATTGGAAATGCTGCCAATGGATTTTGCGGCTTGTGTTTTATCAAAAAAAGCCGGCGGCTTACCAGTTAAAATCATGTATACCCGTGAAGAAGAATTCACTTGTTCACGACGTAAACACAACATGATTTACAAACTCAAAAGCGGTGTAAAAAAAGATGGAACTTTACTCTGCATGACCGGAGAAGTAATTGCCGACGGAGGCGCATATTGTTCTTATGGTCCAACTTTATTAGCTTCAACTATCATGCGTATTTTTATGACTTATCAAATCAAACATTTAAAAATTACCGGATACCGGGTTTATACAAATACCCCTATCAGCGGCGCAATTCGAGGCTTCGGAGGAGTGCAGTCAGGATTTGCAGTTGAATCTCACATGGATCTATTAGCTAAAGGCATTGGCATGGATCCAGTTGAATTCCGTCTCAAAAATATAACTACGCCGAATATGGTCGCTGCTAATAAAATGAAAATATCGTCCAATGGTCTTAAAGAATGCATTGAATCCGCCGCTTTAGCGGCGGACTGGAAAAATAAACGCGGGAAGCAAAGTCACATAAGACGTGGAATCGGTATGGGAATAGCAGGAGACGTAATGGGTTCTAAAATGTATAAATCCCATGAATCTTCAGGCGGAATCGTAAAAGTGGAAGAGGACTGTTCAATATATTTTTTCACTGGAGCATCTGATACCGGACAAGGGTCGAATACCGCATTATCCCAAATTGTCGCCCAAGAATTAGGTGTAAGTTACAGCCGGATAAAATGTATAGCAGCTGATACCGCGATTACACCATTTGATACCGGAAGCTTTGCCAGCCGGGTGACTTTCATAGCAGGTAATGGCGCTTTACGCGCAGCCCACGACGCAAAAGAACAAATTCTTAAAATTGTTGCTAAAGATACTCAAATCGATATTAACGATCTTGATATTAAGGCAGAAGAAGTTATTCAGCTAAGTACAAAAAAAAATATAATGTCATTTGAAAATGCTATAAAACTTTGCTATTCATTTAACTATGGCGATCAAATTATAGGAAGAGGAAGTTACAATCCTCCGACAACTCCAGTAGATTTTCGTACCGGCGAAGGACACGTATCTGCAAGCTATAGTTTTGAAGCGCAAATCGCAGAAGTTGAAGTTAATATAAAAAGTGGTACAATAAATATTCTCAAACTTTGGGATGCACATGATGTAGGAAAAGCAATTAACCCTAGCTCAGTTGAAAGCCAAATTGAAGGCTCTTTAGCAATGGGTTTAGGTTATGTGTTTAATGAAAATTTAAAATTTGAAAACGGTCGCTGTGTTAATGCCAATTTCGACGGGTACCGTATACCAAGATCTGTAGATATTCCTCCGATCAAAACTATTTTGATCGAGACCATAGATCCGCAAGGACCATTTGGAGCAAAAGGCATGGGCGAAGCTGCTTTACTACCAACTGCAGCCGCAATTGCTAATGCAATCGAGGACGCAGTGGGAATAAGACTAAAAGAATTACCATTTACACCAGATAAAGTATTAAAAGCACTTAAAGAAAAAGAACGGGGAGAGGCAAACCTATGAAAAAATTTTTATTATTACTATCAGTTTTAGTTTTAACCGGCTGCAGTCTTTATCGAGTAACTTCAGAAGATACAACCACAAATTTTTACCCGGCTAAAAAAAGCGTTTCAGACGTAACTTATTTATCCTCAGTTGACCGTCCGCATGAAATTATCGGTACTGTGCAAGTAAACGCGGAACGCAGACAAAAATTAGATGAAGTCATTGAAAGAATGAAATACGAAGCTTCAGTATTAGGCGGAGACGCGATCACTGATGTTAAAGTAACGTCGCCGTACAAATGGAATCCAAACGGTTATATCCGGGCTAACTTTACAGCCAGCGTGGTTGTATTTAAAGATAAATAAAATCAACGCATTAAATTTTTTAATTCATCCTGGGTGTTAAAACTATTTATAACACCCTGATCATCCACATCTAATATTTTTATTTCCGCAGCATGCGCCCATGCTACAGTATTGAGTCCTTCTTTAATATTTAACCGCTCAAAATCATTTTTAAGCGATATATCAAAAATAGGGGGATGACCCTTCTTGCCATTAAAAACCGGAATCAAAATCTGAGGATGTTCCGACTTGAATACATCCATTAAATTTATTATAGTTTGCTTTTTAATAACCGGATAATCTACTGGAAATAACATGATCCCTGAAGATTTTTGTGAGATCGTCGATAAACCGGCTTTAAACGATGACGTCTGTCCAAATTTATAATCTTTATTATAGACAAGTTTTATTCTTTTATGGTTAAATACATAAGGCTTAATTTCACTATAAAAAGCACCCAAAACAACAATGATCTCATCAACTCCAGCATCCAGTAAAAGTTGTTGTTGTAATATGATGAGGTGCTCATTATTAAATTTTACCAATGGCTTAGGCGAACCAAAACGACTACTTAAACCAGCAGCTAATAAAATTGTAGATATCATAAATCGAGTATATAGTCCTAAATGGGATTTGGCAAATATTTCAACCTAGATTTTTCAAAGGAGCAACTGTGATAACCATAATTTCCATATTTGCGATTTTAGCTCTGGCGAGTATCGGGTATGTAATCTGGATAATCAGCATTGAAGGCAATCGATCTAAAAACCAAACTCCAGTAACACTAACAGCGGACCCAACTCCTGATCTGACTAGCGATGCTTTCCTTAAAAAATTCGAATTAGAGGATAATAAGCCCCAAAAAATAGAAGTTTCGCCGGTTCCAAAGTTAACGCCAACTGATCAAACTAAATTGAGTAAAGAAGAAGAAACATTAATCAATGAAGAAATTCACGCCACAGCTGACCTGCATGAATTAAAAGAAAAATATAACCGGCTTGAACGTTTGTTCCAAGAAAAAAGCAATGAATTAGAAAGAGTGCAACATGAGCTTAACGCTGAACAAAGAACCAAAAAAGAATTCAATAAAGTTAAGGATATACTCGAGAAAGAAATCAAAGATATAAAAGATACCGCGAAAGAATATAAAACAGAGTTAATCGCAGTACAAAAAGAAAACGAATTACGTAAAAACCAAATATTAGCTCTTGAAGCAAAAATCGCACAAATGTCTTCTTTACATACCGAAGAAAAGATCACCCTAAAACCTTTAAACAACAATCCCGCCGAAACTAACGCATAATTTATAGAAAGGTTCTACTTCATGTTTAAAAAATTATTAATATTATTAACCTTAAATTTACTAACTTTAAATCTTTCATCAATTTTATCAGCCCAAGAAAGTGAAAAGAAAATGGCTAACCCTGTTATCGTATTTGAAACTACCCAAGGAAACATTGAAATTAAATTATTTCCAGACGTCGCTCCTAAAGCCTGCGAAAACATAGTAGGATTAATAAATAAAAATTATTACAACGGCATAATATTCCACCGTATCATTAAAGATTTCATGATCCAAGGTGGAGACCCAACTGGAACTGGGGCAGGTGGTGAAAGTCTTTGGGGTAAAGATTTTGAAGATGAATTCAGCTCAACTGTACAATTTGATCGTCCAGGTATATTAGCTATGGCTAATCGCGGACCCAAAACCAACGGAAGCCAATTTTTTATCACCACAGCAGCAACTCCTTGGTTAAATATGCACCACACAATTTTTGGTGAAGTAATAAATGGTATGGATGTTGTAAAAAAATTAGAAAATGTCGAAACCGACGGTGACGACAAGCCAGTTCAAGAACAAAAAATAATTAAAGCATATGTAAAATAAAATGGATACAAAAGTATTAGATAAAATTATCGAACTTTCTAAAAAAAACTGTGCTTACGCAATAGCTACTGTCGTGTCTGCTACAAAAGGTACACCCGGCAAGACCGGTGCAAAAATGATCGTACAATCCGATGGCGCCTCTATTGGAACAGTCGGAGGGGGGATGGTCGAGAAAAAAGTCCAATCCGAAAGTTTAAACAGTATTAAAACCGGAATGCCAGACCTGAAAACCTATACCATGAAAGGCAAAGGCTGGCCAATATGCGGCGGTGAAGTTTCAATCTTTATTGAACCGTATCTGGGTCCCAAAAAACTTATTATATGCGGTGCAGGACATATCGCGTTACCTTTATCTTTAATTGCTAAAATTCTACAATTTGAAATCACAATTATAGACGAACGCAAAGCTTTTGCTAATAAAAACCGTTTCCCGCATGTAGATAAGATTTTTTGCAAACACCCTGAATATTTAGCAAAAATTAATATAGATGCCAACACCCATATAGTTATAATAACTCACAACCATATCAATGATTTTGCGTGCTTAAAAAATGTCATAAAATCAGATGCTGGTTATATAGGTGTAATATCAAGCCAGAAAAAAAGATTATTATTTCTAAAAAATCTAAAAAAAATAGGTGTAACTAAAGCACAACTTGAAAAATTAAACATTCCGGTAGGCATTGACATCGGTGCCCAAACTCCCGAAGAAATCGCGGTATCCATTATGGCAGAAATAATTACGATAAATAATAAGAATAAAATCGGCACAGAAAAATTTAAAATTAAGCGGTAAAAGGAGATTTATCATGACCAAAGATGAAGTGTTTGACATTATCAGCGACGCAGGTTATGCGATTTTAGGCACAGTTGAGGGAGATCAGCCCAAAGTTCGTCCAATGGCACCATATTTGCACGAGAATCAATTATTAACTGCGCTAGTGCCAAACGCGCGCACCATCAGCCAAATTAAAAAAAATCCTAACGTGGAAGCTTGTTTTGTTGACCGAAAAATGTGTTTTTGCCGGGTATCAGGCAAAGGAAAAATATCCAACGACCTTAATAAAAAACAAATTCTTTGGGATAATGTACCAAATTTACGCCAATATTTTTCTGAGCCAGCAGACCCAAATTTTACCTTATTAGAAATTGATATCACAAACGTGGAAGCCATGAACCCATATCAAACCGAGCCTGAAAAAATTAAATTATTTAATTAATGAACTTTACTCAAAAATTTATCTGTTGGTTATGCCTGAGTTTTGTGATCTTAACTGGAATAATATTTTTCTTCTCAGAAATCCACACCGCATCACAAAAAAAATTCTGGACTGACGAAACTGTAGGCATCAATAATGCCATCACCCCAAAATCTTATTCTCAATTAATCATAAATGGTCCGCCAGGCGAAGCCAGCCCATCGCCATTATATTATGTCATTCTTAGATTTTTAGACCATCACAAAAACCAAACAAATATACCTAAACTGATCTATTTCAGACTTCCTGGGATATTGATAACTTTAGCAGTAGCTTGGTTAATTTGCATAATTTTATGGCAAGAAATCAGAAAAAATAATATTGATATATCGACCAAGATAATTCAATACATATTATTAATGGCAATACCATTTAGATTTTTATTTGAAGAAGACGTTTATTATTACGCAATGGAATCCCGGGTATACGCGCTCTGGAATTCATTATGGTTTCTCTGTCTATTTTTCACCTTTAATGATCGTTACACAAAATACCTTATTGCCACGCTAATAATTTTAGCTTTTACAGCTACCGGTATATCTTTTCAGATCGTAGCTTTAATATTTGCTTATATTATAATAAAAATTATGGAAGGGGAGACCTTAAAAAACATCTCCCTAAACAGCATAAAAATATTTTTTATCCCTTTATGCATCATATTCTATTACGGAATTAAAGTTCCTTCTTTTAACTACACTGAAGAAATGTGGGGAACCTGGCAAGTTTTTTTTAGCTTTTGGCAAGAAAATAGCAGAAAATTCTATTTTATAATCTTTACCGCGATACTATGCTTAATTAAAAAAGAAACTAGAAAATTCTGCATAATTCCGCTAACCATGATCATTTTGTTATTATTAGGACCAGTAATCTATCATATAACTAGGGCAAAAGGCTGTTTTATGACCAACAGACAATATATTTATTATCACTTAGCCAAAGTTCTAGGAATATTAACATTTATTAAACTAATACCATATTATGTGAAACAAAAGACCCCTAAACTTTCTATAATATATTCAATTATATTTATCAGCATAGGACTAGGGTTCACAATAAACAACAAAGCAATCTTAGCATTCGCAGAGGGAATAAAGAACGCATTCTTGCCAGGTTAAAAGCCAAAACCCAACAATGGAGCAAAATCACCCACAAACCGCACATTCAAGTTAACATAATATGTATTATAGGAAGTTGGATAAATAGCCTCTGCATGCCTAAGGACGCGCATTTACCATTGAAACCGCCTTACTGTGCCAGCTCATTATTATTGTTGCGATAATTCAAAATATTAGAACTAACCATCTTTTCCAAGGAATTGGAATTACCGGCAGGTAAATTTGCAGCTACCACATCTCTTTTCACAGCGACGGATTTATAAGAAACACGCGAAGGCTTAACCGCAAGATCTTTGCGGCGCACACCTACCTGAACATCGCCAATGCGAATACGTATAATCTTACCATTAACCAAAGCATCAGCCACAATTTTACGGGCATTTCTTAAAATTCTGCCAAAACTTGGTCTGGAAATACCCATGGCTTTTGCGCCTTCATCCTGGTGATATCCTTGGAAATCAGCCAATTTGAAAGCTTCGTATTCATCAACTTTTAATTCAACCTCGTCAGGCCGACCAGCTTTGCCGCGCGGGCTAAATTGCACAACTTTGGGCATGCGCTGAATATATCTGACTTTTTTTTGACGACCGCGTTTCATTTTTATTAAAGCCCCCCTTAAAAACCTTGATATTATTTTGAGCAAATGCTCATAAGAACCCAAACCTTATTTTGAGCATATGCTTATTATAAATCACATATTACAAATATAAAATCAAAAAATATAAAATTATTTGGTAAGTTTTTTCTGTAGGCATCGACGATAAATTATAAAAATAAAGAGGGATGTCTCAGCATCCCTCTCATCCCTCCCGAATCTTCCAGTATTTATCGAATAAAAAATATTGATTTTGTCGGTGAAGCAGCTCCTTTACTATCAACCGCTTTTACCACCAACATATGAAAACCTTTGACAGTATACTGAGTAAACAACAATTTAGTATTAGCCGTTTCTACTGATTGACCATTATCAATGCTATAAACATATTTGATCGGATCATTTTCCACATCAGTCGCAGACCAATAAACATATTGCCCAGAAACAGCCCCAGCAGAAGTTATTGTTGGAGCATTATCAATTTGGCAATTGCTGGTGGTACAAATTTGATTCGCTCCAACCCCTATAGTACCATCGCACTGCTCACTACCGCTTACGATCCCATCACCACAAACTGATAATTGTACCAATTTACAACTTGAATCACATTTTTGATTGGCACCTACACCAGCTGAACCGTCGCACTGCTCCTTACCATTTTTTATGCCATCCCCACAATACTCAGTGGTTTGACAACTAAGAAAATTGGTGCAAGTTGTCCCGCATTGCATTGTGCCAGCATATCCTGCAGTAGCAATACAAGACAACGAATTACTATCACACACTTCCCCTGTTTCTATAACACCATTGCCGCAAACAGCACTCGGCGTCGTTCCTGCCCTCGCCAAAGCCGTCCACCATCCATTAGGCAGTTTCGCCTCATACACATCCACAGTGCCATCGCCGCCAAGCCAATCCGCCCCCCACCAAATTGACAAACCATCTTTGGAAATCGGAGCATATCCTTCTTTTATATAATTACCATCGTAATTGTTCCGCATATGCGCTATTTTCCATACCCGAGGATGATCCACATTATCTACCAACTCCAACATAAATACTTGATTTTGAAGACCAATATAATCCTGAGGATTGTTATAAGTTGAAACTGGTATCCACCCTTTTAAATTACGATTAATAACCCGACCAAAATGAAATCCAATCCTCCAATTAGGATCCATATCGCCATGATAAATAACATTCATTTTATTACCATTCAAAACATTTGTAGCAGTGACCCAATCAGTACGGTCATCTTGGCAAACAAATAACTCATTGCCATTAATATCAAAAGACCATCCTGAATG
The DNA here is from genome assembly GCA_015233195.1 of Candidatus Omnitrophota bacterium. GTDB lineage: Bacteria > Omnitrophota > Gorgyraeia > Zapsychrales > Zapsychraceae > JADFYE01. The sequence goes on from JADFYE010000009.1 coordinate 37,163, forward strand.
TGAAGATGAAACACAAACTTTAATTGGATTAATAAAACTAAGATCAAACGCGTACGCACCGTCGAAAACCGTGCCAGTATCCTGAGGTCTATTACCCCATTCATATGTTATTGTAATCATATTCGGATTAGAATTTGAATACGGTCTAACATATAATTTTGCCGCCGTGCTGCTGCTGCCCCTAAAATAATAATATTGACCAGGAGCAGTTAGCATTTGAGCAGGATTATCTATGTAGTCCGACGATCCCGAATATTTAATATTTAATTGACCCGCTCTTTTTTCAAAAACTTCACCTATAGAATTACCGCTGGTATCTTCTGCAATATACCAAATATTCGCAGAATACTGAATCCAATTCGTAACATTACCATACCCACCCCAAGTGCGGTCAAAGTCTAATACAACTTTTTTCCCTGATGGAGCCATCTCAACCATATTTGGTTTTGGTATTGCATGATTACCATTTGCGTCATAATAATCATATTTACCACCCAATCTAACATAATCAGAGACCATCAGACGCGATACAATTAAATCGGATTCCTTATCATAAACCATGAAACCCTGTATCGGATCTTGTCCATTTGTATATGGAAACGTCACCATCCACGCCCAATAGCGCGAATCCGCGGAGCCATCACCTTCAACATCCATAAATATTTTTCCGCAATTAGTGTACTCTTTAGAAAAATCGTGGATCAATTGACTTTGTCCATTAGTTACGTCGTACTGCTTGAATTGACAACCATTAACAAAATATAAACGATTAGGATATTTACCTGAATTATCCCATCGCATTTCACTGCTTTCCAAACTAGGAAATTCATTAACTAACTTATAGACTGTATTATCTGAGCGATTATAAATAATCAACCTGTAATCAGTATTTTCACGGATCATAAAATATTTTGTTCCATCACTATTTTCATGTGGAAACCTGCTGTAAACTGCTCTAACATCACCTGCTGTTCCCATATCCATAACTTGGCTTCCATCCTTACACAACGAAACCTTACCATAATGCGAATCCGAAAAACATTGATTCTTTTGCGGTTCACTGATCTGATCTAAACCAGCAAATGTTATCGGAGTTCCTTTAGTATACGTCTCTACTGTAAAACCATTCGTAGTTTGTTGCGCAGCATCAGCATAAGAACTAATTCCCCATGCTAAAAAAAGGGCAACACCAAAAGTGAACAATCTTGCTATAATGTTCGTGTTCATGTCCCCATCCTTTTTTTTCGGGCTTTTTAAAAATTTTATATAAAATAAAAAAAGCCCACATCCTATGCCTCAGGCACGGAATATGGGCTTTTATAATATTCGCCACCCAAATCTTAAATACGGCAACTGGCTATCCTTTTCATGGGACCCTATAGTTTTGCCGGTACTCAAAAAATTAAATATTAATTCGAAAACATTTTGGTAAAAAACAGAACTGAAACTGAAGTATAAAATTTTGAAAGAAACTGAATAGAAAGCTTACGCCTGCTCAAGTAGAAGTCGGAATAATATCATAGGGAGACACAATGTCAAGAAATAATAAAAACAATTTTTCATAGCTCCATAAATGTTGTGCTAATTAAAAGAGGGACGCCTCAGCATCCCTCTCATCCCTCCCGAATCTACCGGTATCACTTATCTTCTAAATGTAATTGTTTTTGAATTAGAAACAGCTCCTTTATTATCTATGGCTTTAACTGTTATTGTACGAACACCTTTTTTTGTAAATACTGCCATATATAATTTAGTAGCCGTAGTCGATACCCATTTAGCTCCATCTATACTATACAAATAAGTAATCGAATCCTTATCAGCATCTGTAGCTAACCAATAAATATATTGATTTTGAACCACCCCTAATGAAATCAGCACCGGCGCATGATTTACCACAACCTGCACCAATTGACAACTTGAATTACAAGTTTGATTAGCGCCTACACCTGCGGTACCATCGCATTGTTCTGTTGATTGATTAACAACACTATCACCACAATACGGCAACTGTACCAATTGACAACTTGCATTACATGTTTGGTTAGCGCCTACACCAGCGGTGCCATCACATTGTTCTGTTGATTGATTAACAATACCATCACCGCAATATGACACATTAACTAACTGGCAGCTGGAATTACAAGTTTGATGAGTGCCTACACCGGCTGTTCCGTCGCATTGCTCAACACCATTTTTAATTCCATCACCGCAAAATTCTTTAGCTTGACAAGCAAGAAAACCTGTACAAACTGTACCACATTGCATCGTCCCATTATATCCAGCAGAAGTTACACAAGTGGTCGAGTTTTGATCACATACTTCTCCAGTTTCTATGAGTCCATTACCGCAAACTGCAGCAACCGGAAGCATTGCTGTACAAGTCGCGTTACAATATCCTGCTTTTCCATTATTTGCACCACTATCACAAATTTCACTGCCTTCTTTTACTCCATTACCGCAAACTGCAGCTGGTGGCGGAGGCGTAGTCACCGTGCCAGTTCTGGATAAAACATTCCACCATCCATAAGGTAATTTTGCTTCATATACATCAACTGTACCATCACCGCCCATCCAATCCGCCCCCCACCAAATTGACATTCCGTCTTTTGAAATAGGAGCGTATCCTTCCTTCATATAATTACCGGCATAATTGTTACGCATATGAGCTATTTTCCAAACCCGAGGATGATCAGCATTATCCACCAACTCCAACATAAATACTTGATTTTGTAACCCAATATAATCTTGAGTATAATTATAAGTTGAAACTGGAATCCATCCCTTTAAATCAGGATTTGTAACTCGACCGAAATGAAACCCGATCCTCCAGTTATAATCCATATCACCGTGATAAATAACGTTCATTTTGTTACCGTTTAAAACATTAGTAGCAGTTATCCAATCTGTACGGTCATCTTGGCAAACAAATAATTCATTACCATTAATATCAAATGACCAACCAGAATGTGAAGATGAAACACAAACTTTTACCGGATTAATAAAAGTCGGATCAAAAGCATAAGCACCATCAAAAAGGGTGCCAGTATCCCGAGCTCTATCACCCCATTCATATACTAAAGATAAAGTGTTAGGATCAACCCCGGTCAGCGTCTTAACATATAATTTTTCTGAAACGCCATCTCCTCCACGGAAATGATAAAACTGACCTAAAGTAGTTATCTTGGCTGTAGGATTATCCGTATAATCCGCCCAAACTTCACTATAATATGTTTTAGCGCCTGAACTATTTTCTTCATACACATGACTGATCGAATTGCCATAAGTGTCAACCTGCACATACCAAATACCGCTTCCATAATATTGCCAATTAGCAGCATTTACATATCCCCCCCAGGTTCTGCTATAATCCAACACAATTTTTTTACCAGAAGGAGCCATTTCTACCATATTAGGTTTTGGCATAGCAGCATTTCCATTTGCATCAAAGAAATCACATTTACCGCCTAACCTTTTATAATCATCAACATTTAATTTAGACACAATAATATCCGCATCTTTATCATAAACAATAAATTCACGGATCGCGCTCTGCTGCCCATCATACGGCCAAGTAACCATCCATCCCCAATAACGCGAATCAGCAGAACTATCTCCTTCAACGTCCATGAATATTTTTCCACAACCAGCATACTCATTTGAAAAATCATGGATCAATTGACTTTGTCCATTCGTTATATCGTACTGTTTGAATTGACAACCTTCGACATAGTATAAACGATTCGGATATTTTCCTGAATAATCCCACCGCATCTCTATTCCTTCCAAGCTGGGAAATTCATTAACTATTTTATAAACCGTATTATCTGAACGGTTATAAATAATCAACCTATAATCAGTATTTTCACGGATCACAAAATATTTTGTTCCATCACTATTTTCATGTGGAAACCTGCTATAAACCGCTCTTATGTCCCCCTGTGTTCCCATATCCGTTACCTGACTATCATCCTTACATAACTCCACGTTCCCATAATGTGAATCAGTAAAACATTCATTTTTTTGTGGCTCACTGATCTGATCCATACCAGCAAATGTTATTGGAGTTCCTTTAGTGTAAGTCTCTACTGTAAAACCATTCGTAGTTTGTTGTGCATAAGCATAAGAACCAATTCCCCATGCTAAAAAAAGGGCAACGCCAAAGGTGAACAATCTTGCTACAATGTTCGTGTTCATGTCCCCATCCTTTTTTTTCGGGCTTTTTAAAAATTTTGCAAAAAATAAAAAAGGCCCAAATCCTATGCTCACAGGCACAGAATATGGACCTTTGTAATATTCACTAATAAATTTTTGCACACGGCAACTGGCTATCCTTTTCATAGGACCCTCTAGCTTTGCGTCCCCGCCTTACGACGGGTTTGCCTTTATCGTTTTATCAGACCGAAAAAAAGCTCATTCCGGATAATCAGAATGAGCTAAAATATTCTCGCTTCATCGATCTGATTCGGTAACCGGCTGTCCTGCCTTTCAGGACCCTTGGCTTTGCCTGTGAACCACTTAGATTCACAGCCCTGTACCCTACTGGTTCAGGGGTCCCCACCTTACGATGGGTTTGCCTTTATCGTCAAACACAACACAAACTTCTATTTCAAGTATAAACTAAACTAGCTCCAAAAAACAAGTACCCTATAATAAAAAATTTTTACTTAATTACCGTCGGAGCAGCGTTCTTCACTGATTTTAATTGTTGAATCAACTTTTTAAATCCTTCAGCTATAGGACTTTTAGGATATTTTTCTACAAATGCCTGATACACTGTAATTGCCGCATCATAATCTTTTAGTTCACGTACTGCAATTGCATTAATACGCTGAACTAAAGCCTGTATCTGCATCGGCAATAAAGCCCCTTTACTGCCATAATCCGAAAGTATCTTTCCATAATTTTGCAAAGCATCATTCCAACGGTTCTGAGCAAGATAACAATCAGACATCATATTCAATGCTGCTAATCCTGCCATCTTATCCGCGTAATCATTTGCAATTTTCTTATAAAAAGAAATAGCCTTATCATATGCTTCTACAGTTTTTTGAAAATCATTAGTCTTTTTATAATAATTTCCTATATACCCAGGCACTACCAAACCAGCTTTAGTTATCGGATATTCCTTATTAGTTCTTTCATAAAAACTCACAGCTTGTTCCCATTTACCCGAAAGTTCATAAGTACGACCTATAGCAAATAAAGCTTCCGCGCACGTATCCGCACTTCCCTTATAAACATCGAGTATTTTTGTAAACTCTTCCCGAGCCAAATCATTCTGTTTTCGAATCAAATACAAATTACCTAAAGAAAAATAAACTTCCCTGATCAAAACATGTCCAGGATACTTTTCTATCATTTTTTTGTGAGCAAGGATAACCTTATCAATAGCATTTTCCGGTACAATTTGCGGATCCTTAGCAATATCAGCGTATTGCTTCTCCAAATTCCAGATTTCACGCTCTAAAGAATAATTTCCTTTGTAACCTAAAACTGCCAAAACTACAAAAATCACTACCAGAATAGCAACATAAAATTTAATAGTATTTTTCATATTTATTATTCCTTATTTGAAAGAAAAAATTTAGTTAAAGCTGTATAAATAATAGCATCAATTATCCCAGTCATTATATAGCCTACCGCGATTATCCAAACCCGCATTTCCTGCGAAGTAACATTTGCTATTTCATTTATACTAGCCCGCATTACCAAAAATGGAATATAAAATATTGTAGGAATTAAAACAATCAATAAAACTTTTCCAAAATTTTTAAATAATAATTTAAAATTTGATATCAATGCCGAAAAAAGATTCTTTTTAGCTATGACTAAAAACGGCACAAAAAAAGCGAATAATGCTGTAGCAAAACATCCTAATAACAAATTAAAATAAGGCGCACCGTATATTATCACAGCTTTTAACATAAAAAACATTCCGCTGGTTGACTTAATCTTAAATGCCCTAGCCATTAATAAACTATAACTTTGGTTAAGAAATAAAAATACAACCAAAAATAAAATTGCAGCTACTAAAACATGAAAATATTTTGGTAAAGCAATTCTACGAGCATGACCCAATTCAGCTTTTTGATTTTGAACTACTAAACTTAAAGCAACAGCAGAAACTGCCATAAGAAAATTACCCGCCAATAAAAAAAATGCTACTTGTAACGGATAGATCATTTTAGGTAATAAAAATAAATTATTTGGATAGTGCAAAAAAACTACTCCCCATAATTTTTGAATAACTGGTCCCATAAAATTTACCAATGGAAAACGGGTAGAAAAATAACAAAATTCTAATATTAATAATTCAAAAAATATAATAGTAATGAACGGAACTGAAACTGCAGGATTTTTAAGAAGCAGTGAAACCGCCTCTCCTAAAAGCGGAATTACTCCGTTTTTTTGAGATTGATTTTCCATAATTACTCTCCCATTAATGGTTTAGAACATGAAGTATAAAAACTGTTAGATAGTATCTCACTACTAAAACAAACTGTCAACCTGAAAAAAAAGGAGACAGATATTATCTGTCTCCTTAATACTAAATATGTAAAATAATCTTAATATTATACTTTTCTACGTAAACCAAAAAGTCCCACTAAACCACTGCCCATTAATAATAATGAAATCGGTTCAGGTACAACACTAGAAGCATTTGCATTTACAGTTAATGTAGAATCTTCAAACCAAAAATTACCCCAGGTTCTGGTAATCGTTACATTTAACAAACCATCATTTTGTAAATATGCCGCATTAACTAAATAAGAATATGTCCCTGTATCAACTTCAAAATTTGCGACATCATTATTTCCATCAAAACTAATTGTTGCATTTTCAGTAGCAATCCAATCAAAACCCTGATCCCAAAAACGTATACTAATATTCGCTGATGTAATAGTATTTGTAGCTGGATTAAATCCATGATCCAAAATGTTATGTGTAAAGGTGTACGATGGATTAAACATTGATAAAGCAACATCCGGCTCAGGATCAACCACATCAACAAAAGTTAATGCATGTGCTTGAGTCGCAATCAAAAGCCCTGCGCCAAACAATATAACCATTAATAATAATTTCTTCATTTCTTTCTCCTTTTTAATATTAATTTTTTTTAATTAAAATTTTAATGTGCGCCTTCGCCAGTTATTACTACTCTGAAGGTGCGTAACAAAATTTTTATATCCGTCCACAAACAAACCTTCTTAATATAGAGAAGATCATATTTTACTTTTTTACGAACATCGTCTTTAGTCTCATCGTATTTATGCCATACCTGCGCCATACCAGTTAAACCCGGCTTAATATACAAACGTTTATAATAATCCGGGATTTCTTTTTTAAACTCTTCCACAAAAACCGGACGTTCAGGACGCGGTCCGATCAAAGACATTTCCCCTTTTAAAATATTTACTAATTGCGGAAGTTCATCAATATGCGCTGTTCTCAAAAATTTTCCAAAAGGAATAATTCTATCATCATTCTGTGATGCCCAAACCGGACCAGTAGCCTTCTCAGCATTCGCTTTCATAGTGCGGAATTTATATATCTCAAAAAGTTCTCCGTCTTTACCTACCCGGGTTTGAGAATAAAATATTGGTCCCCGAGAAACTAATTTAATCAAAACTGCAGTAAATAAAAATAATGGTGACAAAATTATAAAACCCAAGATAGACGCTAGAATATCAAATACACGTTTTGTAATATGATAAGTCCGACGAATGATCGAAACTATCATGCCTAAAACGCCAGTTCCAAACAAAGCTAAAGTTGAAGGTTCAGGAGCGCGGGAACGATCTGCTACTGGTAAATGTTTAGTTATTTCCGCTTTATGATGGACTACAGATATTGTATGATCTTGTTTAGGATTTACAGAAGACAAGCCTGCTTTTGCAGAAACAGCAGCAAAGCTGATTGCAAAAAATAAAACTAAAATTGTAAAGAAACGTACAAATCTCATATTTTTCTTATTTCTCATTAAATTATCATTTTGTGTGAAAGTTAAAAATGTAATTAAATATAACATATTTAATGCGAAAATCAAGTAAACCTTTGGGACTACCTTAGAAGACCAATAAATAGTTAAACCATTAAAAATAAAAGACTTACGGCAAGTACTGCTTTATATGCGGAAATATATTTTTACCAAAATTTTTAATTCTTTCCACAGCTGCCTCATCAGGCTCCTCATTTTTAACTATAGTTGATATTCTTATTAACGCACTGCTTGATGGTTTTTTCAAAAATGATTTTACCGCTATTAAAATTTGCTGCTGCCAATAATTAGGCGTAAACTGATCCCCTACCTTAAACCAATAACAGAAAAACTGAGTCTGTCCTGCACGTTCAGATTTCAATCTATTAACATTTATCTGATACCTTCCCTCGCCTATCGTATCAATTTTAGAATCAGTTATAGTCGACCCTCCGCCGGTATAACAAATTTCAGGGGGATGTGATACTTTTCGATTATGCTGTGAATACACCATGAATAAAAAAACCTCATCACCAGCAGGATTAAAATATTTACGCACAAAAACATTATCCGTCTCGAGTATCGCCTTATCTTCTTTAGATACCGGAATCTCATCCGATTTCCATTCTCCAATTACCTTAGGAAACAAATTAATATCAACTGTATCCTTTTGAGCATAAGTAGCAAAATATATATTAAACGATAATACGCCAGCATAAATCAATCCCGCCAATATCAAAACAAAAGACCATTTAATTTTCATTCTAATAACCTCCCTACTGCATATAACAATACAAAAGCAACTGCAAAAATAAAAAATCCTGACGCGTCGTGCACAAAACCTTTTGTATATTGTGAACCCCATATTTCAGCGACTGAAGATAAAAAAACCACCCGTATAACATTAGTAGCAACTGCAATTGGTATAGTCGATAAAAATATTACCCACTTTTTAAATCTAGTAGTAACCGTCATATAAGCAAATATTCCGCCCAACGCCAACAATGATATTAATGAACGCAATCCACTGCACACATCGTCTACCACTACATAAGCGTGACGCATATATATCATACTTCCTTCTCGTAACGCCGGAATACCAATATGGTTTAAAATATAAGCTGCAATTTTAGCTGCCAACATTTTCATGCGGAAACTTATATTTGTAATAATAACCAGCGGCAACGGGAACATAAAAAGTAAAAAAACTATCGGCATCCAAATCTTACGCAAAATTTTCCATCCATAAAAATAAAGTATCAACCCGATCAAAACCGTGAACATGGAAAATCCACCGACAAAATAAACCCGGAATAACGAAGAAAAAATATAAATTAACAAACCTAATATAACAATTACCGTCCCCCAAAATGATGGAGCAGCCGGCATCTCTTTTAACTCATCTTTTTTCTGCCAGATAAGATACACAGACACAAATGGTATTAATATGCCGTGACTGTAATAAGAATCCCGAGAGAACCATCGATCCCACATCCATAAAATTATAGGAACATAGGCGAGAATAAATAATACGAAAGCGATAAAAATCTGCCAGTTCTTTTTCATTAAATTATTCATGCCTTCGCCTTTTCCCAGGTTACTTGTTGCTGAGCAGTTAAAAAACGCCACAAACCCTCTAATGCGGCAAAATTTAAAACACAAAACATATACGAGACAGGGCAAAAAACCGCACTCCCATAAAACGCAATTTGACTCAATAAGATAAACAAATAAACCGGATCCCTCGTTACTAAAAAGATATTGAGGACAAATAAGAATATCATCAAAAACGGCATTTGCAACCGTAAAAATTTATGTGAAAAAAGTTGAATAGCTATCGGACTTTTTGCGGGGTTGAATAAAAATGGGAATAATGCGAATATCTGAAAATTACCTGCCAAAGTCCTTACTTTACGACGATGCTCCTCTTCAGGACTTTGCGCCACCTTGTCAAAAGCTTTAGCAGACACATCAAAGATCGCGCGATAGCCTTGCTGAATTATGCAAAAAGGAATAAACATGTCGTCTAAAACTATATTTACAGGAAGACTCTTGAACAAACCTCTACGAATCGCATATATAGCTCCAGTAGCACCCATTATTGAATGGATCCGCCCCTCTTGAGCGCGTATAAATTTTTCATAGCTCCAGTATGCTCCCACACTTTCCGAAACTCCTCTGCCGTCACTTTCTAATATTAATTCGCCGCTTACACATCCAACTTTAGGATCAGCAAAATTTGCAACCAACTCCCTTATTACATCAATTTCAAAACGCTGGCGTGCGTCGCAAAACAGCACAATATCGTTCTTCGCCTCTTTTAACAAATCATTTAAAACTGACATTTTCCCCCTGCGTTCCCTATAATCAAAAAACTTCACCCGATTATCTTTGAATTGATAGGATAGTTCTACAGTAGCATCATCTGAACCGTCTGAGCCAACTAATATTTCAAGTTTATCTTCTGGATAATCTAATGATAATAAGTTGGATAATTTTTCAGCAATATGCTTTTCTTCATTCCAAACTGACATGACAATTGAAACTGATGGACGCAAAGAATAATCTTTATGGACTATTTTATTTGAAAAGAGTGCCACTACCCACAAAATCGCCGGATACAAAAAATAACAATAAATTATTAAACCCAAACATAACCAAAATAAAAAAGTTAACATAAAATTTATCTTTTCTTTAAAATCATTCCTCTAATTTTATCATATCCTCTATCTCCAAAAACTCTCCTCACCAGCGTCTTTATCATAGTAAATAACTTCATTTTAAAACCGATCTTCCCGGTAACTGCCATGACAAAATCTTCTATAGTCCAAACGCCCTTAACTGCAATGCGCTCAAAACAACCTTCGCTAAACCCAACCCGTTTATCTGAAACAAAAATTTGTTTATATCCAGCTTTCTTTGCTGCAGCAATCACTTTATCGTCATAAAATCCCCTGGGAATAGATATTGAATCAATAGAACAGCGTAATTTACTTTCAAGCATAAATTTTGATTTGGTTAATTCTTCAAATAAAACTTCTGTAGATAATCCAGTTAATATCTTATGTGTAAGACCATGCGAACCAATATTAAAACCAACCATTCTCATAACCGCCAAATCTTCCCATGACAAATAACCATCGCGACCAATCCTATCAACTATTACAAAAAAGTATGCGGATGCTTTTATTTCTTTTAAAAACGGCACTACTAATTCAAAATTGTTTTTCTCTCCGTCATCAAACGTTAAAACAATATTTTTATTATCCGCGTTTAAATTTACAGTAAAACGATACGAGTTATGTTGCAACCAATTCAAATGTTCTTTAAACGCGTCAATTTTAACATCATATAAATCAGCGCCTCTCTCCCGATCAACAAAGCCAGAACCCATTTCAGGAACTATACCGTGGTACATTAAAATTTTAGACATATTACTGACCTTTAGTTAACTCTTCAATCTTTTGCGCGATTATATACCTGCGACTATATAAATATTGGCTGTCTTTATTAAAACTCTGGAAAGTACTTATAAATGCTGGCTCAATATTTAAAAGCTCATTTGCCTCTTTATAAATCGACGAGGAAACAAAAGCCGCGTCTTTTTGCATCCGCTCATCTAATATTTTTTTCAACATCACAAGATACTCATAATCCTCCATACCATCCTGCCATATTTCAGTACGGATCGACATTACTGGACCATCTTGTCCCGGGTAAAACAACAGACCATTACCATTCTGTTCCCAATCAGTATTTTTTGCTGATTGAAAAGGATCTACATTCGGCCACCAGTTCACGCACCAATACAAAAATCCCTTAATGTTATATTTCCAGCACATCCAAGGAAGTATACGATAATCAATACTGTCAAAATCCAACGCTAAGTTAGGCGCACCGTCGCTGCTCGGACCTGAAACATACACCCACATTTCTTTACCAAGCTCGACTAGCTTTTTGAATTGTTTCTCATTATAATCACTGATTCCAAAACACCAAATATCAATATCTTTACCCCAATCCGGGTATTTAGCCGGATCCCAAAATCCGTGATAACAAGCCATATTCTTTAATTTCGGATGAGCACGATGAATCATGCTGGCAATTTTCGGCACCAAAGGATTACCGATCTCGCCTTCATCCCACGTATAAATGTAATGATAAGGAAACAGTTTATTCAATGCTAATAATTCACCGTATTGACGATAAAGCGGCAACAAAGCTTCAATGTCCTCATCAGTTTTCGGCCAATTATTATCAAAAGTCCCACCTTTTTTCCCGATCGCAAAATTACTTAATCCAAACATACGGTAACGGTCTACTTTGCCTAAATCAACATTATTTGTCGGATCAATATTCAAAACTGGATCCATGCGGTGTTTAACAATTTCGACCAAAAACTGATCATTCAAATCATCTAAACGGCTTTGATATGCCTGATCGCTTTCCTGGTCTTTTTGCGGATACCATTTTTTTGTTATATGAGGATAAAAATCAAAAGCAGTGCGTAAATGATTAAACCGAGGTAAAACAAAATCAAACACTTTTACATTTATAGATAAACGGACGTCAGCGCTGCCAGCAACATGAACTATCACCTCTCCTTTATATTCACCAGCTTGAGTGTTTTTATCAGTACGCAAAGTTATCCAAAAAGGTTGAGCGTCTCCAGAAGCGATTTCATCCGGCATAGTTGGCAAAAGCGGATCCGGCCATTCACCCCCACGCTTAACTGGATAATAAGATTTTTCAGTCGGGACATAACCAACAGTCCGAACTAAAAAATTTTTAGAACTTATCTTAACCACACCATCAGACGATATTAAATCCGATACTTCAATTTGAATTCCTTTAAGCGGATCCTTACCATTTTTTATCACGACTTGAAAATGTTCAGATTCATTTTTAGCCAGCGCAATATTCACCTGCGAAGAAAATGCTGCAGGAATTAAAGTCTGACCATCCCTAAATATCCGGTCTAAAGAAGACGCAGTAACAACTTCAAATCCGGGTTTTAATTTTGTAAGATCTTTTTTAGATTTTTTAGGTTTATCCTCTACCCTACCGACCATGGGGATAGCCGCTTCAACAGAACCCACGTCAACATTACCAATATTGTCAAAATATAAAACCTGATCCATGCTTGGAGATTTAATAAATATTTTTATGTAAGATATTGTCTCGATATCACAGGTTTGCGATATTTGCTCCATTGGTATACTTACATGAGTAGACTTAAGCGGGTCTGCAGCAGCAATAAATTCAAAAGACGATTTGGGATAATCTTTACCGCTTTTGATCTTTACTATTAGGGAAACCGCCCTCTCATCATTATTAAAAACATCAAAATGAAAATCTGACTTGCCTTTCCAATTTTGAACTTTTGAACCATACACCTCCCATAAAATACCAGGATATTCTTTACCAGCACGAAATGTTACCATTAAGGAATGCTGACCGCTTGCCGCATTCTTATTAGAAATTTCAGCTTTTGCGTCTGCGACATCAAAAACATCAGCATCCTGCGGCTGTTCAAACCCTACAAAAAAACTTTGTTTATTACCTGAAACATGCGGCATAACTTTAACTGTTTTTTTAAACCAAGACTTTAAATCTGCACCGCCGCTTTTCAAACCCTGGACCAAAAATACTGCCAATAAAGCAGAAATGATCATGCCGACAATTACGCCTGACAATATAAAAATAATCTTATCTTTTCTATCCATTTGTTTTAACCATTTCGTATATGCTATTTAATTTTTTACCAACAATCGACCAATCATATTGACTGCAAACTAATTCTCGTCCATTTTTACCTAAAAATTTTTGTTTTGCCGTATCTGAAAGCAACGACCGTATAGTATTAGCAAAAACTTCCGGCGTATCAGCAATCATAATATCTTTACCTTTGGTATAAGCAATTCCTTCAGCACCTATTGAAGTCGAGACTACAGCCTTTTCCATAGACATTGCTTCTAAAATTTTTAAACGAGTTCCTCCTCCGATCCTAAGCGGTACCACAAAAATTTTAGCTTTATTAATATATGTTCTAACATCATCAACCCTGCCCGTAACCACAACCTGAGGATCTTTCTTTGCAAATTCTTTTAATTTGTGAGACGGGTCTTTACCTACAATATAAATTTTTAAATCTTTTTCATTTAACAACGGTAAAACCTCTTCACAAAAATATATCATAGCATCATCATTCGGCATCCAATCCATTGAACCGGTAAAAACCAAAGCATTCTCATCCGCAATATTTTCAGACGTAAAATATTCTGTATCAACCCCATTAGGGATAATTTCGATTTTAGATTTATTATCCGTCAACTCCCGTAATATCGCAGCGTCATCCTCTGATACCGCAAAACCACCTTTAACCATGCTTAAAATTTCTTTTTCATAAGATTTCATTTTGCGTGCTTGTGCGCGATACAGCCAGCCCTTTATCGAAGCACCCTCTACGTCAGCACAACGCTCCAATATCCGATACTCAACATTATGCTCGTCTATAAAAGAAGGTATTGACCAGGCGCGACTAACATATTGCCCCATATGAATGTGATCGATGTGCACAATATCATATTTTTCCTGCCCAACTAAATTTTCTAACATGCCCAACATGTTTTTAGACCGATATTTATCAACAGCGAATGGCTGCTTACTAAACAAAATTGAAATGGTAGCGCTGATGCCTGAAAGTTTTGTGGCTGGTATCAAACACAAATTTATACCCATGTCCTGAAAAATTTTTTCATATTTTACATCTTCCTTATTAAAAGAAAAACAAACCAAATCAACATTATTACGTAAAGCTAATTGTTTTAAGTTATGAAAAGTCCGGATCTTCCCGCCGGTATCAATCGGGTATGGCAACCTGGGAGCTAAAAATAAAATATTCATATTTTTATTTAACCCTGACCTTTACGTGGTGCGGGTTTAACCCTGAACCCTACGTGGTTCAGGGCCATATAAATCACTTCATAATTTTTCGTCATTTTTTTATCACTGTATCCATCAACCACAATTTTATATGCCGCATCTGCTAATTCAGAGCGCGTTTTTTCATCACTTAACATATCAAAAATAATTTTTGCTAAAACTTTAACTTCACCAACCCCTACTACTCTGCCTGATATCCGATCATGGATCAAATTTGGTATAGCCCCGATCGGTGTTGCAACTATCGCGCATTTAGCTGCCATAGCTTCGAGCAGACACATCGGTAAACCTTCAAAGCGTGAACAAACTACAAACACATCAGTGATAGAATATATTTGCGGCATATCCTTTCTTATCCCTGTAAATATTACATCCTTTTCAATATGAAACTCCCTCGCTATATTTTCCAAACTATGCCGCAATTCCCCATCACCAACCACCAAAAATGTAACATCTCTTCGCTCTTTTAAAACAATATTAGCAGCCTCCAAAAAAACATCATAAGCTTTATCTGCACATAAACGTCCCACAACAGTCACGACCTGATTATGCTCTGGAATTCCTAATTGATTCTTACAACTTTTGTCTTTTAAAACATTAAATTTCTCTATATCTATGCCATTATCTACTATTTCTATTTTCTTATTCGATAAACCAAGCTCAACCATTTCAACTTTAACCCCTTCACTAACTGCGACCAATGCATCAGCAAACCGCATACAAAAAGTATCCAACGCTTCAAACATTTTTACTTTATCATCCGACGACAACCAATTATGGTTAGTTGCAACCCATTTACATTTAGTCATTCGTGTAGCAAAAAAAGCCAAAACATCAGATTTATAATTGTGAGAATTTATTATAGAAAAATTATGCTTCTTAATTAAATTTCTCAAAGCAAATATTGTGCTAAGATCAAATTTTCCTCGGGAATCTATAGAAAATACCGGTATCTGCATACTGCGTGCGACATCCAAAATTTCAAGATGCGGATTATGTATATTGTTAACCGCACAAACCGCGTACTCAAATTCAGACGAAGGATTTTTAGCAATATTAACTAAAACCCGTTCCGCGCCGAACATGCCGCAGCTGCTGATTAAATGTAATATTTTCATTTTATCCTGAATATTTTCTTAAAAATTACTTTTAAAAAATTGCTATACACTTTTACCCACGGCATAAGATCATCCCAGGCAAAATAAGCGTGAGCATTAGGAATAGGCCAGTAACTTTTAATCCATTTCCAAAAAGTGATTTCTTTATCCCGATGCATCTGATAAAAACATCCCAGATCCAATTCAAAATTCATAAACTTTGAATACTTTAATTTGATATCTGGACGCCCTACTTCGCCGATAACAAAATATTTATAAATAAAATACGGCAAATCTGCCCCTGCCTTAACCCTTAATTCACCATTAAAAGCAGTCCTCAAATTAGCTTCCATCAAAAATGGTTCACCGCCGTCTGGATCAAGCTTGAACTCAAAACTAATCAATCCGTAATATTTAATAACCCCTAACGCTTTACGACCAGCTTCAATTATGCGCGAATTTTGCTCAGCAACTTCAGCAAAACACCCTATACCGAAATGCGGCGGATATTGACGGAGCTTATGAGTACATACCGAAAACACCTCTTCGCCTGCTTTATTACACAAAACATCAAATGTATAAATATTCGAATCCGGACCGCAAATAATTTGTTGAACCGCGAATCCGCCGGCAATATGACCATGCTCTTTCCATATACGCAATAATTCTTCCCTATTATTTACAATAAAACCTTTACGTCCGTCAAATTTTTGCGCCCACAAATATGAAACTGCAGGTTTCATAAAACACGGATATTTTAAATTTTCAACGTCTTGATGAACAGTGCTTGCATCAGATAACATCATTGTTTGTGGACATCTTATTCCTTGCTTAAAAGCAAATTCAACAGTTTTTTGTTTATTTAAAAATATGGCAACAGTATCCGCATCTGGTAAAGCAAAATCAAAATATTCCTTTAATTCGTTCCGGTTAAGCGAAATGAATTTTATATATTCATCAGAAGTAGGGAATAAAAAAGCCCGTCCTAATTCGCGTCCGATCCGTAAAATATCTGATTTAAATTGTTCAGGGTTATCTTTCACATTAGATAAAATATGTCGCGCCTTAAGATAACGGGAAAAATATCCGCAGTGTTTATGATTATCGCAACCAATGACTCCTATGTCTCGTCTAGCTAATGAACGGATAACGGATAAACCATTTGCGGTCAACCCTAAAACCACAACCGGCGCATTATATTCGTTGTTCTTTTTCATAAAGCAGTTCACTAAAAAGGTTATCATATTTTTCGATCATGCGTTTATTCGAAAAATCCTTTATGATCTTATCTTGTGATGCTCGTCCCATAACTTGCCGAGCTAAAGGATCATTAATCAAACGCGTCAAAGCCGTCTTTAATGCGGTGACATCCGCTGGATCAACTAAAATACCATTCACCTCATCCTCGATCAACTCTATATTCCCGCCGACTCGAGTCGCTATTACCGGCTTAGCAAATAACATATATTCCATAATAGCGTTCGACAACCCTTCACTTAATGAAGGCTGAACACAAATATCCGCGCGATTTAAAATCTGCCTGACATCAGAACGCGACCCTAAAAATATTATCCGGTCATTAACGCCCAATTGTTCAACCAATTTTTTAAGTTCTCCACCCATATTATCATTACCCACCAATACCAATTTAATTTTAAGATTATCCTTAGCTAATTCAGCTATAGCCTTAATTAAAAAATCATGTCCTTTAATGGGTTTAATATTTCCAACAGTCATAATTACCACGTCTTCCGGATTAACCCCTGGGATCTTAACATTATTTGTAGAATTTAAAACATCACGTGTATCAATACCATTATGAATGACCCGTACTTTATCTTCCGGGATATTTTCCTGTACCAATATCAAATCCCGAATGGCATTAGCATTCCCCACGATCCTATCAGTTAAACGATCAATGAATTTGTATGCCCACACATGCAATGGTTTCTTCCAAAATCCCATATCTCTACGATTAGAAATTACCACTGGAATATTTGCCAGCCGTCCGCATACTGTTCCCCAAATATCAGAACCAAAATGATAGTTCATAACCACATCCGGCTGCTCTTTGCGGAGATATTTTATAAACCGAATCCCTTGATATATACCTGAAGCGCCATAAATCCGTTTGATTGGGAATTCTAAAACTTCACAATTTAATTTCTCTACAATTTTCTTAAACTGAGGAGGTATTTTTTCCAATATCATAATAGATAATGTGAATTTAGATTTATCCAAACCGCTCACTAATTCAAATAATTGTTTTTCAGCTCCTCCAGTTATACCGTCAAAAACATCTATGACCACACAGATCTTCATCACTTTATAATTTGTGTTTAATTTTTGAATCAACACTGGTATTTTTTGATTTTTAGTATGGAACATGGTTTCAGCAAAATTAATGTTAACATCCATATTATCCGCGAATTTTTCAAACAAGACTTTCCGGATTATTTTTAAATCAGCGTCAGTAAAATTATTATTTTTACGAATATTAAGATCTAAAATTCCTTTGCGGGATTGAACAAACTGAAATTGCACTACCCGGTCATATATCCCTGGCAAATCTAGGTTGGTCACTGGTATTTGACTGCCATCTTTTGCGATAACAAAATTTTTTAAACGCCCTCCAATCAATTTAAAAAGAGGAAAATTCCTGCCGCAACTGCATGGTTCATTTAATAAATATCCGACATCTCCAGTTTGATACCGGATAAGAGGCATCGCAAAATTGGTTAAACTCGTAACAACTATGTCCTGATATTCTTCACCGTTTTTATCAGAAATAAATTCAGTTATCCCGAACTCCGGGCATAAATGCAGTCCTTCATGTTCTTGACATTCACAACCAAGCACTGCCCGCTCTTCCATCCCATACCAATCAAAACATTTGCACCCCCAAAACTCTTCAATAAATTTCCTTTGACGATCAGAAAAAAATTCCGAATGAACAATAATCCCTTTTATCAAACCCTCAGGTATAATTATTCCTTTTTCTTTAAGGCAAAGTGAAAAAAATTCTATTCCGCTTGGGTACCCATTAATAAATTTCACATTAAAATCTTGAATAGCCTTGTAATAATCAACTGCATTATTCCGATTCAACCTATATGCAGATAAAAAAAGACGATTTCTATACCGGTTAAATTCAAATATTTTATTTTGCGATAACCGCCAATCTGACAACGAAGCCAACCGGTCGTCAATAGAACAACCTGCCCAAGAAAAAAAACGCCAGACATATGGATCAAAATTCAGATAATTTTTATTTTTTTCATACAACACGTTCAGCGGCGACCCAGTTGTGCCGCTGGTACTAAGAGTTATTAAATCTTTTCCGTGAAAATTATCCGCTTTAAGTTTACTAAAATTTTTACGGATCAGATCTTTGGTCAATACCGGAATTTTTTTTAGATCAGCTATAGATTTTATATCTGCAGGAGTTATGTGATTGGCATCAAAAAGTTCTTTATAATACTGCACATGCGCGTACGCGTGATCGATCAACGCATGTAAACATTCTAACTGATATTTTTCTATATCAGCCTTACTCATCCATTGCATTTTATTCAATTGATCTAACTGGGTAAAAAACCGCTTAGGAAGCCTAAGTTTTTGCGGTAAAAGACCAACAATATCCCGGACGCTGTTTTTTATAATTACAATTAATCTGTTTATGATCATAGTAAATTAAGCATTATATAGCTTTTGCGTTTTAGGTTTTATATTTTTATTCACACTTAAATAATTTAGCCTGCATACTAAAGCCAGAAAAACCCATAAAGTCGAACTTACTTCTGTATAGGTCCACCGGTCACCAAACATATTATTGAATATGAGCGTAACCATACACGCCGCAAACCCAATACCCAAACACTTTGATATATCATCGCGTCCTTTATCAAATAATTTTATTCCCTGCCAAAACATAGTGCCTAATACCAACAAAAAAATAAACATTCCTATAACACCTTGCTCTGCTAATACTTTCAAATATATGTTATGAGTATCTCTCAATTCAAATCCTAAATAACCGAAAACACCAAATCCAGCACCTACAACAGGATTTTGACGAAAAATTTCTAAACTCTCATTCCAAAC
This sequence comes from Candidatus Omnitrophota bacterium, assembly GCA_015233195.1. Lineage (GTDB taxonomy): Bacteria > Omnitrophota > Gorgyraeia > Zapsychrales > Zapsychraceae > JADFYE01. The sequence goes on from JADFYE010000009.1 coordinate 57,287, forward strand.
TGTAATCCTGCCCATATTAGACTTATCCAGCTCACCATATTCATTTGTAGTCATATTAATCCGGTCCTGTACTTTTGCTGGAAGAAAACTCTGCCAAAACAAGCAAAGCAGCACAAGAGGTATCAACAGCCATCGCTTTTTAAACAAAAATAAAAATCCCAGCCCTGCAACTAAAGCTATATATGCTGCACGGGAATACAAAAACAACACGCAAAAAATATTTGCCGCAATAATACCGATCAAAATTAATTTTAACAATTTATGTCGTAAAGCAAATAACAAGCTACACAATAAAATCGTATATTGATTATAAAATGCGGCTATCTCATTCGGTCCTAAATACGAAAATGTGCTGTTGATCTTAACCCTTGATTCAATATTGTTAAACCATAAAATCTGACGTACAGTATAATAATCCATGACCACCATGGTCGCGCAAATTATCAGTACTACCTGCCATACCATTTTTTCATCCCGCACATTGTTAAAAACCATAAAAAATAACAGCGGTAACATTAAAAAATTTTTCACCAGCTGCAATCTGGTATCATCCAGCTGAAACTGCGAAACAGATGCAAGATATCCATATCCTCTAACAAAAGAAAAACAAATATACAAACCAAAAAGAAACAATACCACATTCATCCCACTTGGCTTAAACATAGCTTCCCTGCGGCTTAAAGCATTAACGACCCAGCCCACTATAATAAAAATAAATAAAATATTAACAAAACTACGTCCTCCAGGTAAAACCTGTAATTTGTCTATTACATTTCGTAATGGGAAAAGCACTACTACCAAAGTAAGCGCCCATTCCACTTTACCAAATAACGCCATCAAACAAGCAAAAATCCCTGCTCCATACACTAAATATAATGAACTTTGTAAAACCATTTCAACCATATCTATGACCTTTTACTTTTTTCAAAACACACTTTTAAAATTTCTTTTACCCGATCCCGAATATCAAATTTTTTGCGTATCCAGATTGGACCATTTTTAGCAAATGTTTCAGCTAAAGTATGATCTTTCGCTACTTTCAAGATCGCTTCTGCCAATGTTCGAGAATCTTCAGTAGGAACCAATAAACCAGTTTTACCATTATCAACTACTTCTGGAACACCTCCTACAGCAGTAGCTATGACCGGTATCCCTAACAACTGCGCTTCAGCTATAGATAAACCAAATGATTCAGCCCTTGAGGCACTAACATAAATATTCGTATCTTTTAAAACAAAAAACGGATAATCCTCTATAAATCCTAAAAAAAACACTTTATCTTTTATGCCTAGATCTTCTGCCATTTTCAAATACAATGACTGGTCTTGCCCACCCACTATAACAAATCTGGCATCAGATATCTGGTCCACTACCATCCGCGCTGCCGGTAATAAAACATCAATGCCTTTTCGATGAATAAGTGATCCAATAAAAGTTATAACTAATTCTCTTCCAGAAAAACCCAGTTCTTTACGGAGATCACGTTCAACGTTTTTAAAATTATATTTGTCCAACGCCAAACCATTATAAACCATATCGATCGGTTTATTTATATGTAAAGCTTTTAAAAAATTACGGTTCGCATTAGAAACACAAATTATTTTATCAGTGAAAAAATTAATGAAACGAAGTTTTGAAAAATGCCGGTTTACAAAACCCAATTCTTTTATCGGTCGGATTTCCCCGTGATAATGAAAAATTACTTTTATTCCTTTAAATTTCAACCATAAAAACAAGCCCGCAAAATTCAAAGAATCGCAAAAATGAAAATTTACCGCATCCGGTCGCAAATCATTAACCAATTTTTTCATCGCTTTAACTGCCGCATTATTATCCCAAGGTAGCGGAACTACAAATACACCCGCGTTGTTTGAGCGCAATTTCCCAACAATAACCTCTTGCGACGCTGCTGGTACAACAAAATCCAGCTTAATATTATCAGCCTGACACTGAGCTGCTAATTCCAAAAACAGGTCAGTAAACCCGCAGTCTTTTTTAATAGAACAATTAAATATTTCTAAAAGTTTCATCGTCCCTCCAACTGCATCATCATAAATTGGTCCATTTTATCGACCAGAACATCCCAATCATGTTCTTCAGAAAACCGTTCCCTCTTCTCCATAGCGCACTTATCCTCTTTAGAATTCAACGCTTCTTCGATCTGATATATGAAATCATCATAATTACGCGCTATTCTTATCAAACCTGGAATTCGCTGATCCAACAAAACCATTTCTTCAGTTGCCACAGACACTACTGGATCGCCGCACACAAAATATTCATTAAGTTTTAAAGCATAAACCTTATTCGTAAAATCATTAATCAGCCACGGAAAAACTCCCACATCAAAACTTTTTAAAAAATGCGGTAACCGCACAGGTTCTATCTTTCCCAAAAAATATACATTTGAAAACTTGCGTAATTCATCAAGTTTTTCATTTTTAATTTCAAGCTGGTCCACTGGTCCTAAAAAAACAAAACTCCAGTTTAGCCGAGCTTTTACCGCGTGCAACAAAAGATCATAATCAATTTTTTTGCATGTTTCAAAATTATTCCCGCCCATATAACCAATTATCGGATGAGGAATATCCTTAAGTTCTTGCGGTAATGAATATTGCTCCAACGTCCTCTGATATAAAGACAAATCAACCCCATTTGGGATTAATATAGTTTGCGGATTAAATAAAGCACCTTTTCGACGTAAAGTTTCCGAAGTTGCTACTATACCATCCACTTTTCTCATCAATTCTTGTTCTTTTCGTTCTGCCTCTGCAGCAATCCCGCCATAATTTTGATAGGCTAAATAATCATCATACAATTCATAAAAAACTGCTGTCTCCTTACATTGCCCCATAAACATATCAGCATCCCAAAAATCGTGCAGCCATAACACCCGAATATCCTGCTGATCCATTTTTAAACATAGGCGTAAACATAATGATAAAAATATTTTATTAATACTACGGATTACAGAATTCCTGCCAAAAGGCAAAAGCATGAATAATGGAACAACCTGAATATCATTATTTTGTTTACGACAAAAAATAAAACATATAAATCTAAAAACGCGTTTAAACCATTTTATACCTTTTACCGATGATATCAGCGGTTCAATCCACAACACTTTATGAACCCGTCCTAAGCGGCTGAAAATATTTTGTTGGCGACGTAAAGTATCATCCCAATCTATAGCAGAAACTAAAATAACTGTTATATTTTTATTCATAACTAAACTGCTGGTTTTGGTTTTAAAATTGCCAAAAATTTATTACGCTCTTCACTCGAAAAACCCCAGAAAAATATTACAGCTGAGTATGTAATTGTAAATATCGCCCCAGTAACTATTAATTGTAAATAGTCCGCAGCTATCAGCCGATTAATACAAAAATAAACTATTCCTAAACATGCGCACCCCTTGAATAATGAAACAAAAAATAAACTATAATATTTCATTAAAGGATATTTAATGATCTTGCATACATAAACCGGTTGTACCAGAACTGCCATAAATGCCATTGGGATAGCTGTCCCCCATGCCACACCGATCATACCCATTTTTTTTACTAATATTAAACTCAACACCAAATTCATAACACCTTCGATGATATTAGTAATAGCATAAAATTTATGTTTAGATACTCCATACAAAAGCTGGATCGACGGATTCTGCGCTGACGCGAAAATCGAGGGAATTGCCAAGATCACCAGAACATAATAACCTGGCATATATGCTGATCCCATCCAACGTTGAATAAATGGTCCTCCTAAAATGATAAGCATCCCGCCTAAAAACATCGAAAAATACGCGCTGATCTTAGTAAGAAATAAAAATTTGCTGCGTAAATTTTCATAATCACCAGCGCCTTCATATCTGCTGAATAAAGGAATGAACATACCTAACGCGCCTGTAACAAAAAAACCTAAATAGCCATTCAACCTGAATCCAACTGAATACATTGTAACCGCGTTCAAATCAACGAACGCTGATATTACAAAATTATCAATATTGTATCTTAACCGGTCAGCAATCTTTATAACAAATGTAGTCATACTATAGTTGAATAAATACGGGAATTGGGCGCGGGTAACATGTTTTATGGCAAGTTCAAAATATGGCGCGATACGCTTGATCACAAACCATAATAAAATGTAACCAAAAACATCTATACCGCAAGTGATCAAAGCCAAAGTCCAAATGCCGGCATAAAATTTAAAAAATATTACAATGGATGCTACCCGTATAATATCTTTTAGTAATTCAATAGTCGACCCTATATCAAACCGCATATGGGCTGAAAGTATACCGGAAAAAGCCCGCATCGGAAGACCTACCGCCAAATTTAAACCTAATAAAAGCACGATTTGTTTTGCTAACCCAATCAGCAAGGTATCTTTAATAAATAAATGCAGAAAAAATGTTATGCCTACACAAAACAGAAAAAACAAAACTCCAAAAATTAAAAAACAAAATAATGTGGTATTAATTATCTGATTAGCTTCCAGATGATCATTCTTTGCTAAAGCTTTAGAAACATATCTTTCCAAAGCTGAACCAACCCCCAAATCAAATAACCAATAAAAACTTCCAATCGAAACAATTAACACCCAAAGCCCGTAAACTTTATCGCCTAACGCGTGTATCAAAAACGGCATTAAAAATAATGATGAAATAATATTAAATAATAAGTTAGAGATACGTAAAAATGATCCTTTAGCCATTATTTTTGCTTTTGATGTCATAGTTGCTTCTTTGGTGAAATTATTTTTTCAGGATCACACTGACGCGGGTAATGAATAATTCGCGTAGCAGAGGAATTTTTGATAAAAAATTTATTTTTTTAAGCGCATCTAATCTTTGATAAACGATGTTAACCCCTGAGCGTTTAATGATCTTAAAAAATTTCCTTACTGATAATTTATTTAGTCCGCTGGTTACCTGTGTATATTTTGTGGCATTATCATTTCTATAACGCGCCCGCACCGTCATAACAGTGCGTTCCGAAAATAATAAATGCACCCAGGGGATCGATGTAAAAAAATTCATATGAGCGCCATATGGAGAATACCAAGGCGGACCAAATGTAATAAATATATAACCCCCTGGTTTGACCAGTCCTAACATCTTATTAAAAATTTCCTCTGGATCATCAAAATGTTCAAAACTATTATGCGAAATAACAATATCATACTGCTCTTGAGACGATAATATTGTATTAAATGAAACCCTATTTGATAAATTCTCTTTAACTGCTGTTGCAGAAGCGATTTTTATATGACCTTCGTTAATATCAAAACCTTGAACATGTTTTGCGTTTGTTTTCGCAAGAGCCAGACTCTGATAACCTTTACCACATCCAAAATCCAATATGGTTTTTTCTTGTACTAATGACAAAAATTGCGGGAACACCTCGACCAGATTAGCCAATGCCGCGTTGCTATCTTCAGGTGCTGGATCTCCTGAAGCGGAATGCGAAAATTTTTCTAAAATCAACTTTCCAAGACACATGACAAAATTATCCGTGAAAGATTATAAACTTAAAAAATACTCTACAGTCTTTGCAAGCCCTTCTTCAAAATTTACCAAAGGCTTATACCCAATTTTTGATTTTATTAAAGAAATGTCAGCATGAGATTTATAGATATCACCTGGGCGGATTGGTTTATGAATTGGCGCGATGTTTTTACCAAAAATTTTGTTCAACGCTTCGACTAAACGTAAGATCGTGACATTCTCACCGCACGCCACATTAAAAATCTCATGTTTTAATCCAGGCGTTGTAGCTGAAAGATAATTAGCAGAGATTACGTTATCAATATAAGTAAAATCCCTTGATTGTAATCCGTCGCCGAATATTGGGCAAGGCTGGTCTTTACGCATGCAATCAATAAATTTTGGGATAACTACCGCGTAATCATCGTCTAAAGCTTGACGTGGTCCAAAAATATTAAAATACCGCAGGCAAACAGTTTCTACTCCATAAGTTTCAGTGAAAATCTTGCAATAATATTCGCCGGCTAACTTACTTAACGCATATGGAGACAATAAATTTGACGGTAAAGTCTCGACTTGCGGAAAAACTTTGACATCGCCGTAAACTGAACTTGAAGACGAGAATACTACCCTTTTAACATGAAATTTGTGGGCAGCACGCAATATAGTTAAAACCCCATTTATATTTACGTCATTGTACTCATAAGGATCTTCAAAAGATTTCGGCACAGTACGAAGCGCGGCTAATAAAAGAATATAATCAACCCCCTCAACTGCTTTTTCTACAGTGGGGATGTCTCTAATATCACCTTTGATCAATTCAAATTTTGAAGCATATTTGGAAATAGCTTTTTGCAGATTTATTTCTTTACCGGAATAAAAATTATCTAAAACCCGGACGCTATGCCCCTGAATTAAAAGAAAATCTGTGATATTCGACCCAATGAAGCCAGCTCCGCCGGCAACAAGAAATTTTGACATATGCCCTTTCTTACAAATAACGATAAATATATTGCGGTAAATGATATTGAATATTGGTTAAAACATAACCTATGATTTTACAATGCGCTTGATTCAATAATTCAGCAGCGCGATGTACCACCCCGCGATGAGTCCGTCCAGCCTCGATCATCATTACCACCCCATCTGCCATTGAACCAATGATACCAGCGTCTGTTACCGGAACTATCGGCGGCGTATCTATCAAAATAAAATCAAATTGACTTCTCAACTCTTTTAATAAATTTTGCATCGCTTCAGAATCCAGCAACTCTGAAGGATTGTGGGGAACTTCTCCTGAAGATATAAAACTAAGATGATCTACGTCTAATTGGAATATCGAATCTTCTATTGTTGCTTTTCCAGATAAAATTTCAGATAAGCCGAATTTCGATGATATCCCTAAATATTTACGGATACGTCCCCGGCGCATATCAGCGTCTATAAGCAAAACTTTTGGTTTTTGAGTAGCCTGCGCTAAAGTTATTGCTAAATTCAAAGAAGTAATAGTTTTACCCTCTGAATGTATTGAACTGGTCATAACTATAGTTTTTAACGAATTCTTTTTATGCAAAGACATAATATTCGTACGTAAAATTTTATATTGTTCTGATATCAAAGCTTTAGGGTCAAAATAAGGAACCAGCCTGACATCTACCTTCGAATCTGTAACTTTACGCACAATGATCTTGCCGCGGTGTTCGCTAATATTACTTATTTTGTCCAATCGCCCCAGACGTTCTTGAGCAGCTTTTTTCAATGCATCTGTGATTTTACCCATAACACTATCTCCGATCTATTTTAAGAACCTCTAATGCAAATTGTTTTCCAGCGCCTAATTGCATGGTTGGTGATTCTTGAATAACTTCCTCCATTAATTTTTCATCAACTAACAACTTTTCATAAATAAATCCGTTCAGTAAAGCGCTGTCACATATCTGATTAATAAGACGGGGAACCCCTTTAGTAAACCTGCAAATACGATCTAACGCTCCCTCACTAAAATATTCACGATCGCTTCCGCTGGCTATTTTAAGACGATGTTTTATATAATGCTGAATATCCTCATAAGATAAAGGAGTCAAATTAAAGAAAACCGCGATCCGCTGCCGTAATTGTTCCAGATTTGACAAAGCTAATTTTTGTTTAAGTTCAGGCTGTCCCATCAAAATTATCTGGATCAATTTTTCATTTTCAGTTTCCAAATTCGAAAGCATCCGGATCTCTTCCAAAACTGCCGACTTTAAATTCTGAGCTTCATCGACTATCAAAACCACATTTACATCTTGTCTTAACTGTTCGATCAAAAACGTATTAAGCGCGGATAATAAACGTGCTTTAGACGGATGAGCCGAAGGACTTTCAATACCAAGCTCTTCAAGAAGCGTAGTCAAAAGGTCTCTGCCGCTTATATGAGTATTAGTTATCAAAGCAGTTTTGACATTTTTATGATCCAACCTGCTTAATACAGTCCTGCATACTGTAGTCTTACCTGACCCAATATCTCCAGTCACGACCACAAAACCTTTGCGCGATTGGATCGCGTAAAGCAAAGTACTTAATGCTTCAGTATGTTTTGCGCTTTCAAAAAAATACCGAGAATCCGGCGTCATATTGAACGGCATTTCTTTAAATCCATAAAAATTTAAATACATAATTATTTCACCATTATTGATATTAATGAAAAAGCTACCAACAACAAAATTGACACAATTATCGTAACAATATACATCTGCCACTTTTTATTCCGTTCCACTGCCAAACTCTCTTCAGTATTAATCTTGGAAATAGCGCCCAATAAAGGCACACCTAAAAATTCTTTAGCATCTTCTACGTCTAAAAAAGATTTATCTAAAAACTCAGCCGAGAAAACCAGACCTACTCCGGCTATTAAACCTAAAAACAATCCGCCTAAAGCCACTAAAATACGATTAGGTTTAACCGGGTATAACGGAACCCGCGGCGGGTCAAGGATAGTATATCTAGTACCTTCTTTAGATTCCTGCAAACGCTGGGTTATTTTAGCGGTTTCTAGACGCTGTAAAAGCATGTTATAGATCTGCTCATTAACATCCGCGTCTCTTGCCATTACATTGTCTAATTTATCCATTAACATAACCTTATAAACATCACCATTACCTTGTGAAGTTTGATTAGGCGAAGTCTGCCCTTCCAAATTTCCAATTGCTTTCTGAATTTCATTAATAAGCGGATTAGTTGCTCCAGACTTCAATGATGCTTCAGGCGTATAATTCAAATTCTCTTTTTTTAACTCTTCTTTTTTACTATTTATCTGGTCTTTCAACTGACGGACCATAGGATGTTTATCAGTTGAATCTACCAACAACGCGTCTAATTGATCCTGCAATTTAGCGATCTCAGAAGATTTGATCTTCCCTTTATAAACCTGCAGCTGTTTCTCAATAAAAATTATAGCGTCGCTGGTTTCTTGATTTTGCTTTTTTACGTTCTTGCTTATAAATATATCAGTAGTGTTCTCAACTATAGATTTAGTTAATTCCGGGTTTTTGCCTTCATAAGACATTTCCAGCAAATTAGGTCCCCGCATTTGTATGACTATGTCTTTTTTTAATCCTAAAATCAATTTTTCAAAATCGAGTTTAGAATTTACATCTTTATCTAAATGTAAACGCTCAACTAACTCAATTAAACTGTTCCACCCTAAAATTGATTCACGAATCCCGCTCATCCGTTGCTGCACTGTAGTGGATACCGCGATTTTATCAAACAAAGGATTATCAGTTTTCCCTTCCTCAACTAATATGGTGGTAGATGATTGATATTTTTTGGGTAATATCATACCCAGACCTGTGCCCAATACCAGACCCAATATAGTCGAGATAATTACATAATGCTTCCTATGAAAAAATATTTTAAAAAAATTCATGGGAGAAATTGCTTTATCTGAATCAGTCATAAAACTCCTTTTTAAAGTCCACCAGTTGCAACCGTACGAGCAGCCCCTGCAGCTCCTCCAGTAGAAGTGATTGGTGCTGTAATCGGCGTAATAACCCGTAAAACTTTCGCCATAAGGGTTGGCGGAACATATAAACTATCTCCAGGTCGCATAATTAAATTCTCGCGCAGATCGCCTTTTACTAACAATTTATCAATATCAATCGGACGATTTATAGGTTTACCGTCTGAACTCGGAGTAATGACTTTCCCTTTTTGCAATTTAGCAGATAATAAAGGAAGCCCAGCTTGCACTAATGCTTCACGCACAGTTATAGTATTACCTCGCATATATATTTTCCCGGGAGCCGCAACCTCGCCAATAACATAAACCACTTTACTGTTATATTGTTTGATCACCACTGTAACTTCAGGAGAGATTATATAATCCGATAATTTATCTACTACCAAACTTTGGACCTGCTTTTTATTCATTCCTGATACAGAAAGATCACCTATAAATTCATATTGGATCTTACCGTTACTGTTAACCGGATATTCACCACTGACTTCAGTATGACGCATGACTTTAATTTCTATCACATCATTAACACCTAAAGTATAATCTTCAGCGCCTTCAGGGTTTATCTCCAACAATGCGGGATCCGCAACTTTTACAACTTCTTTAGTGGTATTTTTACTTTCATCCACAACTTGTACTTTGGGAACACCAACCGCTTCTTGAGCAAAAATTGTTGAAGATCCTAAATAAAATAAACTAATACTGCCAAGCATCAATAATCCTATTACCCTTTTCATGGGTGTCTCCTTAACAAATGTTAATAATTTTCTATTCAAATAATGCAACATGAAATGCTTTAATTTTACGAACATCAGCGTCGCTATACACCCGCCAGCCGCGCCAATCACGTTTAGGTTTGATGACTTTGCCATCCTTTTCCCAACGCGTTAAAGTTTTGGTACTGATGCCGATCACGCCAGCAACTTCAGTAATGGTTAACCGCTTTTCCACTGCCATCCTCCTTACCCCTCCCATCCGAATGTTTAATCTGTAGTCCCAGACATTCCCAGACAAAGTCTGACAACTATAAAGCATATTGAAATTAAAACAATTATACCAAGGTATAATACCAACTGTTTGTCCTAGACAATCCCGGACAAAGTATGACAAATATAACACATGATTCGACAAATGTCACATAATACTAAAGGCGTACATTTTTATTAGCTTAAGGCTTGACCTGACCATCTTGAGTTATTATCCAATCAATGCCTTCAATGGATATTACCCAATAAGGTTTATAAGGAGAATTTGAATAATACCCGGGCTTCCAAGCAAGCTGTGAAGAAGCAAAAGTAACACCACGTAATTTTCGTATTAACTCATAATATAAAACCTGAATCTTTAATAACGCAGCACGATCCGCCTTCTTATATAGCAAATTAACTTCTCTTAAATAATCATTATAAAGACGCTGTTTTAATAAAATTTTAGCCTGTACAGAAGTTACATTCAAAAACAATTCTGGTTTTTCCGTCCATGCTGCCTCTTTAAACTTTCCATCCTTAGCATTCAATATAATTACACCAGTAGCGTAAAAACCAGCGCGTTTTTTAGCGCCAAAAGGCAACAAATAATAATCTTCATTACGGTTATCCGTACGCGCGACTTTTATCAGCTCTCCTTGCTGTTTTTTCTCAAACGCTGCCACAGCCTCTTTATTAATCAATAAATGCTGATCAACAATATCCCGCCAATTAGTCTTAATTTTTACGTTTTTACCAGCACGTAAAGTTAATTTGCCTTGCGCAAAATCCAAATTAGCCATATCAGGTTTTGATATACTAAGTTTAATATTTGATTTGCTTTTTACAGGCGGAGGTTCTGCAACTTGTAAAAATTTTCCATTATACTGGTCTGAAGAACTTACTGGAAAAAAATACGTTGAAGAAACTTCTGATACTGTTTTATAAGTATCACGTCCTATACCACTCGTCTTAGGATCAGTTATCCAAAATCCATATACTGTAAAATCTGGACTATAAAAAGGATTCCTCGGATCTGGATTTGGATTATCGCTGGCAGCATATCCGTTAATAACTACCCAATTATTATAATTGCCATATAAAGGAACAATTGCCGGAGTGTTAGCTTCTTCAACTAAATCTCCACCTGACCACCAAACCTTTTTTGTAACCCGGTAAGCCATCCAATGACAAATATCACGGATATATTTAACAAATGCGGTAGGATCGCCTGCAGTAGCATAAGTATCCACACTGAAATTATACCCTTGATACGGATTACCAGCAGGTAACGAATCATACCGGTCATAACTATCCGAAACTAATTGATCATAAGGATCAAAATGCCCCAACACTTTTGCGATTTCATTCGGATAAAGTTCTCCTCCCAATGTTCCTGGAAGACGCGCATATTGATATATCGAAGTTTGATCAATTAATGATTGACCAGCGCCTAAACGGATAAAATTAATTACCATTTGAGCTGAAGCTGCTGCAGTTGAAAAATACGGTGTTATATTTTCATATACCGGAACTGCTAAATGCAGATTATTTAAATATACCGGCTTTAAGTATTTTGCAAGCAAAGTATTATAAACTTGACGAGGAGTAACAAAATCAGCGCCTGCAGGGTCAGAATTTTTAGCAATTTTTACTAAACCCCACCACTCTTCGTTCATAAATTGATCCGGAGCGTTACCAACTGGTCCAAACCCAAAATGATTCTGTGTATTATTACATACTGCACTATCTGTTCCGCATTGCCACTCGTAAGGCTTCCACCATTCATCTGAATATTCCATTATGGTGCCACCAATTACTTTGTCAGAATTATTTGCTATTTCTCCATATAATTGTCCAGCCCATACCGCCTGCGTTGCCTGATCTTCATACCCATTATCTGGATTATTAATATCTGAGGTGTGCCACGCATCCGCGCCATACTCGGAAACCCAAAAAGGTTTTTGTGATTTAACCGCATACGACGTAAATGTTGAACCAAACGAAATTCCCTGATATAAATTTGAACCCCAAATATTCAAACTCGTCATTTGGCTATCAGTAGTTCCATAATCAGAAACACCAATCATATTTATCCCGCCGTCAACAACTGCTACTGGATGAAAACTTGTGCCTTCTGCAGAATGTGCTGCTTCTGCCATTTCATTCACTAAAGAATAGTACGCCCTAATTTGCTGCCGTCCAGATTCAGTACTAGTATCAAATGCCAAATTATTTTCATTTCCAATAGCCCAAAACAAAAGCGCAGAGTGAAGTTTAAAAGCATTCACATAAGCAGTGAATTTACTTATTAGTCCGGAACGTATGGAGGTATTAGTATAATCTGCTGTCGGCATATAAAATCCGGCGATAACTTTTAACCCGTGCGATTCAGCAGTATCAAATGTAGTTTGAGTCAAATACATCTGATTACGACCAATAGCAGTCCACTGGTTATACCACGGTGATAACGGATCCTGAACATCAGCAGCAGTCACAGTCATCTGATTTCCAAACCAAATACGAATAGTATTGGCATTCATATCAGATAACAAATTAAAATCACGGTCTAAAATTGCCGCATCATCAAAAATATTATTCTGGCGAGGATCTCCGCTAGCATAGCCCCAATCACTTGGAAATCTACCAATAGGTGTAGGCATATAACTGACACCTTTTATAAAATATGGTTCGTCTATGCCATCCTGGTCGAAATCAACTACTAATTGTCGTCCTGAAACTTTTACAGTCTGATATGCTTCGGCAATCACGCAATTTGATAAAACAATTACCCCTAAAATTAACCAAAATATTTTTTTCATAAAATCCTTTTTGTCTTTTATCGGGCGGGTTACAAACCCGCCCCTACGAACTTTTACCACATATTACATACTATTTCCTCGCATAATCATCTTCAACACGTTCAATATCGTCTTCGCCTAAATAATCACCGCAAGCGACTTCAATAAAAACTAATTTAGTAGTACCAGTGTTAGCTATACGATGCAATGCTCCTAATGGAATATCAATTATATCTCCGCCTTTTATATTTTTTTCTACGCTATCCAGCGTAATTATTCCTGTACCAGTTACAATATTCCATTTTTCAGAACGCTTAAAATGTTTTTGCAAACTCAAACGGCATCCAGGGTTTACCTCAACCCGCTTAACCCATACTCCTTCTTCCTGCAGAAATTTTATATAATTGCCCCAAGGACGTTCATTAAAATTAATTTGTATATCCACGAGCTTTCTCCTATTTTTTAAACATTTCTACGATTCTCTTAAGATCGTTCTTTGTGTGTAGGCTAGAAATATAAAACGGTCGTCTAAAATCAGGCTGAAATAATATTCCTGCCTTTAATAATTTCTGCCACAAATTATAATATGAATCTTTATCATACAAAGAGTTATTAAGTATAAAGCCTAACATGCTGCCTTGGCAATAGGCCCTAAAGTCTGACTGATTTTTTTCCAACTCAGTTTTCAAATACATAACCTTTTCATTCAAAGTCTGATAAAAACGTTTATCCAACAAACGTAACGTTGCCAGAGCAGTTCGTGCCACCACTGGACTAAAAGGCAAAACTTTCAATCTGCTGTTTATCAGTCCATTCATAACTTCTTTTTTCCCCGCAACAGCGCCAAATGAAAAACCACCGCCTATTACTCTCCCTAAACAGATCAGATCAAAATCAATATTTTTAGCCTGACAAACACTACCCTCTAAAACCCTCCAACCACAAGTTATCTCATCTGCTATAAAACACGCCCCAATATCTTTACTCGTTAAACACACAATATTTAAAAATTCTTCATCAATACGAATATCTACCCTATAAGTAGGTATAGGTTCAATTATTATCCCCGCAATATCTTTTTTATTTTCAGATAAAATTCGTAAGAAAGCCCGGCTATCTCCATAAGGCACATAAATTACATCCTGATCAGATAAAAATTGTGAACTATAACACCCGACAAATGTGATTATCTTTTTACGACCAGTCGATAATTTGGCTAAATTCGCAGCCTGGTGAATTGCTTCAAATTCTGAACCAAAAAGACCTACTTTTTCAACCGACGGGATCTTCTCTTTAATAAACCGTGCTAACCCAGCTTCATCTCTAGATATTCCACCAAAATTTAAACCGCGTTCAACTGCAACTTTTGTAGCAGTTTCCAAATTGCGATGTCCATGCCCCAAAATCAAAGCCCCGTCTGATAAAAACAAATCTAAATAACTTTGTTTTTCAAAATCATATAACTTTGAACCTGCGCCATGTTTAAAGATCAAAGGTTTTCCAGTCTTAAGCGAATTAATCGCAAAACCGCTATTAGTACCATCGACAAAATCCTCTGCTGGCCAGTTCTTAAAATCAACATATTTTAATTTAATATCTCTAACCAATTAATCCTCACTAATCAGTTGCTTTATTTTCCCCATGTGCTCTTTAGCTGCTGCTTCACCACAAGCTATAAGCTGTTTAACCCTGAAAATTTCATACCACTCAAAATCCGCAAGATCCGGGTGTATAGCCACATCCGCCTGCCTCATACTTTGCTCTGCAAGTAAATATTCACTCGCCTGTAAAGTCAACACCATGATATCTGATATAGTCGGATGAAAAATTTTTCTAAAAAAATGGCTGATCCGTATTCCTATAAATTTTAACGGAAACTTTATAAATGATACTTTTTGTTCTTCAGCCAATTTATTCAAAGTAGAGTCAAAACCCTTGCATACTTGTTTAGGAGATTTTAAAACATTAACTGCTATCACTTTTTTTATACCTTCAGATATCAAAACATCCGTAGGCACCGGGTTCAAAACTCCCCCGTCGATGATAACCTGTTCGCCTTTACGGATCGGATTAACCACCCCTGGAATAGCAATACTCTGACAAACCGCGTCCAATATTAAACCAGACTTAATAACAATGTCCTGACGATGCATCAGATCATACGCGATTATTTTTAATGGTATACGGGTTGAATAAAATGTGCGGTCACCTAAATGCTTTTTCAGCCAGCGTCTAATAAAAACCCCGCCTATAAATCCGGATATGGGAAATACCGGATCCATTAATTTGACCAACGTCCAGCGATGCTCAAACTGACGGGCAATATTTTCGATTTCTTCAGCTTTTAAACCAATCGCCCAAAACGCTCCAATCAATGCACCCATACTGCTTCCTGAAACCATATCAATCGGTATGTTCTCTTTTTCCAACTCTTTAAGAATACCAATATGGGATAAACCTAATGCAGCACCGCCGCCTAAAGCCAATCCGACTAAAACTCCGCTAACATCCCTAGCTATACGTCGAACAGTCATTTGATACGCTGGACTTAACTCACCTTCGATCCCAGGTTGCTCGGCTTCTTTTTTATCCTGCTCGTCCAAATGCGGCAACATTGCGTATACATCAAAATCCAAACGCTTGGTTATTTCACTATAAGTCATTTCATCGTCAATAGCAGTACGGATTATAATTTTTATTTTATCCGCCCGAAAATTGTCCTTTAAAACAATTTCCAGTCGATCAATAACTGAATGGGTATGATCCAAATCATCTTTTCGTTCCACGCTCACCAAATGTACTAAATCTGACTGAGTCAATGTTTCCAGCACCAAATCGTCCATTTCACTGGGAAGGTCCACTATGACGTAATTATAATCATCCGCCAAATTACTTACAAAAGGCGCGATCTGTTTGCGCAAAGAAGTTTGATCGTCCGTCGTAAAAAACAAATTTAAAACATGCAAACCTTTATCATTTTTACGGATCAATTGCGAGACTTTAGAATAATCATCCCCTACTTTTCGAAAATCAACCCGGTCAACCGAGACCACGCGGTTCAAATTACCCAAAGAATCAATATTCACATATATAACGTTTTTATTAGTCTCACGTTGAATATGTTCAGCCAGCGCCCGCGCGTAAGTAGAACTTCCAGTTTTTCTGACTGGACTATACACTGAAACTATCCTGCTTTCAAAAGACGCGACATGACCTTTAACCCGTCTGCGCATACGTCGAGATAAAGCAGCAGAAAACTCAACCCCTAATATCGGAACTGCTTTTAATATTTGCTGAAAATCATCTTTTGGTATCTGCAGCATCACTGAATCATTAATAGCTTCAAAAGTCATTGAATGAGTTTTACCAGTCAATGCAGAAATTATGCCAAAATACATTCCCCGGTGAAGAAAATCCATATTCTCTTTACGTCCATCGTCTGACATGGCATAAGCCCGGATACGTCCAGATACCACACAATAAAAAAAGTCCGCGGCATCACCTTCCTGGCGGATAATATCACCTTTACGATACTCGACCACAAATGATTTACGAGCGATTTTATGCAGTTCGATCCAATTAAGCGTTGAAAATACCGGCAGCTGACGGACCAAATTGAATTGATTAAAAAAAGAATAAATTCCTTCCATCACCGTTCTCCTTTTTGAAGAGACACCAGGGTTTCTATATGTTTGGTCCTCGGAAAAAAATCAAAAAGAATAACTTTATCAACTTTCCAACCCTGTGAACCTAAATCTTTAAGATCCCTAACTAAAGTCTCAGGATTACAGGATAAATAAAATATATGATCAAATCCGGCATTTACCAAAGTCTGCCGCGATTCAACACTCAAGCCACCCCGAGGAGGATCAACCATTACCACTTTAGTTTGCCCTTTATATTTTTCAAGCAAAGCTGATAAATGTTTCTCAACTCTCCCTTCAATAATTTCACAATTTTGCAAACGATGATATAAAGCATTATATCGCGCCAGCTTAACTGACGCTACACACTCTTCAATTAAAACCGTACTACAAACCAAATCATGAACACACAAAGAAAAAAGTCCGACGCCTCCATAAAGGTCAAAAAATACTGGTCTTTCCTCCCACACTTTAAACGCTCGTAACACTTTGAATAAACTTGGCAGTATCAAAATATTCGCCTGAAAAAAAGTATCCAAAGCGTAAAATACCCGTACCCCATTTATCTCTACCCATAAATAATTTTCTTCCTTCATGCTGGTCGAACCTTTTCCGATTCCACCCCAGAATATCCGATCATCATCGCCAGTCAAAACCGTTAAATTAGCCTCACGATATTTTTCCGGTAATTTTTTGATTGCTTGTTGTTTTAAAGTAGGAATATATTGCGAAACAACTTCTTTAGCTATTGGGCATTGAGTTATCTCAATTATGCCCTTACCCTCTATAGGCGTGAAACCTACTTCAACATTGCCAGTACTCTTGAATTTTTTTAATTTTAAATTAAGACTATTACGATAATGATAATCTTTAGGTGAGGCAATTATTGGGTCAATAACATTTTCTGCTATAGCAGCGTCACGCATTAGCGATATGACTTTTTCTTGCTTTAAACGCAGCTCCTCTAGATATGAGATATCCTGATAACAACATCCCCCACAGCGTCCGAATACTTGACATAAAGGGATTGCTGTTGAATTAATATCCTCCATCAGATCCTCTACTTCGTAATTTTAAATGACTCGATCACGCGATCAATTATATCTTTATTTTGGTCGAATTGTTCAACCGGCGCCGCGTAAGTGAATTGATATGCTTTGTTATTGGCTATAGTCCAGACATTCTGAATTTTTGTTGATCCTTTTTCTGGAAGAGTAATCACATACGAAAACTGATATGCAGGATAGCCAGAAAGTTCTGTAGGCTTTGTTTCACTGACTTCCACAGCAGATTGGTATACCACTTTTACTTGTTTAATCGCCGTATCAGTATATTCATCTAATTGTTTCGGCGCTTTTGAAAGGTCATCTATAACAATGGTCACAGCCGCATCTCTGGGAAAACCTTTTATGCTTAGATCAATATCCGGAGACAAAAACTGTATAGAAATCGGCGATCCAGGATTGTAAACTTTCCAATCTTCAGGATAAATCATTTTATAATGGTCAAACACATTCTTATATATTTTGTAACCTTCAGGCGCTGGTTCATTACTTTGCCCTAAAAATAAATATAAACCCAGCGCGCTCATAATAAACAGCCCCACGCCTAACAAAATAAAAATCAAAGTATCCTTTTGCCGCATAATATTATCCTTATATAATTACTTTAACAGCATCGCCGTCATGTTCAAAATTCTTAGGCGTAGCTAGACGCCGCGCAGCATCCTTATCCAAAAAATATACTGCCTTCCCTTTACCCACCAAAACCCGATTAGCCGGAACGTCCACATTCTGTTCTAAAATAAGCCGCATTATATTTGCCTTATCCTCGCCAGTAACTAAAAATAAAATATTTTTTGCTTTATTTATAGCTTCAAAAGTCAAAGTTATCCTTTGATTCCTTATTGCTGAATTATCAATAACAGCGACTAATTCTTTATTATTCTGTGGTAAACACGTCGGAAATAATGAAGCGGTATGTCCGTCTTCGCCTATCCCTAATATAACCAAATCAAAATATGGTTCGCATTCAAGATCTATAAAAAATTCACGCATATCTTTTTGTGATACCCGAGTTGCTTCCTGGACATCCTTTGCTTCAGTCATAAAAGGATGAACATTCACTAAAGGTATTGGCACAAAATCCAATAAACTCTCTTTCATCATCCGGTAATTACTTTCCGCACTGTCAACTGGCACAAACCGTTCATCCGTCTGAAAAATATGCACATTGCTCCAAAACTCCAAATCTTCAAAACCCGCAAGTTTGGCATAAAACTCAATTGGGGTTTTCCCTCCGGCTAAAGCTACAATAAAACGTCCCCGAGCCTTAATAGCGTTCTCAGCTATATTAAGTAAATATTTAAGCAGATGATTGGTAAGCTTGTGAGTGGTGTCAAAAATAAATAATTCGCGGTCAATAGGCATAATTTTTTAAAACTATTTCCTTTTTAAAACTTTTTTTGCTGCTTCGGCGATATTCGCGCCTTTTAAACCAAATTTTACCAGTAATTGTTCAGGAGAACCTGACTCGCCAAACACATCTTTAACTGCTACCATTTCCATTGGCACCGGTGAATTCTGGACAACAATTTCAGCAACAGCACTACCTAAACCGCCTGCAGTTTGATGTTCTTCAGACGTAACAATCGCGCCAGTTTCTTTCGCACATTTAATTATCATATCTTTATCAATTGGTTTTATCGTGTGCATATTAATAACTCTGGCTTGAATACCTTCTTTAGACAAAATCTCCGCAGCTTGCAAAGATTCATAGACCATAAGACCACAGCCTATCAAAGTAACATCTTTTCCTTCACGCATTACTATCGCTTTACCGATTTCAAATGGAGTTTTATCGTCGGTTAAAACCGGAATAGCATTACGGCTTAAGCGCATATAAAACGGACCTTTTTGATCAGCAATCGCCTTAGTAGCTTTAGCTGCTTCAATAGTATCCATAGGACATATCACCCTCATATTCGGCAGTACCCGCATAAGCGCCATATCCTCGAGACATTGAGCAGACGCGCCATCCTCGCCTACAGTAACTCCAGCATGAGTGCAAATAACTTTTACATTGGTATTGTTATAACAAACATCCATACGCAGCATATCATAAGCCCTATTGGTCATAAAAACCGCGAATGAATTTACAAAAACCGTAAATCCCTGCATAGCCAGACCAGCCGCAGTGCCGACCATATCCTGTTCAGCAATACCAACTGTAAAAAATCTGTCAGGAAATTCTTTTTTAAAATATTCCGCGCGGGTAGCATCTTCTAAGTCAGCTGATACCATAACAATTTTATCATTAACTTTTCCAAGACGAACCACCTCTTCACCAAATCCGTCGCGTGTAGCTGCAGGCTTCATTTTCTGTTCCATTAATTTAACTCCTTCATCGCTGCCGCTAACTGTTCATCATTAGGCGCTTTACCATGCCAACTTTTATTCAATTCCATAAATGACACGCCTTTACCTTTAATAGTATTGGCAATTATCACATACGGTTTACCTTTATTAACTTTTCCAAAATCACTATAAGCTTTTATAACCTCATCAAAATTATGCCCATTGATCTCGACCGCATACCATCCAAAACTTTCCCATTTAGCTTTTAACGGCTCAAGATTTTTGATTTCGTTAGTCAAACCATTTTCTTGAACTTTATTATAATCCACAATAGCGCAGACATTATCCAATTTAAACTGAGCTCCGCTCATCGCAGCCTCCCAAACCGAACCTTCTTGTATTTCGCCGTCGCCCATCAAACAATAAAATTTCTGGTCTTTTTTTAATAAACGACCGCCTAGCGCGAGCCCATTTGCAGCAGATAAACCATGCCCCAAAGATCCGGTATTAAATTCAACACCCGGAGTTTTTTTTGTTACATGACCTTGTAAAATCCCGCCTAATTTACGGTATAACTTATATTCGTCTTTTGAAAAATATCCGGCATTAGCCAATACAGAATAAACCACCGGAGTTACATGACCTTTAGAAATAATAACCATATCCCGATCAGACCAAGAAGGATTTTTCGGGTCGTGACGAAGTTTGCAATCGTATAAAGCCACTAACAATTCAACTGCAGATAAAGAACCGCCCGGATGCCCGCATCCAGCGTCATGAGTAAGTTCCAATATCTCTTTACGGATCAGCAAAGCTTTTTGTTTTAAAGCACTAAGATCGTATCCCACAAAAACTCCTTTTTATTTACCCCTCACCCTAACCCTCTCCCCAGAGGGTAGAGGGAACTAAAAATGATAAAACTTTTTCAATAAATAATTTTCTTTTTATCCCCTCTCCAGCCTCTGGGGAGAGGGTTAGGGTGAGGGGTTATTAAAAAATAGAAACGTGAGTAGAATACACTAATTTGATTTATGCGTCAATGAGGAGATGAAAAAAGTACCATCTGTTTTCCCTCCCCCTTGTGGGGAGGGTAAGGGCGGGGGTCATAAAAACTTAAGTCGCTGTTGCAGATTTCGCAGTATTAAGCCCTGAAAATATCGGTAAAGACGCTGGCGAAACTGATTCAATATGAATGATTACTGCGTTTAACCCTTCTAAATTTTCAAATCGTTTTAACTCTTCCTGACTAAATGGCAATGGCACCCCATTCCCATCCCGTCTGATCTGCATATTCATCATAGCAGAATCCAAGTCGATACCACCGTTTCTAAGTTGGGCTTGATCAGGCTTAGGGTTATTAGACTGCAAAGCCCTAGAACTATCCAGTATTTTAGGGCGAAATATCCAGGCCCGATTATTAAAACCAAAATTTTTTAAAATTGTTGCTTTATTTAATTCAGAAACTATATATTGATCTAAATCTTCATCATTAACTGTAGCAGATTGTGTATGTATACCTTCAGTTGCCAAAAACTTAAGCACATCACTTATATCAAATGAAACTTCAATAGATTTATCTATAGCTTGTTCTTGAGCTTTTTGACTTAAAAATTTATCTACTGCCAAATCTACTGTCTTTTTTGGTATAGCCACCATAGCTTTGTCAGAAGTTTTTATCCAGGTATTATCATCTAACTCCAAAAGTATTTCTCTTACCAATCCTTTCAAAAGCATATGAAAATAATCTCTCATATCAATTAGCTTTCTTTCTTGCTTTTCTGTTTCAATTACAACTTGTCTTGGATATTGTAATGACTCACCAAATACTGCATAATACGTATCTTGAAAACTAATAATTTCATTTATATCAGCTAAACCAACAAATATCATTAACCGTTCTTTTATCATTTCCAAATCCTTAGCATCATTAACATCATCCCACGCATAAATTTGGTGATATCGAATTGGGTAAGTTTTTAACACTCTCCAAGCAAGTCGTTTACCTTCGTCTCTATGTGCGGATTGCAAAATCTTTGCAGCTACTAATTTTTCATAAAACGCCTTAGCAGATTCTCTTGTTATACCTATACCTTTTTTATTTGCGTTATCAATAAAAGTACTGTTAACATCCAAGCGTTCACCTTCTTTTGTATTATACATCGCCTGTAAAAGAAAATATTGCAGAGCTATTTCAGATCCGGATTTTTTCTTCGCATAACCAATTTTTATTAATAATTGCAGTCTGATCTCTAAATCTCTATAAGCTGCGGCATCTCTAAAATCTGGATTATAAGAGCGAGTTAAATCTGCTATTGCTTGTAATTCATCTTCAGTTAATTTAGATAATTTTTGAACGTAACGACCTATCTCATACTCTTTTAAATCAGGAAATGCAGATGGTATATCAAGAGCAAAACCAGGTCCCTTACTTCCAGTAAACTCAACTATTAACCTATTTCTAACATCTATTACATTTTCACGTGTTACGTTTGTCAGCATAGCACCGTCAGGCTTGCCACTACGACCATTAGTGTTATCAATAACCAAACCGTTTGGTTTACCAGATGCATCTATTGTTTGATCAATAATACTAAAATTATGTCTTTCTAATACGTTTCTTGCTTTATAACTTTCTTCTTGAGTAAGCTTATCTGTTTTTAAAGTAAAAACATTTCCAAATATAGCATCTGGAAGAACAAACTTTGTAATAACCGTTTTGGTATCCACATTTTCAGCTTTAGCTTCATCTTGAATAACTTGTTGAACTTCAGCAGGTAAACCATCATAAATGTCTCCTGCCCGTACTTTATTAATTAACTCTGAGCCGACATATACAACAAAACAAAATGCTGCTGCTACGGCAATAGCACCAGCCTTACCTAAATATTTATCAGCTAACGTTCGAGAAATCTTTCGTATAGTTCTTGCCGAATCAAAAGTTTGTGTTTTATTTTGAACTTGAGCTTCAACCTTTTCACTAATAAAAGTAATTATATTTTCACGAACTTCCCTGCTTATAATTTTATCTTTTACAAAATCACCTTTTGATAATGTTATATCCCCATTTGTGATGACTCCTGTTTTATTTTCTGGTGCAAATAAATCACCAATAGTGTCATTAATAGCAATAATTACCGAATTCGAAACATTTAAATTTAATCCTGCCATTGCTAACGAACCTAGTTTATTATTCTCCCTTATCCGTTTAACAATATCTTCCAACAAACCAATAAAAATTTCTTTAGTTTCATGATCCTTAAGCAAACGCTCAACCAACAAAGCATTATCACCAACCAAAAAACTTGCAGCCTCTGGAAAATATGGAATCACTTGCTTTATTATCGCTTCTAAATTTGCATAGCTAAATTCAACATCTCCTAAATTTTTACCATAAAAAAGCTTAGTGACTTCAAATTGTTGTTGTGCCTGACGC
Organism: Candidatus Omnitrophota bacterium; assembly: GCA_015233195.1. Lineage (GTDB taxonomy): Bacteria > Omnitrophota > Gorgyraeia > Zapsychrales > Zapsychraceae > JADFYE01. The sequence goes on from JADFYE010000009.1 coordinate 80,974, forward strand.
ATTATTGCAATTGCATCTGGATTGTTTTCAATTTTAGGAACAACCAAATTTGCCTCTTCATTTAATGTAAATAATGCCTGAAAATCACTTGGTACTGCACTTTCGATAATAGAATCCAATTCAACACTACCATAAAACTTATACATATCTTTTAACTTAGCGATTACTGCATCCCTATTAACAGTGTGATTTTCTTTACCAGTAGTAGTTGCTCCGACTCCGGTCGGGACAACCCTTACCAAATCAGAATCTATCTCGACTAGCATGTCTGAAGGCTCCATCCCCCCGCCTGTATATCGCCCCAAAGCCTTTTGTTGATCTTCAGGTGACAACACTTTTTTTCGCACGAGCATCGACGGGTCAAATTTTGTAAACCCACCCGAGAAATATTTACGAGGTATCATTTGCTGCGACAATGGGTCGTATTCCTCTTTAACATAGTCATAAACGCCTTTTTTAAAAGCTTCTACATATTGGTTATAAACTTTATCGATTGCGCCTTTCTCGTCTAAATTCACACCTTTAACTTTAGATTTATCAGCATAGACCTGAGTAAGAATGCTTTGTTTAAGCGCGACTTTATACCAAGTAGCCAAAATCATTGATTGAAAGATTTGACGTAATAACGCGAAATTCTTCCCCTCATTAACTTCTTTTTCTATAGCCGGTAAAATAACCTCCCGAACTACTTCAGACGAGAGTTTACTGGATTTTTGAGCGTCAGACTTATCACTTGCAATATTAAATTGATTATTTCCTTTATTCTTCTCCATCGCGAAGTAATCTTCCTCTAACATTACTTTCAAATGGCTTTCCACCACCCATACCATATTATCTTTTTCAAAAACAACGGCTTTATCCGGAATGATCCAAACTTTATTAAAAGTATTAACTGGTATATCTTGAGTATTATATTTTTCCGAAGCTTTTTTATAAACCGCATCCCAAAATTTTTGTCCCATTTCTTTTTCAGGATACATTAAAGACGCTGTAATCTGTTTTAATAAATAATCCTGGGTCAAAAGGTCGCGACCCATTTCAGTCTGACCAAAATCATTCGCGATTATACGGTTGCCTTCATAAGGTGAAAGGTTAACCCACTGATTTTTTTCAGGAACAGTCAAAGACGCCAAAAAATATTTAATTAATTTCTGGTATTCTGCTTTACTGGTATCTGCAGCCATCTGATCCTGACCGCGGTCAATATAAAAACTCATTTGAAACGGGTTTTTAGGGTCGATCTTAAGCCCTTTGATAACTGCCGGCTGATACACTGGACTTAGATTGACCATCGTCCCAGCTTGCGGCATCAACACAGAAACCTGCGCTGAAGCGCTGCAAATATTTATAGAAGAAAATAGAAAAGTAAATACTGTGATAAAAGCACAAATGCGGATAAAACAACTATGATAAAATTTCGTAAACATTTGCCCCCTCCTGTTATAGTCCAACTACACTTTAAATATATACAGTAAAATTGGCTAAAACAAGAGGTGACAAGGGGTTTTGAGAAAGCGGTTACTCAGTTATTTCCAACAGTCCATTAAAAAATCCTTATACGGTAAAATTTCAATATTTCCTATTTTCCGCGGACGTTTTTCTAAAGACACACAAACTAATCGTCTTAATTTGTATTCTTCTGCCAAAGCTTTTAATGATTTAAGATCTGAAGCTGAAATATTAGTTTTTCCTTTGATCTCAACCGCAGTTTCTTCATTAATTATCAAATCAACTTCAAACCCGCTGGTAGATCTCCAGAATTCAAGCGATAAATTTTTCTTATATTCACTGCACGCGAAAAGTTCATTTATTATAAAAGTTTCGAAAATTTCTCCAAACTCAGGCGTTCCGTGCGAAAAATTTGAGCGCCCTTGCAATTGTCTTATTACACCTACATCAAAAAAATAATATTTTGATGAGCAGATCGGTTTACGTTTATTACCTTTACGAAAAGAAGGCAGTTCGCGCATTATCAAAGTATCTTTTAATATATCAAAATATTCATAAATGGTTGTTCTTGGGACTTGCGCATCACTGGCAACATTCGTAAAATTTACAATTTTTGCGTTACATAAAGCTGCTATCTTCAAAAACCGGCTGAAAGCCTGTATATTTCGTGTGGCACTTTCCGCAATTATTTCCTGTTGTAAATAACTTCCGTTATACGCGGCTAAATCAGCGTCAACATCATCAGAAAAATAAATAGATGGAATTAATCCGGAAAATAAAGCCCGGGTTAGATCAAACTGTTCTTTAAGTTCATAAAATGTAAATGGGAAAAAATGCTTTGTGCGCGCCCGACCTCCTAAAAGATTAACTCCTCCGCGTCTTAATTTACGCGCGCTGGATCCGGTTAACAAAAATTTCGCGCCTTTCTCTTCTATTAACCGAGGAACTTCATTTAATAATACCGGCAAACGCTGAATTTCATCAATCACAACAACTTTTTTATTTGAGATAATTTGTTGTGACAAACGATCAGGATTTTGACTTAATTCAAGAAACACCGAGCTGTCTAATAAATCATAAACAATAGCGTTCTTTAAGGTGTGTTTTATTAACGAACTTTTTCCAGTTTGACGAGGACCTAAAAGAAAAAGAGATTTTTTTGATAAGATATTATCTAAATTTAATTGCCGTTCTATGTATTTATTCATTGCCGCACCTCCCGTCAAATAATATGCCATATGACGAAACGATTGTCAATAAATAATTCTTCCTAATTAAAAACCGGCTCCGCAGATGCGTCATCTGCGGAGCCGGTTAAATAATCCTCTACCTGTTTTCTTATCTTGCAAAAGCCGGAGCTAAAGCTTCTTCCCGACTAGATACATATCCTCGACAATTAGGAGCGCCGCAGGAACAGTTAAACGGTCTAAAAAGCACGTCTTCTGTCTGAAGATAATCCATAGTAATAAGCTCACCTGCATTTATCGGCTTAACTGCGATAAACTGACGGGTTTCCATATTACAATACGTGTT